>NZ_CP016162.1:1821000-2428000 GCF_001941865.1 Pseudomonas alcaliphila JAB1 | reverse complement strand
AGTACCGATCAGGACCCGGCCAACCGCTGGATGCGCGAGCAGATGATCGAACTGGCGCAGCAGGTCATTGCGCAGGAAAAGAAAGCTGATCAGGCCGCTACCGCCTGATCGTTCAGCGCTTGATGCAAGAAGGCCCGCATGTGCGGGCCTTCTTGCTGGTACCTGAACGCAGGATGCGTGATGCCGAAGCTGGCCTGGGTGGCGGTGATGTTCTTGATCAGGTTGTTCATTACAACCCTTCCTTCGTGTGTGGAGTTGATGGCGCACAGAATATCCAATGCACTCGATTAAAAAACAGCAAAACACCGGCAATTAATATCGAATAAATAAATATCTACTTGGCCGTCAGACGCTGCCTTTACGGTTCGAGCAGATAGCGCTCACGGTCATAAGCAAGGTAGTACTTATTCACCGCATTCACATAACTCACCACGCCCATGCCCATCTGCTCCATGGCCACACGTTCGACCTGGAAGAACCACTGATTGGGATTGAGGCCACGCCTGCGAGCCTCGGCGCGCAGGCTCTGCACCCGCTGCGGCCCCAGGTTGTAGCCAGCCAGGACGAAGGCCATGCGCTCGCGCTCGTTGAGCTGCGGGCTGTTGAAGAAGTTGCGGCGGATCATCGCCAGGTACTTGCTGCTGGCCTGGACGTTACCGTCGAGGTTCTGAATGTTGCTCACCCCGACGCTACGCGCTGCCGCCGGGGTGATCTGCATCAGCCCGGTCGCGCCGCTGGCGCCGCGCGCCGATGGGTTCAACGTCGACTCCTTGAATGCTAGCGCAGCCAGCATCAGCCAATCGAAACCCTGCTGCTCGGCATGCTGCTGCAGCACCGGGCGCACCTTCTCCAGACGCTGTCGTTCAGTGCGCCCCAGCGGCGAATGCACCTTGTATAAGCGGCGATAGACACGTTGGAACGCCGCATCCTGGTCGGCCGGGCTCTGATAGCTACTGAAGAAACGGTCGATACTGGCTCGTAGCATCGGCGCATCGGGGCGCATGAACCATTTCATGTCGCCATCACGTGCCAGGAACAGATGCTTGTCGACGCGCAACTTGGGCATCACCTTGGCCCAACGTTCGGCGATCGGCAGCTCCACCGCAGTACGCTCGAAGATGCCGGCCTGGACCATTTCCAGTACATCTTCGACGGCCAGGCTGGGGTCGACCCACTCGACCACGATGGGCGGCAGTTTGCGCTCAGCCAGTTGCTGGTTGATCAACCGTAGCGCGTCACCCACGGCGCTACCCGCTGGCAATGAAAGACTACGCCCGGCCAGCTGTTCGAGGCTGCGGTAATGCCGGTTACCCTGCTTCGACACCAGCACCAGCGGTACTTCGCGGCGAATCGCCGTACTGGCACTGACATCATGCCCGGTGCGCACATTGAGCAGTTCGCCGGGCGCAACCAGATCGCCCTCGCCGCGCTGCAATGCGCCAAGCAACTGATCCTTGGCTTTGGGGATGATCTTCAGTCTGAGGCTGCGACCATCTCGGGCATTGCGGTTGAGGTACTGCTCGAACGCCCGTAGGCGGTGATATTCGACGCCAATGCTCTGGCCCTTGACCGAGCCCGAGCTGTTGCGGCTCTGATTGACCAGCACCCGTAGCTCACCACTGCTGCGAATCGTCGGCAGATCGCGCGCACTGCGGGCCTGACTGCCGACCTCCGGCGGGCCGGCCACGCGCGCACTGACCGACAACGGCAGCGCAGCCAGTAGGCACAGGATCAGCAGCAATCGCGACATCGACTCTCCAGGGAAGGCGGTAGACCGCCGAAGCCTCATCCGGTTGGTGGCTGCTGTACGCCGATGCGCGACAGGCGGCTACTGACCGTATACCCGCCAAACAAGCTCCAAGGGCGGCAGGGGCGCGGAGATTGGCACAGCAGAGCGCTGCCGCGCCACCCCACAACCTTGCATCAACCTTAAAAACAGCGACCAACTTATTGTTTTAAATCGACTTCCTGACGAACGGATAGCATCTGCTATTCTGCCCCCTCGCGTTCAACAGGTGGCACCATGCAACTCATCGATATTGCCGTCAATCTCACCCACCCCAGCCTCGCGGTGCAGGCCGAGGCGCTGCTCGAACGCGCCTATGCAGCCGGGGTGTGTCAGTTGGTGCTGACCGGCACCAGTCTGAATGAAAGCGAGGCCAGCCTCGCACTTTGCCGACAGTTGGATAGCAGCGGCCAGCGCCTATTTAGCACCGCCGGAGTTCACCCGCACGATGCAAGCTCGTGGAATGGCGCCAGCAGCCGCACGCTCAAGGCGTTACTGGCCGAGCCACAAGTGCGCGCCGTAGGCGAATGCGGACTGGATTTTGATCGCGACTTCTCGCCACGCCCGGCGCAGGAAAAAGCACTGGAGGAACAACTGGCCCTGGCCGTCGAGTTGCAGATACCGGTGTTTCTGCATGAACGCGAAGCCAGCCAGCGCCTGCTGGAAATCCTGCATGACTATCGTGACCGACTGCCAGCGGCCGTGGTGCACTGCTTTACTGGCGAACGCTCTGCACTCTATGCCTATCTCGATCTCGACCTGCATATCGGCATCACCGGCTGGGTCTGCGACGAACGTCGCGGTACGCACCTGCATCCGCTGCTCAAGGATATCCCCGGCGAGCGCCTGATGCTGGAGACCGATGCGCCCTTCCTGTTACCGCGCAGCCTGCGGCCAAAGCCCAAGAGCGGGCGTAACGAGCCTGCCTTTCTCGGCGAGGTGCTGCGCGAGGTGGCGTTGCACCGCGGGCAAAGCGAGGAAACCCTGGCGGCACAGACCACAGCCTGTGCGCGAGCGTTCTTCGATATGCCAGCCATAGTCGAAGACTCGACGCAAGAGTATTGATTGGCGTCAAGACCCTGGCTGTGTACCGATGCATACTGCTGGCACTTGGCCAATAGCGAACGCAGCGAGACGGATAACAACAGCATGGGCGCCTGGATCAGCGATCTTTCTCTGAAGTACAAATTCTGGGCGGTCAATGCCGTTGCCTTCGTCATCAGTCTGATGCTGGTGCTGTTCGCCCTGCATACCGAACAGCAGGCACGCAGCGCCGATGCCAAGCAGGCTGCAATCGCGCAGGCGCGCCTGCTCCAGCAGTGGCCGCAGCAGGCGGCACTGCCCAGTTCGAGCAACATCCAGGTGGGCAACGGCAGCCTGCCAGGTGCTCAAGGTGGCCCCGACGCCAGTGGCTGGCAGGCCGTGCAGCATGACGCCCGGTTCGGCGACTCGCCGGTGATCGGCGCGCAGCGCGTCACCCTCAGCGATGGACGCACCCTGGCGGTCATGGCGCGCGCGCCCAGCCTGCTCGACCTGTTCGCCCAGCACGCGCTGACCTATGCCGTCGCAGTTGCCGTGTTGATGCTGTTGCTGCTGGCTGCTTCGCAGCTGTTGATCCGCTTTCTGCTCAGCCATCTCAACACCCTCAAGGACGTGATACTGCAAGCCGAGCGCAGCGGCGACCTGTCCCTGCGCGTCCCTCTGAGCAGCCGTGACGAGGTCGGCCAGATGGCCGCCGCCTTCAACGCCATGCAAGCCGGCTATCAGCGCGTGGTCGGCACCGTCGGCCAGGTGGCTGACGAGCTGAACAGTGGCACCCGCGATATGGCCGAGCGCATGGGGGCGGTGCGTCAGGGCATGCTCAGCCAGCAAAGTGAAACCGATCAGGCTGCCACCGCGATCAACGAGATGTCGGCGACCGTGCAGCATATCGCCGATCACGCTGGTACCACCCGCGATCAGTCGCTCAATGCCGATCAGCTAGCGCGCGCAGGCCAGCAGGTGGTCGAACGGGTCGAGCAATCCATCGCAGCCCTGTCGCAGGGCGTACGCCAAAGCGCCGCCAGCATCGAGCGCCTGGCCGAAGACAGCCAGCACATCAGCCGCGTGGTCGGTGTGATTCACGGCATCGCCGAACAGACCAACCTGCTCGCCCTCAATGCCGCCATCGAGGCCGCCCGCGCCGGTGAAATGGGTCGCGGCTTCGCCGTGGTCGCCGACGAGGTGCGCAACCTGGCCAAGCGCGTGCAGGACTCCACCGACGAAATCACCCAGATGATCGGCAACCTGCAGGGCGGCACCCGCGACGCCGTGGAGTTCATGCGCGAAAGCTCGGAGAACGCCAACCATTGCGTACAACTGGCGCAAGAAGCCGGCGAGTCGCTGGCGGCGATCACCGCCGCCGTGGCGCTGATGCGCGACAGCAATACACAGATCGCCGTGGCCGCCACACAGCAGAGCCAGGTGGCCGAAGAAATGAGCCGCTCGGTGGTGGGCATTCGTGACGTCACCGAACAGACCGTTGGCCAGACCCTCGAATCGGCCGCCACCAGTCAGCAACTCGCCCAACTGGCAGGCGAGCTGAACAAGGCCATCGGCCAGTTGCGCCTGTAGAGGTGGCCCTTTAGGCATAAGCCTATCTGCGCCATAGCCAGGAGCAATTCGCTCTGCATTGGCGGCGATCCTAGACTCGTCTTATCGAGTCGAGGATCGTCCCATGAGCAAACGTCACCCCAACCTGCTGGCCTGGCAATGGCGTCATTACGCCAGCCAGCATCGGCATCCCACCAATCTGCTGCTGCACCTGATCGCCGTGCCACTGTTCCTGCTGTCGCTGATACTGCTGCTGATCGGCCTATGGCATCTGCGGTTCGTGCCGTTGGCACTGGGCAGCATCGGCCTGATCGCCTCCCTGGCGCTGCAAGCTCACGGCCACAGACTGGAGCAACAGCCTGCGGAACCCTTCGCCAGCAAGAGCGATGCGCTGAAGCGCCTGCTGTTGGAGCAGTGCGTGACGTTCCCGCGCTTTCTCTTCAGCGGCGCGTGGTGGCGCGCCTGGCGCCAACGCCGGCGCCACTGAATCAGGCAAATACGGTCACGGTCTGCCGGCTCAAGGCGATCAGCTCACCTGCAGGTGTCCACATCGCCGCCGCCACGTGCCCGTAACCATCGCGGGCATGTTCGATATCCGCACGATACAGGCACCAGTCTTCGCTGCTGAGGGTGTGTAGCGGCTGGACGAACTCGATGGTCCAGGTCAGCGAGCTGCCCGGCGCCGGGCTTTTCAGATACGGCAGCAGCGCAGGCGGCCAGGCGTCGACCAGTGCCAGCACATGCGCCTCGCTGAGCGCCTGCGGCTCGCGCTCACCGCGCAAGCGCACCCAGCCGCCCATCTGCCGCGACGGCGTGTTGCTGAAAGGCATGCCGCCAATCCCCCAACGCATGGCCAGGAAGCGGGTGAACTCCGGCGTGACATTGCGCACGTAGGGCAATTCCTGGCATTGCTCGACCGGCGTGATCTGCGGCGCGGCAAGTGCCTCCACGGCAATCGTCGAAGGACGCGATGCGCCAAAGCTGCCCTGCACCACGGTCACCACCTGGCCATCCTGAACTGCACGCAGGGACATCTGGCTGACCGCCTTGCCCTCGCGCAGCACCTCGGCCTGAAAACTGACAGGAACATCCGGCGCCACCGGCCCGACGAAGGTGATGGCCAGCGAGCGCACCGGTCGGTCCTGCGGCACCTTGGCGCGCATCGCCTCGAACGCCAGAGCCGCCACCAGACCGCCGAAACTGGCGCGTCCCTGCCCCCATTCGGCCGGGATCACCACGGCATCGGCATCGCGGCGCACCGCTTCGAGCATTTCGGAAAAGATCATACGCACCTCGGCATTCATCGATGGCGACGATCTTAGGGGATGGTGGCAACTGAACGATAGCCCGCAAGGATGCTTATACGGTCATATTTGCGGCGAAAATGTAGCCTTATTCCACGCTGGGAAAATCGCCATACAGTGCCAGCAGGGCTCCATCAGCGCGTTGCTCGGCCGCCTGCTGAGCCTGCAGCCAGATTGCCCGGCAAGGGCCCAGCGACGCCAGCGCATCGGCCTGCGCCAGCCACTGCAGGTGGTCATGCCAGTCGCCAAGGGCGCTTTGCGCACGTTTGAGCCTGAGCTGCGCCGCCTTGCTCAAACGACTTTGTGCCGGGTAGGTTTCAGCAGCGTAGCGCACACGTTTGATCAGCAGGCGCAGGCGATGGCGGTCATGCGCCGGATCGCGTAACGCGCGGGCCAGTTGTCGTTGCTGGCGCCGCAGGCGGCGCCGGATGCGCTTGTCCACATCGTTCAATTGGCCTTGCCTGGCAGCTTCACGCCAATTCGCCGGCCAGCCGTCGAGCAACAGCATCAGGTCGGCCAACTCGCCACTGCTGGCAATGGCAACGTAACCTGCGGCGCGCTGCGCCTCATCGGCAGGCGCCAGATGCACCAGGCCCAGACGAGTCAGCTCGGCCACCAACACCTCACGATCACGCAGCGGCCCACTGAGGCGGCCCAGCACTGCGGCTCCCTGCTCCAGAGCATCCACAGCCGGCAAACCGCGCAGCGGACGCAACAGGCTGCGCAATTGCCGCAGGGCGATGCGCAGGTCGTGCAAGGCCTCGGTGTCAGTGCAGTCAGCCAACCGCGCCTGGCAGGCATACAGCCGCACCTGCAGAGCCAGGACACGCCCCAAACAATGTTCGATGAAATCGCTCATGCTCGATCCTCCCAAACGACGATGCATCAAGCTAACAACCCGGCCCCCCACTCAAACAAGTGACCAATGGTCGCTAACGCGACAGGCGCCAGGGTAATGCTCTGCGCAAATCACTCAATGCCTGCCGCAGGGCATCACGCGACGCGGGCCCGCCGGCATAACGCTGCTGTTCGAAGCAACGGGCAAATGTCTCGATCTGCTCCGCCTGCTCGGGCAACTGCCGCGCCGCGCGCAACGCGAAGGAGCGTGCGCCCTCACCCGCTTCCCGGCGCACGTCATGGCGCGCCAACAGCCGCTCGAACTTGCGAAACGCCTGGCGTTGCGGATCAGGCCGCTGTTGCCAGGGCTTGAGCAACCACAGCGCCAGCAGGCCAATCAGAAGCGCTCCAGTGCCCACCAGAACGAGCGCCAGACGCTGCCAATCGAGGCTGCCGAACCAGTTCTGCAGCAGTTTCAGCTGCTGCTCGCCCTGGTACCCCAGCACCCAGCGCTGCCAGCCGTAATTGAGATTCTCCCAGCTCATGCGCAGCTGATTGAGCCAGGCCAGCTCGCGGTAGCGCAGTGGCGAGAAGGGTTGATCGTCGAGAAAACCATCCTCCTCGGCCAAGGCCTCTTCCAGCCCTTGCTCGATACGCTCCGGTGCTACCTGAAAAGTCGGATCGACGCTGCGCCAGCCACGGCCCGGCTGCCAGTACTCGACCCAGGCATGGGCGTCGAACTGACGGACCTGGATGTAGTTGCCATTGGGATTGAGCTCGCCGCCCTGATAACCGGCCACCACCCGCGCGGGAATACCCGCGGCACGCAGCACGAAGGTCATGGCGCCGGCATAGTGCGCGCAAAAACCACGCCGGGTGTTGAACAGGAAATCGTCGATGCTGTCGCTGCCCAGAGGCTGCGGGCGCAGTGTGTAGACGTAGGGTTCACGGTTAAAATGCTGCAGCACTGCCGCCACTAATGCGTCGCTCTGCGGATACTGCTCCTTCAGTTCAGCCGCCCAGGCGCGACTGCGCGGGTCGCCCTGCTCGGGTAATTGCAGCGCCTGCCGGATACCTGGCGGTTCGGCCTGCGCCTCCCGCATGGCCTCCGGCCAGGAACGCACCTGGTACAGCAGGGGCCGATCCACCGGACGCAGTCTCTGCCAACGGAAGTCGTTCATCATCCGCCCGCTGTCCTGCGCCATCTCGCCGACATCCAGCGCGTACAGCCAACGCTTGCCGCTGGGCTGCATGATGATGCTGTAATCGAGCGGTTCGCCGGCCTTGCTCCACTGCGGC
Organism: Pseudomonas alcaliphila JAB1; assembly: GCF_001941865.1. Classification (NCBI taxonomy): domain Bacteria; kingdom Pseudomonadati; phylum Pseudomonadota; class Gammaproteobacteria; order Pseudomonadales; family Pseudomonadaceae; genus Ectopseudomonas; species Ectopseudomonas alcaliphila. The sequence goes on along the minus strand of NZ_CP016162.1, from coordinate 2,420,182 downwards.
GCGACGGGTACATCAGCGTAACCGGACTGCGACCAGCGTCTGCCATCAAAACGCTCCAGCGTCAGAGCACGCCAGTACAGCTGCCCTCTCGCCGGCACTTCACCCTCGAAGCTGGCGCGAAAGGCCAGTGCCGAGGAGCGACTGAGCTCAGCGATATCGGCCGGCTCCATGCTGTCCGACAGGCCAGTGACGCCCTTGTCGCTGGGCATTGGCAGTGACCACAACGGCCCCAAGCGCGGAAAGAACACGAACAGCAACAGCATCAGCGGTATCGCTTGCAGGACCAGGCCACCCGCCAGGCGCAGGGGCGGCCAGGGGCGTTCGGCAAAACCACTGTGCTGCAGGCCGACCAGGGCGGTCAGCAGCGCCGTGACCGGCAGCAGGCTGTAGAGCGCGGCAAGAATGCCGTCTTCGAACAGATAGGCGGTCACCACGCAGAAGAAACCGAGGAAAATCAGCACCAGCGCATCACGCCGCGTGCGCATCTCCAGCAGCTTGAGGGTGAAGGTGGCGATCAGCAGCACCGACGCGGCATCCAGCCCCACCAGTGTGCCGCGCGAAAGCAGGATGCCAGCCAATACCAGCAGCACCAGGCCGCCCTTGGCCCAGCCATTGGGATAGCGCGCCCGCATGCGGAAGATCTGTACGCGCCAACCGGCAGCGCCCAGCCATAGCGCGATCATCCACAGCGGCAGATGCACCAGGTGCGGCACGATCACCAGCACCTGGGCGACCAGCAACCAGGTCAGGGCGATCCTCGGGATACCCGGCAGGCTGCTCATGCGCGTGCTCCGAACAACGCCAGGGCGCGCAGGCAGGCATCGCGATGACCCTCACCATAATCCGGGGCGATTACCTGCCCAGGCAGTTGCAGGCCGAACGCCTGTTGCCGCTCGGTAAATTGCAGTACCCAGTGGCAGAGCAGCGACAGACGCATTTCGCTGTCGCCACCCAGGCTGTCGAAGTCCAGCCATAGATCGCGGCCGCTGAGCATGGCGAAATCCTTGACCAGCAGGCCCTGGCCACGTGAATAGGCCTTCCAGTCCAGGCGCCGTTTCGAGTCGCCTGGTTGATACTCGCGCAGGCCCTGGAAATCATCGGCGCCCTGGCCGCGGGCACGCATGCCCTCTTCCTCCTCCTCGTCGCCCAGACCTGCCGACAACGGCAGCTCCCCCTCCAGCGGCCGCGGGTAGACCAGCACCGCCTGATCCAGATCGACCCAGCTCCAGGCCACCAGCAAGCCCAGCGGAAAACGGCTTTCCACCCGTAGACGCTCGGGCCGCAGCCAGCCACGTCGCACGGCTGGCTGACTCAGATCCACTTCGGTCTGCCCCTGGCGCGGTACGTCGCGCACCACCAGATCAGACGGTGGCCAACCCAGCGCCACGGCCTGGCGTTCACGCTCAGGGCTCTCCAGGCGTACGCGAAAGCGCGCATGCTCGCCGGCGAACACCGCACCACCGCCACCGGCCTTGAGTACCAACCCGGCCAGGTTGCGGTAGGTATGCAGGATGGTGACGACAAACACCGACACCAGCAGGAAGGTCAGGCCATAGGCCAGGCTGTTCTGGTAATTGATGCCCACCAGCAGCATCAGCAGCAGGGCCACGGCAAAAACCGCCCCCACCCGGCTGGGCAGAATGAAAATGCGCCGCTGATTCAGGCGCACGCTGGCCGCTGGCGGAATACGCCTGGCCAACCAGCGCCGCCAGAGCGGCTTCAGCGCTGCACGCATCAGAGCGCCGGCACTTCGCGCAGCAACCATTGCACCAGAGTGCCGCCACCATGACCGGTAGGGTCGGCGCGCTCGCGCAGACGGTGCCCCACTACCGACGGCAGTACCGCTTGCACGTCTTCGGGAATCACGTAATCACGTTCGGCCAGCAGCGCCCAGGCCCGCGCTGCAGCCAACAACGCCAGACTGGCACGCGGTGACAAACCCCAGGCGAACTGCGGCTGACTGCGCGTCGCCTCGACCAGGCGCAGCACATAGTCGATCAGCGCATCACTGGCACGCACCTTGGGCACTTGCGCCTGCAGACGGGCCAATTCAGCGTGGTCGAGAATGGATTCCATGCGCGGCAACAGATCGCGCCGGGCATCACCCAGCAGCAACGCCCGTTCCGCAGCCTGCGCCGGGTAACCCAGCGACAGACGCATGAGAAAACGATCGAGTTGGGATTCGGGTAAGGCGAAGGTGCCGCCGCTGCTGACCGGGTTCTGCGTGGCGATGACGAAGAACGGCTCGGGCAGCGGCCGAGTAGCGCCCTCGATGGTCACCTGCCCTTCTTCCATGGCTTCGAGCAGCGCGCTCTGGCTCTTCGGCGTGGCGCGGTTGATCTCGTCCGCCAATACCAGCTCAGCAAAGATCGGCCCGGGATGAAAGACGAACTGCCCGCTGTCCTTGTCGAATACCGAGGTACCAAGAATGTCGCCCGGCAGCAGGTCAGAGGTGAACTGGATACGCTGAAAGCTCAGCCCCAGCACCCGTGCCAGGGCATGGCTGAGGGTCGTCTTGCCCATGCCCGGCAGGTCTTCGATCAGCAGGTGACCACGCGCCAGCAGGCAGGTCAGTGCCAGGCGCACCTGCGCCTCTTTGCCTAGCAATACCTGATTGACCGAGTCGAGACAGGTATCGAGTTTGGTTCGCATCGTTGGCTCCTTATGCAGAACACCGATGCTACTGGGGCGCCGAGGCGTGGCATAGCTCTATGCAAAGTTTGCTCACGAAACTGTGAGGGCAGACGCTATGTCAGGCGAAAGTGCCCCGCCATGCCCTGCAGTTCACGCCCCAGCTCAGCCAACTGGATGCTCGACGCGGCGGTTTCGTCCATGGCCGTGGCTGACTGATCGGCAATATCGCGGATCGAGGTGACGCTGCGGTTGATTTCCTCGGCCACGGCAGTCTGCTGCTCGGCCGCGGCAGCGATCTGCTGATTCATCTCCGAGATCAGGCTCACCGCCTCGGCAATGGCCGCCAGGGCGCCTTCGGTCTGGTTGGCGTCGCCAACCGTGAGATTCACCAGGCTGGCGCTCTGCTCCATGTCCGTCACGGCGCGGCGGCTACCCTCGCGCAAGGCTGCGATCAGCGACTCGATTTCCGCCGTGGATTGCTGAGTGCGTTTTGCCAACGCCCGCACCTCATCGGCGACCACCGCGAAACCACGCCCCTGTTCTCCGGCGCGCGCCGCTTCGATGGCCGCGTTGAGCGCCAGCAGGTTGGTCTGCTCGGCCACGCTCTTGATCACGTCGAGTACGGCATCGATACGCTGAGTGTCCTGGCTCAGGCGCTGAATGCTCTCGGTAGTGGCGTCCATGGCGCGAGCCAATTGCTCGATGCGCTGCAGGGTCTGGCGCACCACCTGGCTACCGGTACCGACACGCTGGTCAGCCTGTTCAGTGGAAGCCGCTGCGGCCTCGGCATTGCGTGCCACCTCGTGCACCGTGGCCGTCATCTGGCTCATGGCGGTGGCGACCTGATCGGTCTCCAGCTTCTGACCATTGACGCCTTGGCGCGTCTGCTCGGCAGTTGTCGAGAGGGTCTGGGCGGAGCTGGAAATCTGCGTCACACCACCCTGCAGGCGGCCGACCATATCGCGCAGGTTGGCGGACATCCCTTGCATGGCAGCCAGCAGCTGCCCGATTTCATCGCGCCGATCCTGTTCGATACGTACGCTGAGGTCGCCACTGGCAATGGATTCGGCGAGGCCGATCACGCGCTTGAGCGGACGCACGATGGCCAGGCTGATCATGATCGCCGCGCCAAGACCGAAAAGCAGCGCCAGGGCCGCTGCCAGGATGATCAGACCGCTGCTGGCCTGACGCTCGGCATGCATGGCCTGGCGTTGCGTGTCCAGGGCCAGCTCGACCCGCTGCAGCAACTGCTCGACCTGAGCGACCAGTTGCCCGTATACCTGTTTTTGTTGCTGCAACTGGGTGGCGTATTCCTTCAGGCGCTCATTGAAGGAGTCGACGTTGACCACCACCTCGCCGAGCACCGCGGCATAGCCGGGATCGTCCAGCGCATCGCGCAACTCGGCAGCCAGGGCTTGCGCCTCGCCTGCCTGGGCAATTTCCGCCTGCTCACTGCTATCGCTGCGCCGGCTGGCCTCCAGGCGCTGGCGTGCCTGATCCAACGCCTGCAGCAGTAGTTGATGAATCTTGCCGACCTTGCCGGCCTGCAGGACCGAATCACCGCCCTGCTCGCCTTGGGAGCTCTTGAGCAGGTCGACGCCGTCTTCGGTCAGCCCTTCCTGCAGCAGATCCAGGCTGTTGGCCGCGCTGACCACCAGCCAGTCGGCGGCTTGCAAGGACAGCTGCATGTTGTCGGTGAGTTCAACGTAGCGGGCAAAAGCGCTGCGGTAGTCGGCCAGTGCAGGCTCGACCTGCGCCAGAATCGCGGCCGTGTCGCTATCGAGCTCACCTTGCAGTGCCTGCCCGGCCTGCAGAATCGCCTCGGCCTGTTCGGCCAGACGCGCGGCGTGCTGACTATCGCCACTCAGCGCGAACGCCTGCTCGCTCTGACGCATGCGCAGCACCTGCTCACCCAGCGCGCTCATGCGCTGCTGCAGCTCAGCGCCAGCACTGACTTCACGCAACGCCAGCAAACCGGTAACAGCCACCAGAGCGGTCAGAATCAATACCAGAGCAAAACCCAGCATCAACTTGCTGGCCGTGCTCAGACTGGCCAGCCGCTTGCACAATGAGCCACCCATGACATCCCCCTGCCTACTGCAGCTAGCCCCGAATTCTGGAACATAGGAGCGCAGCGCTACTGGCGACAAGCCAGCAGACGCCAAGATGGCCGGGAGAGTTAACTGGACGTCGTTTTCAGAACGGGTTCAGGGCCGCTGCATCTGGAAAAGGTCACGTGTGCGGCAGTAGGCGCTGCCCCCCAGGCGACCGACCAGATCGAGCTTGAGCGGGTCGATACGTCCCTGCTCGTTGAGCACTGCGTCATCGATATGCGCCAGCAACACTTCGGCGAAGATCAGATGACAATTGGGTTGCTGCGCCGGATAGGGCTGGATTTGCGTCACACGGCATTCGAAGGTCACCGGGGCGCCGACGACGCGCGGCACGTCGATGCGCGCGCACGGCTGGCTGGCAATGGCGCAGTGGGCAAATTCGCTGACCTCATGCGGCAGGATCGCGGCACAGGCATTCATCGCCTCGGCCTGAGCGAAGCTGACCAATTGAATCGCCAGCTCGCCGCTGGCCTGGGCATTACGCAGACTGTCCTTGAGGCTGCCATCGTCGCGGGTGTTGACGTTGACCAGCAAGGTCGGCGGGTTGTCACTGATCACCTGAAAGAAGCTGAACGGCGCCAGATTGGTCACGCCCTCGGCCGAACGGGTGGAGACCCAGGCGATAGGCCGCGGCGTGACAGTGGAAGCTAGCCAGCGATAAGCCTCGAGCGGGCTCAGATCGGAGAAATCGAGCTGCATCAACGCCCCGCTCGCGATTCGCGGATGTAAAAGCGCGCACGCTCGGCCTTGCTGGTGCAGCCTTCGTAGGCTTCGAACTGCTGCTGGGTCTTGGCAGCGGTAAGCAGCGAAAGCGCCTTGGAATAGCTCACCGTACCGGCGAAGCCCTCGGCCTCGGCGATGCTCAGCTCTTTCCAGGCGGCATCCAGTTGATTGGCACAAGTCTCACGGTAGACGGTCTTGCCGGCGCAGCCGGTGAGCACCAGCGCAAGCAGCGGTAAACAGATCCAGTGTTTCATCGACCACACTCCTCGAACGGATATGACTACGTATAGCAGGCTGTTGAAAACGTAGGCGAGGCAGCCAGTGCAATACCGATGGCGGCCCCGCAAAACAGGCGAAAAACGACCGGGGTCGCGCCCGACTTTACGTGCTGTAAATGAGCACTTGATTCGCTTCGCTCACCCCTTCGGGGCCGCGCTAAAGCGCGTTCAGTCTGCGACTGTGAGCCTGTTTTTAACGCAGCAATGGCAACGCAGGTAGTTTTCAACGGCCTGCTAGGCCCAGTCTATGACGCTACGGCAGAAGGAAAGTGCCCACCTCACCCGCCGTTTCGCTTACGCAGGTATTCCACCACAGCCTGCTGCTCCCCGGCGAATTCAATCCGACCGGATTTGCTCTCGCGCTGGAACACGTACATGGGATCGTAGTACTCGACCAGCAAAGCCTCGATCCAGCCGCGGTGCGTATCTACCTGGCCATCGACCTGCTGCTCCTGCAGCGCTTGCTCCATGATCGCGGCCAGGCGCTGGTACCGCTCGCCGCCCAGGCGACGGGTGATATTGGCCAGGCTCTCGCGCAGGCGCGCGGCGAACGCGGTGAAGCCTGCCTCGGCACCCTGGGCTGCAACGAACTCAGCACACAGCTCGACCACGTAGGCCTGCAGAATCCGCTCCACACGGTTGGCCACACTGTCCTCCAGCCACACCAGGGGATGATTCTGCATCGCCTGATACAGCGGTAATGGCAAGGAGCAGCGGCCGATCAGACGCGCCTCATCTTCCAGCACGAACTGCTGCTGTCCCGCGGCACGGCGCTTGAGCAGATTGATGGCCAGAGCATTCTCGAAATCGATCTGCTCGGGCTGGCCAGTGGCGCGCTTGCCGAAGCTGGAGCCTCGGTGATTGGCGTGCGCCTCCAGGTCCAGGCTGTTGCTCAGTTGGCTGATCACCTCGGTCTTGCCGGTGCCGGTCATCCCGCCCACCAGCACGAAATCGCACGCCTGTACCGCCTCGTCGGTGGTCTGCAGAAGGAAGGTGCGCATGGCCTTGTAACCACCGACCACGCGCGGATAGTCGATACCCGCCTCGCTTTTCAGCCATTGCTGGACGATCTGCGAGCGCAGGCCACCGCGAAAGCAGTACAGGTAACCGTCAGGGTTGGCCTTGGCAAAGGCGGCCCAAGCCTCGATGCGCTCGGCCTTGGTATGCCCGCTGACCAGCTGATGGCCCAACTCGATGGCCGCCTGCTGGCCTTGCTGCTTGTAGCAGGTGCCAACCTTCTGCCGTTCGATGTCGGTCATCAGCGGCAGATTGATCACGCCGGGGAAGGCGCCTTTGTGGAATTCGACCGGTGCACGGGTATCCATCATCGCCCGGTCATGCAGGAACAGATCGCGGTAGTCGGTGCAGTTGTCGCGCATCAGAACACCTCGACCGCGTAACGCTGTCGCTCGACCATCTCACCGATGGGCGCCAGATCCAGCCCCAGCTCGGCGGCCACGGCGAGGAACTCGGCCTCGCCCTCCGGCGCCACGGCAATCAGCAGGCCACCGCTGGTCTGCGGGTCACACAGCAGTAGCTTGGCCAGCTCGGGCAGCGGCGCGATCTTGTCGCCGTAACTGTCGAAATTGCGCAAGGTGCCACCGGGTATGCAGCCCTGCTCCAGATAGTGCTCGACACTCTCCAGACGCGGCACTCGGGCGAACTCGACACGGGCACTCAGACCGCTGCCATCGGCCATTTCCACCAGGTGGCCAAGCAGGCCGAAGCCGGTGACGTCGGTCATCGCGCGCACGCCGGCGAGCTTGCCAAAGCGGCTGCCGGGCTTGTTCAGGGTGCACATCCAGTCACGCGCCAGGCCAACGTCCGCATCGCGCAGCTTGGCCTTCTTCTCCGCCGTGGTGAGGATGCCGATGCCCAGCGGCTTGGTCAGATACAGCTTGCAACCAGCCGTGGCGGTATCGTTGCGCTTCATGTTGGCCTTGCTCACCAGGCCGGTCACGGCCAGGCCGAAAATCGGTTCCGGCGCATCGATCGAGTGACCGCCCGCCAGCGGAATGCCGGCTTCATCGCACACGGCGCGGCCACCGCGGATCACTTCGCGTGCCACTTCCGGGGCCAGCACGTTGACCGGCCAGCCAAGGATGGCGATGGCCATCAGCGGATCGCCGCCCATGGCGTAGATGTCGCTGATTGCATTGGTCGCGGCGATACGGCCGAAATCGTAGGGATCGTCGACGATGGGCATGAAGAAATCGGTGGTCGAGACCACCCCGCGTTCCTCGTCGATGGCATAGACCGCGGCATCGTCGCGCGAGGCGTTGCCTACCCATAGGCGCGGGTCGAGATTCTGCGCGCCGCTGCCGGCGAGAATCACCTCCAGCACCTTGGGGGAAATCTTGCAGCCGCAACCGGCGCCGTGGCTGTACTGGGTCAAACGGATTGGCTCGCTCATGTCTCTCTCTTGCATCGACGACTGGCGGCGGATTCTAGCAAAGACTGCCTTGGCTAAGCCCAATTGCGCGAGTAAGGTCGAAGCTTCACTGGGGGAATCGGTCAATGAGCAAGAAAGTGGCGCTGGTATTGGGCTCGGGAGGTGCGCGCGGCTATGCGCACATCGGTGTGATCGAGGAGTTGCAGGAGCGCGGTTACGAAATCGGCTGCATCGCCGGCTGCTCGATGGGCGCGGTGGTCGGCGGTATTTTCGCCGCAGGCAAGTTGCGCGAATACCGTGAATGGACGGAAAGCCTGGACTATCTCGATGTACTGCGCTTGCTCGATGTCAGCTTCCGCCTCGGTGCCATTCGTGGCGAGCGGGTGTTCGGGCGCATCCACGACATAGTCGGCGAGATCAACATCGAAGAGCTGGCGATCCCCTTCACCGCGGTCGCCACCGACCTCACCAACCAGCAGGAAATCTGGTTCCAGGAAGGCTGCCTGCACCAGGCCATGCGCGCCTCGGCGGCGATTCCCAGCCTGTTCACCCCGGTCATCCAGGGCAAGCGCATGCTGGTCGACGGCGGCTTGCTCAACCCGCTGCCGATCGTGCCGGTGGTCTCCAGCCACTGCGACCTGATCATCGCGGTCAACCTCAACGCCACCAACCAGAATCACTACCAGTTGCCGGTAATCGAGCGCCCCGCGGCCCTCAAGGGGCGCATCGACCAGTTGATGACGTCACTCGGCTCGCGCCTGCCCAGTTTTCGCCGCAAGAGTGAGGATGAAACCCTGTTGCTCGCCGAGCAGCAGCGGCTCGCCGATGACATCAGCCCGGCCGCGGCGCCTAGCCGCAAAGAGGATGATGAACCAGCACCGAAATCCGCCAGCGGCTCACGGGTAGCCGAGTTCAGCGGCCCGGCCTCGCTGCTGGAGCTGGTCAACCAGAGCTTCGAGGTGATGCAGACCTCGCTGGCGCAATACAAGATCGCCGGCTACCCGCCGGACATCCTGATCAACGTGCCCAAGCGCGTGTGCCGTTTCTTCGAGTTCTACAAGGCGCCGGAGCTGATCATGCTCGGCCGCCAGATCGCCCGCGACACCCTTGAGCGCTACGAGCGCGAGCGTTGATCACTCGCTGTGCAGCGCCTCGACCGGCTGCAGGCGCGCCGCCCGCCGCGCCGGGGCGATGCCCGAGAGCACCCCGACCAGCGCCGCCAGCAGCAGTGCCAGCAGCAGCCCCCCCGGCTGCACGGCAAGCGGCAGCCCCGGTAGCGCCAGTTGCAGAGCGCCGAGCAGCGCGCCCATCAGCAGCAGCCCGGCCAGCCCGCCGAGCAGCGACAGCAGCAGCGCCTCGCCGAGAAACAGCGCCAGCACCTGCCGCGAGGTGGCGCCGACCGCGCGCAGCAGGCCGATTTCCGCCGCGCGCTCGGCCACCGCGGTGGTCATGATGGTGAGGATGCCCACCGCCCCCACCAGCAGCGAGATACCGCCCAGCGCCGCCACCGCGACGCTGAACATGGCGAGGATGCGATCCAGGCTGCGCAGCATGTCGTCCTGGGTGGTCAGGTTGAAATCCTCCTCGCCGTGGCGCTCGATCAGCAGCCGGCGCACCCGTTCGCTCATCTGCGCCGCGCCGCTGCCGGCGCTGAACACCAGGTTGATCTTGGCCAGGCCGTCGCGGTTGAACAGGCTTTCAGCCCAGTCCACCGGCACGTAGGCGATGTCGTCGATATCGAAGCCGAGCAACTGCCCCTGGCGCGCCATCACCCCGATCACCCGGAAGCGCGTGCCGCCGACCCGCACCGTCTGCCCCAGCGGGTTGGCCGCGCCGAACAGCTCCTGGCGCAGGGTGTGGCCGAGCACCACGTAGGGCGGCGAGCGGCCGTCGCGTGGCTCGGGGAGGAACTGGCCGAGGGCCAGCGGCAGGCGCCAGGCCGTGGCCATCTGATGGCCGCAGCCGAGCACCCCGGTGTAACGGGTCAGGCCGGCGAACTGGATGTCGCCGTTGCCCTGGATGATCGGCACCGCCGCCTCGACGTGGGCCAGGCGGCGCAACGCATCGGCGTCGGCGATGGTCAGCGGGCGCACGTTGCTGAGCACGCCGCCGAGGCCGCCGGTGCGGGTCATGCCCGGGCGGATGGTCAGGTTACGCGTGCCGAACTGGGCGAAGTTGTCCTGCACGTAGCCGCGCAGGCCGTCGCCGATGGCGGTGAGCAGGGCCATGGCGGCGATGCCGATGGCCACCCCGAGCAGGGTCAGCAGGCTGCGCAGGGGCCGGCTGAGCAGCGCCGAGCCGCTCAGGCGCAGACCGTCGCGCAGTTGCATCAGCCGGCCCCCGCCGCGCCGTGCAGCGCCTGCACCGGCGCCATGCTGGCGGCGCGGTTGGCCGGCAGCCAGGCGAACAGTGCGGCGCAGGCCAACGCCAGGCCCAGGCTGACCAGGGCGCATGCAGCGGCAGCGCGGTGGCCAGGCGCGCGCCCCACAGCAGCAGCTCGGCCAGCAGCAGGCCAGCCAGCGCACCGACCAGGGCCAGCAGCAGCGCCTCGCCGAGAAACACCAGGCGCACCTGCCCGGCGCTGGCGCCGAGGGCCTTGAGCAGGCCGATCTCGGCGGTGCGCTGGTTGACCGAAATCCAGGTCACGTTCATCACCAGGATGCCGGCCACCAGCAGGCTGATCGCGGCGATGCCGCCGAGCGCCTGGGTCAGGCGCGCGAGAATCTGCTCGAAGGTGCCGCGCAGGGCGTCCTGGCCGACCAGGGTGAAATCCTCCTTGCCCTGGTGACGCCGGCTCAGGCTGGCACGAATCTCCCGCTGCGCGCTGGCGAGGTAACTGGCGCCGCGCAGCTCGACGAAGATACGCAGCAGGCCCTCGCGGTCGAACAGCGCCTGGGCATTGGCCAGGGGTATCAGCAGGCTGTCGGAGAAATCCATGCCCAGCGACTCGCCGCGCTCGGCCAGCACGCCGATCACCCGCAGCCGCCGGTCGCCGGCGCGCAGCCACTGGCCCAGCGCCGGCCCGTCGCCGAACAGCTCGCGGCGCAGCCGTGCGCCGATCACGCCCACCGCCTCGCCCTGGCCGGCGGCCAGTGCCGGCAGCGGCTGGCCCTGGGCCAGCTGCAGGCCGCGCATGACGAAGAAGTGGTGGTCGGTGCCGACGATCAGCGTCTCGCGGTGGCGATTGCCGGCGCGTACCTCGGCGCGCCCCGACTGCTGCGGCGCCACCCGGCGCACCTGCGGCAGGCGGGCGATGGCCAGGGCATCGCCGAGGGTCAGCTCGCGCGGCGCCAGGCCGGTGACCGGCGGCATGCCGCCGGTGGTCTGGTTACGCCCCGGCACGACGATCAGCAGGTGGCGGCCGAGCTGGTCGAACTCGCCGATGACGAAACGCCGGGCGCCCTCGCCCAGGCCGCTGAGCAGCACCACGGCGAACACGCCAATGGCGATGGCCAGCAACAGCATGGCGCTGCGCGAACGGTGCCCGCGCAGCCCGCCGAGCCACAGGGCGCAGAGGTCGGCGGCACGCATCAGGCCACCCGCAGTTGCGGCGGCCGCGCCTGGCCGTCGTGCAGCCACAACTGGCGCCGCGCGCGCCGCGTGCTGCAGGTCGTGGGTCACCACCACCAGGGTCTGGCCCTCGGCGTTGAGCGCTTCGAGCAGGGCGAACACCTCGCCGCCGGCCTGGCTGTCGAGGTTGCCGGTGGCCTCGTCGGCCAGCAGCAGTGCCGGGCGCATGACCATGGCGCGGGCGATGGCCACCCGCTGGCGCTGACCGCCGGACAGCTCGGCCGGGCGATGACCCAGGCGCTGGCCGAGGCCGAGGCGCTCGGCCAGCTCGCGGCTGCGGCGGCGGCGCTCGGCGGGGTCGATGCCGGCCAGGAGCATCGGCAGCTCAATGTTTTCCAGCACGTTCAGCCGTGGGATCAAGTGGTAGGCCTGGAACACGAAACCGATATGGCGGCGGCGCAGCTCGGCGCGGCGACGCTCATCTAGCGCCGCGGTGGCCTCATTGTTGAGCCAGTATTCGCCGGCATCCGGCACGTCGAGCAGGCCGAGGATATTGAGCAGGGTCGACTTGCCCGAGCCGGACGGGCCGACCACCGCCAGGTAGTCACCGGCGGCGATCTGCAGATCCAGCGCCGCCAGGCCGACGACCCGCTGCTCGCCACTGACGAAGCCGCGCGTCACCCCCTGCAGGCGGATCATCACTGTGCTTCCGCGCTGCGCGAGATCACCGCGATACCGTCCTTGAGTCCCTCCTGGTGGAGGCTGGCGAGAATCCGCTCGCCCTCGTGCAGGCCGTCGAGCACCTCGGTCCAGCGCCAGTTGGCCAGCCCGGTGTTGAGTTCCACCTCGCGCAACACGCCGGTGGCCGGGTCGTAGCGCAGCACCCGGCGCCCCTCCAGCAGGGTCTCGGTGGGGATACGCAGGCTGCCGGCGCTCTGTTCCAGGAGGATTTCCACGTCGGCGCTATAGCCGGCCAGCAGGGTCACGTCCACCGGCAACTGGGCGAAACGCACCTCGACGTCGACGGTGCGCGCCTGCTTCTCCAGCTCACGCACGAAGGGCGCGATGCGGCTGACCTGGCCGTGGAAGTGGCGGCCGCGGAAGGCGTCCAGGCTGATCCGTACCGGCATGCCGATGCGCACCCGACCGGCGTCCACCTCGTCGATCGGTGCATCGACGTAGAGGCAGCTGTCGTCGATCAGGTCCACCGCCGGCGGCGTCGGAATGCCCGGCGGTGAGGGAGTGACGAATTCGCCCAGCTCGCCGTTGATCTGCGCCACCACCCCGGCGAAGGGCGCACGCAGCACGGCCTGGTCGAGCAGCGAGCGCTGCAGCGTCAAGTTGGCCTCGGCCTCGCGGATCTGCACCTGCTGCGCGGTGCAGGCCAGTTGCGCCAGGCGCGCCTTGGTCTCGGCCTGGTCGAGGCGCTCGAGCGAGGTCAGCTTGCGTTCGCCCAGGTGCTGCAGACGGCGGTGATCGCGCTGGTACAGCTCGGCCTTGCGGCACAGCTGCTCGCGCTCGCTGCGGCGTATCTCGAGACGCGCGCTGGCCTCCTCGACCCGCGCCAGGCGGTCGTCCTGGCGCAGGCGCATGAGCACCTGGCCGACCTCGACCTGCTGGCCTTCGTCGACCAGCAGCTCGCTGACCTGGCCGCCGACATTGAACGACAGCCGCGAACGGCGACAGGATTTCAGGGTGCCGGCGCGAGTATTGGCGACCAGGGTTTCCACCGGGCCGCGCTCCACCGCGATCAGTTGCACGGGCATCGGTTGGGGCCGCTGCCACCACCATAAAACCGCCAATAAACCGGCGAAAACAATGAGGGAAATCGACAGGCTGCGCATAAGTGACTCTTTATTGACACAACAACCTCAGCCTAGGTCAGCCTCCTCCCGACCACAACGCGGTGCGTCCGCCATTGGTCTCTTGATAGAGGTTCTTAGTTTCAACGGTTTATACGTCTCATGCCGGTTTGTCCGGCGGCAGTTGGTCGAGGGCCGCCTGGTTGTCCGGTGTCTTCTGCGCCACCCAATCGCTGAGCAGGCTGTAGGCCACCGCCAGCAGGGTCGGGCCGAGGAACAGGCCCATGAAGCCGAAGGCGAGGATGCCGCCGAACACGCCGAGCAGCACCACCACCAGCGGCAGGTTGCCGCCACGGCTGATCAGGTAGGGCTTGAGGATGTTGTCCACCCCACTGATGATGAAGAAGCCCCAGATACCCAGGAAAATCGCCATGCCGATTTCCCCCTGCCATACCAGCCAGGCCACGGCGGGGCCCCAGATCAGCGGCGGAATCATGATGAAACTGAAGGCAAAGGTCAGCAGGCCCAGCACCAGGGCGCCCGGCACCCCGGCGATGACGAAACCGATGTAGGCCAGCACGGCCTGCGCTGCGGCGGTACCGATCACGCCGTTGACCACACGCTGCACGGTGCCGGCGACCAGTTCCAGATAATGATCGGCACGCTCGCCAATCAGCCGCTCCAGCAGGCTGTGCACGAACACCGCCAGGCGCGGCCCGTCACGGTAGAAGAAGAACACCAGCACCAGGCTCAGGGCCAGTTCGACCATGCCCGCACCGATCTTCGCACTACGTGCCATTAGCCAGTTGCCGACCTGCCCCAGATAGGGCCGCAGCGTGTCGAAGAAGGCAGCGCCCTGCTGGTCGATGGTGCGCCACAGCTCAACCAGGCGATCACCGACCAGCGGAATACTGGCCAGCCAGCTCGGCGGTGGCGGCAGGCCTTCGACCTGCAGATCCTTGATCAGGGCATTGGCATCCTTGATGTGATCGGCCAAGTTGAAGCCCAGCCAGACCAACGGCACCGCCACCATGATCACCCAGACCCCAGTCAGGATGCCCGCCGCCAGCGACAGGCGCCCATTGAGCAATTGCGTCAGCAGGCGCATCAGCGGCCAACTGGCAAAGGCCAACACGGCGGCCCAGAACAGCGCCGACCAGAATGGCGCCAGCACCCATAGGCTGGCAGCCAGCAGGCCGAGCAGAAGAATCTGCACCAGCAGACGATCATTAGTGGCCATCAAGCGAAACTCCCTTCGACGAAACGACAAAGCGCCCTTACGGGCGCTCTGTTATAGGCGATTGCGAGTGCTAGCTTAACGCAACAAACGCACGCTCAGTGTTTCATCCGAAGCTTCACCCAACTCCAGGCGCGCTTCGCGCACGCGCTGCTCGATCAACGCCTCGCGCCAGGCCTCGGCCTGGCTGCCTGCGAGGCTGACGCGCAAGGTGCTATCGAGGTCCAGGCTGCGCGCCAGCACCTCGACCCAGGCGCTGTCGGCCTTGGCTTCATCGGGCAGTTTCAGTTGCCCATCGGTGCGCAACTGACGCAGCAAGGTCGCCGGCGTCGGCAGCAATACGCCCAGAGGGGCTTCGGCATCCAGTTGCTCGGCATGCAGGTAAGCACGCCGATTCCCACGAGTGATGCTGTATAGCGCCAGCAGGCTCTCGTGATTCGGCTCGGCCAGGCGTAACAAGGCATAGGCCTGCTGGTCGTCAGAGCCATATAGCGTGGCATTGCCGAATACCGAGTTGGCCCACAGGCTACTCGCACCACACTCACGGCCCTGGCACCAGTAGAGCAGCTCGGCGTCCTTTTCCAGCAGCGCTTCGCGCGCCGCGGTGAACACCTGATCGGCACTGTGGGTGCGTGGCAGCTCGTAGGTCACCGCACTGTGCTTGCCCTGCACGAGAATCTCCCGCTCATAGCGCAACCGCCCGCTGATGCGGCGAATGGAGCCTTGCGGATAGATACGCTCGACATCGGGCGCTTCCTTGAACGCGACGATGTGACTGGCAGGAAACCGCGGCAGTACCTCGAGGTCGCGACTGCCAGGTAGATCGGCCGCCAGTACGGCACCGCTGCAGACCGTGGCAAGCACCGCAGAAAAAAACTGCACAGCCCCCTTCATGAGGTGGCAGTCCACTGAAAAAACGCGACGGGTGAGCTTGCTGTACAGCGAGTGGCGACTTTTAACGGGTCGATCATGCGATCCTCCATGGCAGACCGCCACACCTTTCCCCACGGCCGCAGGCAAGTCAAGGCAAGCGCAGGAATGGATTGAAACAATCCGCTACGAGCTGCGCACCGGCTTCATCATCCAGATGCAGGTGATGCCCACCGGGCAGACGGTGTACCTCGAACGGCAGATCCTGCAGCAAGGCGCGCACGGCCGCCTGCGCCCCCATCATGCCCTGCTCCGCCAACACCAGGCTGACCGGGCATTGCAGCGCGCGAACGAACGCCTGGGCATGCGCCCAGCTCAGACGCAGCGGCGACGGCAGGGTCAGGCGGCTGTCGGTACGCCAGGTATAGCCGCCCGGCACCGGCATCAGCCCACGCTGGGCCAGCAATTCGGCCGCCTCACGGCTGACCGCGCCCACGCCTTTCATCCGCGCCTCGACCGCGCGCGCCATCTCCGCGTACACCGGCTTGCGCTTGTCAGTCAGCGCCTGCCTGGCGCGCAAGGCTTCACCCAGCTTCTGCGGCGCCTGCTCGGCTTCACCGGTGTAAGGCACCAGGCCGTCGATCAGGGCCAGGCGCGCGACCCGCTCCGGCATCGCTCCCGCCAGCAACACGGCGGTGATCGCGCCCATGGAATGACCGAGGATGGAGAAACGCGCCCAGCCAAACTGCTCGGCGACCTGCAGCACGTCAAAGGCATAGTCCCACAGCGCATAACCGGCGCCTGCCGAACGATGCTCGGAATGCCCATGACCGGCAAAATCAAGGGCGACGATGCGCATCCCCTCGAGTTTCGGCGCCAGCCGCGCAAAGCTCGCTGCGTTATCCAACCAGCCGTGCAGCGCCAGAACCGGCACACCATCCTCTGGACCGTAGAGATGAGCCGCCAACTCGATATGCGGCAGGCTCAGGCGCACTTCCTCGAAATCCATGCTCATGCTCATGCACGTTGCTCCTGGCTACCAGCCCAGCGGGTGAACAGTTGACGCAGCAGGTCGGCGGTAGCCTGCGGGCGCTCCAGCGGGAACATATGGCCGCCAGGCAGATTGTGATATTCCGCGCGCGGCATGCGCCGCAACAGATGCGCATGATGCGGCAACACCACCCGACTGTGGCGACCGCGCACCATGGCCAGCGGCACCGCCAGCTGCTGGGGTAGCCCCGGAGAGGTGTGCGGCACGCTGCGGTAGATACTGATCTCGGTGGCCGGATCGA
The DNA here is from genome assembly GCF_001941865.1 of Pseudomonas alcaliphila JAB1. Classification (NCBI taxonomy): domain Bacteria; kingdom Pseudomonadati; phylum Pseudomonadota; class Gammaproteobacteria; order Pseudomonadales; family Pseudomonadaceae; genus Ectopseudomonas; species Ectopseudomonas alcaliphila. Next base: position 2,403,330 of record NZ_CP016162.1, on the reverse strand, counting down.
ATTTCAGGCGCAGCCCCTGCTCACCCGGTTGCAGGCCATGGCTGACATAGGCATCCAGGCACTCGGGGTCGAAACGGCGAAACAGGCTCTTGCCGGCGAAGTAGTCTCGCGCCTCGACGAGATCGGCAAAGGCTTCACGGCGCCCAAGAGTACGGCCGGCCGGGGTGATGCGGTCGATGAAACCGAAGCGCTTGGCGGCGCGAATCACCATGCGGTCGGCCAGGGTCAGCACTGGCGAATCGAGCATCACCACGCCGCGATACAACTCCGGGCGAAGCAAGGCGGCGTGATAATGCAGCACGCCGCCGAGCGAATGGCCGACGCCCCAGACCGGCTCGGCGCCGCCCTCGAGGTGATGGATCAGCTCATCGACCAGATTCGACCAGTTGTCATTGACCGGAAAACGCGGGTCGTGGCCATGCTGTTCCAGGTGCTGCACCTGAAAATCCGGCGCCAGCGCGGCGAACAGCTTGCCGTAGGTGGCCGACGGAAAGCCATTGGCATGAGCGAAGAAGATCGACTGCGGCATGCATCAAACTCGAGAAAACAAATATGCCCGGATTCTCCGGCAGCCACCGACGCACGGCAATGACCGTAACGGCCATTGATGGCGGCGCAATGGTCAGGGCTATAGCAGCAGACGTCCGACGATACTGGCCGCCACCAGCAGAAATACCAGGCCGCAAATGAAGTCGATGGTCGGCGCCACCTGCAGCAGCCGCTGACGCATCAGCGGGCGGCTCAGGGTCAGCCCCAGCAGGCTGAACCAGAACAGGCTCAGGCCGAACAGCAGCGCCGCACAGGCCACCTTGCCGGGCAACGACATATCGGCGGGTACCAGACTGCTTAGCAGTGCCAGGAAGAACACCAGCGCCTTGGGATTGCCCAGGTTGGTGAGCACGCCGCGTAACCAGGGGCCGAACAGCGAAGGCGTCAGCTCGCCATCCAGCCGCCTCGGGCCAGCACTGCCACACCACCAGGCACGCACAGCGCCGATACCCAGCCAGCCCAGATAGAGTGCACCGCCGACCTGCACCAGCTCGAACAGCCACTCGGTACGACTGAGCAGCAAGGCCACGCCGCTGAGCACCAGGGTGCCGTGCAGAAGAATGCCACAGGCCAGGCCCAACGCACTGAGCAAGCCGGCACGCTGCCCCTGATGCAAGGCGGTGCGCACCACCAGCGCTACATCCGGGCCGGGGCTTACAAGGGCCACCGCGAACACAGCAGCCAGCGACAGCAAGACGGACGTCTCCTGCATGTTGATCTCCAGGAAATTGAAAAGATGAGGTTGCTGCTCAGTTGAACGTCGATGCACCAAACCTGTGGGAGCGGCGCCTCGCCGCGAATCAGGACGACACAGAATTGCAAAGCTTCGCCCCGGGTCGGGGCTCCTGCGAAAGGCTGCTTTGAGAGCCTTGCCTGATAGCCATCAAGGTGCGCGGATAAATCAACCCTGACGCAAGCGCGCCGGCGGCAGACCGTAAGTGCGGCGGAACAGCCGCGAGAAGTGCGCCTGGTCGTAGAAGCCCAGCCGCAGGGCGATCTCGCTCAGAGGCTCACCCGCCAGCACCAGCGGCAACGCCCGCTGCAGACGCAGCTGAGTCAGCCACTGATGCGGCGGCAAACCGGTGTGCTGGCGGAAACGCCGCAGCGCCTGCCACGGGCTCATGGCGCAGAAAGCAGCGATTTCCTCCAGCGTGGGTGGATCGTCCAGGCGGCTCTCCAGCCAATCGCGCAGCCGCTGCCAGGTCTGCTGATCGAAGACGCGCTGTGGCTCGCTGACACACAACGTCGACCCCATCTCCAGCAGGTGGGCCAGCGCCTGCCAGAGCGCCTCCTCCTGAGCCAGTCTCGAGCCGCCCAGCATCGCTGCATGAAAGCGCTGCAGGTGCTGCGACAGCAGCGGGTGACGCAGACTGCTGGTGGTCAAGCGTGGCGCACCCTGACGACCGTCACTCAGGGTACGACTGGCTTCATCCAGCCAGGAGGGATCGAAGGCCATCACCCGGATGCGGTAACTCTGGCCATCCAGGCAGGCGCCGTCATGAATCCCTTCCGGCGCCATCAGCAGTACGTCCCCCGTCCCGACATGCCGGCGCTCACCGCCATAGGCGTAGCGATGCTGTCCCTGTATCAGCAGGCCGACGTGATATTCCAGGTGAAAGTGCCGGGGAAAGGCGAAGCGACGGTACTCGGCATCGATCAGGCGCACGCCGGGCAAGCTGCTTTGGATATGAGTGATCTGGTCCATGGCGCGTACTGTAGCGCCACGGACCGGGCAAATCTTGGATGAAATTGCAGGCAGAAACTTAAAGTTTCGGGGGCTGATCACCCAGGGGAACGATGGCCATGGTCAACCGCGAGATACAGCTGGCCTTGCCGTCGTCGCCACTGAGGCGAATGTCCCAGACGTGGGTGGTACGGCCCAGATGCACCGGCCGCGCCACCGCATGCACACGCCCGCGGCGTAAACCGCGCAGATGGTTGGCGTTGACTTCCAGGCCGACGCAGTAGAAGCGGCTGCTGTCGATGCACAGGTAGCTGGCAGTGGAGCCTAGGGTTTCCGCCAGCACCACCGAGGCGCCACCGTGCAGCAGGCCATAGGGCTGGTGAGTACGCGAGTCGATCACCATGCTGGCGCTGAGCGATTCGTCGTCGAAGGCTTCGAAACGGATGTCCAGCACCTCACCGATGCTGTTTTTCAAGGTCGCGTTGAGTGCATCGATATCGGGCGTTCGTTGCCACAGTCCCATGGAGGCGTTCCTTGTGCGTTGAACACAGGGCCGGTCAACCCGGCCCATTCAGGCTCAATCGTGCCAGAGCACGGCTTCGCTGCGCTGTTGCCACTCGGCGAAACGCTCGCCATAAGTGCCCTCGATCACCGCGCGTTTGATTTTCAGGGTCGGCGTCAGGAAACCGTTCTCCACTGCCCAGACCTCCTTGACCAGTACCAGGCCTTGCAGCCGCTCATGATGATCGAGACGACCATTGACCTCGGCGAGCAAGGCCTTGAGGCTGTTCTCCAGCTCATCGCGACTGTCATTGGCCGCTTCCTGACGCCCTACATCGGATAGCACGCACAGGGCTATGGGCTGCGGCAGGCCGTCGCCGACCACGCACACCTGCTCGATACGCGAGTGCTCGCCAATGCGGTTTTCGATCGGCGCAGGCGCGACATACTTGCCCTTGCTGGTCTTGAAGATTTCCTTGATGCGGCCGGTGAGGCGCAGGTTGCCTTCGGCGTCCTGCTCGCCCTTGTCGCCGGTGCGCAGGAAGCCATCGTCAGTCAGCGTCTCGGCGGTCTTGATCGGGTCCTTGTAGTAACCCTGCATGGTCGCGCCGCTGCGCACCAGGACTTCGCCATCCTCGCCGATACGTACCTCGACGCCCGGGTTGTTCTGGCCGATCCAGCCCTGCTTGAACTTGCCCGGCAGACACACGTGGGAATAACCACAGTTCTCGGTCATGCCATAGACCTCCTGGATCTCCATGCCCAGGCGGCGATACCAGTTGAGCAGCGCCTCGGGCACCGGCGCGGCGCCGGACAGCGCATAGCGAATGGCGTCCAGGCCGAGGCCGGCGAGTACCTTGCGACCAATGAAGCGGCCGATGATCGGCAGCCGCAGCAGGCGGTCGAGCTTCTGCGCCGGCATCTTGCTGTACACACCCATCTGGAACTTGGTCCAGATGCGCGGCACGCCGAACATCACGGTCGGCCGCGCGCGCTTGAGGTCTTCCAGGAAGGTATCCAGGCTCTCGGCAAAGAAGATCGTCTGCCCGGCATAGATGGACGCCAGCTCGACGAACATGCGCTCGGCCACGTGGCACAGCGGCAGGTAGGAGATCAGTCGATCATCTTCACCGACACCGAACAGCTTGATGGCGTTGCTGGCGGCGAAACCGAAATTGGAGAAGTTGTGCATCACACCCTTGGGCGTGCCGGTGGTGCCGGAGGTGTAGATGATGGTGGCCAGCTGGTTGGCTGCTGGCTTGGGGTCGTCCTGAATCGGCGCGCTGCGCTGCAGGTCATCCCAGCTGTAGTCGAAGCTGCCCTGCGGATGCAGTGGCAGGCTGACGGTCGGCAAGCCCGGCGGCAGGCCCGGTGCCATCGAGGCCCAGTCATCGAGCTTGCCGACAAAGGCCAGGGCTGCTTCGGAATGCTCCAGCACCTGCCCCATGGAGTCGGCGGTGAGGTTGGGATACAGCGGTACCGAAACGTGGCCCGCCATCCAGATCGCCAGATCGGCAACGATCCAGTGCGCGCAGTTCTTGGAGATGATGGCGATGCGGCTGCCCTGTGGCAGCTCGCGGCTACGCAACCAGCTGGCTGCGCGACGCGCCTGCTCGCCCACGTCGGCCCAGCTCAGCTCCAGCAGCTGGCCGCCCCCCAGAGGTTGCACCATGTAGCGTTTGTTCGGGTGCCTTGCTTCACGTTCGTAAAACAGCTCGAGCGGCAAACGGATTGCATCAGCCACAGGGCTTCCTCCTTTGTTGTTTTTGTAGGAATCGACCAAGCACTTGCTTGGTTGAATATTCCACGCAGACAAAAGAGGCGCAAGTTAAGAAATGTTTCTCGCCTGGAACATTTGCCCCCAAGGGGCGACAAGTCAGGCATGAGGCACCTGCGACGCCACAAGTGGCGCCACAGGGCGAAAGGTCAACGGGGGTGGATCAGCGCCAGCAGCTCCATCAGCCCGGCGGCCGGGATATCGCCTTCCAGCTCAGCCAGACTGGCGGTGCGCATGGGCAGCGGCTCCTGGCGATGACCGTGCACCAGCAGCCCGCCCAGTGCGCCGATCAGCGGTTGATGGCTGACCAGCAGCACCTCGGCACGCTCACGCTCATCGAGATACTTCAGGGCATCACGTGGATCACTGTCCGGCGTCAGCCAGGCCACGGTGTTTATCTTGCCGGTGAACCCCAGCTCGCTGCGTACCAGCTCGGCCGTCTGCTGGGCACGCACGTAGGGGCTGGCGACGATGGCGGTCAGGGGCCGACCGGCGAGCTGAGCGGCGGCCTGCTGCACTTCCTTGCGACCATGGGCGGTCAGCTCGCGGGCAGCATCACTGGCTGCCTGCGGCTCGGCCTCACCATGGCGCAGCAGCCATAGCCTCACAGCTTGGGCTCCTCGTCGCGCACAGGGTGTGGCGCCGGCGGGATACTGTGCGCGGTCTCGCCTTCCGGCGCCCGCGGCGTCGGCCAGTCGGCGAACGGCCAGGGTTTTTCATCGGTATTGAAGGTGCCGAAACGACCGATCTGCGCCAGGTACTGGCTGAGGCTGTCGCCAAAACCCAGCAGGCTGGCGTTCGGCGCGCCGTAGAACAGGCGGTAACCCAGTTGCAGCAGCACCACGGCGCCGAGCAGCAGCTCGGCCAGTTGCCAGACGATGAGGAAAATCACCATCCACAGAATGCGCAGCAGAATCGACTCGCGCTCCAACTCCTGCTTTTCATCACTCATGACTTACGCTCCTTGATTGGCTGCCGGGTTCAGAAACCAGCAGTGGGGATGAAATCGACGTCGGTCTTGGGCTCACCGAGCATCAGCAATTCGATGACCTGAGCCAGCGTACGCCCCTCGAAGAGGATGGCATGCAGGCCAGCGACCAGCGGCATGTACACGTCCAGTTCTTCGGCACGGGCCTTGAGTACCTTGAGCGTATTGACCCCTTCGGCGACTTCGCCAAGGCGCTGCACCGCGTCTTCCAGACTGAGGCCTTCGCCCAGGGCAAAGCCCACCTGATAGTTGCGGCTTTTCGGTGACGAACAGGTGACGATCAGATCGCCGACACCCGCCAGGCCGAGGAAGGTCATCGGGTTGGCGCCGAGCTTGACCGCGAAACGGGTCATTTCCGCCAGGGCGCGGGTGATCAGCATGCTTTTGGTGTTCTCACCCATGCCCAGCGCCGCCGCCATGCCGGACATGATGGCGTAGACGTTCTTCAACGCGCCGCCGAGCTCGACGCCGAAACGATCGGCGCTGGCGTAGACGCGGAAGGTTCTGCCATGCAGAGCCTGCTGCACGCGCAGGCACAGTTCTTCATCTTCACTGGCGATCACCGTGGCGGTCAGGGCGTGATCGGCCACTTCCCTGGCGAGATTCGGCCCGGACAGCACACCGATACGCGCGTCGGGGGCGATCTCTTCGAGAATCTGGCTCATCAGCTTGAAAGTCTTGGCTTCGATGCCCTTGGTGGTGCTGATCAGCATCTTGCCCGCCAACTGCGCTGCCACCGGTTGCAGGGCATCGCGCAGGGCGCTGGAAGGCAATGCGACCAGCACCAGCTCGGCCTGCTGCAGCACGCCGCTCAGGTCACTGGTCGGCTCGATACCGCAATGCAGCTTGACGCCCTTCAGATAGCGCGGGTTCTCGCCACTCTGACGCATCTGCTCGGCCTGCTCGGGGTCACGCATCCACTGCAGGACGCGCTGGCCGTTCTCCGCCAGCAGGTTGGCCAGGGCGGTGCCGAAGCTGCCGCCGCCGAGTACGGCAATGGGTTGGAGCTGTGTCATAGGTCTTCCGAATGAGGCCATTGGTGATGGCGGTCTGCGTGCATTATACGGAGCCGAGAGTACCCGGCCAGGGCAAAAGTTCAGCGCTGGCCGTCAGTTAGGGGGGCAAACGAGAATTACCGCAGAGCGCAGACACCTGGCGCTGGCAAAGCGCGTCGGGTCGGTTAACATGCTGGATCGACGTTAATTGCCAAGGACGATTCGTGCCCACAGGCAGCCCCTTGCCCCCGCCCTGCGCCTCTCGTCAGGCAGCAGCGCCGCTTTCCAGGGATGGTAGAGCCATGAACCAGCGTCGCGGCTGGAACATTCACACCCGCACTCAGCTGATCAGTGTCGGCCCTGCCCTGCTGCTGACCCTCCTGCTGACCGGTTTTCTCACCTTCACCCGCCTGCAGGACCTGCGCCTGGAGCAGGGTCATATCGGCCAGTTGATCGCCAACCAGTTGGCGCCAGCCACCGAGTACGGCGTGCTCAACGACAACCTCGACACGCTGGAAAGCCTGCTGCGTGCCACCCTCGGCACCCCCGACGTGCGTTTCGCTGAAGTGCGTGACCGCGACGACAATATTCTGGTGTATGTCGAACGGCCCAAGGAACAAGGCCATAGCACGCCGCAGGTCGAGGTGTTCCAGGCACCGATTCGCCTGCAGGGCCAGCCTGCCCATACGCAAGCGCTGCCACCCTTGGGCAAGGCACTCGGCGACGGCTACCTGGGCCGGGTAGTGGTGGGTATGTCCAACGACACCTTCAATACGCGCCAGCAGGAAATACTGTTCAAGGCCGGTATTCTGTCGCTGCTGGCGCTACTGCTGACCTTCCTCCTCGCCAGACGCCTGGCCAGGCGTCTGGCGCTGCCGCTGAGCGCCATGGGCCAAGCCCTGGAACGCATCCAGAACGGCGATTATCGCCCCTCGCTGATCGAGCGTGGCAATGACGAACTGACCGACCTCGCCCGGCATATCAACAACCTCGCCTGCGCCCTCGAGCAGAGCGGTCGCGAGCAGCAACAGGCGATTGCCGAATTGATCCAGGCGCGCGAGGAATCCGAGCAGGCCAACCGGGCCAAGTCCGACTTCCTGGCCATGATGAGCCACGAACTGCGCACGCCCATGAATGGCGTGCTGGGCATGCTGCAACTGCTGGAAACCACCAGCCTGAACGACGAGCAGAACGAGTACGCCGCATTGGCCACCGAGTCCACCGAGCACCTGCTCAAGGTGATCAACGACATTCTCGACTTCTCGCGGATCGAGCGCGGCGCCCTGGAGCTCGAAGCCATCCCCTTCGGCCTGCTGGAGCTGCTGCAAGGCTCGGTGCAGGTATTCCAGCACAGCGCTCAGCAGCGCGGCCTGCAACTGCTGCTGGAAACCCAGCCAGGTCTGGACCAGTTGGAGGTACGCGGCGACCCCACACGCATCCGACAGATTCTGGTCAACCTGATCGGCAACGCATTGAAGTTCACCGAAGAAGGCCAGATTCGCGTGGAAACCCGCTGGCAGAAGCTGGACGACCAGGTGCTGTGGTTCACCTGCGCCGTGCGCGACAGCGGCATCGGCATCGACGACGAGCGCCTGGAGCATATGTTCGATGCTTTCCAGCAGGCGGACACGTCGATTTCCCGCCGCTACGGCGGCACCGGCCTCGGCCTGCCGATCGCCCGCACCCTGGCCGAGCGCATGGGCGGCACCCTGCGCGCGGAAAGCCAACTGGGCACAGGCTCGGTGTTTACCCTGGAAATACCGCTGCCCTTTCTGGCCCGCAACGAACCCGTACAAAGCAGTGACACTCAAAACCTGGGTAGCGGCGAGGGTCAGTCGGTGTTGCTGGTGGAGGACAATCCGGTCAACCAGACGGTCATCGAGGCCATGTTGCGCAGCCTGGGCTATCAGGTCAGCCTGGTCGGCGATGGTCAGCAGGCCGTACAGAACTGCAGCCGACACGATTACGCCGCTATCCTGATGGACTGCAGGCTGCCCCTGATGGACGGTTACGAGGCGACGCGGCAGATCCGCCAGCTCCAGCAATGCCAGCAGGTACCGATCATCGCCCTGACCGCCAATGCCCTGCAGGGCGACCGCGAAGCCTGCCTGGAAGCGGGAATGAACGATTACCTGGCAAAACCATTCAAACGTGCAGATTTGCAACGCATTCTGCTGCGCTGGCTGCCAGCCCGACCATAGGCGAGTGGCGCCCGTGACAAGATGGCGTTACAAGGGGAAACTGCGAGGGCGTGCGCCCTAATGTGACAATGCAGAACCAGCAGAGTACAACTGTACTCACTGCGCTGTGACTTTCACCACAACGCAACAGTCTATGACTAGGCTGCCGGCAGACGCCTATCCAGACGTCGCCGGCCAGGACGATTCGCCCAGCCTTAGAAGCGTGGGGACAATTGAGGAGCTCGCATGACAAGACAAAACGCCTACACCCGGGAAGATCTGCTCGCCTGCAGCCGCGGCGAACTGTTCGGCCCGGGGAACGCGCAACTGCCCGCCCCAAACATGCTGATGATCGATCGCATCGCTCACATCAGCGAAACCGGCGGCAAGTACGGCAAGGGCGAAATCGTCGCTGAGCTCGATATCAATCCGGACCTGTGGTTCTTCGGCTGCCACTTCGAGGGCGACCCGGTCATGCCGGGCTGCCTCGGTCTCGACGCCATGTGGCAACTGGTCGGCTTCTACCTCGGCTGGCAAGGCAACCCGGGCCGCGGCCGTGCCCTGGGTAGCGGCGAAGTGAAATTCTTCGGTCAGGTACTGCCGACCGCCAAGAAAGTCACCTACAACATTCACATCAAGCGCACCATCAGCCGCTCGCTGATCCTCGGCATCGCCGATGGCACCGTAGCCGTCGACGGTCGCGAAATTTATAGCGCCGAAGGCCTGCGCGTCGGCCTGTTCACCTCCACCGACAGTTTCTGAAGGACTTGCACATGCGTCGTGTAGTGATCACCGGTCTGGGCATCGTTTCCTGCCTGGGCAATGACAAAGAAGCCGTTGCCGGCAGCCTTCGCGCGGGCAAATCAGGCATCCGTTTCAACCCCTCCTACGCCGAAATGGGCCTGCGTAGTCATGTCTCCGGTTCGGTCAACCTGAATCTGGAAGAGCTGATCGACCGCAAACTGTTCCGCTTCATGGGCGACGCTGCGGCTTACGCCTATCTGTCGATGGAACAGGCGATCAAGGACTCCGGCCTCAGCGAAGAGCAGATTTCCAATCCGCGCACCGGCCTGATCGCCGGTTCCGGTGGCGCTTCCACCGTCAACCAGATGGAAGCCATTGATACCCTGCGCGAAAAAGGCGTCAAGCGCATCGGCCCATACCGCGTGACCCGCACCATGGGCAGCACCGTATCGGCGTGCCTGGCGACTCCGTTCAAGATCAAGGGCGTCAACTTCTCCATCTCCTCGGCCTGCGCCACCAGCGCGCATTGCATCGGCCAGGCCATGGAGCAGATCCAACTGGGCAAACAGGACGTGGTCTTCGCCGGTGGCGGCGAAGAAGAGCACTGGAGCCAGAGCTGCCTGTTCGACGCCATGGGCGCCCTCTCCACCCAGTACAACGAAACCCCGGAGAAGGCCTCGCGTGCCTACGACGCCAAGCGTGACGGTTTCGTCATCGCCGGTGGTGGCGGCATGGTCGTGGTCGAGGAGCTGGAACACGCTCTGGCCCGCGGCGCCAAGATCTACGCGGAAATCGTCGGTTACGGCGCGACCAGCGATGGCTACGACATGGTCGCCCCGAGCGGTGAAGGTGCGATCCGCTGCATGCAGCAGGCGCTGGCCACCGTCGACACCCCGATCGACTACCTCAACACCCACGGCACCTCGACTCCGGTTGGCGACGTTGCGGAAATCAAAGGCGTGCGCGCCGTATTCGGCGACAAGGCCCCGGCCATCAGCTCGACCAAGAGCCTGTCCGGCCACAGCCTCGGCGCTGCCGGCGTGCAGGAAGCGATCTACTGCATGCTGATGATGGAAGGCAACTTCATCGCCGCGTCGGCCAACATCGACGAGCTCGACCCGGACGTGGCCGACATGCCGATCCAGCTCAGCACCGTCGAGAACGCCAAGCTCGATACCGTGATGAGCAACAGCTTCGGCTTCGGTGGCACCAACGCCACCCTGGTGCTCAAGCGCTGGGCCGGCAAGTAACTGCTGCCGCGGTAAAGAAAACGGCGCCTTCGGGCGCCGTTTTCGTTCGTGCTGCTTTCCCCTGCCGCTGGCGGGAGGGGAAATGGCCCTGCCTCAGACCTTGAAGCGCGCTACCAGGTTGTTCAGGTCGATCGCCAGACGTGACAGCTCCTGGCTAGCCGCACTGGTCTGGTTGGCACCCGCCGAACTCTGCAGCGACAGATCGCGAATATTGACCAGATTGCGATCCACTTCCCTCGCCACCTGAGCCTGCTCTTCCGACGCACTGGCAATCACCAGGTTGCGCTCGTTGATCGAGGAGATCGCCTGAGTGATCAACTCCAGCGCCGTGCCCGCAGCCTGGGCCACTTCAAGGGTGGAACGGGCGCGACTGTTGCTGCTCTGCATCGAACCGACCGCCTGATCGGTGCCGCTTTGAATGGCACCGATCATCTGCTCGATCTCCTGGGTGGATTGCTGAGTGCGATGCGCCAGCGCACGCACCTCGTCAGCCACCACAGCGAAGCCTCGTCCCGCATCACCGGCCCGCGCCGCCTCGATGGCAGCGTTGAGCGCCAACAGGTTGGTCTGCTCGGCGATGGAGCGGATCACGTCAAGCACCTTGCTGATCTCACGGACCCGCTCGGCCAACTTCTCGACCTCACCCGCGGTGCCGTTTACATCATCGGCCAGTTGACTGATCGAGCTCACGGTCTGGCGCACCTGCTCGCGCCCCTGCTGCGCCGTAGCATTGGATTCGCGCGATGCCTCGGAGGTGCTCACAGCATTGCGCGCGACCTCTTCGACCGCGGCAGTCATCTCGTTGACTGCCGTAGCGGCCTGTTCGATCTCGGTATTCTGCTGATGCAGGCCGCGAGTCGAATCCTCGGTCACCGCATGCAATTCTTCGGATGCCGACGCCAGTTGATTGGACGAGTCGGCGATGCTCTGAATGGTGTTACGCAGGCTCTGCTGCATGCTTTTCAGGGCGTTTAGCAGCCGTGCCGGCTCGTCACGGCCCTCGACGTGGATGCTCTGGGTCAGATCACCCGACGCCACTACCTCGGCAAGACGTACCGCCTCCTTCAGCGGCGCGACGATGCTACGGGTCAGCAGCAGTGCCAGGCCCACGGTAGCCAGCGCCGCCAGTGCCATCATCACCACTACCCAAGTACGCGCCGAATCGAACACCTGCCCAGCCTTGCGAGCTGCCTCGATAGCGCCCTTGCGGTTCAGCTCGGAAAGATCAGTTAGAGCACGCGCCATATCATCGGCATGTTGATTAAGCGTGCCACGGGTCACGGCAATGGCATCGTCGAAGTTACCTTGGCGAATGAAGGCAACGATCTTGCCCTGTTCCTGCAAGTAGGCCGCTTCGGCTCGGCGAAAAACCTCGTAAAGGCTACGCTCCTCACTACCGGAGATAAGCTTTTGATACGAAGAGTCAGCCGCACTCAACTCAGTACGCAGTTCATCGGCAAGGCGCAGGTTCCTCTGAAGCTCATCAGGCTCACGACTGAGCATCAGCCGCAGCGTCACGGCACGCAGACGCAGGATGTCCTGGCTGACCTCCCCCAGCGCCATCATACTTGGCAGCCAATCCTGATCGACTGCCTCGGACTGCTTGCGCATCTCGCTCATCTGCAACAGCGAAAAAGCCCCAAGCAGCAACACCAGCAAAGCTACTAGACCGAATCCCAAAGCAGCCCGTGGTGCGATAGAAAGATTACGCAGCGACATTTTTGCAACTCCCATTGCGCGCAGAAATCGAGACATCCTTCGCCGCACTTGGCAAAAGACCTTCAGAGATTGTACTAGGGTCTGTTGCCGTTTCGACGCGAGCCGTGCGCGAAACGACAACAGACCCTAATCCCTTCTTTCTTATCGACGCGATTCAGTCGCTCTTGATAAGGACATAAAGAAATTTCTAACGACGCAGAGCCTTGGCCATCGCCTGGTCGACGTGGTGTCGCCATTCGTCATCGCGCCACTGCTCCTCCCGACGCGCCTGCCAGTCATCGATGCGCTGCACGTCTTCGCATTGGCGGAAGCCATCCTCCCAGCCGCGGGCATACAGCGGCTCGGCCATGTAACGTGGCACGTCCTTGTCGAACTGACCGAGCGGGCCAACAGCCGAACGCCCACTGCTGCAACCGTCCTCGAAGCCGTCGACGAAGGTCGGCGGATAGTTCTCTGCCAGCATCTGCTCGCGCAGGCTCTGACACCCCAGCAATACCAGCAGCGAGAGGCCACAGATCAGTAAACGCGCAACCTTCATGGCTCCATACCCCCTCGCTCGCGCCGAGCAGCCGATCCTTTAGCGCACACAGCGCCCAAGCACTGGTACTACAGGCACCTGTGGCCAATGCTGAACGCAACGCCGGAATGTCGGCGTCGCGCAGGTAACGCTCGGCGTCGCCCATACGCTCCTCGCCGCCAAAACCACCACTGCGCATTTCCGCCAGAGCCTGCTCCTTGCTCCAGTCCTGATAGATGACGCGATAAAGCGCAGCGATCAGCCCGGTACGGTTTTGCCCATGCTTGCAATGAATCAGTACCGTGCCGCGACTCTGCGCCTGGCGGATGCTGCGCAGTACCTCGATGACATCGGTGTCATCGATACGATCAGTGCGCAACGGCAGGTGTACCTGATGAACGCGCGGATCACCCAACCATTGCTCGTCGCCGCGCTGATAGAAGTTGATCACCGTGGCGATGCCGAGCGACTGCAGCTGCGGCCAGTCCCGCGCCGCTGGCAATGCGCTGCGGTACAGATCAGGCGTCATGCGATACAGGTTGATGCGGGTGTCCAGTGGCTGTGCCCAGCTGGCTGGGCGCACGCCTTGCAGGGGCGCCGCCGATGTCGTCGCGCCCCACGCCATGCTCAAGGGCAGCGCCAACAGCGCACTGAAGAAAACCACGGCGGCCAACGCCAGGCGCAAGCCTTGTTGGAGTCTGTTCATCGGCAGGTTTCTCCCCAGACCACCTGATTCCCTGCGCTTTGTGCGACAGGCGCTCGGTAAAGCAGCCAGCGATAGGTCAGCACACAGATCACCCAGTCGATCAGCAGCGTCCACAGGTTGTGCGAGAGAAAGTGCGCGCCCTGCAACATCCGCCCCAGGGAAAACAGCGAACCCAGCCCCAACGCCACCACCAGCGCGATTCGCGCGGCACGCGGGCGACGGTCGCGCAAGACGAAGAACAGTGCCAGCAGCGAGAATCCTGCCGAAGCATGCCCGCCCGGCCAGCATCGGCCGGGGTTGGCGGTGGGTGCACGTTCGCTAAGCAGCGGGGTGAACTGCTCCTGGCCACCAAACTCGCTCAGGCTCCAGGGGCAATGCATACCGGTCAGCGTCTTCAGCGGCGTGACCACCGAAGTCGACAGACCCAGCGCCAGCACCAGATAACCGAGCTGTCGACGCCAGGCACGCAGCCGTGTCGGCATCAGGCTGAGCAGAAAGCCGGCGATGGCCAGCACACCGAGCATGATCACCGCCTGCTTGGCACGGTCATGCAGGATGTCTTCGAGCCAGAAACTGCTACGACCGATGAAGCCCAGGCCAGGTTCGTAGAACAGACGGGCCAGGGCGAAGTCCACAGGGCTGGGATCGACGACCAGCAACAGCGCCATCAGCAGCAGCGGAATACCCAGCGCCAAGCGAAAATCGAAATAACGAGACGGCATCTTCATTCCTTAGCGCTGGCTGAGCTGCTGGCTCGATTGAGCGTCTGGTTGCCAAGCGATCAGCCGCTTGCCGAAGGCATGGCTGGCGCCCTGGTAATAGGCGATGTCGCGCCGCAACAGCGGATCGGCATCATCCACCCGCCACTCATGACTCAGGCCCAGAGCATCGTCGTGGCGACGCATGCCCTGGCGCGGACTGAGAATCGCCAGGTTCTGCCCATCGAACAGGCCCAGATGTTGGTAGTTGCCGAGCAGGGCCCGCCCGGGCGCACGGTCCTCGCGCAGCAGATTGCGGCCGTAGAAGGTCGACACATAGTCCAGGTTGAGTAGCCCAAGCAGTGTCGGCGCTACGTCGATCTGACTGGCCACATCGGCGTACTGCGCCGGTTTGACATACCTGGGCGAGTAGATGAACAGCGGGATCTGGTAGTTGGCCACCGGCAGATCCTCACGCCCGGCGCTGCCTGCAGTGTGGTCGGCGACGAAGACGAACAGCGTGTTGTCGAACCAGGGCTTGCTACGCGCCTGCGCCAGGAACTGGCCGATGGCGTAGTCGGTGTATTTCACCGCACCCTCACGTCCCCCGCCGGAGGCGATGTCGATGCGCCCGTCCGGGTAGGTGTAGGGCCGGTGGTTGGAGGTGGTCATCAGTTGCAGGAAGAACGGCTTGCCGGCCGCATGGTCGCTATCGGCCACCTTCAGCGCCTGATGGTAGAGATCCTCGTCGGCCATGCCCCAGGCGTTCTGGAAGCTCATCTCGGACTCATCGACGCTGCTCTGATCGACAATGCGATAGCCATTGCCGCCGAAGAAGGCGTTCATGTTGTCGAAGTAGCCGCGCCCGCCATAGACGAAGACGCTGTCGTAGCCCTGCGCGCCCAACTGCTGGCCCAGGCTGGCATAACCGGATTCGCGGCCGAGGCGCTTGACGATGGAGCGCCCCGGGGTCGGCGGTATGGACAGGGTGATGGCCTCCAGGCCACGGTCGGTGCGCGTACCCGTGGCGTAGAAATTAGTGAACACCAGGCTGTGCTTGCGCAGCTCGTCCAGGTTCGGGGTCAACCCACGGGTATCGCCGAAGCTGCCCAGGTACTTGGCACTCAGGCTCTCGATGGTGACCAGCACCACGTTGAGCTTGCGCGCCTGGCCGGGGTTGTTGATCACCCGGCGGATGTCCTGCGGGTCACTGCCGATGAAGCGCGCATTGGGCTCGGCCACTTCGGTGCGCAACTGCTCGGCCACCGCAGCATCGGGCAAGGTGGCGTAGAACTGCTGATAGTCCAGCTCGTTGTTACGAAACGCAGCGAAGAACTGGTACGGGCCATTGCTCGCCAGCTCACGCTGGTAGGTATTGCCACCCAGGCTACGCGGCGCGTCCTGCCCCACCAGGCCGCTGCACAGCCCGACCAACAATGCCAGCATTACCAGTGCATAGACCGCACGCAGCCGTGGCAAACGCGGCGCCTGCAACGCCGCACGCAGCGGCCGGCGCAGCGCTACGGTCAAGCCGATGGCCAAGACCGCCAACAGCGCCAGCAGCGGATAGATCGGGTAGGACTCGAGAATGTTGTCGACGACCTCTTTGGAGTACACGAGGTAGTCCACGGCAATGAAGTTGAAGCGCACGCCGAACTCGTCCCAGAACAGCCATTCGGCCACCGCGGTGAAGAACATCGCGAACAGGCTGACGGCCGCCAGGGCGATCAACAGACGCTGGTGCCAACGGCGCTGCCACAACCAGGCAGGACACAGCAGCAGGTAAAGCGCCAGCGGCGCGGCGGCGTAGACCAGGAAGCTCAGGTCATAGATCAGACCGACGCCATACAGGCCAAGCAGGTTCGGCAGGGTGACACCGGCATCGCCCAGATGCGCAATCAGCAGCACGCTACGAGTGAGGAAGAAAACCGCCAGCCAAGCCAGCAGAATGATCGACAGATAACGAAGTTGCGCGTAATGGAGACGTGGCATCGTATGATCCTTGTAGGATGAACGAGCCGCAGTCTGCGAGGCGAGCTGTGAGCCTCTCGTCAAAGCCGTGTGAAAAAATCGTCAAACCCAGGAATAACCCGCGATGCGCATTCTGGTCATCGAAGACAACCGAGACATCCTCGCCAACGTGCTCGACTATTTGCAGCTCAAGGGCTTTTCCGTCGACTGCGCGCAGGACGGCCTGAGCGGCCTGCACCTGGCCAGCAGCGGCCACTACGACCTGATCGTGCTGGACATCATGCTGCCGGGCATCGACGGTTATCAGGTGTGCAAGCGCCTGCGCGAGGATGGTCGCAGCGAAGTCCCCATCCTCATGCTCACCGCGCGCGATGCGCTGGATGATCGCCTGAAGGGGCTCAATGCCGGCGCCGATGACTATCTGATCAAGCCTTTCGCCCTGTCCGAGCTGGTGGCGCGCATCGAAGCGATCCTGCGCCGTAGCCGCGGCAGCCGCAAACGCCAGCTGCAGGTCGCCGATCTCAGCTACGACCTCGATACCCTGCAGGTCAGTCGCGCCGGCCAACTGCTCAAGCTCAACCCATTGGGCCTCAAGCTGCTGGCCATCCTCATGCAACGCAGCCCGGCGGTGGTACGCCGTGAAGCGCTGGAAGAAGCCCTGTGGGGCGACGATTGCCCGGACAGTGACAGCCTGCGCAGCCATGTCCATCAACTACGCCAGGTACTCGACAAGCCCTTTCCCACACCACTGCTGCACACCATCCACGGCGTCGGCTATCGCCTGGCGGAGAACCCCGATGCTGTCTAAGCAGCCCTTCCAGCGCCGGATTCTGATCGCCTTCGTGCTGATGACGGTGATGGTCAGCGGCCTGTTCTCGTTGAGCATCGTCGGTGTGGTGCATTTCATCGAGGAGCATCTGGTTTCCCAGGAGATGAGTCGCGAGCTGGGTGAAACACTGAACGAGGACATCCGCCAGGGGCGCCCACCGCGCCTGGACTCCAGCACCCGCTTCTTCTCGTCCAATAATCCCGACTATGCCATCCCGCCCGAATACGAGGGCCTGCGGGAAGGGTTCAACGAGGTCGTCAGCGGCAACGAGGCGTTTTACGTCTACGTGCAGAAGATCAACGGCGAGACCTACATGCTGGTGCAGGAGCAACAGGAATTCGAAGCCCGCGAGAATGCGCTGTTCAATGTGGTGCTGGCGGGCTTTCTGCTGACGGTGATCGCCGCCTGGGGCCTGGGCTTGATGATGGCGCGCAAGGTCATGGCGCCGGTCAGCCGCCTCGCCCAGCAGGTGCGCCATCGCGACCAGCTGCACCCACTGGCGCCGCCATTGGCACCAGATTACCCCGACGATGAAATCGGCCAGTTGGCCGCTGCCTTCGACAGCACGCTGGGCCAGGTGCGTCAGTCCCTGGAGCGCGAGCGGCTGTTCACCAGCGATGTCAGCCACGAACTGCGCACACCGCTGATGGTCATCGCCACCTCCTGCGAGCTGCTTGCCGAGGCGCCCCTGGGCCCGCGCGAGAAGGAACAGGTGGCGCGCATCGCCCGCGCCAGCGAGGAAATGCGCGAGCTGGTGCAGACCTTCCTGCAACTGGCGCGCGACAAGAGCAACGAAGCCGTGTTCGTCGGCGACCGTACCTTGACCGCCGTCGCCCATGAGCAAGCCAGTCGCTGGGGCGTTCTGATGAAAGAGAAAGGCCTGGACTTCCAACTGCTCGAGGAAGGCCAGGACGACGGCCGCTACAACGCCACTTTCCTCGGTACGGTAATGGCCAACCTGTTGCGCAACGCCCTGCACTATACCGAGAACGGCAGTGTGCGCCTGATCCTCGAAGCGGGAGCGTTTCGTATCGAGGACAGCGGTGCCGGCATTCCTGCCGAGCAGCACGAGCGCATCTTCCAGCCGTTCGTGCGCGGCTCGCAGGCCCGTGGCGAGGGGCTGGGCCTGGGGCTATCGCTGGTCAAACGCATTTGCGCCAAACAGGGCTGGAGCGTCAGTTTGCAGAGCGAGCCAGGTCATACCCGCTTCCGGGTCAGCCTGAACAAGGACGCTTGACGAAATTTTCACACCCCTTTGACGTGAACTTGATGCCTGGCTCTTTAGGCTGACGAACGTATCCATCAAGGGACGTTCGTCATGCCCAAGCCTAGCCCCATCGAACTGGACTTTTCCCGCAAGTACGATTTCGAGCATTCGCAGCAATACCTGCACAAGCATCAGGATGGCCTGGCCCGACGCCTGTCGCACTGGCGCGACGTACAGGTGGCGCGCCGTGCATTGCAGATGGCCGATGAGCCGAATCTGGTACTCGACCTGCCCTGCGGCGCCGGGCGCTTTTGGCCGATGCTCTGCGAGCAGCCGAACCGGGTGATCTTCGCCGCCGACAACTCGGCCGACATGATCGCCACCGCCCGCGCGGCGCAAACGCCTGAAGTGGTGGCGCGGATCAACAGCTTCCGCACCTCGGCCTTCGATATCGACCTGGGCGCCAATGCGGTGGACTGCGTCTTCTGCATCCGCCTGCTGCATCACATCGAATCGGCCGAACACCGCCTGGCCATCCTTCGCGAGTTTCATCGCGTCAGCCGCGATACGGTGATCGTCTCGCTATGGGTCGACGGCAACTACAAAGCCTGGAAACGCCGCCGTCTGGAAGCCCGTAGAACGGCTCAGGGCCGCGCCGCGGAAAACCAGAACCGCTTCGTCGTCGCCCGGAGTACGGTGGAGGATGAATTCCGTCAGGCCGGCTTCAACATTCTCGGCCACCTGGACTTCCTGCCCGGCTACGCCATGTGGCGCACCTACGTCCTGCGCAAGGTGGCCTGAGATGGGCGTCCTCAGCGAACAGGCACTGGCCGCCCTGCCCTCCACCGAATTCGACCGCTGGTGGTACAGCCCCGGGGAATGGGTCGAGCCCGCCAATCAGCGACGCGGCGGCGAAAGTGGCGTGCGCCTGCTGCAACACTGGAACAAAAGCCGGCCCCTGCTGTTCTGCAAACGCCAGAGCGGACATCTCTACCGCTCGCTGCGCCACCCGTTGGGACGGCCGACCATCCTGCGCGAGCTGCAGGCCTACCGCGCCCTCGCCCGCCTCGGCATTAGCACGCCGAACATCGTCTACTGCGCCGCACGCAAGCAGAGGGGACAGTGGCAGGCACTGTTGGTCACCGAAGCGCTGCAGGACTTCGTCAGCCTGGAACAGTGGTACGAAGAGGCGCATGCAGCGAAGCTCAACCAGGCCATGCTGCAACGCCTGGCCGTCACCCTGGCGCGCCTGCACCTGGGTGGATGGCAGCATGGCTGCTGCTACGCCAAGCATCTGTTCGTCAAAGTGCGTAGCGACGGTGATGTCGACATTGCCCTGCTGGATCTGGAGAAAAGCCGACGGCATTGGCGTATTGCCAGCGCTTCGCGGCGTGATCTCGGCCAGTTGCAACGCCACGGCGGCAGCATGCCCGAAGCTGACATGCTCTATCTGCGCCAGGCTTACCAGCGTGCGCTGAACGATCCATGGGGTGGGCTGCAATCATGAACGACAGCCCCGATCTGGACGCCCTGTCCTTCAAGGGCCGCCGAGGCCTGGCGCGCATCTCCGACGCCACCGGTTATTCGCTGGCCGGGCTGCGCGCGGCCTACCAGGGTGAAGCCGCGTTCCGCCAGTTGGTGTGGTTGAACCTGCTACTGCTGCCGCTGGCCTGCCTGGTCGATGTCGGCCGCGCCGAGCGCGCGTTGCTGATGCTGGTGCCGTTACTGGCGCTGATGGTGGAATTGCTCAATTCCGCCATCGAGGCGGTGGTCGACCGCATCTCGCTGAACCTGCACCCGCTTTCCAAACAGGCCAAGGACATGGGCAGCGCGGCGCAAATGGTCGCGCTGCTGATGATCGCCCTGACCTGGGCGATCATCCTGCTCTGATCAGCGCACCATGAAACGCTGTTCGGCCAGCTTGCGATCCCCCTGATAGACGATGAAATGCCATTCGCCGGGCACCACTTCATGATGCTCGGTGAATTCGAAGGCCATCACGTCCTGCGGTGCACCGACCACCAGCTTCTGCTGCACTTCGAACTTGTCATGACGCTGACCATCCGGCGTGACAACGCCTGGCGTGAGGTACAACAACGTCAGTGGAATATCACCCTCACGCTTGCCGGCCAGGCTGTAACGCATGCCGAACTTGGTGCCGAGCTTGGCGGGAATCTGCTCGGTGCGCTCGATGTCCTGATTGCTGCGGGTCAGTACCCGCTCGCCGGGCTGAAAATCCTGATACTGGCTGCTGAAGATGCCGTATTCCACCGCCCCTTCGACACGGACGTCAGCCTGGCTCAGACCTGCCCAGGCGAATAGACCGGCCATCACGGCCACTCGAGTGTAATGCATGGTGCGCTCCTCGTTGAGATGAGCGCGAGCCTATGACGTGTGAATGACAGGTTGATGACATATTGCCCTTACCGCCCTTGCTTGTAAGACTGCACCGCACGGTTTAAAGGACATTACCGAGGGAACCTGATGTCGTCGCTCACGCCCCCAAGCAGCCTTACCCCGCATCACGCCAAATATTTCGCCTGGGAGCTCACGCGCCGTCGCGCTGCCAGCGAAGAGGATCGGCTCTCCCAATCGCTATTCGATGCCAGTGTCGATCTCAATCCACACCAGATAGACGCAGCCCTTTTCGCCTTGCACAACCCACTCAGTAAAGGGGTGATGCTGGCGGATGAGGTAGGCCTCGGCAAAACCATCGAAGCCGCGCTCGTCCTGTGCCAGATGTGGGCAGAACGCCGCCGTCGTTTGCTCGTCATCTGCCCGGCAGCGCTGCGCAAACAGTGGGCACAGGAGCTCTCCGACAAATTCAACCTACCGACGCAAGTGCTGGACGCTCGGACCTGGAAATTGCTCCGCGAGCAAGGCATCTACGATCCATTGGATCGCGACGTCATCAGCATCATGTCGCTGAACTTTGCAGCCCGTATGGAGGAGCAGCTTGGCAACATTCCCTGGGATTTGGTCGCCATCGATGAAGCCCACAAGCTGCGCAACGCCCATCGCAAAAGCAATGAAACCGGCCAGTCGCTCAAGCGTTCATTGGCTGGACGGCGCAAGCTTCTGCTGACCGCCACCCCTCTGCAGAACTCATTGATGGAGCTGTATGGTCTCAGCTCCTTGATAGACGAAGACATCTTCGGCGATGAGCGCAGCTTCCGTGCCCAGTACAGCAACATCGACGCGGATCTAGTTGCGCTAAGTCGCCGCCTGCATGCCTTCATCAAGCGCACACTGCGTAAAGACGTCCTTGAGTACGTGCCCTATACGCAGCGTCACGCACTGACTACACCGTTCACCCCCAGCGATGATGAACAGCGCCTCTACGATCTCATTTCCACCTACTTGCATCGCGACTTCAGCTACGGCTTTCCACAACGGCAAAAGCATCTCGTCGCACTCATCCTGCGCAAGCTCCTGGCCTCTTCGACAGAAGCTGTTCTGGCTACCCTGGAAGCCATCAAGGCGCGCCTACAGAAGCTACTGGATCGCCAGAGCATCGATGAGCAATGGTTCGAGCATCTGATCGAAGAGAACGAACTAGAAGAAGACCTACTGGAAGCCGCAGAAGATGCAGCAGGTTACGAAGCCCAAGACTCGGCCAGCAAAATCGACTTCGAGCTGCTGAGCAAGGAAATCACCGAGCTCGATACCTACATCGAGATTGCCCACAGCATCCGCGAAGACCAGAAATCATTCGCCTTGCTCAATGCGCTGGAACAAGGCTTTGCACGCATGTCCGGCATGGGCGCCCCACGTAAGGCCGTCATTTTCACCGAGTCACGCCGGACTCAAGAATACCTGGCCCGTTTTCTAGAAGCCCACGGCCACCTTGGCAAAGTCGTCACCTTCAGTGGCGGCAACCAGGGTGAGGCCGCTACCGGCATCTATCAACGCTGGCTGGCTCGCTACCACGGTAGTGACCGTGTAACCGGCTCGCCAGCTATCGATCGCCGCACAGCGCTTATCGATCACTTCCGTGATACGGCCGAAATTCTGATTGCGACCGAGGCTGCCGCCGAAGGTGTAAACCTACAGTTCTGCTCTTTGGTCGTGAACTATGACCTGCCGTGGAACCCGCAACGAGTAGAACAGCGCATTGGGCGTTGCCACCGCTATGGCCAACGGTTTGACGTAGTCGTCATCAACTTCCTCAACCAGCGCAATGCCGCAGATCGACGAGTCCTGGAACTCCTTCAGGACAAGTTTCATTTGTTCGATGGCGTTTTTGGTGCGTCTGACCAAGTGCTCGGCAGGATCGAAGCCGGCATTGATTTCGAGAAGCGCATTGCTGAGATCTACAACTGCTGCCGCACCCCACAAGAGATCGACGCAGCGTTCACCAGCTTGCGTGCCGAACTGGACGCCGACATCCAGGCAAAAATGCTGGAAACCGAAAAGCTCCTGCTGGAAAACTTCGATGCAGACATTCACAGCCTGCTCAAGACCCACAAAGAGCGAGCTGAAAGCCAGCTAGACCGAATAACCCGCCTGTTCTGGAAACTGACTCAGTGCATCCTGGCTGAGCACGCTAAATTCGACAGCCAGAACCTGGCGTTTGATCTCAAGCTACCACCTCTTCCACAGGTGGCCACAGGGCATTATCAGCTCATCCGCAAAGGCGAACAGGCCAAGCAGATCCAGCCTGAAAACGCCCGCATCTATCGGCTTACACACCCGCTTGGTGAATACGTTCTCGATCGAGGCCGCAGCGCCTCTACGCCCAGCGCAACGCTGCACTTCAGTTATGCGCAATGGCTTGAAGCTCGTAACCCACGCATAAGCGTGATCGAGCAACTGCTGGGTAAACAGGGCTGGCTGCAACTCAACCTGCTGGAGCTCGACAGTTTTCAGCGCGAAGAGCACTTGGTTTTCACCGCCATGACCGATAGCGGCGAGCTACTCGATCAAGAAGCCTGCGAGAAGCTCTTCCAGCTTTGCGCACATGTAGAGCCAACGCAGATCAGCCCACCGGATGATCTGCATGGCAATGCCCGTCGCCAGATCGATGCCGCGTTGAGCCAAGCATTGGAACAAAACGACAAGTTCTTCCAGCAAGAACGCGACAAGCTCGATGCTTGGGCCGAAGACCGCATTCTCGCTGCCGAGCAAGCCCTACAGGACACCAAGCTCAAGCTCAAAGGACTGAAACGTCAGGCGCGCGTTGCCCAAAGCATGGACGAAGCCCGCCGTCTGCAGGATGACATCCGCAAGGTAGAGGGAGAACAGCGGCGTCAACGCCAGGAAATCTTCTCCGTGGAGGACGAAATCGAGGCGCGCCGCGATGCGCTCATCGAAGCCCTGGAGAAACGCCTGCATCGCGCCAGCCGTACCCAAACACTCTTCACCATGCGTTGGGCCGTGATTTGACACGTCGCCGAAAGAGCATTTCGAGAACACGAGGGGCTCACATGTCGCCACCAGCGACATGAACGCAAAACGTGTCGCCGAAATCTAAAAATAGCGACACGTCATGCATACATGTTTACACTGCAACCACGAAAAGGGCGCTCACCAGAGCGCCCTTGCCATTAGATGGATACCAAGGATCAGGATCGCATCCATGACTGCATCCCCCCTGCCCTGGCAGGCTGACAAGCCTTATAACCAACTTCCGCCATTGCCGCCCACGGCAGAGCTGGAGACCCGTGCAGTGCTCAAGCGCTGCATCGAGGCCCGCACAGCCCTGGCGGAATTGAAGCAAGCAGCCGAGCTGATTCCCAACCAAACGGTATTGATCAACACCATCCCGTTACTGGAAGCCAAGGACAGCTCGGAAATCGAAAGCATCGTCACTACCACGGACTTGCTCTTCCAGCATGCCCAGGATGGCGAAAATCACGCCGACCCGGCCACCAAGGAAGCCCTGCGTTATCGCAAAGCCCTGCACCAGGGCTATCAGTCCCTGAGCGAGCGCCCACTCTCGACCGTTACGGCAGTCGAGATCTGCCGCACGCTCAAGGGCGTGAACATGGATATTCGTCGGGTGCCGGGTACCCAGTTGGCCAACGACCGCACCGGCCAGATCATCTACACCCCACCGGAAGGTGAAGAGCATTTGCGCAACCTGCTCGCCAACTGGGAGCGCTTCCTGCACAACGAAACCGACCTAGACCCGCTAGTGCGCATGGCCGTTGGGCATTACCAGTTCGAGGCCATCCACCCATTCGCCGATGGCAACGGCCGCACCGGACGCGTGCTCAACACCCTGTACCTGATTCAGCAAGGTCTGCTGAGCCTGCCGATTCTCTACCTCAGCCGTTACATCATCGCCCACCGCGCTGATTACTACCGCCTGCTGCTGGATGTCACCCGCGAACAAGCCTGGGAACCTTGGCTGCTGTACATGCTCAGCGCCGTGGAAGAAACTGCCCGCTGGACCACCGCCAAAATCGCCGCCATCCGCAGCCTCTCGGAACACACCACCGAGTTCGTGCGCGAACGCCTGCCGAAAACCTATTCCCGTGAGCTGGTCGACGTGATTTTCGAACAGCCCTACTGCCGTATCAGCAACCTGGTCGACAAGCAGATCGCGCAGCGGCAGGCCGCCTCCCGCTACCTGAAAGAGCTGGTCGGCATCGACGTGCTGCGCGAAGTGCAGGTCGGCAAGGAAAAACTCTTCATTCATCCCAAGCTGATGCAGCTCCTGACGCGCGACAGCAACGAATTCCAGGCCTACGCCTGACCTTTATCGAGACGTACATATGAGCAAGCAAAAAGACCAATTCATCGCCCTGCTGGGCGAACTGTTCCAGCTCAACCAACCCGAGCTCGACTTTGGCCTGTACCGCATCCTTCACGCCCGTAGCGCCCAGATAAAGGCCTTTATCGACACCGAACTGAGCAGCGAAATCGACGCCCACTTTGCCGGGCAGTCACAAAGCAACGCTCATGACGCATTAGAAGCTGCCCGCGTAAAAGTCGCTGAAGCTCTCGGAGAGGACGCCTTCCTGCCCACCGGTGAACTGAAACCTGAATATCGCGGCACCAAGGTTGGCAAAGAATTCGAGCTGGCCCAGCATCATGCCCGCGATGGCGGCGGTGTGCTGGCTGACGATGCCCAAGTGTACGAACACCTATACCGCTTCTTCAGTCGCTACTACGACAAAGGCGACTTCATGTCGAAGCGCTACTTCGTCGCCGAAAACGATAGCCGCGCTGCGCCCTATGCCGTGCCCTACGATGGCCGCGAAGTCATGCTGCACTGGGCCAACAAAGACCAGTACTACATCAAATCCAGCGAGGCACTCAGCAACTTCACCGTCGATCTCAGTGCAGCATTAGCCAAGGAACAGGGGCAGCAAGGCGGCTTCGACTTCCAGCCGACCGATGCCACTCCGCTCAAGGTGCATTTCCGCCTGGCTGCCGCCGCAGAGGGTGAGCACAATAACGTCAAGGAAGGCCAGGAGCGTTTCTTTATCATCCACGCAGCAGAACCGCTGAAGCTGGAAACCAACGATAAAGGATTGCCGGAACTCGTAATACAGTTCGACTACCGCCCCGATAGCGAAAAGTCCGGCCAGGCCGGCACCTGGCAACAGAAACGTCTGGCTGAAGCCGAGCAAGTGATTGCTCAGCAACTCAGCAACTCAGCAACTCAGCAACTCAGCAACTCAGCAACTCAGCAACTCAGCAACTCAGCAACTCAGCAACTCAGCAACTCAGCAACTCAGCAACTCAGCAACTCAGCAACTCAGCAACTCAGCAACTCAGCAACTCAGCAACTCAGCATTATACTTTCACCAGCGCCTACTGACAAGCAACCTAATCGAACTTTATTAGGAAAATACCTAGGTCAATTCACAGCACGCAATACCATGGATTACTTCATCCACAAAAACCTGGGTGGATTCCTGCGCCGCGAGCTGGACTTTTATATCAAGAACGAAATCATCCGCCTCGACGATATCGAAGCTGCCGATGCTCCGCGCGTGGATGAATATCTGAAGAAGCTACGCGTGCTGCGCAAAATTTCTCGCCGCATTATCGACTTTCTCGCCCAGCTTGAAGATTTTCAGAAGAAGCTTTGGCTCAAGAAAAAATTCGTTGTCGAGACCAATTGGCTGATCTCATTGGATCGCATCCCTGAAGGCCTGTATTCCGACATCTGTGCTGAAGCAAATGCAGCACCGGAGGATGGCCTAATAAAACAATGGAGGGAGCTACTTGACATAAGAGCCACTGAGTTGACCCCCAATTTTCTTGACGAAAATAGCACACTGGTAATTGATACAGCACAGCTAAGTGACAGTCTCAAGTCTCGCATCATCGCCGGCATTAGCGATCTGGAAGAGCGCGCCAACGGCGTACTGGTCAATGCCCACAACTTCCATGCATTAACCTTGCTAAACACGCGCTATAAAAAGTCAGTAAAAACTATCTACATTGATCCACCTTACAATACCGGCGCAGGAGAATTTCTCTACAGGGATGGTTACAAAGAGTCCTCTTGGCTCTCAATGATGGCTAATGCAGTTGAGCAGGGGCATTCTCTTCTAAAGCCCGAGGGTTCTCTATTCGCCTCAATCGATGACAACGAATCGCATCGTCTGAAATTCAATCTTGAGCAGATATTCGGCGCAGAAAACCATATCGCCGATATCGTGTGGCAAAAGAGATATGCCCCGGATATAAGGACAATAATCAGCGATGCACATGAGTACATCCACTGTTTTGCAGTGGATCATTTGAAATTTTCTGAGACCAGAAGAAAGTTACCACTAACTGACGCCCAAACTAAGCAGTTCGACAACCCTGATAACGACCCCCGCGGACCTTGGAAAGCTGACAACTTCACAGCACAAGGCTACCGACCGAACCAAATGTATAAAATAAAAAATCCCGCAGGCGAAGTAATGACACCACCGCCAGGTCGTTGCTGGGGAGTTGTTGAAGAAAAATATAGAAGCTATTTAGCGGATAACCGCATGTATTTTGGGCGCGACGGCAAAGGGCGACCGGCTGTAAAAAGATTTCTCAAAGACATGGACGGAATGGTTCCTTGGACATGGTGGTCCTGCCAGGATGTCGGTCACTCTCAAGATGGCATGAAAGAAAGTGCGTCCTACTTTGGGCGCGAAGGCGCATTCCTGACAGCAAAGCCTTTGGAGCTAATCAAGCGTGTTATCAGAATCAGTAGTGCTGACGGAGACATAATTGCAGATTACTTTGCAGGCTCAGGCACCACTGCTGATGCTGTGATTAGGCTGAATGCAGAAGAAAGCTTCAATAGACGCTTCCTATTGGTTGAAGCCGGCGAGCATTTCGACTCGAAACTCAAGACTCGCATTCAGAAAGTCGGCTATTCATCCAAATGGCGCGAGGGCAACCCAGAAACTGCCGACGGCAACTCTCTCCTGGTTAAGTACATCCGCCTGGAATCATTCGAGGACACCCTAAACAACCTGCAACTACCAGATAGTCCTCGTTTGAATGTCAGCGCGACCGACTCCAGTGAGATGGCCCGCGACTACTTGCTCAAATATTGGCTGGAGTTCGAGACGGCTGGCAGCCCGAGCCTGCTCAATGTGCGCGAATTCAGTGACCCAACCTCCTACAAACTCAAGGTCAAACAGCCAGGCAGCGATGCCCAGGTGGAGAAAACCATCGACCTGGTGGAAACCTTCAACTGGCTGATTGGCCTGCATGTCGCCCACCTCGATCAGCCGCGCCGTTATGCCATCGAGCTGGTGCGCGAAACCGACCCCGAGCTGCCGCAGGATCAGGACACGCGCTGGCGCGCCACCGCGATCAAGGAGCGTGAAGACGGCGAGTTCTGGTTCCGCGCGGTGGAGGGCCATGTTCTCCGTGTGCCGGGCGATGAATTGTCACGCGAGCGCGTGCTGGTCATCTGGCGCAAGCTCACCGGCCACTCCGGTCGCGACCAGGCGGCTCTGGAAGCCTGGTTGGGCAAACGTGGCATCAACCCACGGGAGAGCGAGTTCGCCACCATTTACGTCAATGGCAACCATGCGCTGCCTAGCGACGGTGAGGCGGCCCTGCGCGTGCGCTTGATCGAGCAAACCTTCGCTCAGCGCATGTGGGAGGACGCCTGAGATGGCTCGTGCTCCACGTAAAGGCAAAGCTCAGCCGCTCTTGGTCGCCAGCCATTTCCAAGAAGCGTTGGTGCTCAATCAGTACCTGATCAGTCTATTTGGCATCGACCCGCTGGTTACGCACAAGGACGGCACGCACAACGTTCGCCCGCTGGAGATCATCGCCAAAAGCCTGCGCGGTGCCACGGCGGGCATCGACAAGAATGGCAAGCACCACTTTCTCACCGCCCTGCTCTCGCACTTGCCGCCCCATGCTGCGTTGAGCCCAGCTGAGCTGGAACGCTACGACGCCAACCTGGTGGCCCATACGCGCACTATCAACGCTCGTCGCAAGCACAAAGGTGAAATTGTCTGGAAATACTTCCAGTGGCTCACGCTGCTGTTTGTAGAGATCTACCTCGACCGCTATTTCAACGACCGCCAGGGGCTTTGTGTCGCACTCAATGCCTTTATCGAGCGTTTCAACCAGCACCACCTCACGTTGGGGCGTGAAACCGGGATCAGCGCTTACGCTGTCGAAGACCTCAACAAGCTCTGCCTGCAGAACGCCACTGGCAGCGGTAAAACGCTACTGATGCACGTCAACCTGCTGCAGTTTGCCCAGCATGCGCGGGCAACCGGCCAGGCCGATGAATACAGCCGGGTAATCGTGCTCTCGCCAAATGAGCGCTTATCCGAGCAACACGAGCGTGAGCTTCGTGAGAATGGCTTCTACCCTGAGCCGCTTAGGCAGGAAAGCGACCTGATCTCACGCGGGCAAAATGCCCTGGATGTGCCGTTGCTGACTGAAATCACCAAGTTGGCGGACGAACAAAAGGTCAAGCAGATGGCTGTCGACAGTTTCGGCGATGCCAACCTGCT
Organism: Pseudomonas alcaliphila JAB1; assembly: GCF_001941865.1. Lineage (NCBI taxonomy): Bacteria > Pseudomonadati > Pseudomonadota > Gammaproteobacteria > Pseudomonadales > Pseudomonadaceae > Ectopseudomonas > Ectopseudomonas alcaliphila. The sequence continues at coordinate 2,374,084 of NZ_CP016162.1, read as the reverse complement.
GCTGGTGGACGAGGGCCACCGCGGCATGAGCGGCAGTGACTGGAAGAGCAAGCGCGACAAGCTGGCTGCCAAGGGCTTTACCTTCGAGTACTCCGCCACCTTCAAGCAGGCCGTCAAGGCTGCAAATGACCGCGTATTGGCTGAAAGTTACGCAAAGGCCGTGCTGTTCGATTACAGCTACCGCTACTTTTATGCAGACGGTTACGGCAAGGACTACCGCATCTTCAACCTGCCCAAGGATGAGCTGGCGCACAAGGACACCTACCTCACCGCCGCCCTGCTGGCGTTCTACCAGCAACTACGCATGTACACGGAGGCCGGCAAGTGTTACGCCGGCTATAACCTGGAAAAGCCGCTGTGGGTCTTCGTTGGCGCCAGCGTCAGCGGGCGCAAGGTCGACGAGGAAAGCGTGTCGCCCTCGGACGTCGCGCAGATTCTCGATTTCCTCGCGCGCTTTCTGGCCCATCGTGAAGCTTTCACCACGCTCATCAACACCGTGCTCAACGGCAATAGCCAGCAGACCGGCCTGCTCGACGCCCAAGGCCGCGATATCTTCGTGCAGTCTTTCCCCTACCTGAGAGGCTTGAAGCACAGCGCGGCGCAGCTTTACGCCGACATCTGCCAATGCCTGTTCCATGCCCCCGGTGGCGGTCACCTGGTGGTCGAGCGGGTGAAAGGCGACAGCGGCGAATTACTGCTCAAGGTGGGCGAGGCCGAACAACCCTTTGGCGTAATCAACGTTGGTGACGCCGCAGCGCTGGCCAAACATGTGCAGAGCGAGCTGGAAGACAAACACTCCCTGGCCGAGGTGCGCCCGAGCGAGTTTGGCGAGCCGGTATTCGCGGACGTACACAAGCCGACTTCGCCCATTCATATGCTGGTTGGCTCGAAGAAGTTCATCGAGGGCTGGGACTGCTGGCGCGTGTCCAGCCTTGGCTTGATGCGTATGGGCCAGAGCGAGGGCGCACAGATCATTCAGCTTTTCGGTCGTGGCGTACGCCTGCAAGGCAAGGACATCAGCTTGATGCGCACCAGCCGCTATCAGCCGGTCAATCCACCAAAGGATATTCACTTCCTGGAAACCCTGAATGTGTTCGGCGTGCAGGCTGACTTCATGGCGACCTTCCGCGACTTTCTGGAAAGCGAAGGCCTGCCTCCGAACGATGCGCCGCATGTCGAGGAAATCAAGCTCAACGTCACCCATGACTTCGGCCAGAAGCTCAAGATCCTGCGCTCCAAGTTCCGCAAGGACACGCAGGAGCAGTACGACTTCCGCAAACATGGCCCCATCGTGGATCTCAGTATCGATGCCCTCCCCCCAGGCATGACCAAAGGCGCCATGCCGTTGGTGGTCGATCGCTTTCCACGCCTGCAGATGCTCCAGGCTACTGAAGTCACCAGCCAGACACCGGAGGCTCTGGCCAACCCGCCCCGCCACTTCGACAACCTGAGGCTGTCGATGCTGGACTGGGATCGGCTGTGGTTCGACCTGGAGCACTTCCGTCGCCATCGGCATCTGGACAACGTCATCATCAAAGCCGGGGCATTACGCTCGTTGCTGGAGATCCCGGACTGGTATCGCATTCTGGTGCCGGCACATTGGTGGGCCCCTTCGATGGCCAATCTGCGGCACTGGCAGTCCATTGCACTGGAATTGCTCTGTGGCGCGCTCGAACGTTGCTTCAACCATCAGAAGCGCAAATACCTCGACCCGCGCATGGAGCTGGTGCAGCTCACCCGTGAGCATGAAAACCTGCCAGGGGACGACGCCAGCTACCAGTTGATCGTCGAAGCGACGGAGCAGTACCTGATCGACGACATCCGCAAACTGAAGGACGAACTCGCTCAGGTTGGCTGGCGCGACAGCGGCTATATCCAAGGCCTGCGGCTGGATGCTCACCTCTATGAGCCGCTGCTTTGCAGCGAGAAAGTGAAGATCCAGCCTGTCGCGCTGAACAAATCCGAGTTGCAGTTCGTTATCGACGTACGCCAATGGCTGCTGGCCAACGAGGCAAACCTGGCGGAGCGTGGTGAGCGCATCTTCCTGCTGCGCAACCTGGCTCGCAAAGGCGTTGGCTTCTTCGAGGCGGGTAACTTCTATCCCGACTTCATCCTGTGGTGCCTGAAGCCTGACGGTAGCCAGCGCATCTGCTTCATCGACCCGCATGGTCTGGAGCATGAAGGCGCTGGCAGCGACAAGATTCAGCTCGCCCAAAACATCAAGGATCTCGAAACGCGATTGAATGATCCAGAGGTGCGGCTGGAGTCGGCCATCCTATCACCCAGCACGAATCGCATGCGTATCGAGCATCTGTGGCGCCAGCAAGGCCTTGCAAAGCCGGACCTGAACAACCTCCATGTATTCTTCATTGGCGAAGAGGGCTACATGGACGAGGTGCTGAGCCTCGTATTGAAGTGAGCCACCATGGCAGCGGGCTACTCAACCAGTTGCCATGATCTCTCACATGCCAATGCAGTCATGCATGCAAACGCTCAAAACGTTCGACTTCCTTGCGGCAGCTCGGCCTGCACCTTGCGTGGCAACACGGAAAGGAAGTTGTCGCGCGCCACCTTGTGCGCCACGTCTTCGGGCAAGGCATCGAGGAACGGGTCGAAGCCCTTCATGTAGTCGCCCAGACTGCCAAAGCGGCCGACCACGTCCGAACCCAGCATGAAGCGCTCCGGGTAACTGCTGACCAGGTGCACCCATTTCGGATCAGGCGCACCGTTCTCGTCCAGCAGATAGGGGCGCAACATGGTCCAGGACAGGTCGATATAAAGATTCGGGTACTGGCCGAGCATGCGTTCGACCGTGTCGAGCAGAAAGTCGAGCTTCTCCTGATGACGGTGAATCTCGGCGCTGGTGCCGGCATGCGCCCAGATGAAACGCACATGCGGATGGTTGCGCAGCGGCGCCTCGATTTCCTGCAGATAGATCGGCTCGCGCTCACGCTTGGAGGTGATGTTCGAATGCAGCATCACCGGCAGGTCGTACTCGGCGGCCAGATGAAAAACCCGCGCCAGCGCTTCGTTGTTGGCACGCGGCGCACTGCCATGAATCAGCGCGGTGAGATCGTCATGTCGGGTGAAGACCTCGCCGATGCCCTGCCACAGGCCGGGGTCCAGCTCCAGCATACGGCGGATGTGCGCATCGGCGTTCTTGTCGTTGGGATTGAAGCCGGAAAGAAACGGATGGAAGCGCTTGCGCTGTTCGGCGGGCAGACGCTTGTAGGCGGCCGCGATGAACACGTCGGTAGCGCTGTACCAATAGGCATTGGCGTCATCACCGGCGTAATAACGCGGGCGCTTGGGCTCGTCCTCATCCCATTTCTTGGCCACCGGAATACCGGAGAACATCACATGATCGACGTTGTTTTCCGCCATTTTCTCCAGCAGTTCGTCCATGCCGGCGCTTTCCTGGAAGAAGTCGACGTAGTGCAGGTGGGCGTCGCTGTAGCGGTATTCGCGGGCCTGGGCGCTGCAGACGATAGCGGCACTGAGCGCGAGTATCCATGGCATCGTTCGAGATGTGAGCAAGGCGAGTCCTCCTGACGGTACGAGCAGCATAGACCGCCGAGCGGCCCGGCAAGTTCGGAGATCACCCCACGCCATTCGCATCAGCGCCCTCAAAAGAAGCAGGCAACCAGAGGCCGCACCAAGCCGGAACATTAATAGCTGGCTAACGGCCTGAAACGGCCATGGGTACGTCAGCCAATGATGGCACCTCGCTTGCAGTGTCCGAGGTAGACCAGACAGGGGAATCACCATGTTGCAGTTGCTGCGCAAGCCAACCCGCAAGGCCCAGGACGAGGCCGCATTGGACGCTTTGTTCCAACAGCACGACCTCACGACTCGCCTCCCGGAGGACTACCAGTGGATGGTGCGCCTGAATGATTTCAGCGCCGGCCTCCAGCAACGTATCCGCGCCAGCCTCGGCGCCGCTGTCGGCATCGCCGCGCATGCGCCACAACTGGCGCGCATCGCCGCTGCCAACCAACAAAGCGGACAGACGCTGGCGCAATCCTCGGAGCTGATCGCCAGCGCCAGCGAGCAGGTCACCACCACACTGGACGCCGAACTGGTGCCCGGTGCCGGCGAAGTTGCGCGCTTGTCCGCCGAGGTTTCCGCCACCCTCAACCAATGCCAGCAAAGCGGCCAGGCGGTACTACGGCAGGTCGAAGTGATTGATGCCAGCGAGGCGCAACTGGCTCAGGTGATCCAGCAACTGGCCGGACAGCTCGATGAAGTGAGCAAGGTCATTGGTGTGATCGCCAGCATCTCCCAACAGACCAATCTGCTCGCCCTGAACGCCGCCATCGAGGCCGCACGCGCGGGTGAACATGGTCGGGGCTTCGCCGTGGTCGCCGAGGAAGTACGGCGTTTGGCTGGCCATACCACCGATGCCACCGGCCAGGTCAGTGGCATCATCGAGCGTTTCCGCGAAGGCATGCAGCAGCTCGGCAGTGCCGGCCAGCACATGAACCTGGCGGTGGCCGACGGCCGCGCCGGTATTCTCGCCGTCAGCGGCGGACTGGACAGCACGCGCCAGGCCATGGACCGCCTAGACGCTCAGGTCGGCCAGATCGCCGCCGGCACCGAGCAGATCGGCCAGGCGGTGCGCTCGATCAACGGCGATGTGCAAAACATCGCCCAGGTCGCTGGCGAGCTGCTTGGCAAGGCAGGTCAGGTGCTGCACCACAGCAAGGCCGTGCGCGAAGACGGTGATCGCCTGCTCGCCGGGCTCGGCGACTTCCGCCTGGAAATTCACGCAGCAGTGCGCGCCAGCGTCGAACAACTGGCCAAACGCCCCGAGCTGGCCAGCGATGTGACAGCGGCCGAACGACTGCTTGCCGATACGCTGACGCGCGACAGCCGTTTCGAGCTGTTCTACCTGGTAGACAGCCGCGGCGTGCAGATTTCCGAGAACGTCTTCGCCGCCGATGTGGCGCACGGTGAGGATGCCAGCTGTCGCGGCCGCGACTGGAGCCAACGCCCCTGGTTCCGCGCCGTGGCTGAGCGAATGGAGAGTCATATCACCCAGGTCTACCGCTCCTCGGCCACAGACGACTTCTGCTTTACCGTTTCAGTCCCCATTGTCGATGAGCGCGGGCAACTGCTGCGTGTGCTGGGAGCGGACGTGAGGCTCTCGGCGCTGGTGTGATCGGTGCAGGCTGGGCTAGGCTGGCCAGTGTCGATTCGTCACACCTCAAGAGAAGCGCCATGATCCGCATTCACAACAACAAGGGCCTGCAGCAGCAGATCGAAATCGGCTCGCACCAGCTCATCGGCGACGTCTCGCCCGAGCAGGGCGGGGATGGCGCCGGACCGGAACCGCACGATCTGTTCGACGCAGCCCTCGGCACCTGCAAGGCCATGACCCTGCTGCTCTATGCGCGCCAACGCGGCCTTCCGCTGGAAGGCATCGACGTGCACGTCGAGCGTGACGACAGCGAGGAGCGCCAGGGCAACTACCGCCTAATCGTCGACCTGGCGCTCAAGGGGCCACTGGACGAGACACAGCGCCAGCAACTGCTGCGCGTGGCGGACAAATGTCCGATCCACAAGCTGATGACCACCACCGACATCCAGATCGAGACCCGCCTGGCGGGAGCTCCGGCATGAGCGAGTTACAGCTGATCCGCCCGCGCGCCGAGGACATTTCCGGCCAACCGATTCTGCGTCCCCTGCCCTCGGCACGCTTTCGCAGCATCGGCCCCTTCGTGTTCTTCGATCACATGCTGGAGCATGACTACCCGGCCGGCAAAGGCATGAACATTGCCCAGCATCCGCATATCGGCCTATCCACCCTCACCTACCTGTTCGAAGGCCAGCTGCAGCACAAGGACAGCCTGGGTTCGGACCAACTGGTGGGCCCCGGTGATGTCAGCTGGATGACCGCAGGGCGCGCCGTCGCCCATGTCGAACGTACGCCGCCCGAGCAGCTCGGACAGAACAAGCGAGCCCACGGCCTGCAGGTATGGCTGGCCTTGCCAGAAGCCGAGGAACAGTGCGAACCGGCTTACAGCCATCACCCCGTCGCTTCGCTACCCCGCAGCGAAGCCATGGGCGTGCAGATCACCCTGATCGCCGGCAGTGGTTTCTGCCTCGAATCACCAGTACCGGTTCGCTCACCGACCCTGTATGCCGAGCTGCGCCTGGCCGCCGGTGCCAACCTGCTGATACCCACCGAACACAGCGAACGAGCCCTGTACCTGATCGATGGCGAAGCCAAGCTGGATGGCGAGCCCCTACCCCGGCATACCATGGCCGTCATCCCGGCAGGCGAAACGCCCGTGCTCAGCGCCTGCGGCGAATGCCACCTGGCCCTGATCGGCGGTGAACCCATTGGCCCACGGCGAATCAACTGGAACTTCGTCGCCACCACCCCGGAGCTGATCGATCAGGCGCGCCAGCGCTGGGCAGCGGGCGACTGGCCGCAAGTACCAGGCGAAACCACGCGCATCGAACTGCCGCGCTAACTCCATCCAGGGCAGGCGCGCAACGGCGCCTGTCGCTCGCAAAGGATTGCCCTCTTGTCCTCGTATCGCCCCCTCGCTGGCCTGCTGTTGTTGCCCACATTGGCCCTGGCTGATCTACCCCGTTTCGAACCTGAGCCCGGGCGGCATGCCCAGGTACAACAGCAAGGCGAAGGCTATTTTCTGCAGCAACCCGACGGCAGCCATCTGGAACTAAGCATCCCCGAAGGCAACGACGCAGAACCGCCGAGCTTCGCCGTCGAGGACTACGATTTCGACGGCTACCCGGATCTGGCGATTCGCGTGTCGGCCGGGATGGTCAACTCCGCCTACCACGTCTACCTCTACCGCCCGGCCCTGCGCCGTTTCGAGCAGTTGCAGATACCACCAGCGCTGATGGAACGCGTCAATTGCGCATGGCTGTCGGAGCTGCAGCCCAACAGTGAGGAACGAGCGCTCTACAGCCACTGCCGCAGCGGACCACGCTGGTACTACGACGCCTATCGCTTCGCTGAATCTGGTGTCCCCTGGCTGTACAAGACGCTGCAAGTACGTCACGACTACGATCCGGATGCACCTGTGTTTTTTCCTGTGTTCGAGAAAACACTCGACCCTCAAGGCCGGGTCATCGCCAGCCGCGCGTTCGACGACGGTGACCAGCCAATTACCTGGACTGTGCCCGCCCCACGTCTTTATCTCCACGCACGCCCTGAAGAAACCAGCCGGACCAAGGCCTACCTGATCGAAGGGGACGTCTGCGAAGTCCTGGATCAGCAGGGACGCTGGCTACAGATTCGCTACGCCTCGCGCAAGGGCTCGCTGGAGCGCTGGGTTTCACTCGACGAGGCCTACGCCCAGGCTCAGCCCTGAAGCCTCACGCATTGAATGCACTGCAACGCCTTCGCAGTTTTTTGTTACCTGTGCGTGATCCAGAAGCGCAGTTGCCGGGTATAAGCTGCATGCGGATTTCTCAGGCCAACGGATGACCCATGGCAGATCGCGAGTTCGATTACGAAAGCACCCTGGAAGCCTGCGCACGCGGCGACGAACGTGCCTTCCAGACGCTCTACCGGCAAGAGGCCGGTCAATTGCTCGGCCTGGCCATCAGCATGCTGGGCCGCCGTGACATTGCCGAGGACTGTCTGCACGACGCTTTCGTGCGTATCTGGCAGCACGCCGCGCGCTATAGGCGCGAACTGGGCAGCGGTCGCGCCTGGGTGCACAGCATCCTGCGCTACCGCGTGCTGAATGCGTTGCGCAGTGGCAACCGGCATGCCGAAGTGGACGATGACTTCATCGAACGTGTGCTCGACGACAGCCCGCAGGCCGAAGCACAAGCGCTGGAGCAATCCGAGCAGCGCCTGCTGCGTCGCTGTTTGCAGCGCCTGGAAAGGCCGCGCCGCCATCCGATCCTGCTGGCGTTCTACCGTGGCCTGACCCACGAGCAGATCGCCAGCCACCTGAGCACACCGCTGGGCACCATCAAAGGCCGTATCCGCGCCGGCCTGCGCGCGCTGCAGGAGTGTCTGCAAGCATGATTCCGCACGAACCCGAAGAACGCCGTGCCCTGATTGGCGAATACCTGCTCGGCTTGCTCGATGAGCATGAAGCGGCCGAGGTGCGCCAGTTGCTCGAAGAGGATGAGAGTGCCGCCCGTATGGCCCTGGAATGGGAACGACACTTTCTCGAACTGAGCGACCAGCTACCGGCACATGCGCCCTCCCCGGCACTCTGGGCACGTATTCGGCAGAGTCTGGGCCTGCACGATGAGCCACATTCGAGCCCGCTGGCCAACTGGTGGAACAGCCTGCTGACCTGGCGTCTGACTGCCGCCGCGCTGGCCATGGCGCTGCTGGTCGCCGTGCTGATGCCGCTGCTGCGCACCCCGGATATCGCCGGCGAACGCTATACCGTGGTGCTGCAGCAGCCAGGCGAAGCGGCCAAACCCGGCTGGGTGATCCAGGTCAGCAGCGATGGCACGCTCTCGCTCGATCCGCTGGTCGCCGATCAGGTCCCCGAAGGCCGCGCCTTGCAATTCTGGACGCTGATCGATCCGGCCGAAGGCCCACGCTCGCTGGGCCTGGTCGAGGCTGGCCAGCCGCTGCGCCTGCCTGCCGAGCAGATCGGTGCGGTGCAGGCGGGGCAACTCTTCGAGCTGACCCTCGAACCTGAAGGCGGCTCGCCCTACAACCGCCCAAGCGGCCCGGTGCTGTATATCGGTCGCGCCGTGCTGGCCAGCGCCAACTGAGTGGGTTGCCGGCTGCATGGCCGGCAACCCCTCCCCCCCCCCCCCGATTACCCTGCGAAAAAATATTTTCCACCACCGACATCCAAGCCCGTTCCTCGCGGGTATAGCTCACAGGTGTTTCGTCGAGGCACCTGCGAAGCCGGCCAGCCGGCTTCGTCTCGATGCTGAAACCTTTATGAGGAACAACCATGAAACGCATCACTACCCTTTGCACCGCCAGCCTGCTGACCCTGAGCGCAGGTGCCGCCAGCGCCACCGAACTGCTCGCACTGGGCGCCGATGGCAAGCTGTTCAAGGTCGATGTCGCCAGCCTCAAGGTCACCGCCAGCATGGCGGTCAGTGGCGCCAGCGACCTGCGCGGCCTGGATGTGCGTCCGGCCAGCGGTCAGCTCTACGCCCTCAGCGGTACCGATCAGCTCTACACCCTGGACGCCACAAGCGGTAAAGCAACTGCAGGTAGCAAGCTGCAAACTGCGCTGTCCGGCAGCGGCCAGGCGGTGGTCGATTTCAACCCGGTGGCCGACCGCCTGCGCCTGCTCGGCCCGGACGGCACCAGCCTGCGGGTAAACGTCGATACCGGTGAAGTGGCCGTAGACGGCAAGGTCGCCTACGCCACCGACGGCCCCTACGCGGGCAAGCAACCCAAGGTGGTCGCCGGCGCCTACACCAGTTCCTATGCCGGTACGCAGAGCACGGCGCTGTACAACATCGACCTGGCCAGCAGCAGCCTGATGCTGCAGAACCCGCCAAACGATGGCGTGCAGCAACTGGTCGGCAAGGTCGCCGATGGCCTCAAGGCAGCTGCGCTGGATATCGCCAGCGACGGCAAGGGTGGCAACACCGCCTACGTATTGACCGGCAAGACCCTACACCAGCTGGATCTGACCAGCGGCAAGCCCACCACCCTGGGCGACGTCGCCGATCTGCCGGACGGCATCATCGACATCGCCGTGCTGCCCGCGAAGTAAGATGAAAAAAGGCTGCGCCCATCGGGCGCAGCCTTTCGTTCAACGCATCGCAAACCTGGCGTCACTGCTCGGCGAATACCTCATCGAACAGATCGTTCATCGCCTTGAATGCTCGCGCGGCGACCACCGGATGGTATTCGTTGCGACCCGGCACGTTGGCCTTGGGGTTGGTGAACGAGTGCACGGCGCCGCCGTAGCTCACCAATTGCCAATCAGTCTTGGCCGCCTTCATCTCGGCGATGAAGCCGTCGACCTGCGCCTGCGGTACAGCGGGATCATCAGCCCCATGCAGCACCAATACCGGCGCCTTGATGTTCTGGGCATCGGCCGGATTGGGCGTATCCAGATTGCCGTGGAAGGATACGAAGCCTTTCAGCGGCGCCCCAGAGCGCGCGAGTTCCAGCACCGTGCCGCCACCGAAGCAGAAGCCGATGGCACCCAGCTTGCTCAGATCCAGTGCCACCTCTCCGTTCTGCGCCTTGAGTACCTCGACTGCAGCCTGCGCCCGCTTACGCATCAGCGGGCGATCTGCACGCACGGCAGTGGCCGCGGCCCCTGCTTCTTCGGCATTGCTGGGACGAATGGCCTTGCCGTACATGTCGGCGACGAACACCACGTATTTGTCGCCTGCCGCGCGGGCGGCCTTGGCCACGGTGTCTTCATTCACCCCCATCCAGTTGGGAACGGCGAGCAGCCCAGGGCGCGGCGTGGTGACCGAATCGTCGTAAACCAGCACGCCTTCGAAGGCTTCGCCATCGATTTCGTACGCAACTGTCTTGGTCACGACCGCCGCATCGGCAAGACCGGCGAATGCGGCGCACAATAGGGGAACCAGTGTCTTCTTCTGCATGGTGAGGCCTGCCCTTGGCAACGGTAAGCCCCTAACAATAGCCTCACCTTCGACAATGACCAAGTCGAGAGGGGGCGGGTTTTAGACAGGAGATTTCAAGCGGCAGGTTGTTCGGCCCAGCGTTCCTTGATCTGCAGAATCTCGGGCAAACAAGCGATGAACAGCTCGACCAAACGCGGCTCGAAGTGGCGCCCACTCTGTTCACGCAGGAAACCGACTGCATCGTCCACGGACCAGGCCTGTTTGTAGGGGCGCACGCTGGTCAGCGCATCGAACACGTCAGCGATGGCGACGATGCGGCCCTCCAGGGGAATCTCCTCGCCACTCAAGCCATTGGGGTAACCACTGCCATCCCACTTCTCATGGTGCGACAGGGCAATGCGCTGCGCCGTGCGCAGCAGCCCTGAGCTGTGCTCGCCGATGATACGCGCACCAATTTCCACGTGCTGGCGCATTACCTGCCATTCCTCCTCGTCCAGCTTTCCCGGCTTGCGCAGCACCGCGTCGGGAATACCGATCTTGCCGACATCGTGCATCGGCGCCGCGTTGAGCAGTTCCTCGGCCGCGCTTTCGCTGAAGCCGGCGGCCAGCGCCAGCACCTTGGAGAAATGGCTCATGCGAATGACGTGCAGGCCGGTCTCGTTGTCCTTGTACTCGGCAGCCATGCCCAGCCGCTGGACGATCTGCAGGCGGGTCTGCCTGAGTTCATCGACACGTACCAGCGACAGATGAGTGCGCACCCGAGCACGCACGATGGGCGGGCTGATGGGCTTGGTGATGTAGTCCACCGCGCCAACCTCGAAACCGCGCGCCTCATCTTCGACATCGCCCAGAGCGGTCACGAAGATCACCGGAATAGTCTTCAGCTGAGGACTGCCCTTGAGCTGCTCGCATACCTCATAGCCGGTCATGCCCGGCATCATGACATCGAGCAGAATCAGGTCGGGCCGTTCACGCTCGGCCATTTCCAGCGCGCGGGCGCCCTCTTTGGCGAACAGCAGACGATAGTCGTCTTGCAGGATATGGCGTAGCACCTGCAGGTTGGTGGGTTCGTCATCGACCAGCAGCAACAGCGGACGCGTATCGGCAACCAGGGTCATGATGGGGTCGTTTCCTCGTCTTTCAGTTGCAGCAACAGTTGATCGAGCACCAGCAGGGCCTGATCGAAATCGAAGTCATCCAGCGCCTGGCGCAAATCGTTCAGAGCGACGCTATACGCTGTACCCCTGGCGACCTGCTCCATGACGGCAAGGGTTTCATCATCCAGGCCGCCCCGCTGCAGCGCCAGTCGCAGCTGACTTGCCTGTTCACGCAGCGAGCGCAAGTCGACAGCCGAGCTTTCAGCCGAAGATACGGCCTCCGGCACCTGCGGCACCACCTCCTTGACCGTCAGAAGAGCCTGCTCAAGTTCCGCGATCAGCGTAGGCAAGGCTTGCTCGTCCTGCGCCTGAAACGCTCGCTCGACCAACTGCCCCAGGCTGGCGAGGCTGCTCATCGCCAGGTTGCCGGCGGCGCCGTGTAGACGATGCGCGAGCGCCTCACCCTCGCGCCAGTCACGCGCCACCAGCAGCTGGGTGAGGCGCGCCGCCAGATCATGCTGTTCGGCAATGAAGGTATTGATCGCTTGCGCCATGCGCAGCGGCCCGCCCCACAGGCTGCTGCCACGGACCCAGTCGAACAGGCCATCGTCGGCAACCCGGGTGGCACTGACCACTGCGCTGGGTACATCGGTCAGCCCGCGCAGTCGGGCGATTTCCCAGAGCAGCGCGTTGACATCCAGTGGTTTGGAAGCAAAGCCATTCATACCCGAGTCCAGCGCTGCCTGACGATCCTGGTCGAGCACGCTGGCGGTCAGGGCAATGATCGGAATCGGCTCTCGTGCCTCGGCCGCTTCCAGCTGACGAATCCGCCGCGAGGCTTCAAGGCCGTCGACACCCGGCATCTGCACATCCATCAGGATCAGATCGAAGCGCTGCCGGGTGAACGCCTGCAGTGCGCCTTCACCATCGGCGACGCAATGTACGCGATGGCCGAAATGCTCCAGGGTCAGCTGCAGCAGCTCGAGGTTCTGCGGCACGTCATCGGCCGCGAGGATGTTCAACTGCCCCAACTCAGGCAGCACGGCACGTTGCTGCGAGGCCAGACGCTTGCCGGCACGCAGCGGCAACTCGACGCTGAAGCAACTGCCCTGCCCTTCGGTGCTTTCGACCCGCAAGCGCCCCCCCATCAACTCGACCAGTTGCCGGGAAATGGTGGTGCCGAGGCCGGTACCGCCAAAGCGCCGGCTCATCGAGGCATCAGCCTGAGCGAAAGGCTCGAAGATCTTCTCCAGGCGGTCGGCTGCGATACCGATGCCGGTGTCCTTCACCGCCAGGCGCATTGCGCCCGGCTCACCCGTCACTTTCAGGCGAACCTCGCCGTGCAGGGTGAACTTGACCGCATTACCGAGCAGGTTGGTCAGGACCTGTTGCAAACGCAGTGGGTCACCACAGAAGAACTCGTGGGTCGTTGCCGGGTAATCCAGATGCAGCTGCAGGCCTTTGCTCTCGGCCGTCAGCCGCTGCGTCGCGAGCACCTGCTCGCACAGTTCGCGCAGGGAGAAATCCAGTTGTTCCAGTTCGATGGCGCCACGATCGAGCTTGGCCGTGTCGAGGATGTCATTGAGCAAGCCCAACAGCGAACGCGACGAATGCTGCACGGTGCTCAGATGGCGACGTTGCTCGCTGGAAAGCGGCGTTTCCAGCAGCAGGTCGGTAAACCCGATGATGGCATTCATCGGCGTACGAATTTCATGGCTCATGTTGGCAAGGAAGCTGCTGCGCGCGGCAGCGGCGGCCTCGGCGCGATCACGGGCAGCCCGCAGATCCTGTTCCATGACGCGGCGCGGGGTCAGGTCGGTCGCCAACTTGACGACCTTGAACGGCTTGCCGTCGGTATCGAGGATCGGGTTGTAGCTGGCCTGAATCCAGACTTCCCGCCCGCCCTTACCAAAGCGCTGGTATTCACCTGCTCGAAAATGACCTGCACGCAGATCCACCCAACCCTGGCGATAAGCATCGCTTGCCACCAGTTCAGGATCGCAGAACATGCCGTGGTGGTGCCCTGCCACCTCCTCCTTGTCATAACCAAACAACGCCAGTGCATTGTCGTTGATGTCGAGGATATTGCCGTCGAGGTCGAACTCGATCAGTGCCATCGCCTTGCTGATCGCGGTAACCTTGCCTTCGTATTCGGCATTGCGCCGCTTGGTTTCGGTCTGGTCGAGCAATACGCCATCGATCCAGCGCGGCACACCGTTCTCGTCGCAAACTGCGCTACCACTTTCCCAGATCCAGTGTTCCGCGCCATCGCGGTCGAACAAGCGGTATTCGACAACGTAGTTGCGGCCTTGCTCGATAGCCTGCATCACCTCGCCGGCGACTCGTTGATAGTCGTCCGGGTGATACATATCGGCAATCGAACAGCGGCGACTGATGAAATCCTCCGCACTCCAACCGGTGAGGGGCTGCACCGCATCACTGATAAATATCATGGTCCAGTCCTGATCCAGCGTGCAGCGGAACGACACACCAGGAATGTTGCTGATCAACGAACGGTACTGCTGCTCGCTGTCACGCAGGGCCTTCTCCATGGCTTGTCTTTCGCTGATATCGGCGACGAATACCACGAACAGCGGACGGCTGCCTGAATGGGTGATGCCAACGCTGATGCGCACCAATTTCTCTTCGCCGTCACGGGTCAGACACACCAGTTCCTGCTCACCAGCCGGCATCGTCAGGCGACCCGTTCTGAGGTAGTTCGCCAGCAGCACATCCACCTGCTCGACATGGCGAGCAGGCATCAGTGAGCGCATGTGCATGCCCACCAACTCCTCCGGCATCCAGCCGAACAGACGTGAGACCGCGCGATTGGCCGAGCGCAACGTGCCGGTGTGATCGACGGTGATGATGGCATCCAGAGCAGTGTCGAAGATCGAGCGCAAATGCTGCTCGCTGGCCTTGAGTTGAAGACTCATGCGGCGGTAGCGCAGCAGCGTATTGACCGCCACCACGAAGACTGTCAGAGCGACGGTCAGCAGCGTGATGGCAATGGCGATATAACCACTGTCGACCACTGCCATCGGAGCCTCGGACTCCGGCGTACCGACGAAACGCGCCGCGGCCATGCCGGTATAGTGCATGCCACTGATCGCCAGGCCCATCACCAGGGCGCTGAGCAGAAGCGCCCAGAGTGTCGGCAAACGCCCCTCCAGACCGAAGCGTACCCACAACGCCAGAATGGCCAGGGCGACGGCAACGACGATGGACAGGGCGAACATCCAGGGGTCATAGCGCAGCAGCGGCGCCATCTGCATCGCCGCCATACCGCTGTAGTGCATGGCTCCGATGCCGGCTCCGACCAGTACGCCCCCCACACACAGCTGCAACAGGCTCAAGTCACGCCGCGCCAGCAGGCTCAGCGCGACCCACGAAGCAGCCAGGCTCGGCAGCATCGACAGTAGCGTAATGCCCAGATCGAATCGCACCGCCGCACACAGCTCGAAGGCAAGCATGCCGAGAAAATGCATGGACCAGATGCCGCCGCCAAGGGCGAGCGAACCGGTGAGAATGGTGATTTGCCTGGCGACCGGATGCGAACTGTCGCGTGCTTCGCCAGCCAGCTGCAGCGCCATACCGGCGGCGAATACGGCAATAGCCAGTGACAGCAGCACCAGGGAAGTGTCGTAACTACTGAGCACAAGGACACTCGGGTCCGCGCCCATCAAGAAGAACAGCTCGAAAATCGACATACCACCCCGGGCACTGCAGAAAGCCAGCCAATTGCCAGCATCTGAAACGACGGGGTCGCGCTTGTCAATTAAACCCGATCAATCGCGCGTACAGAAAAGCCCGCCGAAGCGGGCTTGTTCCAATACCTGATCTATCAGGCAGAAAGTTCCACCAACAACTTGTTCAGACGCTGCACGTAAGCGGCAGGATCTTTCAGGCTGTCACCAGCGGCCAACGCGGCCTGATCGAAGAGAATGTGCGACAGATCGGTGAAACGGTCCTCGTCCGGCTCGGCATCCAAACGTTCGATCAGCGGATGCGCGGGGTTGAACTCGAAGATCGGCTTGGCATCCGGAACCTTCTGCCCGCTGGCCTCGAGAATCTGGCGCATCTGCAAACCGAGATCCTGCTCACCGATGGCGAGAATCGCCGGCGAGTCGGTCAGTCGATGAGACACGCGAACCTCGGCGACCTGCTCGCCCAGCGCACCCTTGAGGCGTTCGATCAACCCCTCCTTGGCCTTGGCGACTTCTTCCTGAGCCTTCTTGTCCTCTTCCGAGTCCAGTTCACCCAGATCCAGGTCACCACGGGCCACGTCGACGAAGTGCTTGCCGTCGAACTCGGTCAGGTAGCTCATCAGCCACTCATCGATACGATCGGTGAGCAGCAGCACTTCGATGCCCTTCTTGCGGAAGACTTCAAGGTGCGGGCTGTTCTTGATCTGCGCGTAGCTTTCACCAGTGAGGAAGTAGATCTTGTCCTGACCTTCCTTGATGCGGCCCAGGTAGTCAGCCAGCGAAACCGATTGCTCGTCGCCTTCGCCAGCGGTGGAGGCGAAACGCAACAGGCCGGCGATCTTTTCCTTGTTGGCGAAGTCTTCCGCGGGGCCTTCCTTGAGCACCTGGCCAAAGGCCTTCCAGAAGGTCTTGTAGTCGTCCGGCTTGTCCTTGGCCAGCTTCTCCAGCATGTCCAGCACGCGCTTGGTCAGCGCCGATTTCATCGAGTCGATGACCGGGCCGGACTGCAGGATCTCGCGGGAGACGTTCAGCGACAGGTCGTTGGAGTCGACCACACCTTTGATGAAGCGCAGGTACAACGGCAGGAACTGATCGGCCTGATCCATGATGAATACGCGCTGCACGTAGAGCTTGAGGCCCTTGGGCGCTTCGCGGTGGTACAGGTCGAACGGCGCACGCCCCGGCACGTAGAGCAGCGAGGTGTACTCCAGCTTGCCTTCTACCTTGTTGTGGCTCCAGCTCAGCGGGTTCTCGAAGTCATGGCCGACGTGCTTGTAGAACTCCTGGTACTCCTCATCCTTGATCTCGGTACGCGGACGGGTCCACAGGGCGCTGGCGCGGTTGACGGTTTCCCACTCGACTTCGGCCGGCTTGTCTTCACCGTGATGCTCTTTCGGCAATTCGATGGGCAGCGCGATATGGTCAGAGTACTTCTTGACGATGTTGCGCAGGCGCCAGCCATCGGCGAACTCCTCTTCACCGCTCTTCAGATGCAGAACGATGCGGGTACCACGCTCGGCCTTTTCGACGGTGGCGACTTCGAACTCGCCTTCACCTTTGGATGACCAATGCACGCCTTCGCTGGCCGGGCTGCCGGCACGGCGGCTGAACACCTCGACCTCGTCGGCGACGATGAAGGCCGAATAGAAGCCCACACCGAACTGGCCGATCAGGTGCGAATCCTTCTTCTGGTCACCGGAGAGATTTTTCAGGAAGTCGGCAGTGCCGGACTTGGCGATGGTGCCCAGGTGCGCGATGACTTCCTCGCGGCTCATACCGATACCGTTGTCTTCGAGGGTGACGGTCTTGGCATCCTTGTCGAACGACAGGCGGATCTTCAGTTCGGCGCCACCTTCGAGCAGCTCCGGCTTGGCCAGCGCTTCGAAACGCAGCTTGTCAGCGGCGTCGGAGGCGTTGGAGATCAACTCGCGCAGGAAGATTTCCTTGTTCGAGTACAGGGAATGGATCATCAGGTGAAGCAGTTGCTTCACCTCGGTCTGGAAGCCCAGGGTTTCTTTTTGAGTTTCCACACTCATGGTCTGCTAACTCCATCTGTAGGACAGGAACCGCTATTGCGGCGATGACCTACAGATGGGGCCTGCTGGATGAATTTCAAGGGCTTGGAGCAGGCGCATCATCGTCTCGGGCAGGTAAAAACCACCCGCGAGCCGAATATGGCGGGTTGCACCCGCCCTACGGCTCCAGCAGTTCCAGGCGACCGATTTCTTCCGGTTTGAAACTGAAGCTGGCCTGGCCGCCGCCACTGCCCATCTGTTGACTGAGGCGAATACTGCCATCGTCATCAACACCGACGAAACGCCCCTCCACCGTGCCGCCACTGGCGCGGCTCAGGCGCATGCTGAGGTTGCGGTACTGTTCCGGGTTGCGCTGCAAACGCGCCAGGCTGAAACGCTGACGACGGTCGACTGGACGACTCACGCGCTCCTCGACGGCAGTCGCTTCAATTTGTTGTGTCGGTTGCTTGGCCGCAACGGAGGGCAATGCCGGGAAGCGATCGCCCTCCACCATCCAGCCTTGCTCAGAGCGCTTGTGCAAACGAATTGGCAAGCGCTCGTTACGCCCGTCGATCTGCGCGTCAACCTGCAATTCCAGGGTATCGCCCTCGAAGGTGAACACCGGCAGTTTCAACTCGCGCACGTCACGCGTAGCGAAACGTCGTTGCAGGTAGTCCTGCAGGAGATGGGCGATGGTGTCATTGGAGTCATACCGGGTATCAACCTTGCCATCCACATAGCGCAGGCGATCACGGTACAGCTCGACCCGGCCACTCAGGCTGGTCTTGAAGCGTGGCGGCATGACCAGATGGAAATCACCGACCAGTCGATTCGGTTCCTGCGGTTGCAGGTCCAGATGCAGGGTGTAGCCACGGCTCAGGCGACGCGCCTCGGGCAGATCCTGCTCCGGTAACAGCCAGCTCAGCTCGACCTCTGGCAGGTTACCGCTGTCCTGGGGCAGCACGTCGATACGTACAGGACCCTCGACTGGCTGCGGCAGGCGGATACTCAGTTCGCGCAGGGCGAAGAAATCCAGGCCCTCGCGCAGCACCAATACGCCATCGATCAGCTCACCCTGCTGTGGGCGAAATGGCTGGCCGTTGAGCTCACCGTCCAGATCGATGGCCAGCTCTGCCGGCACTTGCACCTCGGGTTTGAGCCAGTCCAGACGGACGATCGCCGCCAGACGCTCGGCATCCTTGCTCGCCAGCAAGGTCAAACCCACCACCAGCGGGATGACGCCAAGCCCGATCAGCGTGACCGCGCTACGCGCTCGCCGCCAGTGGCGCACGATGTAGATCAGGGTGATCGGTGGGATCAGACTGCCCCAGCCCCACAACAGGCTGGTGGCGAACGCCCGCATGACCAGCCATACCAGACCGGCCAGCATCAGCACCAGGCCACCAATTATCAGCAACGCATCCATCTACAGGGTCCTTGTCATGATTTCGCTGCGCTGCCGATCCGCTCCAATTGCCGGGCAAGTCTCAACGACTCAGGGCTCATCGACCTTGAAATGGGCACGGGCGGTGGCAATCGGTTCGGTCTGCTTGGTCTGCCAGGCGGTGATCGCCACGTTGGCCACCCGACGCCCCTGCCGCCAGACCTGGCACTGCGCATAGGTGTCACGATAATGGCCGGCGCGCAGGTAATCTATCGAGAAGTCGATGATTTTGGGCAAATGTGGAATGCCCATGAACATCAACAGATGGAGCATGGCTGCATGCTCCATGAAACCAGCGATTACGCCGCCATGCAGCGCCGGTAATACCGGGTTACCGATGCAGTCGTGGTTGGCTGGCAGACGAAAGACCATGTCGTCGCCCAGACGCAGGCATTCGATGCCCAGCAGCTTGGCGTAGGGGATCAGATTGATCAGCGGGTCATAATCGTTCTGCTGGTGCGCACGCGCTACCAGTTGTTCCAGACTCAGCTCGCTCATGCGCCACCGCCTTGCTGGATATTGCGCTTCAGCTCAGCGCCGCCCTGCACGGCCTTGCCCATGCGCATGAAGGCACCGACCACGTGGGCAATTGGCTGCTCGGGGTCGTCCTGATAGGCATAGCCGCGAGTGAAGATAATGTTGGGCGTGACCCGATAACACTCGGCGAAACCAAAGACGTCCTTGCCGGGCTCGGCCGGGTGCATGTAATCGATGCGCAAATCCAGGGTCGGGCATATTTCGAACTCCGGCAGCACGCAGACCGTGGAGATACCGCAGGTGGTGTCCATCAGCGTGGTAATGGCGCCACCGTGGATCACACCGGTGTCCGGGTTGCCGACAATATGCGGCGCGTAAGGCAAGCGCAGCGTCAGTCCTTTGCCGTCGGCCGACTCGACACTCATGCCCAGCACCTGACAATGACGTAGCACGGCCAGAAACCGCTGCGCCCGCTCCTCGATCGACTGCTCACTCATCACACTGCTGCTCTGCCGCAAAAAGGCTGCGCATGATAGCGCCTTGCTCCCGGACTAACACCCGTCCGGGGGCCAGCCTTCAAGGCCAAGGGAACTTATTGGCAGCGCCGACATTCAAAGTGACTGTGTGCTCTGGGGTAAGCCCAGCCACTTATAACTCTCACACATGGAGTGATGACCGTGAACAAACCTCTGACTTATGCCCTGCTGCTTGCCACTGCCCTGGGTCTCGCCGCCTGCGAGAAAACCCCGGAAGACAAGATGGAGTCGGCCAAGGAGTCAGTCTCCGAAGCGATGGAGAACCTGGGCGATGCCGCCAAAGACACCGGCGATGCCATCGAACAGAAGACCAACGAAGCCTTGGGTAATGAACCTACCACTGGCGAGAAAATTGAGGATGCGGCCAGCGATGCGGCCGATGCCATCGAGGATGCCGGCGACGAAGCCAAAGACGCTGTAGACGGCCAGTAACCTCCGCTGAAAATCAGGAAGGCCCGCAATGCGGGCCTTCTTTCATTTCAGCGCCGGGCTGATCATCAGCAGCAGGCTACAGGCCAGGCCCACCACCCATACCAGACTGCGCTGCCAGTGTAGATCCCACCAATAGAACAGCAGATACAGCACGCGACTGACGACGAAGGTGACGGCGAGAATGTCGATCAGAAAGCCGTAGGTCTGCGTGGTGTGCGCCATCAGCACACCTGCCGCGAACAGTGGGAAGGCCTCGATACTATTCAAATGCGCCGCCAGGGCACGCGCGCCGAAACCCGTCAGACGCGCCTGCTGGGCACGCGGGTGATGGTTGTCATAACGACCACCGCCCTCCTCGGCCATGGCCCTGGCCACCGGGGCCTTGGCGATGAAGATCAACAAGGCGCTGATGAAGACACACCAGAACGGCAGGCTCATTCACTCTTCTCCTTGGCCACCTCGGCGGCCGGCGTTGGGGTATACACCATCACTTCCAGCACATCCGAATGGAACTCGCGGCGATACAGCACCACGACCACGCCGGCAGTCACCAGCATGAAGAACCAGGGGTTGATGAACCACGCCAGGGTTGCCATACCGAAATAGTAGGCGCGCAAACCGAAGTTGAACTGGTTGGCAGCCATCGAGATCACCCGTGCTGTGCGCTCGGCGAAAGCCTTGCGCTCCTGCTCGGTGACATGCCGCTCACCCACCATCGGCGCCGACCCCACCAGCACCGCTGCGAAGTTGTACTGGCGCATGCACCAGCTGAAGGTGAAGAAGGCATAGACGAAGATGATGCCCAGGCACAGCAACTTGATCTCGGATAGGCCACGACTGGCCTGTTGCACGAAAGGAATGTCGGCCAGCAGCGACAGGGCGCGGTCGGAGGCGCCAAGCACGGTGAGGATACCGGCCAGGATAATCAGCGTGCTGGAGGCGAAGAACGAGGCGTTGCGCTCGAGGTTACCGATCACGTTGGCGTCGGCAATGCGATTGTCACGCAGCAGCATGCGGCGCATCCAGTCTTCACGGTACAGGTGCAGGACGCTGGCCAGACAGGGTGTGGTTCGCGCCTTCGAGGAGGCATAGCGGGTGTAGCCGCCCCAGCACAGAACGAACCACAGTGCGGCCAGAAAATGAGGCAGGTACGGATAGCTGTTGAGCATGCCAACTCCTTGTAAGACTGCTGCGGATTATAGCCAGGCTGCCTGTTTTCTTGTTCGACAAAAAAGGCCGCCTCGTGGGCAGCCTTGTTTTGTTTCGAGGGTCTATTACGCAGTGGTAGCGCTCTGACGCAGGCCCAGAAGGCGGTCGAGCGCCACCACCAGAACCAGCGTCACCGCCACCGGCAGCAGCCAGCCCAGGCTCTGACCGGCCAGAGGCAGTTGCCCGAACCAGGCGGGGACCTTGTCGGCCCATGGGGTCGCGGCAACACCGTCGGCAACACCGAAGACCAGCGTAACGGCCATCACCGGCACGAAAACCAGCGCCTGGGAAACCCACAGGCGATCGGCCAGGCTCAATGCAACCAGCACGATAGCCAGCGGATACAGCCCCACCAGAACCGGAATCGAGAAACTGATCAGTTGGGTCAGGCCCTGATTGGCCACCACCAGGCTGAACAGACCGAAAACGATTACTACCGTGCGATAGGAAACCGGCAGCAGCTTGCTGAAGAACTCGCCACAGGCAGTCAACAGGCCAACCGCGGTGGTCAGACAGGCCAGGGTGATGACCACCGCCAGCAGCAGGCTGCCGGGGGTGCCGAAGGTATGTTGCACGTAGGTGGTCAACACCTGCACGCCATTTTGCGCATCACCGGCGATGCCCTGGCTGGTAGCACCGAGATAGAACAGCGCCAGATACACCAGCGACAGACCGATGGCCGCGATAACGCCGGCGATTATCGAATAACGGGTCACCAGGCCTGCATCACTGACACCACGGTCGCGAATGGCGCTGGCGATCACGATGCCAAACACCAGCGCGCCCAGGGTATCCATGGTCAGGTAGCCCTGCAGGAAGCCCTGCACCAGTGGCGCCTCGCGGTAGCTCTCGGCTACCACGCCAATCTCGCCAGCCGGAGCGAACAGCGCAGCGCCGCCCAGCACCAGCAGCGCTGCCAGCAGTACCGGCGTGATGAATTTACCGATACGGTCGACCAGCTGGCCGGGATTGAGCGAGAGAAACAGCACGGCCGCGAAATACACCAGGGTATAGATCAGCAGCGGCGCACCTTCGTTACCGGTGAATGGCGCAATGCCCATCTCGAAGGAGACCACGGCGGTACGCGGCGTGGCGAACAGCGGACCGATGGCCAGGTAAACCGCTACCGCGAGGATTGCACCCGCCACCTTACCCAGGGGAGCGGTGAGTCGATCCATACCGCCGCCCACTCGGGCCAGGGCCACCACAGTCAAAAGCGGCAAGCCGACGCCGGTCAGCAGGAAGCCGAGTGCTGCGGGAAGCAGATTCTCCCCGGCGGCAAGACCAGCGCTGGGCGGGAAGATGATATTGCCTGCGCCGAGAAACAACGCAAATGTCATGAAGCCGAGGGCCAGGAGGTCCGAGCCTTTCAAACGAGTCATAAAGGGAAATACCACAAGCAGGAAATCGAAGAGTTGCGGGGGTTTCCTTGAGGGATCGGGGAAACGTCGCCCGAGCGTTTGGCTCGAACCACTGCAAGCATCGCCAGGCGCTTGTGGCGCCACGGACACGATAAGGCGCGCATACTAACGAAAAGCGCCCGCCAGCAGCACAGTTGGCGGACGAGCTGTCGAACTGGCGTAACTGACTGTCGCATCGGCAAAAGTTATGGGAAATCTGACCGCCACACTTTCGCCCCCTACCTGGACCGCTCCTTATGGGTCTCGGCAACTCGCTCACAGCGTAAGAAACCGAAAAATGAAAAAGGCCGCGAAAGCGGCCTTTGTCGTTGAGCGCGAGGCTTACTCGGCCAGACGCCAGGTGGTACCGCCCTTGCCGTCGTCCAGCATCGCGCCCATGGCGGTGAGCTGATCGCGAATGCGGTCGCTTTCTGCCCAGTTCCTGCCGGCACTGGCTTGCAGAAGCGCGCAGCGGAGATGGCCCAAACCGGCTATACCCCTGGTTGAACACACAGCACACCCTACCGGCGCCGCCCTGCCAGCCTAATCAGGCCGAGAAGCCGCCGTCGATGGTCAGGTTGGCGCCCGTGATGTAGGCCGCCTCGGGGCCAGCCAGGTAAGCCACGAAGCTGGCGATTTCTTCGGCCTTGCCATAGCGCGACAGGGCCATGGTCTGCTTCAGCGACTCGGCGAAATCACCCTGATCCGGGTTCATGTCGGTATCCACCGGGCCGGGCTGCACGTTGTTGACGGTGATACCGCGCGGCCCCAGGTCACGCGCCAAGCCCTTGGTGAAACCAGCCACCGCTGCCTTGCTCAGGGCATAGACCGAACCACCGGCGAACGGCATGCGCTCTGCATTGGTGCTGCCGATGGTGATGATGCGGCCGCCCTCGCCCATCAGCCGCGCAGCTTCCTGGCTGGCGATCACCACGCTGCGCACGTTGACGTCCAGAGTGCGATCCAGATCCTCGATGCTGAATTCATCGATCGGCGCCACCGCCAGCACACCGGCATTGTTCACCAGAATATCGAGACGACCGAAGGTGTCCACGGCATGGCGGATGGCGCCGCGAATGGCCTGCTCGTCACGGCTGTCGGCCTGAATGGCGATGGCGCGGCCGCCAGCGGCTTCGATTGCACGCACCACATCAAGGGCGCCAGCCGCCGATGAAACATAGGTCAGTGCAACGGCTGCACCTTCCTTGGCCAGGCGCTGGGCAATGGCGGCACCGATGCCGCGGGAGCCGCCCTGAATGAAGGCGACCTTGTTTTCGAGTGTTTTCTGAGTGCTCATGGGGAATCTCCTGAAGCTGAGGGGGTTGAATGGAACACGCCCTCAGTATTCACCCGGCATTCAAAACCGATAAGCTGGCAATCGCTATATTCAGTCGATACCAATGGTTTATGGGGCAGCCATGGAAACCCTCAGCAGCATCGAGTGCTTCGTCCGCACCGCCGAGGCAGGCAGCTTCGCCGAAGCCGCGCGACGCCTGGGTTTGACCCCGGCAGCCGTTGGCAAGAACGTTGCCCGCCTGGAGTCCAACCTCGGCGTGCGCCTGTTCCTGCGCAGTACACGCCGGCTGACCCTGACCGAATCCGGCGAACGCTTTCTGGCGGAAGTGAGCGGCGGCCTGGCGAGCATTCAGGGCGCAGTGGCGAACCTGGCGAGCAGCCAGGGGCAACCAGCGGGCACGCTGAAGGTGAGCATGGGCGTGGCTTTCGGTCGCGACTATATCCTGCCGCACCTGGCCGATTTCCTCGCCCGTTACCCAGCGATCACCCCGGACTGGCACTTCGATAACCGTGCCGTCGATCTCATTGGTGAAGGTTTCGACGCAGCCATCGGTGGCGGCTTCGAATTGCCTCCCGGCGCGATTGCCCGGCAACTGGCGCCTGCCCACCGGGTGCTGCTGGCGTCGCCGCAGTACCTCGCCAGCCACTCCACCATCGCCACGCCGGAGGATCTGACGCAGCATCACGGCATCCTGATTCGCTCGCCGCAGACTGGCCGGGTGCACAGCTGGCCGCTGCGCACGCGTGATGATCAGCAAGCCACCTTCGAACTGAAGCAGCGCATGACCATGAATGATCCCGAGGCGGCTTGCCATGCCACCCTGCAAGGCCTTGGCATCACCCTGGTCAGCACCGTCCATGCGCTGCCCTATATGCAACGCGGCAGCCTGCAGCGGGTATTACCGGACTGGTACGTCGACACCGGCAGCCTGAGCCTGTACTTCAGCGCGCAGAAACTGCTGCCGGCCAAGACGCGGGTATTCATCGACTTCATCGTCGAGCGATTTCGCGAACATCGCTGGGCGGAGCGTTTCGACGCTCGCCAACCGCGCTAGCGCTTATCCCAGACATGACAAAGGCCGCTGGAAAGCGGCCTTTGTCGATGAGCATCAGCCTTACTCGGCCAGACGCCAGGTGGTGCCGCCCTTACCGTCTTCCAACACCACGCCCATGGCGGTGAGCTGGTCACGGATGCGGTCGCTTTCCGCCCAGTTCTTCTCCGCACGCGCCTGCAGGCGTGCAGCGATCAGTGCATCGACCTCTGCTGCATCGACCTTGCCGGCAGCACCGGCCTGGAGGAAGGCCTCTGGCTCCAGTTGCAGCACGCCAAGCACGCTGGCCAGTTGCTTGAGCTGGGCCGCCAGAGCGGCGGCAGCATGCACATCGGACTCACGCAGGCGGTTGACCTCGCGAATCATCTCGAACAGCACAGCGCAGGCTTCCGGCGAGTTGAAATCGTCGTCCATCGCTGCACCGAAGCGCTCCACATACGCCTCGCCACCGGCAGGCGCTGCTTCCGGCAAACCTTTCAGGCCGTTGTAGAAACGCTCCAGCGCGCCCTTGGCTTCCTTGAGGCTTTCTTCCGAATAGTTGATCGGGCTGCGGTAATGGCTGGACACCAGCAGGTAGCGCACCACCTCCGGGTGGTACTTCTCCAGCACCTCGCGAATGGTGAAGAAGTTGCCCAGACTCTTGGACATTTTCTCGCCATCCACGCGCACTGCGCCAGCGTGCATCCAGGCATTGGCGTACTGTTTGCCAGTGGCCGCCTCGCTCTGCGCGATCTCGTTCTCGTGGTGCGGGAATACCAGGTCCGGGCCGCCGCCGTGGATGTCGAAGGTCTCGCCCAGGCAGCAGGTGGACATCACGGAGCACTCGATGTGCCAACCCGGGCGCCCCTTGCCCCAGGGCGAATCCCAGCTCGGCTCGCCCGGCTTGGCGCCTTTCCACAGCACGAAATCCAGCGGGTCTTCCTTGATTTCGTCGACTTCGATGCGTGCGCCGATCTTCAGCTCGTCGATCTTGCGGCGCGACAGCTTGCCGTAGGTCTCGAACTTGGTGACGCGGTAGTACACGTCGCCATTGCCGGGCGCATAGGCGTAGCCCTTGTCGATCAGGGTCTGGATCATCTGGTGCATGCCGGCGATGTGCCCGGTGGCACGCGGCTCGATGTCAGGGCGCAGCACGGACAGGCGCGCCTCGTCCTCGTGCATGGCCGCGATCATGCGCTCGACCAACACCTCGAACGGCTCGCCGTTCTCGTTGGCACGGCGGATGATCTTGTCGTCGATGTCGGTGATATTGCGCACGTAGGTCACCTCATAGCCGCGCTGGCGCAGCCAGCGGGTGACGACGTCGAAGGCGACCATCACCCGGGCATGACCGATGTGGCAGAAGTCATAAACGGTCATGCCGCACACGTACATGCGTACGTGATTACCTTCCAGCGGCTTGAACGGTTCCTTGACCTTGCTCAGCGTGTTGTAGATCGACAGTGCCATTACTGACCCCACGAATCGCGCAGCGTGACGGTACGGTTGAACACCAGCGCGTCAGCGGTCGAATCCTTGTCCAGGCAGAAGTAGCCTTCACGCTCGAACTGGAAGCGGTCGTCAGCGCTGGCCTTGGCCAGGGACGGCTCTGCACGGCAGCCAGTGAGCACCACCAGCGATTCCGGATTGATGTTGTCGAGGAAGCTGCCGCCCTCTTCGCTCTTCTCCGGATTGGCCGAGCGGAACAGACGGTCGTACAGGCGCACTTCGCACTCGACGCTTTCGGCCGCTGGCACCCAGTGGATCACGCCCTTGACCTTGCGGCCTTCGGGGTTCTTGCCCAGGGTGTTCTCGTCATAGGAGCAGCGCAGCTCGACGATATTGCCGGCGGCGTCCTTGATGGCTTCGTCGGCGCGAATCACGTAGCTGCCACGCAGGCGCACTTCGCCACCGGGGATCAGGCGCTTGAAGCCATCCGGCGGGGTTTCCTCGAAGTCGCTGGCGTCGATGTAGATCTCGCGGGAGAACGGCAGCACGCGTACACCCATGTCCTGCTTGGGATGACGTGCCAGCTCCAGATTCTCGACCTGGCCTTCTGGATAGTTGGTGATCACCACCTTCAGCGGCTTGAGCACGCACATGGCGCGCGCGGCGTTGGCGTCCAGATCATCGCGAATGGCGAATTCGAGCATGCCGATATCCACCAGACCGCCGGCACGGTTGACGCCGATCATGTCGCAGAATGCGCGGATCGAAGCCGGGGTATAACCGCGACGACGGTAGCCGGACAGCGTCGACATGCGCGGGTCGTCCCAGCCGTTGACGTGCTTCTCGTCGACGAGCTGCTTGAGCTTGCGCTTGCTGGTGATGGTGTAGTTCAGGTTCAGCCGGGCGAATTCGTACTGACGCGGCTGCGCCGGCACCGGCAGGTTGGCCAGGAACCATTCGTACAGCGGGCGGTGATCTTCGAACTCCAGGGTGCAGATGGAGTGGGTAATGCCCTCGATGGCGTCCGACTGGCCGTGGGTGAAGTCGTAGCTCGGGTAGATGCACCACTTGTCGCCGGTCTGGTGGTGATGGGCATGGCGAATGCGATAGAGGATCGGATCGCGCAGGTTGATGTTCGGCGAGGCCATATCAATCTTGGCGCGCAGCGAACGTGCACCATCGGGGAACTCACCGGCCTTCATGCGGGCGAACAGGTCGAGGTTTTCCTCGACAGAGCGGTCACGGAACGGGCTGTTCTTGCCGGGCTCGTTCAGGCTGCCGCGGTATTCACGCATCTCTTCGGCATTGAGGTCGCAGACGAAGGCCTTGCCGGCCTTGATCAGCTCGATGGCCCAGGCGTGCAGTTGGTCGAAATAATTGGAGGCGTAGCGCTCCTCGCCCGCCCACTTGAAGCCCAGCCACTCGACATCGGCCTTGATCGCGTCGATGTATTCCTGGTCTTCCTTGGCCGGGTTGGTGTCGTCGAAACGCAGGTTGCACTGGCCGCCGAACTCTTCGGCCAGGCCGAAGTTCAGGCAGATGCTCTTGGCATGGCCGATGTGCAGGTAGCCGTTGGGCTCCGGCGGAAAGCGGGTCACGATCTTGGCGTGCTTGCCGCTGTCCAGATCAGCCTGGACGATGGGGCGCAGGAAGTTGGCAGCTTTTTCGACGGTAGGCTTGCTCATGGTGTCCTTAACAATACTGGCGCGGCACAGGGTAGGCCGCTTCGGGCAAAGTCCGTATCATAACCAACCTGTCAAGCCCCTGACAGGGTGCACACCACCCTGACAAGCGCTGTTCACCTCAGGGCCACAGACTCGAACCTGCCTCATCACGGATACGACCATGATCAAACTGCACACCAACCACGGCGTCATCACCCTGAACCTGTTCGCCGACAAGGCCCCGGAAACCGTGGCCAACTTCGAGCAATACGTGAAGGAAGGCCATTACGACGGCACCATTTTCCACCGCGTGATCGGCAATTTCATGATCCAGGGCGGCGGTTTCGAACCGGGCATGAAGCAGAAGCCAACCCGCGCACCGATCAAGAACGAAGCCAACAACGGCGTCGCCAACAAGGTCGGCACCGTCGCCATGGCTCGCACCATGGAGCCGCACTCGGCCAGCGCGCAGTTCTTCATCAACGTCGCCGACAACGCCTTCCTCAACCACAGCGCGCCGACCGTTCAGGGCTGGGGCTACGCCGTATTCGGTGAAGTGGTCGAAGGCATGGACGTGGTCGAGAAGATCAAGGGCGTCGCCACCACCATGAAATCCGGCCACCAGGACGTACCGGTGGACGACGTGATCATCGAGAAGGCCGAAGTCGTCTGACAGACCGACGAAAAACTACTGCGCTAGGCTATGCGTCGTTGCGGCCGGCCTCGGGCTGCTCATTTACAGCCCGTAAACTCCGCGCCCTCGGCCACCCGCGCCTAGCCTAGCCGTCGCTCGCTACCTTTTTCATCGGTCTGTTGAACGAAATGATCCTGCTGATCTCCGATCTGCACCTCGAAGAGAAACGCCCGGACATCACCCGGGCGTTTCTGCATTTTCTCGCCACGCGCGCGCGCCAGGCCGAAGCGCTGTACATCCTCGGCGACTTCTTCGAAGTCTGGATCGGCGACGACGGCATGACGCCCTTCCAGCACGAGATCGCCGGCGCCCTGCGCGAGCTGAGTAATGCAGGCACGCGCATCTACCTGATGCACGGTAATCGCGACTTTCTTATCGGCAAGGCGTTCTGCCGCGAGGCGGGCTGCACTTTGCTGAGCGACCCGCACAAAGTGCAGATGGGCGGCGAGCCGGTGCTGCTGATGCACGGCGACAGCCTGTGCACCCTCGATGTCGGCTACATGAAGTTGCGCCGCTGGCTGCGCAATCCGCTGTCGCTGCTGATCCTGCGCAACCTGCCACTGAGCACGCGACAGAAGCTGGCGCGCAAGCTGCGCAACGAAAGCCGCGCACAGACGCGAATGAAAGCCAGCGAGATTGTCGACGTCACGCCAGAGGAAGTGATCAAGGTGATGGCCGCGCATGACGTGCGCACGCTGATCCATGGTCACACCCACAGGCCGGCGGTGCATGAGCTGGAAGTCAACGGCCAAGCGGCACGGCGCATCGTGCTGGGGGACTGGGATCGCCAGGGCTGGGCGCTGCAGGTCGACGAAACGGGCTTCAACCAGGCGCCGTTCGAACTGACCTTGTAGGAGCGGCTGGACGGCATTCCGTTTCAGCCGCGAAGGCCACTATCACCGTGTTCGCGGCTGAAGCCGCTCCTACAATTATTGGAAAACCGCTTCGCGGCTGTTTTATGCGGGCACACCACTATGGAAACGGAATTGCTCGTCCGGCGTGGTGATCAGCTCCCGCTCCACCGCGCGCACCACCTCGATACGCGCATCGACATCGGCCGCGTCGCCATACAGGTAAGCGAGCTTGAGATAGCCCCGGTAGTGGCGCCCTTCGCTCTCCAGCAACCCGGCGTAGAACTTGGCCAGTTCGGCATCCAGACGCGGTACCAGGGCAGCGAAGCGTTCGCAGGAGCGCGCCTCGATGAAGGCGCCCACCACCAGCACATCCACCAGCCGCTCCACTTCGCCACCACGCAACAGCGCCCGCAGCCCTGCGGCGTAGCGCGACGCGGAAACATGGCGAACCTCGATACCACGCCCACGAATGATCTTGCTCACCTGCTCGAAGTGCACCAGCTCCTCACGAGCCAAACGCGACATTCTCGCGGTCAATTCGGTCTTGGTCAGGTAGCGCCCCATCAGGCTCAGGGCCGTCTGTGCCGCCTTGTATTCCAGATTGCGGTGGTCAAGCAGGAGGATTTCCTGCTGGCGCAAGGCCTCGTCCAGCCAGGCATCAGGCGTGGCGACGCCACCAAGAAACCCGAGAATTTCCTGCAGAATCGACACAGGTTCTTCACCGCTACTCGGAATTTGCCCGGCATTTAACATCATATTTGAAGCGCTCTAGGTGCTGGCGAGGTTGAAAATGGCGGGCCATTATACGAGTGGCAGGCCGGACGACCAGCACGCCGTTGATGCAGGTCAACAAGCCGCTGGCAACAACGCACCTATAGTTGAACAAGCACTATTCATTCTCAGGGAGACGACCATGCAAGCGATCCGTAGCATTCTGGTGGTGATGGAGCCCCAGCACCCCGAAGGCCTCGCACTGAAGCGGGCAAAACTGATAGCGGGAGTCACCCAGTCGCATCTGCACCTGCTGGTCTGCGACAAGAAAGGCGACCACAGCGCCTGGCTCAACGATCTCAGCAACACCCTCGGCGAAGAAGGCTTCAGCGTTTCCACCCAGCAGTCCTGGCATGACAACCCGCACCAGACCATCATCGCCGTGCAGCAGGCTGAAGGCTGTGGCCTGGTGATCAAGCAGCACGTTCCTGACAACCCATTGAAGAAAGCCATTCTTACCCCGGACGACTGGAAACTGCTGCGCTACTGCCCGGGTCCGGTGCTGATGGTCAAGACCGAGCGCCCCTGGACGGGCGGCAACATCCTCGCCGCCGTGGACGTAGGCAACGCCGATGGCGAGCACCGCACCCTGCATGCCGGGATCATCAGCCATGGCTATGACATTGCCGGCCTGGCCAAAGGCACCCTGCACGTGACTACCGCGCATCCGACACCGATGCTGTCGGCAGCCGACCCGACCTTCCAGCTCAAGGAAACCATCGAGGCGCGCTACCGCGAGCAGTGCCGCAGCTTCCAGGCCGAGTACGACATCAGCGACGAGCGCTTGCATGTACTCGAAGGCCCGGCCGACGTGGTGATTCCGCAGGTTGCCCACCAACTCGATGCCGCGGTCACGGTGATCGGCACCGTCGCGCGCACCGGGCTTTCCGGCGCACTGATCGGCAACACGGCCGAAGTCATACTCGACGCACTGGAAAGTGATGTGCTGGTGCTCAAGCCGGACGAAATCATCGCCCACCTCGAAGAGCTCGTTGCCCAACGCTGACGACAAGGACGCATGTTCATCTGTAGGAGCCAGCTTGCTGGCGATCTGTGGTGCTAAAGATCGCCAGCAAGCTGGCTCCTACAAACGCTAAACCCGCAGTTCCAGCCCTTCGCGCAGAAACTTCGGCGCGATATAGCGCTCGTAGTGCGCTTCGGAGAGCAGGAAGAATTCCCTGTCGATGGCATCGCGCAACTCAGGCAGCGCCCAGTAGCGAAACTCGGGCAGCAACACCATGCCGTAGGCTTCCAGCTGATTGATCACCCGCGCGCCCCGCGCGATCAGCTGATAGGCCCAGCAATAAGGCGACTGCTGCGGCACGAAGCGAATCTGCCGCTGCTCCAGTTGCCCGCGCAGACGCTGCCCGTCGAACACTTCCACCTTGGCGGTCATCACCTGCACCAGCAACACTTCCAGCCGCGTCCACACCGCACGCTTCTCGTCATCGTTGTAGCTGTTCCAGTTGATCACCTCATGGTGGAAGCGCTTGCAACCGCGGCACACGACATCGCCGTAAACGGTCGAACACAGCCCCACACAAGGCGTCTTGATGCGCTGATTGGACATGGCAAAACAGAATAGACAGCAGAATGGCCTGGCATCTTAGCCCTTTGTCTAATTCAGATCACCCCTGCCTACAGGCCACCGAAAACTACCTGCGTTGGCACTACTGTGTTAAAAACGGCCTCAAAATGCTCATTTAGAACAGCTAAACTGCGCTTTTCGGCCATTTTTGCCTTGTATTGCCTGCCTCGCCCACATTTTCAGCAGCCTGCCGACACGGGGACATCGGCTTAACTTTATCTGCGCTTTCCATTAGAATCGGCCCGCCTTTTACGGCGCCAATGTCCGTTGGAAGCTGTTTTCAAAGCGTCACGAGCACAGTCGATCCTGCAGGTACGATGGCGACGCAGCCACTTGGAGTCCCCCCGAGCGTCTGCGTCAGCCCTCATCAGAAACCGTCCTGCCGGCGTAAAACTTTGAAAGCAGCTTCTACAAGAGACTCATGAAACCTCGGCTGATCGGCTCATAAAGTCGAAAAGCGCCTGGTCATGAGTATCTGGATCGCGTCCCGGACAACCCTTTGGGACCACTGATGAGGGTAATAACTGTGCTTGAAGCCTATCGCAAACACGTAGCAGAGCGTGCCGCTCAGGGTATCGTGCCCCAGCCGCTGAACGCCGAACAAACCGCAGGCCTGGTCGAGCTGCTGAAAAACCCGCCGGCTGGCGAAGAAGAATTCCTCGTAGACCTGATCACCAACCGCGTACCGCCAGGTGTGGACGAAGCGGCCTACGTCAAGGCCGGTTTCCTCTCTGCCGTCGCCAAGGGCGAAGCCACCTCTCCGCTGATCAGCAAGCAACGCGCTGTCGAGCTGCTGGGTACCATGCAGGGCGGCTACAACATCGCCACCATGGTCGAGCTGCTGGACGATGCCGCCCTGGGCACCGTTGCCGCCGAACAACTCAAGCACACCCTGCTGATGTTCGACGCCTTCCACGACGTCGCCGAAAAAGCCAAGGCTGGCAATGCCAACGCCAAGGCCGTGCTGCAATCCTGGGCCGATGGCGAGTGGTTCACCAACAAGCCGGCCATCGCCGAGAAATACAGCCTGGCCGTGTTCAAGGTCCCTGGCGAAACCAACACCGACGACCTGTCCCCTGCCCCGGACGCCTGGTCGCGCCCTGACATCCCGCTGCACGCCCTGGCCATGCTGAAAATGGCTCGCGACGGCATCGTGCCGGAGCAGCAAGGCGCCATCGGCCCGCTGAAGCAGATCGAAGAGATCAAGGCCAAGGGTTTCCCGGTCGCCTACGTCGGTGACGTGGTCGGTACCGGATCGTCCCGTAAGTCCGCCACCAACTCGGTGCTGTGGTTCTTCGGTGACGACATTCCGTACGTTCCGAACAAGCGCGCTGGCGGCTTCTGCTTCGGCACCAAGATCGCCCCGATCTTCTACAACACCATGGAAGATGCCGGCGCCCTGCCGATCGAGTTCGACGTATCGAACATCAACATGGGCGATGTGATCGATGTCTACCCGTACGCCGGCAAAGTCTGCAAGCACGGCACCGACGACGTCATCACCACCTTCGAACTGAAAACCCCGGTGCTGCTCGACGAAGTCCGCGCTGGCGGCCGTATCCCGCTGATCGTCGGCCGTGGCCTGACCGAGAAGGCGCGTGCCGAACTGGGCCTGGGCGCTTCCGAGCTGTTCAAGAAGCCGGACCAGCCTGCCGCCAGCACCAAGGGTTTCACCCTGGCGCAAAAAATGGTCGGCAAGGCCTGCGGCGTCGAAGGCGTGCGTCCGGGCACTTACTGCGAACCGAAGATGACTACAGTCGGCTCCCAGGACACCACTGGCCCGATGACCCGTGACGAGCTGAAAGACCTGGCGTGCCTGGGCTTCTCGGCTGATCTGGTGATGCAGTCCTTCTGCCACACCGCGGCCTATCCGAAGCCGATCGACGTCACCACCCACCACACCCTGCCGGATTTCATCCGCACCCGTGGCGGCGTGTCCCTGCGTCCGGGCGACGGCATCATCCACAGCTGGCTGAACCGCATGCTGCTGCCGGACACCGTCGGCACCGGTGGCGACTCGCACACCCGTTTCCCGATCGGCATCAGCTTCCCGGCCGGCTCCGGCCTGGTCGCCTTCGCTGCCGCCACCGGCGTGATGCCGCTGGACATGCCGGAATCCGTGCTGGTGCGCTTCAAGGGCAAGATGCAACCGGGTATCACCCTGCGTGACCTGGTCCATGCCATCCCCTACTACGCCATCCAGAAGGGCCTGCTGACCGTCGAGAAGAAAGGCAAGAAGAACATCTTCTCCGGCCGCATCCTCGAGATCGAAGGCCTGGACAATCTGACCGTCGAGCAGGCGTTCGAGCTGTCCGACGCCTCCGCCGAGCGTTCGGCTGCCGGTTGCACCATCAAACTGCCGGAAGCGGCCATCGCCGAATACCTGCAGTCCAACATCACCTTGCTGCGCTGGATGATCAGCGAAGGCTACGGTGATGCCCGTACCCTGGAGCGTCGTGCTCAGGCGATGGAAGCCTGGCTGGCCAACCCGGTACTGCTGGAAGCCGACAAGGACGCCGAGTACGCCGAAGTCATCGAGATCGACCTGAGCCAGCTCAACGAGCCGGTACTGTGCGCCCCGAACGACCCGGACGACGCCCGTCTGCTGTCCACCGTGGCCGGCGACAAGATCGACGAAGTGTTCATCGGTTCGTGCATGACCAACATTGGTCACTTCCGCGCTGCCGGTAAGCTGCTGGACAAGGTCAAGGGCGGTATCCCGACCCGTCTGTGGCTGTCGCCGCCGACCAAGATGGATGCTCACCAGCTGACCGAAGAAGGCTACTACGGTATCTACGGCAAGGCCGGTGCACGTATGGAGATGCCGGGCTGCTCGCTGTGCATGGGTAACCAGGCTCGCGTCGCTGCCAACTCCACCGTGGTATCGACCTCCACCCGTAACTTCCCGAACCGTCTGGGCGATGGCGCCAACGTGTACCTGGCCTCTGCCGAACTGGCAGCGGTCGCTTCGATTCTCGGCAAGCTGCCGACCGTCGAGGAGTACATGGTCTACGCCAAGGATATCGACA
The DNA here is from genome assembly GCF_001941865.1 of Pseudomonas alcaliphila JAB1. Lineage (NCBI taxonomy): Bacteria > Pseudomonadati > Pseudomonadota > Gammaproteobacteria > Pseudomonadales > Pseudomonadaceae > Ectopseudomonas > Ectopseudomonas alcaliphila. The sequence continues at coordinate 2,338,867 of NZ_CP016162.1, read as the reverse complement.
GCATGGCTGGCGACATCTACCGCTACCTGAGCTTCGACCAGATCGCCGACTTCCGCGAAGCGGCGGCCAGCGCCAAGATCCCGGTCGTTCAGGCCTGATCCAAGCGTTATGAAGGAGCCCCGCCTAGTGCGGGGCTTTTTTATGCACGCACACACGGGCCTTTTGCCGCACCCGGCTTGCAGCCAGTGCGCCAACGTCTACCTTCTGAAGTGGGAGCCCCCAGATAATCATTCAGGAGCACGTCATGAAGCCATGGATCATCGCCGTCCTGTGTCTGTTCGGCCTGGCCGGTTGCAGCAGCGAGTACATCATCACCACTACCGATGGCCAGATGCTCACCAGCGACGGCAAGCCGGAACTGGACAAGGACACAGGCATGCTCGAATTCACAGATAGCGAGGGCCGCAAGCAGCAGATACCGCAAAGCAGCGTGAAGCAGATGCTGGAACGCTGAACGCCTCATCCAACAGCGCATACTCTGCGCACTGGCATATGCCTTGCTTTCTCTACGTGCAGTAAGCCTCTCCGACGACGGACAAGGCCCGAACGACAACGGCGTCGTATCCGAACTCGGCCCTTTACGGCGGTGATCGGTACGACGCCTTTTTTGTGGGCCACCCGCACAGCCCTGCAAACCTCAGCCGGCGGCTCGGAACCTAATGCGTGGATGAAGGAAGTGACATGAGCGAACAGCATATCCCTCGCGGCGACGCCCTGGCCTGGGTCGGCGGCAGCGATGCACCGGAAAAGAGCGTGCTGAACATCGGTTTCATGGCCCTGAGCGATTCCGCCTCGGTGATAGTCGCGGCCACCCAGGGCTTTGCCGAAAAATACGGGCTGAGCCTCAAACTGCAGCGCCAGGCCTCCTGGGCCGGCCTGCGCGACCGCCTGCTCAGCGGCGAGCTGGACGCCGCCCACAGCCTGTACGGTTTGATCTACGGCGTGCAGCTCGGCCTCGGTGGCGCCGCGGCAACCGACATGGCGGTGCTCATGGGGCTGAACCAGAACGGCCAGAGCATCAACCTGTCGCACACGCTGCAAAGCGCCGGCGTGACCAGTGGTGAAGCACTGCACCAGCATGTGCACCAAAATAAAGCGCGACTGACCTTCGCCCAGACCTTCCCCACCGGCACCCATGCCATGTGGCTTTACTACTGGCTGGCCAGCCAGGGCATCCATCCGCTGCGCGACGTGGACAGCGTGGTGGTGCCACCGCCGCAGATGATCGAACACCTCGAGGCCAAGCGCATCGACGGCTTCTGCGTCGGTGAACCCTGGACCGCCAAGGCCGTCGATGAACAACTCGGCTGTACCGTCACCACCATCCAGGCAATCTGGCCGGATCACCCAGAAAAGGTGCTGGGCTGCACCCGCGCCTTCGCCGAACAGAACCCCAATACCGCCCGTGCGCTGATCATGGCGGTGCTCGACGCCGCACGCTTCATCGATGACAACGAGGAAAACAAGCGCAGCACCGCCCTGCTGCTCAGCGGCAGCGAATACGTCAACGCGCCGGTCTCGGCGATCACCCCACGTTTTCTCGGCCAGTATCAGGACGGCCTCGGCCATGCCTGGCAGGACGAGCACCCGCTGCGCTTTCATGCCGGCGGCCTGGTCAACCAGCCCTACCTGTCCGATGCTATGTGGTTCATGACCCAATTCCGCCGTTGGGGCCTGTTACGCAAAGACCCCGACTACCTGGGCGTGGCCCGCCAGGTGCAGCAACTGGCCCTGTACCGCGAAGCCGCTACGGCGCTGGGAATTGCCGTGCCGGGCGAGATGCGCAGCTCCATCCTGCAGGACGGCACCAGCTGGGACGGCAGCGCCCCTGCCGCGTACGCGCGCAGCTTCCGTCTCCATGCCCTGGCCGACAGCCCGGCTGTCGCCCTGTAACCGCCGGGAGAGCCATCGATGCTGCGTATCCTTCTGATCAACGACACTCCGAAGAAGGTCGGCCGCCTCAAGTGCGCGCTGATCGAGGCCGGCTTCGAGGTCATCGACGAATCCGGGCTGACCATCGACCTGCCGGAGCGGGTCGAGGCCGTGCGCCCCGACGTTATCCTGATCGACACCGAGTCCCCTGGCCGCGACGTGATGGAACAGGTGGTACTGGTCAGCCGTGACCAACCGCGTCCAATCGTCATGTTCACCGACGAACACGACCCCAGCGTGATGCGCCAGGCGATCCAGAGTGGCGTCAGCGCCTACATCGTCGAAGGCATCCATGCCCAGCGCCTGCAACCCATCCTCGACGTCGCCATGGCCCGCTTCGAGAGCGATCAGGCATTGCGTGCCCAGCTCCAGGCACGCGATGCCCAACTGGCCGAGCGCAAGCGCGTCGAACTGGCCAAGGGCCTGCTGATGAAGATGAAGAGCTGCAACGAGGAAGAGGCCTATACGCTGATGCGCCGGCAGGCCATGAGTCGCCAGCAGAAGCTGATTCAGGTGGCCGAACAGATCATCGCCATGCACGACATGCTGGGCGACTGAGCATTTGGCAAATTCGATGCCATGAAGCCATTACAGAGGCAACCGATCGTCAGAAAGCGAAATGGAGGGATAGAACGAAGCTGAACTCAGTCATGCAGCCACGAGTCATGTTTGGGGTTCAACGGGGGAATCAGGGAGCTATCGACACCCCCGTCGAACCTATCAATGGACAGGTCCAACCCGCATCGCTGATGCCACGGAAGACCCGTCATCTAGAGCATGACTTCAGGAAAAACAACGATGAATAACAATCTTGTTGCAACGCCCAGCAAGCGTCGTTACGCCACCGCAATCGGAGCTGCAGTGACAGGCTCCCTGCTGAGTTTCGCCAGTCAGGCCGAACTGCGCCCGCAACTGGCTCCCGGTGGCAATTTCGCCCTGGAGAACTGGTCACTGACCTTGCCGGTGGACGAGAAAGGAGGCACCCAGGGTCGTGCTCAGACCCTGTATCCCGAACAGCTCAGCGGTCCGCAAGGCTACACCTCGCCCTATTTCCGCACCGATACCGACGGTGCCATGACCTTCTGGGCCCCCACCAACGGCGCGCTTTCAGCTCGCGCCGACTACGCCCGCGCCGAACTACGACAGATGATAGATCCCAGCTCGAACGCAGTGAACTGGGACAACCAAGGCCGTGCACACCTGGATGCACGCCTGCGCGTTTTGCAGGCGCCGGTGAGCAACGGCCTGGTAGCCGTTGGCCAGATCCACGCCTATGAAGCCATGCCGCTGGCCACCCTGTACTACCAGTACGACATGGACGCCCAGACCGGGCGCCTCTTCGCCAGGATCAAGCAGAGCCCGGAGGCCACCGAGGAGGCCGAACGCTACAACCTGGCCGAGGGCATTCAGCTGGGCCAGGCATTCGTCTATCGCCTGGGCATGGCGCGCAACCGCGAGGGCGTGGCCGAGGTGGCCGTCACGATCAATGGCTCGCAGGTCCTCCAGGTTCCGCTGGACCCCGCCTGGGACAGCCGCACCTTCTACTTCAAGGCAGGCGCCTTTCTGAACAGTCGTAGCGACAACAGCGAAGATGGCGCGCGGGTCAAATTTTATCGTCTGGCCACCAGCCACCCCGCTGCAAGGCTGCACATCACCCAGCTCTCCGCACTGCCGCAGGCCAGTGTCGGCACCCCCTACTCCGTGCAGCTGCAATCGCGCGGCGGCGTCGGCGGCGCGACCTGGCGCCTGGTCAGCGGCTTCCCGCCCGTCGGTCTGACCCTGAGCAGTGACGGCGTACTCAGTGGCGAACCGCAGAATGCCACGTCGATTCCCGATGACTTCACCGCGCAAATTCGCGACGCCAACGGCAACACCCTTTCCAAGAAGTTCTCCATCGTCGTCAACCCCTGAGACCTGCCTCGACTGATGATTGGCTGAGCCCCTGCCTGGGGCTCAGCCAATGCTCGACAGAATCCCCCGCTGCGCTTATCTTCTCGCCAGGCCGCCAGATGCGGCCAACGTCGCTCGGACGGTTCCGGGCGCTTACGTACTTCGAGGAAATCATGGCTGATAACGCCAAGCGCCGCTTTGCGCGCATCGACCGTCTCCCCCCCTACGTCTTCAACATCACCGCCGAACTGAAGATGGCTGCGCGCCGTCGCGGCGAAGACATCATCGACTTTTCCATGGGTAACCCCGACGGGGCGACTCCGCCGCACATCGTCGAGAAGCTCGTGCAGGTCGCCCAGCGTGAAGATACCCACGGCTACTCCACCTCTCGCGGTATTCCGCGCCTGCGCCGCGCCATCTCGCGCTGGTACAAGGATCGCTACGAGGTGGAGATCGACCCGGAAAGCGAAGCCATCGTCACCATCGGCTCCAAGGAAGGCCTGGCGCACCTGATGCTCGCCACCCTGGACCACGGCGACACGGTGCTGGTACCCAACCCCAGTTACCCGATCCATATCTACGGCGCGGTGATCGCCGGCGCCCAGGTGCGTTCCGTGCCGCTGGTACCGGGTGTGGATTTCTTCGCCGAACTGGAACGAGCGATTCGCGAATCGATTCCCAAGCCGAAGATGATGATCCTCGGTTTCCCCTCCAACCCCACCGCACAGTGCGTGGAGCTGGACTTCTTCGAGCGCGTGGTAACCCTGGCCAAGCAGTACGACGTACTGGTGATTCACGACCTGGCTTACGCGGACATCGTTTATGACGGCTGGAAAGCCCCGTCGATCATGCAGGTACCCGGCGCCAAGGACATCGCAGTGGAGTTCTTCACCCTGTCCAAGAGCTACAACATGGCCGGCTGGCGCATCGGCTTCATGGTCGGTAACCCCGAGCTGGTCAGCGCCCTGGCACGGATCAAGAGCTACCACGACTACGGCACCTTCACCCCGCTGCAGGTGGCGGCCATCGCTGCGCTGGAAGGCGACCAGCAGTGCGTGCGCGATATCGCCGAACAGTATCGTCAGCGGCGCAACCTGCTGGTCAAGGGCCTGCACGAGATCGGCTGGATGGTGGAAAAGCCCAAGGCTTCCATGTACATCTGGGCCAAGATTCCCGAGGCCTATGCGCACCTGGGCTCGCTGGAGTTCGCCAAGAAGCTGCTGGCAGAAGCCAAGGTCTGCGTCTCGCCTGGATTGGGTTTTGGCGACTATGGCGACGACCATGTGCGCTTCGCCCTGATCGAAAACCAGGACCGCAGCCGTCAGGCGCTGCGCGGCATCAAGGCGATGTTCCGCGCAGACGGCCTGCTGCCAGGTAAGCCGGCCAAAACCGAGACCGAGTAAGCATTGAAGGGCGCAGTGAGGCGCCCTTTCTGCATGGGCATGGAAACCGACAAGTTCTGCGACAATTCATGACGTTACGCACGCCAAGCGGTAGTTTCGAGCAATTGCCCGACAGAGTGAACGCCCGTACACTGCGCGCCCCTTCCCTGACGGTTCTCCCCAATGCTCTACGTCTTGCGCATGCTGCTGATGGGCGTGCATTTCATCCTGGCCGGTCTGCTTGGCCTGCTGCTCGGCCTGTGCCGCCCGTTCAACCCCGACAACAGCCGCCTCTGCGCACGTCTTTATTCGCTGCCCGCACTATGCCTGCTGCGCCTGAAGCTGAAGACCGACGTACGCCCGCTTTTAGAACACCAGCGCTCCTGCGTGATCATCGCCAACCACCAGTCCAACTTCGACCTCTACGTGCTTGGCCGCGTGGTACCGGAGCGCACCGTGAGCATCGGCAAGAAGAGCCTCAAGTGGGTGCCATTCTTCGGTCAGCTCTACTGGCTGGCCGGTAACGTGCTGATCGATCGCAGCAATGCCGTGGCCGCCAAACGCGCAATGCTGACCACCACCGAAACCCTGCGCAATCGCGACACTTCGATCTGGGTCTTCCCGGAAGGCACGCGCAACCTTGGCCGAGGCCTGCTGCCGTTCAAGAAAGGCGCGTTTCAGATGGCGATCACGGCCGGTGTTCCGATCATCCCGGTGTGCGTGAGCAACTACAGCAAAGCCATGCGCCTGAATCGCTGGAACAGCGGCCGCATTCTGATTCGCTCGCTGCCGGCAATCCCTACTGCCGGCCTGAGCCTGGACGACATGCCCGCGCTGATGGAGCGTTGTCAGCAGGCCATGAGCGAATGCATCAGCAACATGGACAAGGAGCTGGCGTCCGCGTGAGGTATAACGCGGGATGCCGGAGCGAGCAGGCAACTCGCGCCTGCTATCAAATCCATCGATAGTTATTCTGCAGAGCATCCATTATTCAATCGAAATGACTTCGACGATTCTGTGCCCACACCCACTCCTGACCTGGAGCACAGAACATGTCCCGCCTCTCTCAAGCGGCCCGCAACGGCGCCCTCGCTGCCATCGGCCTGTACCTGATCAGCACCTCGACGGTGCTGGTCGTGAGTTACGCCACCTTGCAGCCAAGCACTCCAGCCTTTGAACAACCAGGCCCACTGCACAGCCTGATCACTTATTTGCCCGCCCTGCTCGGCGCGCTCTCGCAGGGATGAGGGAACGGCCATGATCAGAACTCAACGCACTCGCCTGCTGATGCTCGCCAGTCTGTCCCTGCTGACCACCCTGCTCGCGCTCGGCGGTATTGGCAAAAGCTCGGCCGGTGCCGTGGCGCGCAATATCGAATGCAGCCACAAGCTGGCTCACCACCTGGACCTGGCCGAGAGTCTCAAGCGGCAACGTAGCAGCCCACCGCCAAGCAGAAGCGAAAAGCTCTCGCCTTACTTCGTGCTCACCCAGCAGGCATGAAAAAGCCCGGAAAACCGGTAATGCTGTTCACTTAAGGTTGCACACGTTTGGCTCCCCTCTCCCATTTATGGGAGAGGGGCTGGGGGAGAGGGCAGAAAACACCGCAAAACTGCCAGTTTCCCCCTCTCCGAACGCGGCCCGCCCTAACCCTCTCCCCGGAGGGGCGAGGGGACTGATCGTGCTCGACCGTTTCTTAAGTGAACAGCATTACGGAAAACCGGTTTTTTTCATGGACCGAATCAGGCTCAGGCCTTGCTTTCCTTGCCTTGAGCGACAAAGCGCATCATCCACTCAGCCACTGCACTGCCCTGCTGCGAATGCTTGAGGCTGTCCACGCCCTGCTGATAGACCTGCTCACCGAGGTGCTGCTGGCGCAGATCGAGCAATGCCCGCGAGTAGTCGTGAACGAACTCTGGATGCCCCTGGAAGCACAGCACCTGATCCTCGATGTGGTAGGCGCCAATCGGGCAGAAGTCACTGGAAGCCAGCAGCGTGGCCTTCTCCGGCAGGCGGGTGACCTGATCTTGGTGGCTGATCAACAGTTGCAGTTCGTCCAGAGCCGGGCTCATCCACTCAGGCTTGCCTGCCAGACGATAACTGTGCACGCCAACGCCCCAACCCTGTTCGGCACGCTCGGCCTTGCCACCAAGCAGCAGCGCCAGCAGTTGATGGCCAAAACAGATGCCCAGCAGCTTGTCGCCGCGCTTGTAGCGCTCGAGCAGATACTCCTTGAGGGTCTGAATCCAGGGATCGCTGCCGAAAGAATCCGCCTTGCTGCCAGTCACCAGATAGGCATCGAATTTCTCGCTATCGGGCGGGTAATGCCCTTCCACCACGTTATAGACACTGAACTCTGCCGTGACCGTCTGTTGAGCGAACAGCTGCTCGAACATGTGGCCATAACCCTGGTACTGGTCGACCAGTTCGGGGCGGAGGATGTCAGTTTCCAGGATGCAGATACGCAGTGACATGAGGTTTCCTGAGATGAACAACGTGGGAGGGTGATTTGTGCGTTTTTCTTAACACATGAACCTGCCCAAGGAAATAGCCTTACCGCTCAAGACAAGGGATATCGACGCAGCCCTCGACGACCGGAACCGTCGCGCCCATCGTCAAGAAAATTTTACGACCCGTTCGACGCCCACCCGGGGTGCGATACCGTCCGTCGCGCCGACTTAACGGCGCCGAAAAAGCGGCAGACGCCACCAGAATGGGCTTTCCGGTAAAAAAATGCTCAACAGATCACAGAGTCGGGAGCCAAAGTCGACGAACGGCTGCTCGAAAATTGAACTATGACCCTTACCATTGTTCCTACAGTCGTGGGGTCATTCCCCCGGCTTGGGCATTCGACCCACCCCGAGCTCCACACTCCCCCCCCTGAATCTGGAAGATTCCTTGACCGCAAGAGATTGCGTCGGTGGTTGGTTATTGCCCAGACGAAGGAGAACTTCTGCAACTCATAATTAGCAGAACCGTGACAAGCGACATTTATTAATCGAATAAACCCGAGTCGGCACCGACTTAAAAAGTTCAGGTGCACGTACATCTTTTACTTATTAATTGCAGAACACGAGGTACCCCCATGGATCTTTACACTTTTCTGATTTCGGCATTGCAGCAAAAGGAAACCATGGAGCTGATGCGTCTAGGGATAGTCTACGTTCACCTGATCGCCTGCTGCGTGGCAATCGGGCTGGTGCTGACCAGCGACATCGCCATGGTCAAGCAACTACTCAAGGGCGAAGGCGCCAAGCAGTGCAGCGAACACCTGGAACATCTGAAGAACGTGGTGGGCTTCTCGCTCCTCGTCCTCTGGATCAGCGGCATCGCCATCATCGCCCTGGACGCTTCCAGCGCCGGCATGCAGTACTTCCTCAACCCCAAGCTGCAAGCCAAGATCAGCATTGTCGTACTGCTGACCATCAACGGCGTGGTGCTGCACAACCTGGTACTGCCGGCCCTGCAGAAGACCGGCTCGCTGCTCAAGCTGCCGGTGAGCATGCGTAACCTGGCGATCTTCTCCGGCGCGCTGTCCGGTGTGTCCTGGTTCTACGCCGCCCTGCTCGGCGTTGGCCGCCCGCTGGCCTGGAAATATTCGCTGGTCGAGCTGATGGCCGCCTACCCGGTGATGATCGTTGGCGGCGCCCTGGCCATGCTGGCCCTGACCAAGTGGTCGATGAGCCGCAGCGAAGAGCATCACCAGAGCTGGATGCAGAGCAACTACGCCCTGGCCACCCGCTGATAGAAAAGTGCGAACAGGGATGTTCGCCTTCACTTATAAAGTTACCACTCGCAGCAACTTTGGCCTTATATATAGCGCCTGCCTTCGCACAACTTCCCCACGCAACTTATAACTTCCGCCTTCTTCGTGTGCGGATTTATCAGCGCACTCGATAGTCACCATAAATGCCTTTGACTTCTGTCGTCCGCGCGCCTGCCGGATGATCGCGGCATCGGGCCCCTGCCCACTCGCCCAGAAGGACAATGCCATGAGCCGTTACGCCGCCCTCGCCAGCCTGTTCGCCGCCACCGCCTATCACGGCAGCAGCGCCCCCCGCCCCGCTCCAACGGACAAACCTAGCGTTCGCTGAGGCCGCCGCCATGCACAGCCAACTCAGCCTGGATGCCTACGGCGTCACCTATGCCCAATTCGACGGGCACCACCTGCAGTTCGAGAGCGAAGCCGCCCTGCAGCTCGATGATGGCAGCATGCTGACCCTGCGCATGCCTACCCGGCACAGCGAGATGCTGGCGATCCACGAGGCCGTGTGCATTCGCCAGGGATGGTGCCAGGCGGCGTGAAGTCACGATGGTCTAGACTCCTCCGGGTATCTTCCACGGACAGAGGAAACCGCACGATGCACACACGCAACCTGCTCACCCTGCTCGCCGGCAGCCTGCTGCTGGCCGGCAACGCCCTGGCGGATCGTCCCGGCAGCGACTGGATCAGCATCGAGGACGCCCTGAGCAAGGCCCGTGCAGCCGGCTACACCGAACTGCACAAGATCGAGGCCGACAATGATGGCTACTGGGAAGGCGAAGGTCTGAAACAGGATGGCCGCCTCTACGAGTTTCGCATCGACGGCAGGAGTGGCCAGGTGATCCGCGACCAGTTGGAAGACTGACTCACGCCACCGAGGAAACTCGCCCTGCCGGGCTTGTCCCAACCAGATAAAACGCCCACAGCTTTCTTTCGTGGGAGCCCCGCCCCGGGGCGAAGCTTTGCGAGCACCCGCCGCCCAGGTTCGCGGCGGGGCACCGCTCCTACAGGTTCGGCGCCCCTCCTGTTAAAACATCTCGCCCTTGGCCGCCTTCTCCAGCAACAACGCTGGCGGCAGGAAACGCTCGCCGTACTGCTCGGCCAGGTACTGCGCACGGGCGACGAAATCCTTCACCCCGTACTGGTTGATGAACTGCAGCGCACCGCCAGTCCAGGCGGCGAAGCCGATGCCAAAGATCGAGCCGATATTGGCGTCGGCCACCGACTTGAGTACGCCCTCTTCCACGCAGCGCACCGTCTCGATGGCCTGGATGAACAGGATGCGGTCGCGCACGTCCTCCTGCGAAATCTGCGCATCGGCTTTCTCGAAGCGCGCCTTGAGCTCGGGCCACAGGTGCTTCTTGCCACCCGCCGGGTAATCGTAGAAACCACTCCCGGCCGCCTTGCCCGGACGCTTGTGCTCATTGAGCATCAGATCGATCACGGCAAAGGCCGGGTGCTCGGGGATGGATTTGCCCTCGGCCGCCAGATCCTTGATGGTCTGCTGGCGGATGTGATTCATCAGGCTCATCGACACTTCGTCGCTGATCGCCAGCGGGCCGACCGGCATGCCGGCCTTGCGCGCTTCGTTCTCGATCATCGCCGCGCTGACGCCTTCACCGAGCATGGCCAGGCCCTCATTGGTGAAGGTGCCGAATACCCGCGAGGTGAAGAAGCCGCGGCTGTCGTTGACCACGATGGGGGTCTTCTTGATCTGCATGACGTAGTCGAAGCCACGCGCCAGCGTCTCGTCACTGGTCTTCTCGCCGCGGATGATCTCCACCAGCGGCATCTTGTCCACCGGGCTGAAGAAATGCAGGCCGATGAATTTCTCCGGTTTGGCCACGGCAGTCGCCAGGCCGGAGATCGGCAGCGTCGAGGTGTTGGAGGCGATGACCGCGTCGCTCAGCGCAGCGGCCTCGGCGGCAGCGGTGACCTTGCCCTTGAGCGCACGATCCTCGAACACGGCTTCGATGATCAGGTCGCAGCCGGCAAAATCCGCCTCGCTGTCGGTCGCTTTGATCAGCGCCAGGAAGGCTTCGCGCTGCTCGGCCGTCATGTGGCCTTTGCCGACTTTCTTGTCCAGCAGCTTGGCCGAGTAGGCCTTGCCCTTCTCGGCCGCGTCGAGGGACACATCCTTGAGTACCACTTCGATGCCGGCGGCCGCCGAAACGTAGGCAATGCCGGCGCCCATCATGCCGGCACCAAGCACGCCAACCTTCTTCGTCTGGATTTTCGGATAGCCCTGTGGGCGCGAGCCGCCGGCGTTGATCTCGTTCAGTTGGAACCAGAAGGTGCCGATCATGTTCTTCGCCACCTGGCCGCAGGTCAGCTCGGTAAAGTAGCGCGCCTCGATGATCTGCGCGGTGTCGAAATCGACCTGCGCGCCTTCTACGGCCGCGCACATGATCTTCTCCGGCGCCGGGAAGCAGCCCTTGGTCTTGTCGCGTAGCACGCTCGGGGCGATGGCCAGCATCTGCGCCACGTTGGGCGAACTCGGCGTGCCGCCGGGAATCTTGTAGCCCTGCACGTCCCACGGCTGCTTGGCCACCGGGTTGGCGGCGATCCAGGCACGCGCTTTGGCCAGCATCTCCTCACGGTCGCTGGCCAGATCGTGGATCAGGCCGGCCTTGAGCGCAGCGTCCGGGCGTACCTTCTTACCCTCAGCCAGGTACGGCAGGGCCTTTTCCAGGCCAAGCAGGCGCACCATGCGCACCACACCGCCGCCGCCCGGCAGCAGGCCGAGGGTGACTTCCGGCAGGCCGAGCTGGACGTGGCTCTCGTTCAGCGCGATGCGGTGGTGGCAGGCCAGGGCGATTTCCCAACCGCCGCCCAGCGCCGCACCGTTGATGGCTGCGACCACCGGCTTGCCGAGGGTTTCCAGGCGGCGCAGCTGGCCCTTGATTCTCAGGATCATCTCGTAGAAGCCCTGGGCCTCGGCCTGGGTGACCTTGATCAGTTCATTGAGGTCGCCGCCAGCGAAGAAGGTCTTCTTCACCGAGGTGACGATCACCCCGGCGATCGAGTCCTTTTCCGCCTCCAGGCGGTCGACGATCTGGCCCATGGCCTCGCGGTACACCGCGTTCATGGTATTGGCACTCTGGCCGGGCATGTCCATGGTCAGGACGACGATATTGTCCTGGCCTTTTTCGTAACGGATGGCGTCAGTCATTTTTGTATTCTCTTCCCAAAGCTGTGGGAGCTGCGTAGGGCGGGTGCAGCCCGCCAGCACACGAATGGCGGGTTTCACCCGTACCGATCAGATTCGTTCGATGATGGTGGCGATGCCCATGCCGCCGCCCACGCAGAGGGTGGCAAGGCCGTAGCGCAACTGGCGCTTCTCCAGTTCATCGAGCAACGTGCCGAGGATGGCGCAGCCGGTGGCGCCCAGCGGGTGGCCCATGGCGATGGAACCGCCGTTGACGTTGACCTTGTCCTCGCTCACGCCCATGTCCTTCATAAACTTCATGACAACGGAGGCAAAAGCCTCGTTGACCTCGAACAGGTCGATGTCGTCGATGGAGAGTCCCGCCTTGGCCAGCGCCTTACGCGTGGCAGGAGCAGGGCCGGTGAGCATGATGGTCGGGTCGGTGCTGGTCACCGCCGTGACGACGATGCGCGCGCGCGGCTTCAGGCCCAGCTCCTTGCCCTTGGCCGCCGAGCCGATCAGCATCAGCGCCGCACCATCGACGATGCCGGAGCTGTTGCCCGGCGTGTGTACGTGCTCGATGCGCTCGACATGGCTGTAGACGCGCAGTGCAGTGGAGTCGAAGCCCATCTGCCCCATCATCTCGAAGCTCGGCTTGAGCTTGCCGAGGCCTTCCAGGGTCGAATCGCCACGGATGAACTCGTCATGGTCAAGCAGCACGATGCCGTTCTGGTCGGTCACCGGCACCAGCGACTTGGCGAACGAGCCATCAGCGCTGGCGCGCGCCGCCTTGTGCTGCGAGCGCAGGGCGAAGGCATCGACATCAGCGCGGCTGAAATCCTCCAGGGTGGCGATCAGGTCGGCACCGATACCCTGCGGGACGAAATTGGTGTGGATGTTGGTTTCCGGGTCCATGACCCAGGCGCCGCCGTCCGAGCCCATGGGCACGCGCGACATGGACTCCACGCCACCGACCACCACCAGATCCTCGAAGCCGGAGCGCACCTTCATCGCGCCCAGGTTCACCGCCTCCAGGCCCGAGGCGCAGAAGCGGTTGAGCTGCACGCCGGCGACGCTGACGTCCCAGTCCGCGACCATGGCGGCGGTCTTGGCGATATCGGCGCCCTGATCGCCCACGGGCGTCACGCAGCCCAGCACGATGTCGTCCACCTGGCTGGTATCCAGATCGTTGCGCGTTTGCAGGGCATTGAGCAGGCCGGCAATCAGCTGAACCGGCTTGACGCTGTACAGCGCGCCGTCCTTCTTGCCCTTGCCACGCGGTGTGCGCACCGCATCGAAAATATATGCTTCGGTCATGGCGTCCTCGGAGACTGATACGGCGCTGGCGGAACATCACAAACCGGCCGCGCCTGTTCTTATTGAGCCTGACTACCATAGCGCTGGTACATCAGCGCTCAATGACCTAAGCGCTCAGTACCATTGACCGCTGAGCTCAGACGAACGGTCGTTTGCTCGAACTGGCAGTTACAAGGGCGAGCAAGCTGTCTGCCTCAAGGCCTGCATTGTTCTGGAGGACGTCGCACATAGCCCCAGCTTCCTAACAGCACTTCGTTAGCAACCAAACCATCTAAGGAAACTGTGACGCCAGCCCTAGAGTTACTCCTGTGCCTGTATCGAAAAACGGGTGCAGGGAACCGTCGCCGGGTCATGCCGGGGCGGGCAATCAAAGCAACGCCCAGGTGTGACACAGCAGCCTGCCGCATGGTGATGCAGGCTCCCGGTGCCACCCCCATAACAACAAAAGGCATGCAGCCATGTTCAAACAGCCGAAATATCGCCAGGCTGGCGTAATACTTTTCGCCACGGCAATCATCCTGATCCTTCCCAATCTGACCCGTCTGGTCAGCTGACTTTATACTTCCCCGCTGCTGTGCCGACGCCGTGGTGCGCTCAGTACAGGGCGGGCGCTTGCTTGTGGACGGCGTGCTGACTTCGGGCAAAGATAGGCAAAAGCCCCCTGCCCTGGAGCCGGACATGCGTTTTCTCATCTTGTTGAGCGGCCTGCTCACCTTTCTTGGCGCCCAGGCTGAAGAAATCGATCAAGCTGCCGCTCTGGCCACCCTGCAACGGGCCGACAGCCTGCTGATCGACGTACGCAGCAGCGAGGAATTTTCCGCTGGCGCCCTGCCTGGCGCCATTCGCATCGGTCATGACGAGATCGCTGCACAGATCGCCAGCATCGCACCGGACAAGGACAGTCCCCTGGTGCTCTATTGCCGCAGCGGCCGCCGCTCGGGACTGGCCAAGCAAAGCCTGGAGAACCTGGGTTACCGCCAGGTGATCAATGCCGGCGCTTATGACGATCTGCTACCTCTGCTGGAGGCCGAGGAGTGAGGGCTCTGCTACTTGCACTGTTGGTTCTGGGCGGCACAGCGCAGGCTGCGCAGCTCGAGATACATCTGAGCGGCGGACAACGCAACTGGAGCACCAGCGAGTTGCTCAGTCATCCGCAGGCACGTGACATCGAGATAGACGAAGACGTGAGTTACAAGCGGCCCATGCGTTACCGAGCGGTGCCCATAAGCGCCCTGCTGGACGGCCTAACCGCTGGCGACCACCTGCAGGCCGTGGCCCTCGACGGCTTTGCTGCCGAACTGCCGGCCGCCACCCTGCTGGCTCGCGAGGGTGCCAAGGCGTGGCTGGCCATCGAGGATCCGCAATGCCCCTGGCCACCGTTGGCCAAGGATAAGCCCAGCGCCGGTCCCTTCTATCTGGTCTGGACCGATCCGGCCGCCAGCCAGATCGGCCCGGAGCAATGGCCCTTCCAGGTCGCCCGGATTCGCCAGCTCGCCACTGTTGAACAACGCTTCCCTGCCTTGCTGCCGGCAGTGGATGCCAGCGCCGAAATCCGTGCCGGTTTCGCCGCGTATCAGAAGAACTGCATGGCCTGCCATCGACTTAATGGCGCTGGCGACTCCGAGTTCGGCCCGGACCTGAACATTCCACACAGCCCGACCGAATACTTCACCGGCGACTTCCTGCGCCAGTACATCCGTGACCCACAAAGCCTGCGACGCTGGCCGCAGGGGCGCATGCCGGGGTTCAGTGAACAGGCACTACCACCCGCCGAACTGGAACGACTGATCGTCTACCTGCAGCATATGGCGCAGCGCAAGAACGCCCCGGAACCTGACGACACCTAGCCTGCAGGAACGATTCAGGTAGGGTGCGCCATGCGCACCGGCGTTTTGACCAGGCGCCTGGTGCGCAAATGGCGCACCCTACGACACGCGCCTATCGGTACATCACTGCTGACGCACCTGCAGCAGCGGCGCAACCTGTACCTGCGCATGCATCTGCTCGCAGCCACCGCCACGGCGCATGCCACGCACTGGGCAGGCATCGAGGTAATCCAGACCGACCGCCAGCTTGAGGTGCCGCTCCGGGCGCGCCAGGCAATTGGTCACGTCGAAGCTGTACCAGGCGTCCCCCACCCAGGCCTCGGCCCAGGCATGGCTGGCCAGGTGCTCGGCATCGTCGGTGTAGAGATAGCCCGACACATAGCGCGCCGGCACACCGAGACTGCGCGCGCAGGCGAGGAAGGCATGGGTATGATCCTGGCAGACGCCACGACGACCGGCGAAGGCCTCGGCGGCACTGGTGTCCACCTCGGTGATGCCTGGCTGGTAGGCGATATGCGCGTTGAGCGCATGCATCAGGTCGATCAAACCGTTGCGATCCGTACGTGCCTTGCTCTGCTGCGCGGCGAATTCACGGATGGCATCGTCGGCCTGGGTCAGGCGGGTGAAGCGCAAAAACGGCAGCGCCGACTGACGCTCGTGCTCGGCCTCGCAGGTTTCGTCGATCTCCACCTGGCCGCGGGCGCCAATGACGATGGACTCGTGCGGCTCGTCCAGGGTCAGCACGTGCAGGATGTTGCCGTAGGGGTCGAGCTGGGCGTGCACCGGGCGCGGCAGGTCGAGCTGCCAGCTGAGCACCTGCTGGCGCTCGCTGTCGTGTGGAGTCAGGCGCAGGTACTGGATGCTGGCGCGTACCTGATCATCGTAACGATAGGTGGTGGCGTGACTGATCGAGAGTCTCATGCGACCTCCAGGTAGGACGTATGGATGGTGTTGCCCAACTGGCGTACCAGCAGGATGAAGTCGGTGAGCCAGGCGTGCAGGCCTTCGTCGAGCACTTCATCGATACTGGTGTAGCGCAGCCGCGCATCCAGTTCGGCGGCCAGGCGCTGTGCCGGGCGACCGTTCTCTCCGGGTAGACCGGAAAGCATCAGGTTGAGTTCTTCCATACAGGCACGCAGCGAGCGCGGCACGTCCGGACGTAGCAGCAGCAGTTCAGCAACCTTGCGCGTGCGCGGAGAGCCGCGGTAGCTCTCGGCGAAGGCCTCGAACGAGGACAACGCGCGCAGCAGCGCACTCCATTGGTAATAGCTGCGCGCGGTGCGCTCCTCCAGCTCGTCGATCTCCTCGCCAAGCATTTCGTAGCGCGCATCGAGCAGGCGCAGGGTGTTGTCGGCACGCTCGATGAAGGTGCCCAGGCGGATGAAGCGATAGGCCTCGCCACGCATGATGGTGCCGAAGGTGGCGCCGCGGAACAGGTGCGAACGCTCCTTGACCCACTCGCAGAAGCGGCTGATGCCGTAGCGCCCCAGGCCCTGCTCGGCAATGCCGCGCATCTCCAGCCAGGAGGCATTGATGTTCTCCCACATGTCGGCGGTGATCCGTCCGCGCACCGCATGCGCGTTGCTGCGCGCAGCTTGCAAGCAGCAGTAGATGCTGCCGGGGTTGCTGGCGTCGAGAGCGAAGAAGTGCAGCATGCGCTCGCCGTGCAGCGGGCCGTGGCGCTCCAGGTAGTCGTCCAGGGTGCCGGTGATCAGCAGCGGCATGGCCAACTCATCGAGGCCATCGCCACGGCCGTCCTGCGGCATCAGTGACAGCGAATAGCTGACGTCGAGCATGCGCGCCAGGTTCTCGGCACGCTCCAGGTAGCGCGACATCCAGTACAGGTCTGAGGCAGTACGACTGAGCATGATTAGTCCTCCACCACCCAGGTGTCCTTGGTACCGCCGCCTTGCGACGAGTTGACCACCAGCGAGCCTTCGCGCAGTGCCACGCGCGTCAGGCCGCCGGGCACCAGGCGGGTTTCGCGACCGGTCAGGACGAACGGGCGCAGGTCGATATGGCGCGGGGCGATGCCGCGTTCGACGAAGGTAGGACAGGTCGACAGGCACAGCGTCGGCTGGGCGATATAGGCCTCCGGTTTGGCCATCAACTGCGCGCGGAAGTTCTCGATCTCGGCCTTGCTCGCCGCCGGGCCGACCAGCATGCCGTAGCCGCCCGAGCCTTGAGTCTCCTTGACCACCAGTTCGGACAGATTGGCCAGCACGTGGGACAGCTCCTCCGGCTTGCGACACTGCCAGGTGGGTACGTTCTTGAGGATCGGCTCTTCGTCCAGATAGAAGCGGATCATGTCGCCGACATAGGGGTAGATCGACTTGTCGTCGGCCACGCCGGTGCCGATGGCGTTGGCCAACACCACGTTGCGCGAGCGGTAGGCCGACAGCAGCCCCGCCACGCCGAGCATCGAATCAGGATTGAAGGCCAGCGGGTCGAGGAAGGCATCATCGAGGCGGCGATAGATCACGTCCACCTGCCGCGCACCGGCGGTGGTGCGCATGTAAACCTTGTCGTCACGCACGAACAGGTCGGCGCCCTCCACCAGTTCCACGCCCATCTCGCGGGCAAGGAAGGCGTGTTCGAAGTAGGCGCTGTTGAAGCGGCCCGGCGTCAGCACCACCACCGTGGGGTTGTCCAGCGGACTGGAACTCTTCAGCGCATCGAGCAGCAGGTTCGGGTAGTGGTCCACCGGCGCCACGCGCTGCGCGGAGAACAGCTCGGGGAACAGGCGCATCATCATCTTGCGGTCTTCGAGCATGTAGCTCACGCCGCTGGGGGTGCGCAGGTTGTCTTCCAGTACGTAGTAGCTGCCGTCGCCGTCACGTACCAGGTCGACCCCGGCAATGTGCGCGTAGATGTCGCGGTGCAGGTCGAGGCCCTGCATGGCCATCTGGTAGCCTTCGTTGGCCAGCACCTGCTCAGCCGGGATGATCCCCGCCTTGATGATGCGCTGGTCATGGTAAAGATCGGCGAGGAACAGGTTGAGCGCCTGTACGCGCTGGATACAGCCGCGTTCGACGACGCGCCATTCGCTGGCAGGGATGGAGCGGGGAATGATGTCGAAGGGGATCAGGCGCTCGGTGCCCTGATCATCCCCATAGAGGGTGAAGGTAATACCGGCACGGTGGAACAGAAGGTCGGCTTCTCGTCGGCGCTGGGCCAGCAGATCATCCGGCGTGTCTGCCAACCAGCGGGCAAATTCGCAGTAGTGCGGGCGGACAGCGCCGCTCGCGTCGTACATTTCGTCATAAAAGGTGCGGGCCATGCCGTACTCCTTGTCACCCGGACTTGCAGCATCCTCTGCAAGGCCCGAGCCAGCGAAATTAATCCTTTAATTTCAAATAGATACCAACAATACCCAAACAAAAAGCACCGAAATGGTGCGACGCAATGTTTCTGTCATGAGACGCCGCCCCATTGCGTGGCACAGCAAGAATTCACTGGCCATCGCAGCGCGCGGTGAAGGCAAAAAGCCTGCAGCCCTCCCGCCCTGCAGTGGCCCCGGACACTTAGCTGTCACATTGCGTGACCGACCGGTCAAGCGCAACCGCTTTTGCACCGACTACACGACGAACAAGTGTCGGAATGAACGTGCGTAGCCCGGATGAAATCCGGATCAAGAGAAGCAGCGGTCAAGCGGACGAAGCTCTTCCTCAGCCCGCACCAAGATAAGCCGCGATCGCCCCGACTGCCGTCTGGAGGTGCTGCTGATGGCTGAAGCCGGATGCCTTCAATGGCTTTAAGTCATGATCGGCAGCCTGCAGCCAGTGCAACTCGATGGCCGCTGACAGCTCATAACCCGCGACGGTTTCCTTATTGCCCAATGCATCGCGCTCCCCCTGGATGATCAGCGTCGGCGTACGCAGCTCGGCGAGATGGGCCACTCGCGGTTTTTCCGGCTTGCCGGCGGCATAGAAGGGATAGCCCAGACAAATCAGCGCTGAGGCGCCGAACTCGTCAGCCAGCAGACTGGCCATACGCCCGCCCATGGATTTCCCGCCGACGGACAGCGGCCCTGTGACTCGTCGGCGCACCTGCGCATGCACTTCGCGCCATTGCTGCAGTAGTTGCGCCAGCGGATTGGGCGGGCGCTTGCGCCCATCCACCCGTCGCTGCGCCATATAGGCGAACTCGAAGCGCACCACACGCACGCCGCGTGCCACCAAACCCTGAGCCATGGTCTGCATGAACGGACTGTCCATCGGCGCGCCGGCCCCGTGCGCGAGGATCAGCGTGCTCGATGCCGCCTGCGGCGGTTCGTCCCACAGCCAGGGTAGTCCCTGCTCACATTGACCGGCGTCAATAAATCCAGATGGCCCTTTGCTCATGCTTGCCTCGCGTCGATATCCGTGGTGTCCGTGGCTTGCTCATGCCTGCGTCTACCACGGTTATCGGCCGCTCTGCCATAACCGTGGATGGAAGCCCAGACATGAACACAACAACCCGCTGCGCCTATAACTACAGGGTGGTTCGCCAGTTCGCCATTATGACGGTGGTTTGGGGCATCGTCGGCATGGGACTCGGCGTATTCATCGCTGCCCAGCTGGCCTGGCCCGAACTTAACTTCAACCTGCCGTGGACCAGCTTCGGCCGTCTGCGCCCGCTGCATACCAATGCGGTGATCTTCGCTTTCGGTGGCTGTGCCCTGTTCGCTACCAGTTACTACGCGGTGCAACGCACCAGTCAGACCACGCTGTTCGCTCCGAAGCTGGCGGCCTTCACCTTCTGGGGTTGGCAACTGGTGATCGTTCTCGCAGCCATCAGCCTGCCGCTGGGCTGGACCAGCTCCAAGGAATACGCCGAACTGGAATGGCCGATCGACATTCTGATCACCATCGTCTGGGTGTCCTATGCCATCGTCTTCTTCGGCACGGTGATGCAGCGCAAGGTCAGCCACATCTATGTAGGTAACTGGTTCTTCGGCGGGTTCATCCTCACCGTGGCCATCCTGCATGTGGTCAATAACCTGGAAATTCCGGTCACCCTGACCAAGTCCTACTCGCTGTATGCCGGCGCCACCGATGCGATGATCCAATGGTGGTACGGCCACAACGCCGTGGGCTTCTTCCTCACCGCCGGGTTCCTGGGAATGATGTATTACTTCGTGCCCAAGCAGGCCGGTCGCCCGGTCTACTCCTACCGCCTGTCCATCGTCCACTTCTGGGCGCTGATCGCGGTGTACATCTGGGCCGGCCCGCACCACCTGCACTACACCGCTCTGCCGGATTGGGCACAGAGCCTGGGCATGGTGATGTCGCTGATCCTCCTGGCGCCCAGCTGGGGCGGCATGATCAACGGCATGATGACCCTCTCCGGTGCCTGGCACAAACTGCGCACCGACCCGATCCTGCGCTTTCTGGTGGTGTCGCTGGCGTTCTACGGCATGTCGACCTTCGAAGGCCCGATGATGGCGATCAAGACCGTCAACGCCCTGTCCCACTATACCGACTGGACCATCGGCCACGTACATGCCGGCGCCCTCGGCTGGGTCGCCATGGTGTCGATTGGCTCGCTGTATCACCTGATTCCCAAGGTGTTCGGCCGCGAGCAGATGCACAGCCTGGGCCTGATCAACAGTCACTTCTGGCTGGCCACCATTGGCACCGTGCTGTACATCGCCTCGATGTGGGTCAACGGCATCACTCAGGGTCTGATGTGGCGCGCAGTCAACGAAGACGGCACCCTCACCTACTCCTTCGTCGAATCGCTGGAAGCCAGCCATGTCGGATTCGTGGTACGGGTGATCGGTGGTGCGATCTTCTTCGCCGGCATGCTGCTGATGGCCTGGAACGTCTGGCTGACCGTACGTAGCGCGAAATCCACCGAGATGGAAGCCGCTGCGCAGTTCTCGGTAGAAGGAGCCCACTGATGAAACACGAAATTCTCGAGAAGAACATCGGCCTGATGGCCCTGATGATGATCCTGGCGGTCAGCATCGGCGGCCTGACGCAGATCGTCCCGCTGTTCTTCCAGGACGTCACCAACGAGCCGGTGGAAGGCATGAAGCCCTACACCGCCCTGCAACTGGAAGGCCGCGACATTTACATCCGTGAAGGCTGCGTCGGCTGCCACTCGCAGATGATCCGCCCGTTCCGCGCCGAGACCGAGCGCTACGGTCACTACTCCGTCGCTGGCGAAAGCGTCTGGGATCACCCCTTCCTGTGGGGCTCCAAGCGTACCGGCCCGGACCTGGCCCGCGTCGGCGGTCGCTACTCGGACGAGTGGCATCGCGCCCACCTGTACAACCCGCGCAACGTCGTGCCGGAGTCGATCATGCCCGCCTACCCCTGGCTGGTCGAACAGAGCCTCGATGGCAAGGACACAGCCAAGAAGATGAGCGCCTTGCGCACATTGGGCGTGCCCTACAGCGAAGAAGACATCGCCGGCGCCAGCGATGCGGTCAAGGGCAAGAGCGAGATGGATGCTCTGGTCGCCTACCTGCAGGTGCTTGGCACCGCAGTGAAGAACAAGAGGTGAGCGCCATGTTCGAGCTTATCGATATCGGCACCCTGCGCGGCGTAGGCACCGCGCTGGTTCTGATCGCCTTCACCGCCGTTACCCTCTGGGCTTACAGCGGCAAGCGCCGCGACGCCTTCGCCGAGGCCGCCAACCTGCCCTTCGCCGATGAGTCCAAGCCCGCCGTTTCGAGGACCCAAGCATGACCACCTTCTGGAGTTGGTACATCACCCTGCTGACCATTGGTTCGCTGGTTGCGCTGTTCTGGCTGATTTTCGCCACCCGCAAGAGCGAAGTTCATAAGAACCCCACCGAGCAGACCATGGGCCACTCTTTCGATGGTATCGAGGAGTACGACAACCCGCTGCCCAAGTGGTGGTTCATGTTGTTCGTCGGCACCCTGGTGTTTTCCGTGGCTTACCTGCTGCTGTATCCGGGCCTGGGTAACTTCAAGGGCCTGCTGCCGGGCTATGAGGATGGCTGGACCCAGGTGAACCAGTGGCAGCGCGAAATGGATCGCGCCGATGAGCTGTACGGCCCGATTTTCGCCAAATATGCCGCCATGCCCATCGAGGAAGTGGCCAAGGACGAGCGCGCGCTGAAGATGGGCGGTCGCCTGTTCGCTTCCAACTGCTCGGTGTGCCATGGCTCGGATGCCAAGGGCAGCTACGGCTTCCCCAACCTGACGGACAACAGCTGGCGCTGGGGCGGTGAGCCGGAAACCATCAAAGCCTCCATCATGCATGGCCGCATGGGCGTAATGCCGGCACAAGGCCCGATGATCGGCGAAGATGGCGTGCGTAACGTCGCGGCCTACGTGCTCACCGAACTGGGAGGTCGTGAGCTGCCCGAGGGCACGGAAGCGGACATCGCCGCCGGCAAGCAGATCTTCTCCACCCTCTGCGCCGCCTGCCATACCCCTGCCGGCACCGGCATGCCGATGATGGGCGCACCGGATCTGACTCAACCCAGCGCCTTCATCTACGGCAGCAGCTTCGCCCAACTGCAACAGACCATTCGCTATGGTCGCAGCGGCAACATGCCGGCTCAGGGTGATTTTCTCGGTAACGACAAGGCTCACCTGCTGGCCGCTTACGTGCTCAAGCTGAGCCAGGGCGAAGACAAGTAATCCACGGCTTTACCGGCGACCGCAGCAAGGTCGCCGGCTCCCTCCTTATATAAGTGTGCGACCCAGTGTCGCACCTACCGACCAATAGCCCTGCAACCTCCTTGATCTGGGCTAAGCTGCTTTTCAGTCGCCACCTGCCACAACTCCAAGGCGATCCATTCTTAGCGCTGCGCAAAATGATTGCGCCAAAAGCACACAGAGCCGCCCCCGGGTCGACTCGAACGCCCCGTGAAACGCTCTGAAACCCGGTTCGCGTCGGTATGTTGCGTTGCAATGGCTACCTGCTTTCTCCATACTTGCCGCCGATTTTTGCCCCATAAAAATCCATTAACCGTGGAACCCCTAGCATGAGCACAGCAATCAGTCAGACTGCTTATAACTATAAGGTGGTCCGCCAGTTCGCCATTATGACGGTGATCTGGGGGGTCATTGGGATGGGTCTAGGCGTGTTCATCGCCGCACAACTCGTGTGGCCGGAACTCAACCTTGGCCTGCCGTGGACCAGCTTCGGCCGTCTGCGCCCGCTTCATACCAACGCGGTGATCTTCGCCTTCGGCGGATGCGCACTGTTCGCGACCTCGTACTACGTGGTCCAGCGCACCTGCCAAACGCGCCTGATTTCCGACGGTCTGGCTGCCTTCACCTTCTGGGGCTGGCAAGCGGTCATCGTGCTCGCGGTGATCACCCTGCCGATGGGCTACACCAGCACCAAAGAATACGCCGAGCTTGAGTGGCCAATCGATATCCTCCTGGGCATCGTCTGGATTACCTATGCCGTGGTGTTCTTCGGCACAGTCGCCAAGCGCAAGACCAAGCACATCTATGTGGGCAACTGGTTCTTCGGTGCGTTCATCCTCGTGACCGCCATGCTGCACATCGTCAACAGCGCCGCCATGCCGGTGAGCCTGTTCAAGTCGTACTCGGCTTATGCCGGCGCGACCGACGCGATGATCCAGTGGTGGTACGGCCACAACGCCGTGGGCTTCTTCCTGACCACCGGCTTCCTGGGCATGATGTACTACTTCGTACCCAAGCAGGCCGAGCGTCCGATCTACTCCTATCGCCTGTCCATCGTGCACTTCTGGGCGCTGATCACCCTGTACATCTGGGCCGGTCCGCACCACTTGCACTACACGGCCCTGCCGGACTGGGCGCAGTCCCTGGGCATGGTCATGTCGGTGATCCTGCTGGCACCAAGCTGGGGCGGTATGATCAACGGCATGATGAGCCTGTCCGGTGCCTGGCATAAGCTGCGTACCGACCCGATCCTGCGGTTCCTGGTCGTGTCCCTGGCGTTCTACGGCATGTCCACCTTCGAAGGTCCGATGATGGCCATCAAGACGGTCAATGCGCTGTCCCACTACACCGACTGGACCATCGGCCACGTACACGCCGGCGCTCTGGGTTGGGTAGCGATGATCTCCATCGGCTCGCTGTATCACCTGATTCCCAAGGTGTTCGGCCGTGAGCAGATGCACAGCATCGCGCTGATCAACACCCACTTCTGGCTGGCCACCATCGGCACCGTGCTGTACATCGCCTCGATGTGGGTCAACGGCATCACCCAGGGTCTGATGTGGCGTGCAGTCAACGAAGACGGCACCCTCACCTACTCCTTCGTCGAGTCGCTGGAAGCCAGCCATGCAGGCTATGTCGTACGCATGATCGGCGGCGCCTTCTTCGTCGCCGGCATGCTGCTGATGGCCTACAACACCTACCGCACCGTGCGTGCCGCCAAGCCGGCTGAATACGAAGCGGCTGCGCAGATTCCCGCCGGAGTAGCTCACTGATGAAACACGAAATCATCGAGAAGAATATCGGCCTGATGGCACTGCTGATGGTGATTGCCGTCAGCATCGGTGGCCTGACCCAGATCGTCCCGCTGTTCTTCCAGGACGTCACCAACGAGCCGGTGGAAGGCCTCAAGCCCTACACCGCGATGCAACTGGAAGGTCGCGATATCTACATCCGTGAAGGCTGCGTTGGCTGCCATTCGCAGATGATCCGTCCGTTCCGCGCCGAGACCGAGCGTTACGGCCACTACTCCGTCGCTGGTGAAAGCGTCTGGGATCACCCCTTCCTGTGGGGTTCCAAGCGCACCGGCCCGGACCTGGCTCGCGTCGGCGGTCGTTACTCGGACGAGTGGCATCGCGCCCACCTGTACAACCCGCGCAACGTCGTGCCTGAGTCGAAGATGCCTGCTTACCCATGGCTGGTGGAGAACAAGCTCGACGGTCGCGACACCGCCAAGAAGATGGAAGTCATGCGTGGCTTCGGCATTCCCTACACCGACGAAGATATCGCCGGTGCTCGTGATGCCGTGAAAGGCAACACCGAAATGGACGCGCTGATCGCGTACCTGCAGGTTCTCGGCACTTCCATCAAGAACAAACGGTAAGACGCTATGGACATCGGGATGATTCGCGGCATCGGCACGGCGGTGGTTTTCATCGCCTTCATCGGCGTAGTGCTCTGGGCATACAGCAGCAAGCGCAAATCGAGCTTCGACGAAGCCGCCAACCTGCCCTTCGCTGACGATCCCAAGCCCGAGTCCAAGCGCGATCAGGACTCTTCCAGGAGCAATAACCAATGACCACGTTCTGGAGTTGGTACGTAACCATTCTGTCTCTGGGCACCATCTTCGCCCTGACCTGGCTGATCTTCGGCACTCGCAAGGGTCAGCGCCAGGAAACCACCGAGGAAACCGTCGGCCACAGCTTCGACGGCATCGAGGAGTATGACAATCCGCTGCCGAAGTGGTGGTTCATGCTGTTCGTCGCCACCATCGTGTTCGCCCTCGGCTACCTCGCCCTGTATCCGGGCCTGGGTAACTTCAAAGGCTTGTTGCCGGGCTACGACTACGTCGACAGCAAGAAGCAAACGCCTTTCACTGCTGGCGTGCAGATCGCTGACGGCTCCATGCGCTACTCTGGCTGGACCGGCGTGCACCAGTGGGAGAAGGAAATGGCGCGTGCCGATGAGCAATACGGCCCCCTATTCGCCAAGTTCGCCGCCATGCCGATCGAGGAAGTGGCCAAGGATGAGCAGGCCCTGAAAATGGGTGGCCGCCTGTTCGCTTCCAACTGCTCGGTTTGCCACGGTTCCGATGCCAAGGGCAGCTACGGCTTCCCCAACCTGACCGACAACGAATGGCGCTGGGGTGGCGAGCCGGAAGACATCAAGACCTCGATCCTCAAGGGCCGTCAGGGCGCGATGCCGGCTCAAGGCCCGGCCATCGGCGAAGACGGTGTACGCAACGTCGCCGCCTACGTGCTCACCGAACTGGCCGGTCGTGAACTGCCGGAAGGCGTAGAAGCGGATATCGAAGCGGGCCAGAAGGTTTTCGCCGGCACCTGCTTCGCCTGCCACGGTGCAGACGGCAAGGGCATGGCCGCCATGGGTGCGCCGAACCTGACTAACCCGGCTGCGTTCATCTACGGCAGCAGCTACGCGCAGCTGCAGCAGACCATTCGTTACGGTCGTCACGGCAACATGCCAGCCCAAGAAGAGTTCCTCGGCAACGACAAGGTGCACTTGCTGGCAGCCTACGTGTACAGCCTGTCGCATCAGACTCAAGAGCAGTAAGCGCACAACGACACTTTTGACAAGGGTCAATGAACGCCCGGGTCGCGACTGCTGGTCGCACCCGGGCGTTGTCTTTCAGGCGTACCATATAGCGACCGTGAATTGACCCTGACCGGCACACATCGGCCCGGGCTGCCACCCACCGCTTTGGTATGCATTGATGAGCGAACAGATACCCGTCCAGGACGTCACCCCTCCTTCCTCTGCCAAGAATGCCGGCGTCGATCTCTACGCCAGCCGCGAGAAGATCTACACCCGCGCGTTCACTGGCCTGTATCGTAATCTGCGACTCGCTGGCGGCGCCCTGCTCTTCCTGCTGTTCTTCGGCACCGTCTGGCTGAACTGGGAAGGCCGCCAGGCGGTGTGGTGGAATCTGCCGGAGCGCAAGTTCCACATCTTCGGCGCCACCTACTGGCCGCAGGACTTCATGCTGCTGTCCTGGTTGCTGATCATCTGCGCCTTCGGCCTGTTCTTCATTACCGTGTTCGCCGGGCGTGTCTGGTGCGGCTACACCTGCCCGCAAAGCGTATTCACCTGGGTCTTCATGTGGGCGGAGAAGGTCACCGAGGGTGACCGCAACCAGCGCATGAAGCTGGACAAGCAGCCCATGAGCGGCGCGAAACTCGGGCGCAAGGCGGCCAAGCACGGTATCTGGGTTGGCGTCTCGCTGCTCACAGCGATCACCTTCGTTGGCTATTTCACGCCCATACGCGAGCTGGTAATCGAGATCTTCACCGGCCAGGCCAGTGGCTGGGCCTATTTCTGGATCGGCTTCTTCACCCTCGCCACCTACGGCAACGCCGGTTACCTGCGCGAGCAGGTGTGTATCTACATGTGCCCCTACGCACGCTTCCAGAGCGTGATGTTCGACCAGGACACCCTGATCGTCTCCTACGACCCACGTCGTGGCGAGTTGCGTGGTCCGCGCAAGAAGGACGCCGATTACAAGGCCCAGGGCCTAGGTGACTGCATCGACTGCAAAATGTGCGTGCAGGTCTGCCCGACCGGCATCGATATCCGCGACGGCCTGCAGATCGAGTGCATCGGCTGCGCCGCCTGCATCGACGCCTGTGACGACATCATGGACAAGATGAACTATCCCAAGGGGCTGATCAGCTACACCACTGAACATAACCTGTCCGGCCAGAAGACCCGTCTGCTGCGCCCGCGCCTGATCGGGTACGCTGTCGCGCTGGTCGCCATGATCGGCCTGTTCGCCTGGGCTGTGGCCAATCGCCCGCTGGTGGAGCTGGATGTACTCAAGGACCGCGTGCTGTTCCGTGAGAACGAGCGCGGTCATATCGAGAACGTCTACACCCTGAAGATCATGAACAAGGCGCAGCGCGACATGACCTACGTGATCACTGCCGACGGCCTCGACGGCCTGGTCTACGAAGGCAAGCGCGAAGTGCGGGCCCTGGCTGGCGAGGTGTATTCCTTCCCGGTCGAGCTGTCCATCGCGCCGGAAAAGCTACCGTCGAGCACCAACAACATCGTCTTCCACGTACAATCCGCGGATGACCCCAGCATCAAGAACGACGCCGACAGCCGCTTCATCGGCCCAAGCCTCCACTAACAACGGAAAACGCATGACCGAGCAAACCCCATCGCCAGTCAAACCCTGGTACAAGCAGTTCTGGCCCTGGTTCATCCTGTTCCTGCTGGGCTACTCGGTAGTGCAGGGCCTGACCCTGCTGACCATCGCCACGAAGAATCCGCCAGGGCTGATCTCCGACGACTATTACGATGTCGGCAAGGGCATCAACCAGTCGCTGGAGCGCGAAAAATTGGCCGAGCGCCTGCAACTGCATGGCAAGCTGGTGCTGGACAACACCACCGGCGTCGCCACCCTGTCGCTGGAGGGCAACAGCAGACCACAGCAGATCGTGCTCAACCTGATCTCGCCGACCCAGCCGGAGCGTGACCGCCGCGTGATCCTGCAGCCGGCGGCTGACGGTCAGTACCGTGGGCAGATGATCGATGAAGTCAGCGGTCGCCGCTTCGTCGAGTTGCTCGGCCAGGAAGGCAGCCAGAACTGGCGTCTGTTCGAGGAAGAGAACATCAGCGGCGGCCAGACCATCATGATCGGTGACAACCCCTCCTACTGACCCAGCCGATGCCCACCCCCACTCCCTGCTATCATTGTGGCCTGCCGGTGCCCGCCGGCAGCCAGTTCCGTGCCGACGTGCTCGGCCAGACCCGCGAAATGTGCTGCCCCGGCTGTCAGGCCGTGGCCGAAGCCATCGTCGCCGGTGGCCTGGAGCATTACTACAGCCATCGCAGCGAGAACGCGGCCAACCCGCAGGCACTGCCCGCCGCCCTGCCGGATGAACTGGCGCTGTATGACCGTAGCGATGTGCAGCAGCCCTTCGTCCAGCACGAGGGCGAACTGAGCGAAACCCAACTGCTGATCGAAGGTATCAGCTGCGCGGCCTGCGGCTGGCTGATCGAGAAGCACCTGCGCGGCGTGCCGGGCGTGGCCGAAGCGCACCTGAACCTGTCCAACCATCGCCTGCAGGTGCGCTGGCAGGACAGCCAGATCGCCCTGAGCAAGCTGCTCGCCGAACTACGCCGCATCGGTTACGCCGCCCACCCCTGGCGCGCCGACGAGGCGGCAAAGCGCATGGCCGCGGAAAACCGCCGGCGCATGCGCGAGCTGGGCGTGGCCGGGTTGTTGTGGATGCAGGTGATGATGGCGACCATGGCCACCTGGCCGGAATTCAACATCGACCTGTCGCCGGAGCTGGACAAGATCCTGCGCTGGACCAGCCTGTTCCTCACCACGCCTATCGTCTTCTACTGCTGCGGGCAGTTCTTCCGCGGTGCTCTGCGCGACCTGCGTACCCGCCATCTGACCATGGATGTCTCGGTCTCGCTGGCCATCGGCGGTGCCTACGTGGCCGGCATCTGGTCGACCATCACCGGCCAGGGCGAACTGTATTTCGACGCCGTGGGCATGTTCGCGCTGTTCCTGCTCGCCGGCCGCTACCTGGAGCGCCGCGCCCGAGAACGCACGGCCGCCGCCACCGCACAAATGGTCAAACTGCTGCCGGCCTCCTGCCTGCGCCTGGACGCCGACGGTCAGAGCCAGCGCATTCTGCTGCGCGAACTGCAGGTCGGCGAACAGGTGCTGGTGCAGCCCGGCTCGCTGATTCCCGCTGACGGGCGCATCCTTGCCGGCCAGTCCAGCGTCGATGAGTCACTGCTGACGGGTGAATACCTGCCTCAGGCACGCGGCATCGGCGACGGCGTCACTGCCGGCACGCTGAATGTCGAAGGCCCGCTGACCGTCGAGGTGCAGGCGCTGGGCGATGCCACGCGCCTGTCGGCCATCGTGCGCCTGCTGGAACGCGCGCAGAGTGAAAAACCGCGCCTGGCAGAGATCGCCGACCGCGTCTCGCAATGGTTTCTGTTGTTCATCCTCGTGGCTGCTGCCGTGGTCGGCTACGCCTGGTGGGAGATCGACTCCAGCCGCGCTTTCTGGGTCGTGCTCGCCCTGCTCGTGGCCACCTGCCCTTGCGCACTGGCCCTGGCCACCCCAACAGCGCTGACCACCGCCACCGGCACCCTGCATAAACTGGGCATGCTACTGACCCGCGGCCATGTGCTCGAAGGCCTGAACCAGATCGACACCCTGGTGCTGGACAAGACCGGTACGCTGACCGAAGGCCGCCTGACGCTCAAGGCCATCCATCCGCTGCGCGATCTCGACCAGGGCGATTGCCTGGCGCTGGCCGCCGCACTGGAAAACCGTTCGGAACACCCCATCGCCCGTGCGTTCAGCCAAGCACCTCGCGCAGCGCAGTCTGTCGACAGCCATCCCGGGCAAGGCCTGCAGGGCCTGGTCGATGGCCGCCTGCTGCGCATCGGCGAGGCCAGCTTCGTTTGCGCCCTGAGCGGCCAGGCCGTACCAGCGATTGCCAGCGAGCACGGCCAATGGCTGCTGCTGGGCGACGAACAGGGGCCACTGGCCTGGTTCGTCCTCGACGACCGCCTGCGCGAAGATGCTCCCGATCTGATTGCCGCTGCGCGCGCACGGGGCTGGAACATTCACCTGCTCTCCGGCGACAGCTCACCGATGGTGGGCGAAGTCGCCCGCCAGCTGGGTATCGACGACGCCCGCGGCGGCCTGACCCCGGATGCCAAGCTGGCAGTGCTCAAGCAACTGCACGGCGAAGGACGGCGTGTGTTGATGCTTGGCGACGGTGTCAACGACGTACCGGTATTGGCTGCCGCCGATATCAGCGTGGCCATGGGCTCGGCCTCCGACCTGGCGAAAACCAGCGCCGACGCCGTGTTGCTGTCGAACCGCCTGAGCAGCCTGGTCGATGGCCTGAAGCTGGCCAAGCGCACGCGCCGTATCATCATCGAGAACCTGGCCTGGGCGACGCTGTACAATGGCCTGGTACTGCCCTTCGCCGCCCTGGGCTGGATCACGCCGATCTGGGCGGCCGTGGGCATGTCGCTCAGCTCGCTGTTGGTGGTGCTCAACGCCCTGCGCCTGAGCCACACCCCAAACATGTAGGAGCGAGCTCTGCTCGCGAACCGCTTCTTCGCTCGCGATGCTCGCTCCTCCCCAGACGCCTCCATGGAGACCGCATGTCCGCCCTCTACATCCTGATCCCCGTCGCCATCGGCCTGGTCGGTTTCGCCATCTGGCTGTTCTTCTGGGCGGTGGACAGCGGTCAGTACGACGATCTCGACGGCCCGGCGCACAGCATTCTGTTCGACGACGAAGATCCACTGCACAAGGCTGGTGTCGAGCAGGCCGAAGACCACAACAAGCCTGGCAAACCTGATGCTTGAGCTGGCACCGCTGCTGGTGTCGGCGCTGATTCTCGGCCTGCTTGGTGGCGGCCATTGCCTCGGCATGTGCGGCGGCCTGATGGGCGCGCTGACTCTGGCGATTCCCCCCGAGCAACGCGGCAGGCGTCTACAGCTGCTGCTGGCTTACAACCTCGGGCGCATTCTCAGCTACAGCCTTGCAGGCTTGCTCCTGGGACTGGCCGGCTGGGCCATTGCCGGCAGCAAGGCCGAAGTGGCGATGCGCACAATGGCTGCCTTGCTGCTGATTGCCATGGGTCTTTATCTGGCCGACTGGTGGAGCGGGCTGACACGCATCGAAGCACTGGGCCGCGGCCTGTGGCGGCATATCCAACCGCTTACCCGGCGCTTCATGCCGGTCAGCAATCTGCCGCGCGCCCTGGTCCTGGGTGGTTTATGGGGCTGGCTGCCGTGCGGGCTGGTCTACAGCACCCTGCTGTGGGCCTCCAGCCAGGGCAATGCAGTCAACAGCGCCCTGCTGATGCTGGCGTTCGGCCTGGGCACCTGGCCGGTGCTGCTGGCCACCGGGCTGGCAGCAGAACGCATCACAACCCTGCTACGCAAGCGCGGCGTGCGCATGGCTGGCGGCCTGCTGGTCATCCTGTTCGGCATCTGGACCCTGCCCGGCCCACACCAGCACTGGCTGATGGGGCACTGAGGCGTAGCCGGATGTAATCCGTGAGCAAGGTACCCAGCATCCCCGGATTTCATTGGGCTACGCCGCGACAACACCTCCAGTGCTCAATGTGCCCTTGATTCAGGTCAAGGCTGCCACCTACGTGCATCCCTAGACTGGCCACACAGCCTGTCCAGGATTATTCCCCATGCTCAAAGCCATCCAGTGGGACGCCGACCTGATCCGCCGCTACGATCTCGCCGGCCCGCGCTACACCTCCTACCCGACTGCCGTGCAGTTTCACGACGATATCGGCCCGTTCGACCTGCTGCATGCCCTGCGCGACAGCCGCAAGGCCGGACGCCCATTGTCGCTATACGTGCACGTGCCGTTCTGCGCGCACATCTGCTACTACTGCGCCTGCAACAAGGTCATCACCAAGGACCGCGGCCGCGCCCTGCCCTATCTGGAAAAGCTCGAGCGGGAAATCGAGATCATCAGCCGCTACATCGACCGCAACCAGCCAATCGAACAGCTGCATTTCGGTGGCGGTACACCGACCTTCCTCAGCCACGACGAACTGCGCCGGCTGATGCAGCACCTGCGCCAGCACTTCAACCTGCTCGATGATGACTCCGGCGACTACAGCATCGAGATCGACCCACGCGAGGCTGACTGGTCGACCATGGGCCTGCTGCGTGAGCTGGGCTTCAATCGCGTCAGCCTCGGCGTGCAGGATCTCGACCCTGAGGTGCAACGCGCGGTCAATCGCCTGCAGACCCTGGAGGAAACCCGCGCCATCGTCGAGGCCGCGCGTACCCTGCAGTTCCGCTCGGTGAACATCGACCTGATCTACGGCCTGCCCAAACAAACGCCAGAGCGCTTCGCCCGCACCGTGGCCGAGGTCATCGCCCTGCAGCCGGATCGCCTGTCGCTGTTCAACTACGCACACCTGCCGGAACGCTTCATGCCGCAACGCCGCATCAGCGCCGACGACCTGCCGAGCCCGGCGGACAAGCTGGCCATGTTGCAGAACAGCATCGAGCAGCTGACGCGCGCCGGGTATCGTTACATAGGCATGGACCACTTCGCCCTGCCCGACGACGAACTGGCCATCGCCCAGGAAGAAGGCACGCTGCAACGCAACTTCCAGGGCTACACCACCCACGGCCACTGTGACCTGATTGGCCTGGGCGTCTCTGCCATCAGCCAGATCGGTGATCTGTACAGCCAGAATGACAGCGATATCGCCAGCTATCAGCAGACCCTGGGCAATGGCCAGTTGGCAACGCGTCGCGGCTTGCACTGCAATGCCGACGACCGCCTGCGCCGCGCCGTGATCCAGCAGCTGATCTGCCACTTCGAGCTGCGTTTCGACGACATCGAACAGGCCCACGGCGTGGTATTCCGCGACTACTTCGCGGCGCTTTGGCCACAACTTCAGCAGCTCGACCGTGACGGTTTGATCAAGCTGGGTGCAGAAGGGATTCAGGTGCGCCCGGCCGGGCGTCTGCTGGTGCGCTCGCTATGCATGCTGTTCGACCGCTATCTCAACGATCAGGTACGCCAGCGTTTTTCTCGGGTGATCTGAACACCAGTAGCCTGCGCCAGTGACGGACTCCGTCGCTGGCTGGCGTATCACCCCATCGCCAGCGTGGCGGCGGTCTGCATCTGCTCGTTCGACAGGCCGTTCTCACGCATGAGCTTGATCAGGTTGGCATTGGCCGCAGTCAATGCGCTGTTGAGCGACGCCAACTCGGTCTGCAGTCCTTCAAGCTGCTGGCGCTTGGTTTCCGCATCAAGGCTCTGATCGCTCATGATCGCCTCTATCTGCGCCTGCTTCTCGACGATCTGCGCACGCAACTCGCGGATCATCTTGAGCAGGTCCTTGATCGCCTTGGGCAGATCGCTGTTGTCGATGTCCTCGTTCTTGTCGGACTTGGCTGACATGCTCTTGCCCAATTCGGACAGACTCACACGCAGCCCCTCGCGCACCTCCTCGGGGCTCCGCTCGACTGCGGTAAATTGTCGCTGAACGCCCTGCACCAGATTATTCAGCGGCCCACTGGATGGTATGCGCATCGCGCTGCTCCCTGCGTTGGACTATGATTCCACAGTCTCGATCGGCACCCAGAGACTAAACTTGAGTGCTCGGTCAGCCCTTATATGGCTGGCCGCCACCCGAGCCCTGCGGTACCCTTACGAAAATTGCGTGTATATTC
This sequence comes from Pseudomonas alcaliphila JAB1, assembly GCF_001941865.1. Classification (NCBI taxonomy): domain Bacteria; kingdom Pseudomonadati; phylum Pseudomonadota; class Gammaproteobacteria; order Pseudomonadales; family Pseudomonadaceae; genus Ectopseudomonas; species Ectopseudomonas alcaliphila. The sequence goes on along the minus strand of NZ_CP016162.1, from coordinate 2,304,765 downwards.
GGGAAGCCCAACGATGTCCGAGAGCATCAAGCTGCACAAGCAGCATCAAGCCCATTGCAAGGATTGCAGCCTGGCCAGCCTGTGCCTGCCGCTCTCGCTGAACATGGAAGACATGGATGCGCTCGACGACATCGTCAAGCGTGGTCGGCCGCTGAAAAAAGGCGAATTCCTGTTCCGTCAGGGTGACTCCTTCGGCTCCGTATTCGCCGTACGCTCCGGTGCGCTGAAGACCTTCAGCCTGAGCGATGGCGGTGAGGAGCAGATAACCGGCTTCCACCTGCCCAGCGAGCTGGTCGGCCTGTCAGGGGTCGACGGCGAGCGCTACCCGGTATCGGCACAGGCGCTGGAAACCACCTCGGTCTGCGAGATTCCCTTCGAGCGCCTCGACGACCTGGCTCTGCAGCTACCACAACTGCGCCGTCAGCTGATGCGTATCATGAGCCGTGAAATCCGTGACGATCAGCAGATGATGCTGTTGCTGTCGAAGAAGACCGCCGACGAACGTATCGCCACCTTCCTGGTCAACCTCTCCGCCCGCTTCCGCGCACGCGGCTTCTCGGCCAACCAGTTCCGCCTGGCCATGTCGCGCAACGAAATTGGTAACTATTTGGGCCTTGCGGTCGAGACGGTGTCTCGCGTATTTACCCGCTTCCAACAGAACAAGCTGCTCGAAGCCGAAGGCAAGGAAGTGCACATCCTCGACCCAATCGAGCTGTGTGCTCTGGCCGGCGGCAATCTCGACGTTTGAGTTCGCACGATTTTCGCGGGCTCAAGGCATTAGGACCCCACGATGATCTTTGACGAATTCAGCATCAAGACCCTGATCCGCCCGGTACCGGACTTCCCCAAGCCGGGCGTCATCTTTCGCGACATCACCCCGCTGTTCCAATCACCGCGCGCCCTGCGCATGGTTGCCGACAGCTTCATCCAGCGCTACGTCGAAGCCGAGTTCAGCCATATCGGCGCCATGGACGCGCGCGGTTTCCTGATCGGCTCGATCATCGCCTACGAATTGAACAAGCCGCTGGTGCTGTTTCGCAAGCAGGGCAAACTGCCGGCTGACGTGCTCAGCGAGGGCTACCAGACCGAATATGGCGAAGCTTTCCTCGAAGTGCACAGCGACAGTCTCTGCGAAGGCGATTCGGTGCTGATCTTCGATGACCTGATCGCCACCGGCGGCACCCTGATCGCTGCTGCCAACCTGGTACGGCGCATGCGTGCAACGGTCTTCGAGGCCGCTGCGATCATCGACCTGCCTGAGCTGGGCGGCTCGCAGAAACTGCAGGACGCCGGCATCCCCACCTTCACACTGACGGCCTTCGCCCTCGACGATCACTGAGCCAAAGCGCCTGCCAACCCGCAAGTGGGTTGATGATTCAGCCGGGCAATGCCCGGCATCACCGATTACCTTGGCCAGACTCCCATGCACGAACTCGAACTGAATCCATCCAGCGACTGGCGTCAACGCCTGGGCGCTCTCATGGACGGCGCCATCATGCAGCGCCTGATCACCCTGCTGATCATCATCAATGCCGTCATTCTCGGCCTGCAGACGTCACCGTCGATCATGACCGACTGGGGCACGCCGCTGCTGATTCTCGATACTTTCATCCTCACCTGCTTCGTCATCGAACTGGTGCTACGTTTCACCGCCCGCGGCATCGGCCTGCTGCGCGATCCCTGGGCGGTGTTCGATTGCCTGGTAGTCGGCATCGCCCTGGTACCGGCAAGCGGCCCCTTCGCGGTGCTGCGTGCCTTGCGCGTGCTGCGCGTCCTGCGACTGGTGTCGATCAATCCGAGCATGCGCAAGGTGGTGCAGGCGCTGCTCGCTTCGCTGCCGGGCATGGGCAGCATCGTCATGCTGATGGGGTTGGTGTTCTACGTCGCTGCGGTAATGGCCACCCAGCTGTTCGGCCAGAGCTTCCCCGAGTGGTTCGGTAACATCGGCGCCAGTCTGTACACCCTGTTCCAGGTGATGACCCTGGAAAGCTGGTCGATGGGCATCGTGCGCCCGGTGATGGAAGAGCATCCACTGGCCTGGCTGTTCTTCGTGCCTTATATCCTCGTCGCGACATTCATGATGCTCAACCTGTTCATCGCCGTTATCGTCAACGCGATGCAGAGCACCCACGAGCCCAATGCCGAGGAGCAGGCCGCAGCAACTCGCGAACAGGCAATTCTCGACGAGCTGCGCGCACTGCGCAGCGAAGTGGCCGAGCTGCGCCGTAACGCGCCGTAAACCCCGCCGTCAGCGCAACCCGCCGCGTCTAGCGCGGCGGGTTGCGTACCCTCTTTCCTGATATCTGCCCATCAGACCCGCCTTAAGTTGGCGGCGCTCAGCGCCCGCACGCCCGATAGTTACATCGTTCAATGACACAGTTGGTCTGTCGAGATTAGCCATCTGCGACCCCGAGTGCTGCCAGCCAGAGCCGCACGACAATCGGAGCACCAACGCCCAGAAGAGGACTCGAACGATGAGCGCCAGCATCCCCCTACCCCAGCCAAAACCCAGCTTTCCGGTGCGTCGCATGGACTTCAGTTTCAGCGAGACACCGAAGTACTGGTTCTACGACGACCCGTTCATGAGCCATTTCATGAACAACCTGTCGTCGCTGTTCCCCTACGGCGAGAAGTTCTTCGTCGACAGCGTGCGCGCCGTACGCGATCAGGTCAGCGAGCCGCAGCTGAAAAAGGACATCAGCGCCTTCATCGGTCAGGAGGCCATGCACTCCAAGGAGCATGCGGCCTACAACGACTATGCCAATGAGCACGGTATAGACCTGGAGCGCCTCGAGCTGCGCATCAAGGTACTGCTCGAATGGACGACCCGCTTCAGCACCAAGAAGCAACGCCTGGCAGCCACCTGCGCCCTGGAACACTTCACCGCGACCATGGCCGAGCAGTTGCTCAAGCGTGAAGATCTCACCACACAGATGAACGACCCGAAGCTCTATCAACTGTGGATGTGGCACGCCATCGAGGAAAACGAGCATAAGGCCGTGTGCTACGACGTCTACCAGAAGGTCTACGGCGGCTACTTCACCCGCACGCTGGTGATGATGCTGACCACCCTGATGTTCCTCGGCGTGATCGGCTGGTTCCAGATTCACCTGCTGCGCAAGGACGGCCAACTGTTCAACTGGCGCAGCTGGGGCTTCGGCCTGAAGAAGCTGTTCGGCCCGCGTAATGGCTTCTTCACCAGGCTGCTCGGCCCCTATCTGGACTACTACCGCCCCGGCTTCCACCCCAGGGATCACGACACCGACAAGCTGGAAAACCGCTGGCGCGAGCGCCTCGGTTTCAGCAGCTGAGGCCTCTTGGCGTACGGATTTAGATACCAACAAGATCGACAAGCAGGAGTTCGGTCATGAATGCGCCCGTGTCCCCCCTTATCGCTGGCCGCCATTGCAAGATCGCCATCCTCGGCAGCGGCTTTTCCGGCCTCGGCATGGCCATTCGCCTCAAGCAACAGGGCGAGCAGGACTTCCTGCTGTTCGAAAAGGAAGCCGGCGTCGGCGGCACCTGGCGCGTCAACAACTACCCGGGCTGCGGCTGCGACGTGCAATCGCATCTGTATTCCTTCTCCTTCGAGCCGAACCCGAACTGGACGCGGATGTTCGCCAGGCAGCCGGAAATCAAGGCCTATCTGCAAGGTTGCTGGGAGAAGTATCGACTGCAGGACAAGACCCTGCTGGACACAGAAGTGGTGCAGATGCGCTGGGACGAGCACGCCGAGCTGTGGCATCTGCAGGATCGTGCCGGCAACCAGTACAGCGCGCAATTCGTGGTCTCCGGCATGGGCGCCCTGTCGACGCCATCGATTCCCAAGCTCAAGGGCCTGGAGCACTTCACCGGCGAGGTGTTCCACTCGCAGCAGTGGAACCACGACTATGACCTGAGCGGCAAACGCGTGGCGGTGATCGGTACCGGCGCCTCGGCCATCCAGTTCGTGCCGCAGATTCAGCAGCAGGTGGCTCGCCTCGATCTCTACCAGCGCACCGCGCCGTGGATCATGCCCAAGCCTGATCGCGCCATTCGCGACGGCGAACGCCAGCGTTTCAAGCGTTTTCCGCTGGCACAGAAGCTCTGGCGCGGCGCGCTGTACGGCATCCTCGAAAGCCGGGTGATCGCCTTCGCCTTCGCCCCGCGCCTGCTGCGCATGGCCCAGGGCATCGCCAAACTGCACATCAAGAAGCAGATCAAGGACCCGCTGCTGCGCGCCAAGGTCACCCCGGACTACACCATGGGCTGTAAGCGCGTGCTGATCTCCAACGATTACTACCCAGCGCTGACCCAGGCCAACGTCGAGGTGATCACCGACGGTATCGCCGAAATCCTGCCGGGCGGCGTGCGCAGCGTCGATGGCCAGCAGCGCGAAGTCGATGCCATCATCTTCGGCACCGGCTTCACCCCCAGCGACCCGCTGCCGCGCGGTACGGTGTTCGGCCGCGGCGGCATCGATCTGCTCGACACCTGGCCCGAAGGCCCGGAAGCCTACAAGGGCACCATGACCGCTGGCTTCCCCAATCTGTTCTTCCTCATGGGGCCGAACACCGGCCTGGGCCATAACTCCATGGTCTACATGATCGAGTCGCAGATCACCTACGTGCTCGGTGCCCTCAAGCAGCTCGAAGAAGGCCGGCTGCAGAGTCTGGAGCCCAAGCGCGAGGCGCAGGACGCCTTCAATCGCAAGATCCAGGGCACCCTCGGCAGCACCGTATGGAATGCCGGCGGCTGCATGAGCTGGTACCTGCATCCGGTCAGTGGGCGCAACTGCACGGTATGGCCCGGTTTCACCTGGCACTTTCGCATGCTGACGCGCAACTTCGATCCACATGCCTATCACTTCAGTCGCCAGCACGCCGCTCACCCGGCGCAGAGCAATGCCATCAGCCTCGACGCGCAGGAGGTCAGCGCATGAAATCCTTCGAGAACAAGGTTGCCGCCATCACCGGCGCCGGCTCCGGTATCGGCCGCGCCCTCGCCTATCACCTGGCGCGCCAGGGCTGCCACCTGGCGCTGTCCGACGTCAATGTCGAGGGCCTCAAGGAAACCGTCGAGCAGGCCCGCAAGCTCGGCGTCACCGTCAGCGGACAACGCGTCGACGTTGCTGATCGCTTCGCCGTCGAGGCCTGGGCCGAGCAGATCGTCAGCGAGTTCGGCCGGGTCAACGCCATCTTCAACAATGCCGGCGTGGCCCAGGGCGGCACCGTGGAGGGCAACGATTACGCCGACTACGAATGGATCATGAACATCAACTTCTGGGGTGTGGTCAACGGCACCAAGGCCTTCCTGCCCTACCTCAAGGCGGCCGGCCAGGGCCATGTGATCAACGTCTCCAGCGTGTTCGGCCTGTTCTCCCAGCCCGGCATGAGCGCCTACAACGCCAGCAAGTTCGCCGTGCGCGGCTTTACCGAATCGCTGCGCCAGGAGCTGGACATGGCCGCCTGCGGAGTTTCCGCCAGCTGCGTGCATCCCGGCGGCATCCGCACCAACATCGCCAAGACCGCGCGGATGAACGACAGCCTGGCCAAGGTCACCGGCCAGGAAGCCGAACAGGCACGCCAGCAGTTCAATGACCAGCTGCTGCGCACCACGCCGGAACAGGCGGCGAAGGTCATCGTAAATGGAGTGCTGGCCAACAAGCGGCGCATCCTTATCGGCGCCGATGCCCATGCCCTGGACTGGATGCAGCGCAGCATGCCGGCGCTATACCAACGCCTGGTCACTCTGTCGATGCGCCTGGCTGCCCGCTTCGCGCCCAAAGCACGGAGCGCGGACGGGGTGCGCGAGATCTCCTAGGGTGAGCCGACATTGCTTGCATGCCCCTGGGAGGTACGCGGCCCTGGGCGCCCGCGACCATGCGAGAGAACGTGGCACGTTTGTCGGCCAACATTCGGTTCGCCGACATTTGCGCTAAGGTGAGGAGACAGACGCATCACTCATCCACGCGGCGCCGCTACCGGCTCCCGGCTGGAACCTCGGTGTGGCGTCGACGCCGAGGGCGGCGCCTTGATCCACGAGGTGGCCTCATGAGCGCGCTTACCTGCACCCACCGCGACCACACCATCCGCGCCAGCGTCATGGAACACCCCGGCCTGCCGACACCCTGGGCCGGCGGTTGCCAGATTACCGATCCCAACGGCAACACCAGCAAACGCCAGACCTTGCCGGTGGATTACGCCTTCATGGATGACCTGAACAAGGCCCAGCACGCGTCCATCGCCCATGGCAAATGGCTGGTGGATCAGAAGCTGGATCACGGCCGCAATTGGCACTGAGGGCAACCCAGACGTAGGGTCGTAGCCCGCATGAAATCCGGGAGAGATCGGAAATTGTCCCCGGATTGCATCCGGGCTACGAACGGTCGCGCAACGGATCGAGCAACGGTTTGAGGCCGTTGTGATCGATCTCCTGCATCAGCGCGAGCAGTTGACCCAGCTCGCCCTTGGGAAAACCCGTGCGGGCGAACCAGTTGAGGTAGTGGCCCGGCAGATCGGCGATCAGTCGATCCTTGTACTTGCCGTAAGGCATGCGGCGGGTCACCAGGAGTTTCAGCGCTTCGGGGTTCATCGGTTACTCGAATGGCCGGAAAATGATCCGGCCATTGTGCCAGGCATCAGGCCCTGGACGAAAAGCACCTAGCCGCGAAGTGCTTCGCGAACGAAATCCAGGCGATCCTGACCGAAGAACATCTCGCCGCCAACAAAGCAGGTCGGCGCGCCAAATACGCCGCGTTTGACCGCCTCCTCGGTAGTCGCCTTGAGCGCGTCCTTCACTGCCGGTTCAGCGATCTGCGCCTGCAGGGCGGCTGCATCGAAACCAGCAGCAACCAGCACGCCTGCCACCTTGGCCGGATCACCCATGTTCACCCCGTCGACCCAGATCGCCCGGAATAGCGCCTGCAAGGCATCGTCGAAGCGCTCCGGCTGATGCAGTTGAACGGCCACCAACAAGCGCATCAGCGTCAGGGTATTGATCGGAAAGTGCGGGTTGAAGCGCATCGGTACGCCATAGCGCTCGGCAAAGCGCGCCAGGTCACGAATCATGTAGCGCCCCTTGGCCGGAATCATCGCCGGCGAGGCATTGCCGGTGGCCTGGAACACGCCGCCGAGCAGCATCGGCCGATAGACCAGCGTTGCTCCGGTTTCGCGGCACAGATCAGGCAACTGGGTATGGGCCAGGTAGGACGCCGGACTGCCCAGATCGAAGAAGAATTCCACCGTCTTGCTCATCAGCTTCACTCGCTCGTTATTGTGATTATGGGTTCAGCGCAGGTTACCAGCGCTCCATCCACGGGCGCAGATCCAGCTCGAAGGTCCAGGCATCGCGCGGCTGAGCATGCAGGAACCAGTAGCTGTCGGCGATATGCTCGGGGTCGAGAATGCCATCCTGATCCTTCTTGGCGTATAGCTCGGGAAAGCTGTCGCGGATGAAGGCGGTATCGATGGCGCCATCCACTACCACGTGGGCGACATGCACGTTCAGCGGCCCCAACTCGCGCGCCATGCTCTGCGCCAGCGCACGGATGCCGTGCTTGGCGCCAGCGAACGCGGCGAATCCGGCGGCGCCACGCAGGCCGGCCGTGGCGCCGGTGAACAGGATGGTGCCGCGTCCGCGGGCGACCATGCGCCTGGCCACAGCCTGGCTGGTGAGAAAGCCGGAGAAGCAGGCCATTTCCCAGATCTTGAAGTACTTGCGTGCGGTTTCATCGAGGATGCTGCAGGGCACGTTGGCGCCGATATTGAACACCATCACCTCGATCGGCCCGATGTCACGCTCGATGCTCTCGACCAGTTCAGCCACCTGCTCCTCACGTCGCGCATCGGAAGCAAAGCCATGCGCTTCGCCGCCCTCGCTGCGGATTTCTTCCAGCAACGGTTGCAGTTTATCGAGGCTGCGCCGGGTGACGCAGGCCACGTAACCCTCACGGGCAAAACGCCGGGCAATGGCGCCGCCGGTGGCATCACCCGCGCCAATGATCAAAGCGACTTTCTTGTTCTCGTTCATGGCTTCCTCCATTAACTAACGATCGTTAGCTTAACGAACGTTATGCTACTATCTCGGGCAGGTCAACCCAGCATAGAACGGAGTCATCCATGCGTTATTCCGCCGAACACAAGGCCGAAACCCGCGAGCGCCTGCTCGCCAGCAGCGGCGCGATTGCCAAGCAGCAAGGTTTTGCCGTGACCGGCGTGGACGCGCTGATGAAAACCATAGGTCTGACCGGCGCAGCCTTCTACAGCCATTTCCCGAGCAAGGACGATTTGTTCGCTGAACTGATCGAACGCGAGCTGCGTAACAGCCTGAGCCGGCTTGGCGGCGAAGCGGGTGACGCCGGGCGCGACAAGCTGCAACGCTGCCTGGCGGCCTATCTCAGCCTGGCGCATGTCGAGCAACCGGATAAAGGTTGCGTGCTGCCTGCCCTGGGCGCGGAGATCGCCCGTGCCGATGAACGCGTGCGGCTGCGTACCGAGCAGCAGATCCTGCAGTTGCAGAACACCTGGGCCGAGATCATCGGCGACCCGCAACTGGCCTGGACGATTCTCGCGCAATGCCTGGGCAGCCTGCTGCTGGCACGCATGATGGCCAGTGAGGAATCGCGCCAGCAGGTGCTCGGCGCCAGCCTGGACATGCTCGAACACACATTGAAGCCTGTCAGCTGAGCGCGGATGCCGTTAACCTAGGCGGGTTCTTCCTGCCAGGATCGATCCATGTCGCACACCCCATCCCCGCTGGTTGGTGAAACCCCGCTGCACGCCGTCGAGGTGCGCATCCTCGGCTGCCTGATCGAAAAGCAGCTGACCACGCCGGAAACCTACCCACTGACGCTCAATGCCGTGCAACTGGCCTGTAACCAGAAGACCAGCCGCGAACCGCTGATGAACCTGGAAACCGGTGAAGTCGGGCGCTATCTGCGCAGCCTCGAAGGTCGCAAGCTGGTGCACCTGGTGATGGGCAGCCGTGCCGACCGCTGGGAACAGCGTTGCGACAAGCAGCTGGAGTTGGTCAAGCCGCAGACGGTATTGCTCGGCCTGCTGCTGTTGCGTGGCCCGCAGACGCTCAATGAGCTGCTCACACGCAGCAATCGCATGCACGATTTCGACGATGTCGCCGAGGTCCAGCATCAGCTGGAGCGTCTGATCGGTCGAGGTCTGGCGCTACTGCTGCCGCGCCAGAGTGGTCAGCGCGAGGATCGCTACATGCATCTGCTGGGCGAATCTGCAGATCTGGAAAGCCTGTTGGCCAGCCGCCCTGCTGCTCGTGGGGAGGCTGCGGCACCTAACGAAGATCGACTGGTCGAACTCGATGCGCGCATCGCCGCCCTCGAAGAACGTCTGGCGCGCCTGGAAGGCGCGAAATAACCCAAGGAGCTCATGCATTGAATTTCAAAACTCGTCTCTGCCTCATCCTGGGCGCCACCCTGCTCGCAGCCGGCTGCAGCAGCACCGCCGAGAAACCGATCTCCGCTGCCGCACCGAGTGGCCCGACTCCGGACAGCTGCACCTCGTCCGCCGTCGAGCACTTCAAAGGCAAGACCGCGACACCCGAACTGCTCGAGCAGGCACGTCAGCAAGCCGGAGCCAGCACAGCCCGTATACTCACACCCGACAGCGTGGTGACCTTGGAATACAATGGTCAACGCCTTAACCTCAATGTCGATGATCAGCGCGTGATCACCCGCGTATCCTGCGGCTGAAATCACAATTGAGTGCGGGTTGCCCTGCACTCAATTGCCAACAACGCCAACCACCTTTGCACAGGCCAATGCCATGACCTCCCAAGTGGAACCCTGCGCCGAGCTGATGCTGGACAACCAGCTGTGCTTCGCCCTCTATTCCACCTCGCTGATGATGACCAAGACCTACAAGCCGCTGCTGCTGGCGCTTGGTCTCACCTATCCGCAATATCTGGCCATGCTGGTGCTGTGGGAAAACGAGGGCATCACCGTCAGTGAGATCAGCGCACGCATGCTGACCGATCCGGGCTCGTTGACGCCTCTGCTCAAGCGCCTGGAGAGCGAAGGTCTGCTGCAGCGCCAGCGCAGCAGCCAGGATGAACGTGTGGTGCAGTTGTACCTGACCGACAAGGGTCGCGCCCTGCACGAACAGGCCAAGGCACTGCCGGCCTGCATCCTCAAGGCCTCCGGCCTGAGCCTGGAGCAGCTCGCCTCGCTCAAAGAAGAGCTGGTGGAGCTGCGCAGCCACCTGCAGCAATCGCTGTAAGCCAGACGCTCAGGCCGCCCGATCGCGCCTGGAAGCGGTTGGGCGGCCTTTACCTCAAGGCCCATTCGAGGCCAGCACGCCACGTCGCCCGCGCGCTTCCATCGTCTCTACGCCCCGTCACGCCTGCTTATGCTCTGAATTTCTAGGGCTATAGCGAAAAACTCAAAAAATTATCTTTTGCGCAAAATATACGCGCACTACAGTTCTCCCCCATGGGAATGACTTGCGCACAAAACATTAGCGCAAAACACCCCATGGAGACTTCGCAGTCGTCTCCACCCGCTCCCCACCAAAGCCCTGGAGAAACCGATGAAAACCCTGATCGCACTGACCGCCACGCTGATCCTGTCCGCCCCGGTTCTGGCCGACAATGGTCAAGCCAGCCAGAACGGCAAGGGCCTGTACCCCGAATGGCTGATCAGCCACGAAGGCTGAGCGACGCATCCCTACGCCCCCATCGCATCTGAAGAGGAATACCGCCATGACCATCGAAAACGTTCTCTACCGTGCTACCGCTGAAGCCTTCGGCGGCCGTGAGGGCCGCGCCGTCTCCTCCGACGGCGTACTGGACATCGCCCTGACCACGCCGAAGGAACTCGGCGGCGCCGGCGGCAATGGCACCAACCCGGAACAACTGTTCGCCGCCGGCTATTCGGCCTGCTTCCTCGGCGCCCTGAAGTTCGTCGCCGCCCGCGACAAGCTGAGCATCCCGGCCGACACCTTTATCGAAGGCACCGTGGGCATCGGTCCGATCCCCACCGGCTTCGGCATCGAAGTGGAGCTGCGCATCAGCCTGCCGGGCCTGGATCGCGAAGCGGCGCAGACCCTGGTGGACCGCGCGCACATCGTCTGCCCCTATTCCAACGCCACCCGCGGCAACATCGACGTCACCTTGACCATCGTCTGACCCCCAGGGGCGACCGCTGACGGCCAGGCCGTCAGCGGGCCCAAGAGGAGAACACCGCAACCACCCCAGTATCGCTGCGGCTTGCCGCTGAATATCGCCAAGGTGATTGCCATCGGCGTACCCGCCAGCCCCTGGTGCAAAGTGGTCACCGCGAAGATGACCTCTCGCCCACGAGCTGCTGTCCAGCGCCAGCAGCAACCAGAACTGCCCCTTGTGAACCTGTCCGGCATCCTGGTGGACACCAAGGTGATGCAGATGAGCGCTCGACAACCTACCGAGCCAGCCCAAGCGGCATTGCCCAGACCAAAGCGCGTCCGGAAAAACGCCGCCGTCTTCACCGCATCAGACTAAAAGGCAAGCCAACTGACGTACAGGCAGATATTCATAGGCCCGGGCAAGGCGGCCGGCTGGTCGGGATCCATACTCTTCTTTACGAGTCAATCGCGCACAACAATAAACGCGAGAAGTGTGATGAACCTATATCAGCCTGACCCCGTTACCCAGCACAGCGGCCATATCGGCGCTCGTCAGACCCGTGTCGAGGATGCTGCATTGCTGCGTGGCCTGGGCTGCTATGCCGACGATGCGGCCACCCCGCCCGGTACCCTGCACGCGGCCATTGTCCGTTCACCCCATCCCCATGCGCGCATCACTGCCGTGGACTTCTCCAAAGCGCTGCTGATGAAAGGCGTGCACGGCGTACTCATCGGTGAGGACATCAAGCGTTGGGCCCTGCCATTCCCGGTCGGCGTGCGCCAGCCGATGGAGCATTGGTGCATCGCCGTGGACAAGGTGCGCTACGTCGGCGAGCCGGTGGCGGTCGTGATCGCCGAGAGCCGTTACCTGGCCGAAGACGCCCTGGAAGGCGTACGTGTCGACTATGAGCCGCTGCCGCCGATCATCGACCCGGAGGCCGCCACCACCGAACAGGCGCCGGTGCTGCATGAGGCAGTCGGCAGCAACGTGGTCAACGAGCGGCATTTCCGCTACGGCGAACCGGAACAAGCCTTCGCGCAGGCGCCGCACCGGGTCTCGCTGAAGGTGAGCTTTCCGCGCAGCTCCTGCACTCCCATCGAATGCTACGTGGTGCTTGCCCAGTACGAACGCGCCACCGGCATCTACGACGTGCTGGCCAACTTCCAGGGACCCTATGCGCTGCACACGGTGATGGCCCGCGCGCTCAACGTGCCGAGCAACCGCCTGCGTCTGCGCACGCCGAAAGACTCCGGCGGCAGCTTCGGGATCAAACAGGGCGTGTTCCCCTACGTGGTGATGATGGGACTGGCGGCACGCAAGGTCGGAGCCCCGGTGAAATGGGTCGAAGACCGCCTCGAGCATCTGCAAGGCGCGTCCTCCGCGACCAATCGGGTCACCGAAATCGAGGCGGCGGTGCAGGCCGACGGTCGCATCACCGCCCTGCGCTATGACCAGATCGACGACTGCGGCGCCTACCTGCGCGCACCGGAGCCGGCCACCTTCTACCGCATGCACGGCAACCTCACGGGTGCCTACGCGATTCGTAACCTGCTGGTGCGCAACCGCGTGGTGCTGACCAACAAGACCCCCACCGGCCTAAACCGAGGCTTCGGCGGCCCGCAGGTGTACTTCGCCCTGGAGCGTCTGTTGCAGCATATCGCCGTGCAGCTGGATCTCGATCCGCTGGAGGTGATCCGCCGCAACCTGGTGCCGGCCGACGCCTTCCCCTACCGTGCCGCGGCCGGCGCTCTGCTGGATTCCGGCAATTACCAGGCCGGCATCGATTTGGCGGTCAAGGACGGCGGTCTCGACGAGTTGCTGCGCCGCCGCGACCAGGCGCGCGGCGAAGGCCGGCTGTATGGCATCGGCTATGCCGCGGTGATCGAGCCGTCGATCTCCAACATGGGCTACATCACCACTGCGATGATGCCCGAGGAACGGCGCAAGGCCGGGCCGAAGAACGGTGCGGTGAGCACGGCGACCATCAACGTCGGCCCGCTCGGCGACGTCAGCGTGCACGTCTCCTCGACGCCCCAGGGCCAGGGGCACCAGACCGCGGTGGCGCAGATAGTCGCCGATGTGCTCGGCGTGGCGCTGGAATCGATCGTGGTCAACGTCGAACTGGACACCCAGAAGGATGCCTGGTCGATCGCCTCGGGCAACTATTCCAGCCGCTTCGCCGGCGCGGTGGCCGGGGTGGTTTACCAGGCCGCGCTGAAGGTACGCGATCGCCTCGCCGCGATCGCCGCCGCGCAACTGCAAGCCAAACCGGAGGACATCCGCTTCGGCGGCGGCAAGATCTTCGTCGCCAACGGCGGTCCTTCTGCAGCCTTTCACCGCATCGCCGGCGCTACCCACTGGACGCCTGGCCTGCTCCCGCAAGGCGAACCGGGCGGCCTGCGCGAGACCGCATTCTGGAGCCCGCCGCAGCTCATGGCGCCGGACGACGACGATCACATCAACAGCTCGCTGTGCTACGGCTTCGTCTTCGACATCTGTGGCCTGGAGATCGACCGCGTCACCGGCGCGATTCACCTCGACCGCTACGTGACCTGCCACGATGCCGGCCGCCTGCTCAATCCCGCGCTGGTCGACGGACAGATCCGCGGCGGCTTTACCCAGGGGCTTGGCGCGGCGCTGATGGAAGAGTTCGCCTATGGCGAGGACGGCAGCTTCCTCTCTGGAACCTTCGCCGACTACCTGGTGCCCACTGCACCGGAAGTGCTCGAGCCGGTGATCCTGCATCTGGAAACACCGTCGCCGTTCACCCCCCTGGGGGCCAAGGGCGTCGGCGAGGGCAACAACATGAGCACGCCGGTATGCATCGCCAACGCCGTGGCCGATGCTCTCGGCCGCGCCGACATCCGCCTGCCGCTGACCCCCTCGAAGGTGCGCAGCATGATCGGCATCGACGAGCCGCCGCGGCCGGCTGGCATGCAGCAGGACGACGGTTTCGCCGCAGAGCCGGCCGCTGGTTCGGCCCTGCGCGCCAACGATGCGGTGGTGATCCCGGCGCCGCCACAGCAGGTGTTCGACACCCTGCTCGACCCGGCCACCCTGGCGGCGATCATCCCCGGCTGCCATGCCCTCGAACTGCAGGGCGAGAATCGCTACCGCGCGGACGTCACCGTCGGCGTCGGCATGATCCGCGCACGCTTCGAGGCCAAGGTCGCCTTGAGCGAGCTGGACCCACCGCATTCGTTACGCCTGTCCGGCTCCGGCACCAGCTCCATGGGCTCGGCCGAGGGCCACGCCAGGGTGCGTTTCGTCGCCTTGGAGAACGGTCACACGCGCCTGGAATACCAATACCAGGTCGCCGTCAGCGGCAAGGTCGCCGCGGTCGGCAGCCGCATGATGCAAGGGGCCTCGAAAGTGATCATCGGACAGATTTTCACCCGCCTGTCGCAGCGGGTCAGTGGCCAGGCGATCGCCGCTGGCTGGTGGAGCCGTCTGCGTGCGCTGTTCGCCGGGCTGTTCGGCAAGGGAGGTGCGCAATGAAACCGGCTGCCTTCGATTACGTCCGTGCCGAGAGCCGCCGCCAGGTGCTCGAGCTGCTCGCCGAGTATGGCGCGGATGCGCGCATCATTGCCGGCGGGCAGTCGCTGATGGCGGTGCTGAACATGCGCCTGGCCCAGCCCAAGCTGCTGATCGACATCAACCAGGTCGCCGACCTGAACTATATCGAGCTGCGCCAGGATTGCCTGGCGGTTGGCGCGGCGGTGCGCCAGGCGCAACTGCTGGCGCGGCCGACGCTGGTCGACGAGGTGCCGCTGCTGGCCCTGGCGATGCCCTGGATCGGCCACTTCCAGATCCGCAACCGCGGCACCGTGTGCGGTTCGGTGGCCCACGCCGACCCCAGCGCCGAGCTGCCGCTGTGCCTGGTGACCTTGGGCGGCGAGATCGTCCTGGAGTCGAAGAAGGGCAAGCGCGTGGTCAAGGCCGCCGAGTTCTTCCAGGGCATTCTCACCACCGACAAACGCGCCGACGAACTGCTCGTCGAGGTGCGCTTCCCGCTCAAACGCGAGGGCATCGGCTACCGCTTCCGGGAAATCGCCATGCGCCACGGCGACTTCGCCATCGTCTCGCTGGCCGCCTGTGTCGGCACCGACGAGGTGCGCCTGGGCGTCGGCGGGGTCGCCGACCGCCCGGTGATGCGCAGCCTGCCGCGCGGCCCGGCGCTGGCCGACGCGCTCAACGAAACCGCCTGGTCGCTCGACGCCCAGGACGATGTACACGCCAGCGCGGCCTACCGCCGGCAACTGATTCGCGAGCTGGGTCACCGGCTCATCGAAGGAGTCTGAACATGCGCGCAACCGCCGAACAACGTTTTCCCGTCCGTCTCGAGCTCAATGGCCGCTCGCGCGAAGGCCTGGCCGAGCCGCGTACCCAGCTGTGCGATTTCCTGCGCCACGACCTCGGCGCCACCGGCGTCCATGTCGGCTGCGAACACGGCGTCTGCGGCGCCTGCACGGTGCTGGTGGACGGCGTCGCCGTGCGTTCCTGCCTGATGCTCGCCGTGCAGGCCCACGAGCGGCGCATCGAGACAGTCGAATCGCTGGCCGACGACGACACGCTGAGCGACCTGCAACAGGCGTTCCGCCGTCATCACGCCCTGCAGTGCGGTTTCTGCACTGCGGGCATCCTCATGTCCTGCGTGGATTTCCTCGAGCGGCAGCCCGACCCGAGCGAGGCCGAAGTGCGCGACATGCTTTCTGGGCACCTGTGCCGCTGTACCGGTTACACCGGCATTGTCCAGGCAGTGCTGGAAGTGGCTGCCCAACGCCAAACGAACGAAGAGGTACAACAATAATGTTCGATCTCGGACGCAGCTTCCTCGCTGCCGTGGAACGCCGCCCGCTGGCCACTGCGGTCAGCGACGGCACAGTGAAAAAAACCTACGAACAGTGGTTCGCCGATATCCAGTGTGCTGCCCACGGCCTCGAGTCACTCGGGCTGGGCAGGGGTGATCGCCTGCTGGTGGCCATGCAGAACCGCTGGCAGATGGCGACCCTGCATTGGGCCTGCCAGTTCGCCGGCATCGTCATGACCCCGCTGAACTGGCGCTCGACTGCCGAGGAGTTGGCCTACTGCATCGAGGATGCGCAGATCCGCGCAGTGGCCTACGACGATTCCACCGTGGCCGCGGTCGCTGCCTGCACGGCCGCGCTCAATCTGCCGCGGATCGCCGCGGGTCAGCGCGCCGCGGACGGCGACCTGAGCTTCGCCGAGCTGTGCGCAGAGGCGCCGACGGCGACCATCCTGCGCGCCACGCCCGAGGATTTCTCCCTGCTGCTCTATACCTCCGGCACCACCAGCAAGCCCAAGGGCGTGCCGCGCCGGCACCGCGCGGAACGCGCCGCGGCGGTCGCCCATGTGGCGCAGAACCTCTATTACCACGGCGAGTGCACCCTCGGCGTGATGCCGCTGTACCACACCATGGGCGTGCGTTCGCTGCTGGCCATGGCGCTGATCGACGGGCATTTCGTCTGCGTGCCGAAGTTCGACGTCGAGGCCACCCTGGAAGCTATCGAACGGGAACAGGTCAGCAACCTGTACTTGGTGCCGACCCTCTATCACATGCTTATCGAGCACCCGGCCTTCGCCCGCGAACGGGTCGCCAGCGTGGAGAAAATCGGCTTCGCCGGCGCACCCATGAGCGACGGGCTGATGCGCCGCGTCGAGCAGGCGTTCCAGCCGCAGTTGTTCGTCAACCACTACGGCAGCTCGGAGATCTATACCTTCACCATCGACCAGCAGGCCAACCGCAAGCCAGGCTCCTCGGGGCGCAGCGCGCTGAACCAACGGGTGCGGGTGGTGCCGATCGACGCCGAATCGGCACAGGTGCAAGCCAAGCCCATGGAAGAAGGCCAGATCGTCGCCGACCTGGCCAGCGACGAGGCGTTCGAAGGCTACCTGAACCGCCCCGAAGCCACGGCCAAGGCGTTGCGCGAAGGCTGGTATTTCACCGGTGACACCGGCTATTTCGATGAGGACGGCGACCTGTTTGTCACCGGACGGGTGGACGACCTGATCATCACCGGCGGCGAGAACATCAGCCCGGTGGAGATCGAGAACGTGCTCTCACTGCACTCCGCCGTCGAGGAAGTGGTGGTGGTCGGTTTGCCGGACGAGCAGTGGGGCAAGATCATCGCCGCCTTCATCAAGCTGCGTGCCGAAGTCAGCGAAAGCGAACTGGATGCCCACTGCATCACCTCCGGCCTGGCCAAGTTCAAGCGACCGCGGCGTTACCAGTTCATCGACGAAATTCCCAAATCCCCCGTTGGCAAGGTGCTGCGCCGCGTCTTGCTGGCCCAGCACCAGGAACAGGCCCAAAAAGGCTGAACGCTCACCATCCCAAGGACATCCATCATGCAACTGCAAGCGATCCAGCAATTTCTCGAAACCCCGTTCGACGGCTTCCAGGTCGAGGTCGATGCGGCCCGTGAGCGCGCCGACATCATCCTCAACCGCCCGCCGCTTAACGTCATCTCCATGGGCCAGCGCGACCAGTTGCGCCAGGTCTTCGAAGCGCTTGACGCTCATCCGCAGGTGCGCGTCATCGTGCTGCGCGCGGTGGGCGAGCACTTCTCCAGCGGCGGCGACATCAAGGGCTTCCTCGAGGCCTCGCCGGAGCACGTCTCCAAGCTGGCCTGGAACGTCGCCGCGCCGGTGCGCTGCGAGAAGCCGGTGATTGCCGCCAACCGTGGCTACACCTTCGGCGTCGGTTTCGAGCTGTCGCTGGCCTGCGATTTCCGCATCGCCTCGGAGACCACTCGCTACGCATTGCCCGAGCAGAATCTCGGGCAGATCCCCGGCTCCGGTGGTTCGGCGCGCCTGCAGAAGATCATCGGCGTGGCCCGCACCAAGCACATGGTCATGCGCGCCAAGCGCATCAGCGGCGAACAGGCCTACGACTGGGGCATCGCCACCGAGTGCGTGGCGGACGCCGAGCTGGAAAGCACGGTAGACGCGCTGGTCGATGAACTGCGGCGCTTCTCGCCGCTGGCCCAGCGCACGGCCAAGCGCTTGATCAACGACAACGAAGACGCGCCGCTGAGCGTGGCCATCGAGATGGAAGGCCATTGCTACAGCCGCCTGCGCAGCTCGCATGACTTCAAGGAAGGCGTCGAGGCGTTCCACAGCAAGCGGCCGGCGGTATTCCGCGGCGAGTAACCTTCCCTCCGGGGCTTGCCTGCGGCAGGCCTCGGCAGACAACGGCTGTACCGCATTACAACAACAATCGCGGAGAACGGGTCATGCTTGGCAAAAAAGCGAACACTGATATTGCACCACCTTCCGACGCCTCATCGGGCTACTCAATCCGAGAGGCAATCAACCTCAAGTCGGTCAGCGCCGGGGTAGTAGCCGCGCTGTTCGGCTGTTCCGGGCCGGCGCTGATCGTCATCAGCGCCGCCGAAGCCGGCCAATTGAGCAATGGCCAGACGGTTGCCTGGCTATTCGCCATCTACGTGCTCGGCGGACTGATCAGCATCGGCATGGCGCTGCGCTACCGTCAGCCGATCTGCGGCGCTTATTCGATTCCTGGCGCGGCGATCATGATCGCGGCACTTGCCGGTCTGGATTTTCGCCAGGCGGTCGGCGCTTTCATCATGAGCGGCGCGCTGGTCTTGCTGCTCGGCTTGAGCGGGGTGATCGGCAAGTTGATGCGCTGGCTGCCGATGCCCATCGTCATGGCGATGATCGCCGGGGCGATGATCCGCTTCGGCGTCGGTGCGGTAGAAGCGGTCGGCAGCGTTCCGCTAATGGCCGGTCTGGCGGCGCTGACCTACTTCCTGGTCATGCGCTTCTTCAAGGCGGTGCCGCCGGTGCTGGCTGCCGGGCTGGTGGGCTTCGCCGCGGCCCTGGCTCTGGGCCTGCTGAAACCGGCGGATGTGGACATCGCCTTCGTCATGCCGGCTTTCACCACGCCCATGTTCACCCTGGAGACCTTCTTTGCCATATCGGTGCCGCTGGCGGCGCTGGTAATCGGTGCCGAGAATGCCCAGGCCACCGGTGTGCTGATGGTCGAGGGCTACAAGCCTCCGGTCAATGCGATGACCGTGGTGAGCGGCGTGGGCGGCATGCTGGCCGGGCTGTTGGGCGGACACAACGCCAATATCGCCGGGCCGATGACGGCGATCTGCGGTTCCGAGCAGGCCGGCGACGATCCGCGTCAACGCTACGGGGCGACCCTGGTCAATGGCGTGCTGTTCGCCCTGTTTGGCGTATTCGCCGGTATCGCCGTGCCGTTCATCCTCGCCTTGCCGCGTGAGTTGATCCTGGTGATCGCCGGCCTGGCGATGATCGGCGTGTTGCTCAGCTCGTTGCAGCAGGCCTTCCACAAAGACACCGGTTGCCAGATCGGTGCATTCGTCGCCCTGGTGGTGGCCATGAGCAAGTTCAGCCTGTTCGGTATCAGCGCGCCGTTCTGGGCGCTGGTGATCGGCGTGGCGGTGTCCTGGGTACTCGGCGAGTTGCACCGAGAGCGGGCCGCCTAGAGTCGCGTGGCCCTCGCCGAGTAACGACAAAACGCGCACGTCTTAAACGCTGTACCCCTCGAGAGTTCCCACTGCCACACATGGACCTGCAAGAGGCCCGTGGGAATTCTTGTGCCTAGAAATCGAATAAGAAAGAGAGCTCACAACTATGACCTTTACCTTAACTCGCCTATGCAAAGCCACCCGTTGCCTGGTCTACACCGGTTTGCTGCTGGGGTTGCCGTTCCAGGTTTTGGCGGCCGACAGCGATTTTTTCAAGGACGCCACGGCAACCCTGCAAGCACGCAATTACTACTTCAGTCGCGACTTCTCCGACATCGTCGGGCCGAACCAGCAGTCCAAGGCCGAGGAGTGGGCGCAGGGTTTCATCCTCAACTTCAAATCCGGCTACACCCCGGGCACCGTCGGTTTCGGCGTGGATGCCATCGGTCTGCTCGGCCTCAAGCTCGATAGCAGCGCGGATCGGGTCAACACCGGCCTGTTGCCGACCCGCGAGGGCGGCAAGGCCGCCGACGATTACAGCCGCCTGGGCGCCGCCTTGAAGGTCAAGCTGTCGCAGACCGAGCTGAAGGTCGGCGAGCTGCAGCCCAACCTGCCGGTGCTGGCCTTCAGCGACATCCGCCTGCTGCCGCCGAGCTACCAGGGTGCCAGCCTGGTCTCCAACGAGATCGCCGGGCTTACCCTGCAGGCCGGCCACCTCAACTCCACCAGCCTGCGCAACGAGGCCGGCGACGACAAGATGCTGGCCACCCTCGGCCATCTGCCGCAGCGCGCCGCCCGCAGCGACGCCTTCAACTATGCCGGCGCTGACTACGCCTTCAACGCCAGCCGCACCACCGCCAGCGCCTGGTACGGCGAGTTGGAGGACATCTACAACCAGCGCTTCATCGGCCTCAAGCACAGCGAGCCGCTGGGCGACTGGACCCTGGGTGCCAACCTCGGTTTCTACGACGCCAGTGAGGACGGCGACCGCTTGCTCGGCGACATCGACAACCAGGCGTTCTTCTCCCTGCTGTCGGCCAAGCACGGCGGGCATACCTTCTATGTTGGCTACCAGGCCATGTTCGGCGACAGCGCCTTCCCACGGGTATTCGCCAACATCGCGCCGCTGGGCAACGAGGTGCCGACATTCGAGTTCGCCTCAGCCGACGAGCGTTCCTGGCAGGCGCGTTACGACTATGACTTCGCCGCCATGGGCATGCCCGGGTTGGTGGCCGGGGTGCGCTATATCCGCGGCGACAACGTCGATGCCCAGGCCACCAACCGCGGCGGTGCGCGCTACGAGGGCAAGGACTGGGAGCGCGACCTGGATATCGGATACACCGTGCAGAACGGTGCACTCAAGGGCGTTGGCGTACGTGTGCGCAACGTTACGGCGCGTTCCAACTACCGCAGCGACATCGACGAGAACCGACTGATCCTCAGCTACAGCCTGACTTTGTTTTGAGCCCTCCCCGGTATCCCGGGTGATGGCTTGGCCCGCTCTCGCGGGCCTTTTTTATTGGCTATGTCTGCGTTAAGTGTTGGGAATGGGTGCAAAGGCCCGTAGGGTGGGCTTTTGCCCACCAGCGGTGGTTGGCGTGGGCTAAAGCGGATCGCCGCCCGGCCCACCCTACAAGGCTCCGAGCCTTTCTTGGAGCGCCCCAGCAACAGCTAACAGGGACATAGCCTTTTTATTCGCCAAGCCGCCCTTATTTAGACGAAAAGGCAAATCGGCGGACGTAAAGACCAATATTCCATTGGGTTGGCAAGGCGTGCGCCATTGTGTGCCGTAACCTGACCATCCGGCGGACGGCTGATAAAACGCAGCAACGACAAAACGCAGGCGTCACCGGGGATTTCCCGCACCAGTGCATGCCTGGACAAGTGCGAAACGGGCAAGTTCGCGTCTGCTGCCTCCCCTGTGAAGACACGGGTGATAGCGGCTCTACGAGGTACTGGAAGCATGCGCCATCTCGATCTACAGGTTGTCAGCCAGGCGCTCGACTGGGCCCATGCCGGTCGTGCGTTGTGGTTCTGTACGGTCCTCTCGACCTATGGCTCGGCGCCGCGCGCGCCGGGGGCGATGCTGGTGGCCAGCGCTGCTGGTGAACATGTCGGTTCACTCTCCGGCGGCTGTGTCGAGGAAGAGTTCCTCGCCAGCCTGGCCCGTGGCGAGCTGCGCGAGCCGGCGCAGATTGTCCGCTACGGCGACAGCGCCGAGGAGAGTCGGCGCCTGCGTTTGCCGTGCGGTGGGGTGCTGGTGGTGCTGGTGGAACACCGCGCGCCCAGCTGCGAGTGGATCGAGCACCTGCAAGCCCTGCAGGCGGCCTTGCTCGGCCAGCATCGCCTGGTGCGTCATGTCGACCTTGGCAGTGGTGCGCTGCGCCTGGATCCGGACGCCGTTCAGGGTAGCGAACGGGTGCAAGTCGTCGATGAAACGGTGCGCATTCATGTCGGCCCGGTGCTGCGCCTGATTCTCGCCGGGCTCTCCCCGGTGGCCGAGGCCTGCGCCGCTTTTGCCCGCGCCATCGGCTGCGAAGTGATCGCCTGTGACCCCCGCGAGGAGGTCGAGCACATCGTGCTCGACGGCGTACAGATGCAGCGCGTGCTGCCCTCGCTGTTTATCGCTGCTGGCGGCTGCCACGCCGCCACCGCAGTGGTGGCGTTGACCCACGATCCGCGTATCGACGACCTGGCCCTGATGGAGGCGGTGCGCACCCCGGCGTTCTACATTGGCGCCATGGGCTCGCAGGCCACCTCGGCCAAGCGCGCCGAGCGGCTCAAGCGCGTTGGCGGCCTGTCCGACGAGCAGATCGCGCGCCTGCACATGCCCATCGGTCTGGATCTGGGCAGTAAGGCGCCGGCGGAAATAGCCCTGGCGGTAATGGCGGATGTCCTGCGCGTATACCACGGCAGGGAGCGTCATGCCTTGTGATCAGGTCATTGCGCTACGACTAAGAGGTACTTGTGCGCCAAGCTGAATTGGTCAAATATTGCTCAGCCGCGCTATCGAGGCTACTCAGGACATCCGCTGTTGTTTGGCCAAGATTGCTGGCCAGCGCTGCGGCAACTCGATAGCGGTGAGCAAGCGGCGTCCTGCGTGAGGGTCGACGTGGAGGATTCAGGTATCCACCAGGATATCGATACGCCTGCCGACCTCCGGCTAACCGCCCCGAGAGAAATTTTCCAAGACGGCGCAGATAGAACCAAGCGCTGCGGACAACGCTCATCCAGCGGATGAGGGAGAACTGCCTATGTCGGTCGCACAACGCGTATTTCATGGCAACTTTGGCCGAGTTGCCTTGTTGAACATGAATAAACCCTTGGTCATGCATACCCATTCGGAATGCCATGTGCTGGTGAAAGTGGCGGGCGACGACACCTTCTTCAACGTGCGCGGCCGTCAGGTGCCGCTGACTGACCGCAATGCGGTCTTGGTCAACGCCTGGGAACCGCATTATTTCGATTATCAGGCAGGTGCCGGCAATACCTTGATTCTGGCTCTGTATATCGAGCCGGCCTGGCTGGCCACCGCGCAACAGTCGCTAGCCTTAAGCAGTCGTCCAGACTTTTTTGCGCAATCCTCCATGGAACTGGGCACGCAAAACCGCAATCTGGCGGATCGCTTGATTGCTGAAATGCACAGCCCCGACCTGGTTCCACAGGAGCGTATCGAGTTTTACTTGTTCGACTTCCTCATCCAGTTGATCGAAGACTCCTCGCAGTGGCGGCATCTCTGTCGGATGGGCGTTCGCACCGTCAATGAATACCGCGACGCGCGGGTGCGCAAAGGTACCGACTATTTGCTCAATCACCTGGATGACCCGGCGCCAATCGACAATGCGGCCAAATGCTGTGGTCTGTCACGCGCGCACTTCTATTCCCTGTTTCGCAAGGACACCGGCATGACACCCAACCTGCTGCTCAACGCGGCGAGGATGCGGCGTGCCTTTTCCTGGCTCGACAGCGAGCGTAATGGCACCCTGGGCTTGCTTTCCGAGTCGTTGGGGTTCTCCGAGCAGGGGCATTTCACGCGTTTCTTCAAGCACCATATCGGCGCCTCGCCGAGCCAGTACCAGCGGGTGGTGGACAGTTACCCGCATTCCTGAGCCATGGATCCTTGGCGGTTGCCGGAGCCCAGTGCACAGGGTTCTTGCATTGAAGCGAGTGGCTGCTGCCGGTCGTGGCCGGCCAGAGATGACCAGGGCAAGCGGTGCGCACCGCGCTGGATCGTGTCGCCCGAGCGCCGAACAATAGCCTCGAGTAAGCGGCTGAAAAACCAAACCCCGCCACCGTTACCGGTGGCGGGGTTTTCTTTTGATCATCGTCCCTCCCGGCTGAAGCGGAATGCCGCCCAGCCGCTCCTACAGATGCAGTCTTCGCGTAGGAGCGGCTTCAGCCACGAATTGCTGCTTACACAGCGCTACGCACCTGCTCCCAGGTCAGATCCAGGCACTTACGCGCCTTTTCCACCAGCTCGTCGATCTCGGCAAGGCTGATCACCAGAGGGGGCGCAATGATCATGGTATCGCCCACGGCGCGCATGATCAGACCGTTATTGAAGCAGTGGCCGCGACAGACCATGCCCACGCCCACATCACCGGAGAAGCGCTTGCGCGTGGCCTTGTCCTGCACCAACTCGATGGCGCCAAGCATGCCGACGCCGCGCACTTCACCCACCAGCGGGTGATCTGCCAGCTCACGCAGGCGCTTTTGCAGGTAGGGTGCCGTTTCTGCCTTCACCCGCTCGACGATGCCTTCTTCCTTGAGAATGCGCAGGTTCTCCAGGCCCACCGCTGCCGCCACCGGATGGCCGGAATAGGTGAAGCCATGGTTGAAATCGCCGTGCGCCGCGATCACCTCGAACACCTTGTCGCTGACGATCAACCCGCCCATCGGCACGTAGCCGCTGGTAAGCCCCTTGGCGATGGTCATCAGGTCAGGTTTGAGGTCGTAGTACTGGCTGCCGAACCACTCGCCGGTACGGCCGAAACCGCAGATCACTTCATCGGCGACGAAGAGGATGTCGTACTTACCGAGGATTTCCTTGATACGCGGCCAGTAGGTTTCTGGCGGGATGATCACGCCGCCGGCGCCCTGGATCGGCTCGGCGATGAACGCCGCGACATTCTCTTCACCCAACTCGAGAATCTTCTTCTCCAACTGGTCAGCGGCCCAGATGCCGAAGGCTTCCGGGCTCATATCGCCACCTTCACCGAACCAGTACGGCTGCGGGATATGGGCGATGCCCGGAATCGGCAGGTCGCCCTGCTCGTGCATGAACTTCATGCCACCAAGGCTGGCGCCAGCCACGGTGGAGCCGTGGTAGCCATTCTCGCGACCGATGATGATCTTCTTCGCAGGCATCCCCTTGCACGCCCAGTAGTGGCGTACCAGGCGCAGCATGGTGTCGTTACCCTCCGAGCCCGAACCGGTGAAGAACACGTGATTCATGCCGGCCGGCGCCAGCTGGGAGATGGCATGGGCCAGCTCCAGCACCGGCGGGTGGGCGGTCTGGAAGAAGGTGTTGTAGAACGGCAACTGGCGCATCTGCGTAGCGGCAGCTTCGACCAGCTCCTCGCGGCCATAGCCGACGGCCACACACCACAGACCGGCCATGCCATCGAGGATCTTGTTGCCCTCGCTGTCCCACAGGTGCACGCCTTTTGCCTCGGTGATGATGCGCGGGCCCTTCTCGGCCAGCTGCTTGTAATCACTGAACGGGGCCAGATGGTGGGCCTGGCTCAGGGCCTGCCAGTGCGCGGTCTTGGGGTTGTTTACGGCGTTGTTCATGGCGCCTCCTTCTATCCGTGACATCACATGTACCAGCGGTATTCGCGCGGGCTGATGTCGTGCATGAAGGCCAGGTGATCCTGGCGTTTGTTCTCGCAATAAACCATGACGAACTCGCTGCCGAGGCCAGCGGCGACGCGCTCGCTGGCCTGCATGCGACGCACGGCGTCGAGCATGTCCTTGGGAAAGTCGACACCGCTTTCGCGGTCGTCATTGAGCGGTGCAATGGGCTCAACCTTGGCGTCGAGGCCCTGCTCGATACTGGTCAGCAATCCCGCCAGCACCAGATAGGGGTTGGCGTCTGCGCCCGGCAGACGAAATTCCAGGCGCAGGTTGCGTGCGTCCGACTCGGGAATACGCACGCAGGCGTCGCGATCCTCGAAGCCCCAGCTGGCCTTGCTCGCCGAGTTCACCTGGGCACCAAAGCGACGGTAGCTGTTGTGGTTCGGCGCGTAGATCGGCATCAGCTCCGGCAGCAGCTCCAGGCAACCGGCCACGGCATGCCGCAGCGGACGCTGCTCGTCACGGGCCAGCAGGTTGTCACCGGCCTCGTCGTACAGGCTGACGTGGATGTGCATGCCGCTACCCGGATACTGCAGATACGGCTTGGCCATGAAGCTGGCGCGATGGCCGTATTTGAGCGCCACGCCACGGGTCACCCGGCAGAACAGCGCCGACCAGTCGGCCGCCTGCATCGGATCCATGTTATGGCTGAAGTTGATCTCGAACTGCCCCGGGCCGATCTCGGCGGTGATCACCGTGGTGTCGATGCCCTGCAGACGCGCGGTCTCGGTGATGTCGTCGAGCACCTCGGAAAAACGCGACAGCCGTTCGATATGCATGTTCGGCTGGTCGTCGGCATCGCCACTCAGGTCATCGCGCGGGTACTGCGGCAAGCCGTCCTTGAGCGCCTTGTCGAACAGGTAGAACTCCAGCTCGAAGGCCACCACCGGGCGAATGCCACGCGCGGCCAGGCGCTGCACCACGCGCGCCAGCACCTCGCGCGGCTCGAACTCGATCGGTGCTTCGGTGCCGTCGGAGCTGATCAGCATCTGCCCCAGCGGCTGGCGCTCCCAGTTCACCAGCTTGAGCGTGCCGGGGATAAGCCGCCGTGGCGCGTCCGGGTCACCGTCATGGAAGCAGTAGTCGCCGATCTCGTACAGCCCGCCCTGAGCGCCGAGCAGCACGCAGTTCTGCGGCAGTTTCAGGGCGCTGCCGGCGGCGACCTTCTCCAGCATCTCGATGGGGTAGCGCTTGCCGTAGAAATGCCCGGGGATATCCAGACAGATCAGGTCGACGAAGCGCACCTCGGGATGGACCTGGCGAAATTGACGGACTTCGTCGAGCAGCTCGACTCGGGTGGCGTTCATTGTGGTTATTTCCGGGTTCACGGGAAGTTTCAGGTGTAGATCCACAACACCCGTGCGGGGGTGTCGCCCTGGTTGGCATAACGCAGGCGCGCATAGCTAGGCACCTGGAAAACATCACCGGGATAGAGGGTGGCACTCTCTTCGTCCTCGCCCAGCCACAGCGTCAACTGGCCTTCGAGCACATAGCCGGCCTGCTCGGAGCGGTCGCTCATCTGCCGCTCGCCACTGCTGGCCCCCGGTTCGAGCAGGCTATCGACGACCATGAAGGCGCCCTGCAAGGTCGGCGACGCCATGATGTCGGTGATGCCACCGGCCAGGTACAGGGTGCAGCGCTCGTCCGGGCGAGTCACCCAGTCCAGCGCCTTGGGCTTGGGCAGGCTGTAGAAATAGGTGGTGGGTACGTCGAGTGCCTCGCTGATGGCGGTCAGATCTTCCACGGTCGGCCGCGACAGGCCACGCTCGACCTGCGAGAGAAAGCCCACGGAACGACCGATGCGCTCGGCCAGCTCGTTGAGGGTGACCTTCTTGTGCTTGCGCAGGTCGTGAATGAGCACGGCCAGCGCGGCCATCTCCAGATTCTTGTCCATGTCAGGGCTGTCCATTTCAGAAACTGTCCCTCAGTCGATACCAGGCCTTGCCGATGGCCTCGAGCGGTGCCGCCAGGCGCTCGCCGAATGGGAATTCGGGATTGCGCAGTTGCTGATACAGCGCCAGTTCGTCGTCATTGCCGAGAATGGCATCACTGACTGCCCGCGCCGCCGCCAGGGTCGGCAGCACACCATGCCCGGAAAAGCCCTGCAGCCAGTAACGGCCGTTCTCGCCGCCAACGTCGGGCGTGCGAGCACGAGTCACGTCGATATGGCCGCCCCAGGCAAAGTCGATGGCCACGCCTGACAGCTGCGGGAATACGCGCTCGAGGAACGGCCGCGTGGCTGCCGCCATGTCCTTCGGCAGGCCGCCCAGATAGGTGCAGCCCCCGCCAAACAGCAGGCGGTGATCCGGGGTGCGGCGGAAGTAATCGAGGACGAACTGGTTGTCGGTCACACACGCATTGCGCGGTAACAGTGCCTCGGCGCACTCGGCGCCCAGCGGTTCGGTGGCGATCTGGTAGGTGCCGACCGGCAGGATGCGCCGCGCCAGACGCGGCTCGAGGTGATCGATATAGGTGTTGCAGGCCAGCACCAGATTGTCAGCCTGCACGCTGCCCTGCTCGGTACGCACGCGATAGCCCGTGCCCTGCCTATCCTGACTCAGCACACGGCTCTGCTCGAAGATCTGCCCACCGGCGCGAACGAAGGCTTCGGCCAGCCCGAGCGCCAACTTGAGCGGATTGAGATGCCCGGCCTCGGGGTCGTAGAGGCCAGCGCGGTAACGCTCGCTGGCGACCCACTCCGGCATCTGCTCGCGGGAAACGAACTGCAGCGCGCGATGCCCCCATTTATAAGCGGCCTCCTCCTGCCACTCATGCCGCAGCGCCACGCGACGGGGCAACACTGCCGTCCACAGATGGCCGCGGCGGTAATCGCAGTCGAAGCCGTGGCGCTCAGGCAGTTCACGCAGCTCACGAGCTGCCCAGCTCATGCCATCCCACAGACGGCGGGCGCGTTCGATGCCCAGCGCCTTTTCCAGCGGCGGCATATCGCAGGACCAGCCCAGAATCGCCTGCCCGCCATTGCGTCCAGAGGCCGCCCAGGCCACACGACTGGCCTCCAGCAGAATGACCTTGCGCCCTGCTTCGGCCAGGCGCAAAGCAGTGTGCAGACCACTGAAACCAGCACCGATCACCAGCACCTCGCACTGCAGATCATCTTGCAGCACGGGATGATGCGTCAGTCGATCCTTGCAGCTATGGGCGTAATAGCTGTCGACGTGCTCACTGGCATGGCGAAACATAGACGACTCATGAAATTTAGAATAATTAATTTCATGAAAATCTATAGAGATAATTTCACAAAGGCAAGCCTGAGCGGATCAGGCTACCTGCTGCTGCAATTCCATACCGCATTCGAGATGGGTGAACAGCCCTTCATCTATCGCCTGGGCCAAAACCCGACGCAGGCCTTCGCTGCCGAGGAAAGCGTCGCGTGCCGCTGCCGAACGCCACTGCCCTTCAACCTGCCAGGTCAACGGATCATTGCGCAGTGAGAACACACGCAGGCGCTCACAACCTGGAATATCTCGCCCGACCTCATGCAACCGCGCCAGGCACTGCCCCAACCGATTTGAACGGCCGTGACGGGCGCGAACGGTCATACGGTGAATGATGCTCATGGCAACCTCCTGGAACTGAATCAATACATACCAGCAGCGTTTCGCTGCAGAACATGGGGCGCTGCGTCCGGCTCGGCAAAAGCCGCTTCGCCAACGGCTCTTGAGTCAAGCCAGGCCGTGGCGAGCAATAACAGAGTCAGCGGTGCGATCAGCCATTTACTGGGCATGGTTCGCTCCTTTCGTGACGTATGTGAGCACCACTTAGCGGGTGATATGGCTACAGCATGCGTTCGAGCCGATGCAGAGGCACCGCTCGATGGCTACAAAGATCAAGCAGAAGGTCATCAGAGCGTTAGTCGATTTCTGGCAAATCCTTGCCTAAAACTCCATAGCAAGGAAATTGCTGCAACCGAGTGCAGCGCACCCTGACTAGCCTTGAAATACTCTGTATCACTGGTTATTTGCCCATTACTGGCAAATATTTGCCTAATCCTGCCGCCCCTCATGACTTGCCTGAAAAACCTGGCTAGGCTTCGCTGACTTTCCGGAGGCGCGCCATGCAGTCACCCATTCACACCGCCACAACTCTCGACACCCCCCTTGCCGAACTGAGCCACGAAATGGCGCGCCTGGTCGATCGCTTCGTCCCCGAGGACGGTTTGCACCTCACAGCGATTCCTGGCCTGAAACTGGCGCGCGCCACGACACCCAGCCTGCCGATGCAGACCGTCTACGACCCCTGCCTGTGCATCATCGCCCAGGGCCGTAAAGAGATACGTCTGGGTGACGAGCTCTACGTCTATGATCCGTTGAATTACCTGGTGGCGTCGGTGGTGCTGCCAGTAACCGGCCGGGTTATCGAGGCCAGCCCGGATCACCCCTATCTGAGCATCGCTCTGGAGATCGATCCCGCGCTGATCAGCAGCCTGCTCACCGAAATGCCAGCGATTCCAGCCCCGGACGCGGCTTCCCAGCGGGCGCTGTTTCTCGATCGCCTCGACCCGCGCTTGCTGGATGCGGTGATCCGCCTGCTGCGCCTGCTGGAAACCCCATCCGACATCACCATGCTGGCGCCATTGGCATTGCGCGAGATTTTCTACCGCATGCTGCTCAGCCCGCAGGGCCATCGCCTGCATGAAGTCGTCATCGCCGACAGCCAGAGCCAGCGCATCTCCCGCGCCATCGAGTGGCTGCGCAAGAATTTCGATCAGCCGTTGCGGATCGAGGAACTGGCCCGCGAGGTGAACCTGAGCCCCTCGACCCTGCACCATAGATTCAAGGCAGTCACGGCGTTCAGCCCGCTGCAGTATCAGAAGCAGCTGCGCCTGCAGGAGGCTCGCCGGCTGATGCTGTGCGACAACCTCGAAGCGGCAGCGGCCAGCTACCGCGTCGGCTACGAAAGCCCATCGCAGTTCAGCCGCGAGTACAGCCGTCTGTTCGGTGATCCGCCGCAACGCGACATCGCCCGCCTGCGCCAGGCCGCGCAGAATCAGGTCGCTTCCTGATAACCGCGCAGGACCATGCCCCCGTGGGAGGCGCTTCAGCGGCGAGCTTTTCCGCCCTTTTTGAGGATGATCGCGGCTAAAGCCCCTCCCACTCCGCGCCCGGCTACAGCCCCATCTGCTTGGCGATGATCTCGTTCATGATCTCGCGCGTGCCACCGCCAATGGAAAGAATGCGGTTATCGCGATACAGGCGCTCGACCAGGCTTTCGCGCATGTAACCCATGCCACCCATGATCTGCACCGCATCGTAGGTCAGGCGATCAGCGATATCGGTGGCGAAGTTCTTGGCCATGGAAATCTCCTTGATCACGCTCCTGCCGGCGGCCATTTGAGCGGCCTGGCGGTAGGTGAACTCGCGGGAAACCTCCAGTTGCGTAGCCATTTCGGCCAGGCGATGTTTGAGCACTTGGAACTTGCCCACCGGTTTGCCGAACGCCTGGCGCTCGCGCGCCCATTTCAGCGACTCCTCCAGGGCCAGTTGTGCGGTCATGTTGGCCATGATCGCCAGGCTCAGGCGCTCGCTCTGGAAGTTGGCCATGATGCAGGCAAAACCGGCATTCTCCGCGCCGATCAGGTTCTCCACCGGCACCTTGCAGTCTTCGAAGAACAGTTCGGCGGTATCCGAGGCCCACCAGCCCATCTTCTTCAGCTTGCGGCCAACGCTGAAACCCGGCGTGCCCTTCTCCACCAGCAGCAGGCTGACGCCGCCAAAGCCCTCACCGCCGGTGCGCACCGCCACCGTGTAGTAATCGGCACGCACGCCGCTGGTGATGAAGGTCTTGCTGCCATTGACGCGGTAGTGATCGCCGTCGCGCACAGCGCGGGTCTTGAGATTGGCCACGTCGGAGCCACCGGAGGGCTCGGTCACCGCCAGCGCCATGATCTTCTCGCCGGCCAGCACTCGCGGCACCACACGTTCGCGCACGGCGGGCGTGGCCCATTTGACGATGGGTGGCAGGCCGATATCCAGCGAACCAAGCCCGGCCACCAGGCCGCCGGAGCCGCAACGCATCAGCTCCTCGCTGGCCGCCACCTTGGCGAACACATCGCCCTCGTGGCTGCCGCCATACTGCTCCGGGTAACCGATACCGAGAATGCCCGCAGCGCCAGCCTTGAGGTACAGCTCACGAGGAAACTCCTCGGCCTCCTCCCACTCGTCGATATACGGCAGGATCTCACGCTCGACGAAACGCCGGACGGAATCACGAACCAATTGGTGGGACTCATCGAAATACGACAGAGAGGCGGCCATGCGGGTACTCCCGTTATTATTTTGGCCACCCTAACCTAGCGCTTGCTTGGTTTTCAAGCGAGCGTTTCATTTCTGCTCGCGCAACGCCTTTCTCACCCGCTCGCCCATCTCGTAGGCTGGCCCTTCCACTGACTGGAAATTGCGCGTGTAACGCTGGGCGAAGCCATCGGTGCCCCACTCGCGGTATTGCTGCACATGCCACAATTCATGCGCCCATAGCGCTGCATCCTCTGCGGCAGCATCGGCGTTGCGAAACACCACCACGTCGACCAGCGTCACGGCCTGCACATCGGGGTTCTGCAGCATGACGGTAGCGGCGTCCATCTCGTCGGTGATGCCCACGCGAAAGCGCACTTCATCAAGCAACGCATCGTCGTAGAACGGCGCGAGCTGGGCACGAATCATCAGAGGGATAGGTTCGGTGCCGGCTCGCAGTGCTGCCTGGTGAGATTGCAGCAACCAGGCTTCGAGACGCGCCGCCGCCATATTCAGGCCATCTTCACGCACCCGTACCGGATCGGGCACGCACAAGCATGAAGCGCCCAGGCACACCTGTACCTGCCCGGTCGGACATTGAGCCTGTGCGGCCAGAGGCGCCCCGAGCAGGAGCAGCAGAGCAATACGGCGCAGAGTGTCGGTGGTCACTGGCACTCCGAATCGAGAGGGTTTGACTGCTTACAGGCTGATCGGGCGCCGACCTGCCAAGGCATGCGCCAGGGTGCCGCCGTCGACCAGTTCCAGTTCGCCACCGAGCGGCATGCCATGGGCGATGCGCGAGGCGACCAGGCCTTTGCCGACGAGGATCTGAGCGATATAGTGCGCCGTGGCCTCGCCCTCCACCGTCGGGTTGGTGGCCAGGATCACTTCGCTGAAAGCACCGGCATCGATGCGCTCCAGCAGCGCAGGAATACCGATGGCCTCTGGCCCCAGGCCATCGAGCGGTGACAGATGCCCCTTGAGCACGAAGTAACGGCCGCGAAAACCAGTCTGCTCCACGGCATGAACATCCATTGGACCTTCGACCACACACAGCAGGCTGTCGTCGCGGCGCTCGTCCAGGCACAGCTGGCAGATCTCGTCCTCGCTCAGGCTGCGGCAGCGCTTGCAGTGCCCCACGCCTTCCATCGCCGCATTCAGTGCCTGCGCCAGACGCAGACCGCCACTGCGATCGCGCTCGAGCAACTGCAACGCCATGCGTTGCGCGGTCTTCTGCCCAACACCGGGCAGGATGCGCAGAGAGTCGATCAACTGGCGAATCAGGGGGCTGAAGCTCATGGCGTTCCTACAGGTTGATGGCCCGGATACGATCCGGGGAACGAGACATACATCTATCCCCGGATTTCATCCGGGCTACGCACCTGAAGCTCATGGCGTTCCTAGGGTTCGTAGCCCGGATGCAATCCGGGAGCACAGGTCATAGATCATTCCCGGATTGCATCCGGGCTACAAATTTGAAGCCTGTCGCCGTCCTGCAAATGCGATCAACACAAGTAAGAGTGGCGATCAGGCGGCGTACAGGGCAAGGCGCCGGCGGACAAGGAACCGCAGTGTGCTGGAGCACATGAGGATTCCGAGTTCGCCGGCAACGCCGCCATGTGCGTCGACTGGACGGCACGTGGCCTGTCAGAAGGGCATTTTGAAGCCGGGGGGGAGCTGCATCCCTGCGGTCATGCCGGACATCTTCTCCTGGCTGTTCTGCTCGACCTTGCGCACTGCGTCATTAACGGCAGCGGCGATCAGGTCCTCCAGCACTTCCTTGTCTTCCTGCATCAGGCTGTCATCCAGGGTGATGCGCTTGACGTCGTGACGACCGGTCATCACCACGCTGACCAAGCCGGCGCCGGACTGGCCGGTGACTTCAGCGTTGGCCAGCTCTTCCTGCATCTTCTGCATTTTTTCCTGCATTTGCTGAGCCTGCTTCATCAGGCCTGCCATGCCACCTTTCATCATGTCGGTATCCTCGGTGTTCGGGGTTAAACAAGTCGTTGAAACGACCGGTTAGCTGGGAATATCGATAGGTTCGATGCTGTCGTCGCGCACCTTGGCGGCGAACTGCTGAATCATCTGCTGCACCAGCGGGTCGCCATGGATCGACGCCTCGGCGCTGCGCTGGCGGTCGGCACGGCGCCGGGCGGCGGCCTGCGCCGGGGTTTCCTGTTCAGGCTTGCACAGCTCGATACGCAGTTTGATGCTGCGCCCCTGTTGCAGGTTCAGCGCGTCATTGAGACGACGCTGCTGAGTCGGATTGAACAGCGCACTGTGCGCCGGGTCCAGGTGCAGCAGCCAGTCATCACCGTTGGCTTCGATCAGCGTGCAGTTGGCGGCGATGCTGCCGGTCATACCGCCCAGGCCAAGCTGCGGGAACAGTGACAGCCACTCTGCCGCCAGACCGGTTGCGGGTTTAGCCGCAGGCAACGGCTCTTCAACCACGGGCGCCGCGGTTTCGGCTTGGCCGAAATCGTAGTCCAGGGTTTCGGCGTCCATTTCCACATAGTCATAGTCGCCGAGCGGTGGCTCGTCTTCACCACCATCTGCATCGGCTAACAGTTGCGCGACCTCACTCGGTGCGGGCACTTCGACAGATGCAACTTGCGCAACTACTGGCTCTGCGGTTTTCACCTCTGGCTCTGCTGGCGCAACAGGCTGAACGGGCTCAGCCACAGGCTCGGCAGCCTTGGCAGTTGCCCACGGCACATCAACCACAGGAGCAGCGGGCTCGGGCTCGGGCTCGGGCTCGGGCTCGGGCTCGGGCTCGGCGGGCAGATTAACGGCCGGCGCTACAGGCACCTCAACAGGCTGAACCGGCTCAGTCACGTCTGGCATGACGCTCGCTGCCGGCACAACAGGGCTAGGCTCGACCGCCGCCGTAACAACGGGAGCCTGTGCGACGGGAGCGATAACAGGAGCAGAAACCACGGGAGCCGGCATAGCGGTGCCGGCCACTGGGTTTTGTTGGGAATCAGCAGTGGCCTGGCTGATCCCCAAGGGCTTTAGCGTGACCTTTGGCGCGTCGTCGGCTCCCGCCGGGCGGAAGGCCAACATGCGCAGCAGCACCATCTCGAAGCCGCCGCGCGGCTCAGGCGCCAACGGTAGATCGCGACGCCCGATCAAACCCATCTGATAGTAGAACTGCACATCCTCGGCTGGCAGCGCCTGGGCCAGTTGCAGCACGCGTTCGCGGTCGCCCTGGCCGTTGTCGACGGCCTCCGGCAGCGCCTGGGCAATCGCCACACGATGCAGAACGTTGAGCATTTCCGAGAGCACACCATTCCAGTCCGGCCCCTGCTCGGCAAGATGCCGCACTGCCTCGATCAGCGCCCGCGCATCGCCCTCGATCAGCGCATGCAGCACGCCGTAAACCTGACCATGGTCGAGCGTACCGAGCATGGCGCGCACGTCGGCCGCCAGCACCTTGCCCTCGCCGAAGGCAATGGCTTGGTCGGTCAGGCTCATGGCGTCGCGCATCGAGCCATCGGCAGCACGACCGAGCAACCACAGGGCATCGTCCTCGAAGGGGACGTTCTCGGCGGTCAGTACATGGGTCAGGTGCTCGACCACCCGCTCCGGCGGCATGTTCTTCAACGAGAACTGCAGGCAGCGCGACAGCACGGTAACCGGCAGCTTCTGCGGGTCGGTGGTGGCAAGCAGGAATTTGACGTGGGGCGGCGGCTCCTCCAGGGTCTTCAACAGGGCGTTGAAGGAGCTGGTGGAAAGCATGTGCACTTCGTCGATCAGATAGACCTTGAAGCGCCCGCGACTCGGCGAGTACTGCACGTTGTCGAGCAGCTCACGGGTGTCTTCGACCTTGGTGCGGCTGGCGGCGTCCACTTCGATCAGGTCGACGAAACGCCCCTCATCGATTTCTCGGCATACCGAGCAGGTGCCGCAAGGGGTGGAACTGATGCCGGTTTCGCAGTTCAGGCACTTGGCGATGATCCGCGCAATAGTGGTCTTGCCCACACCACGCGTGCCGGTGAACAGGTAGGCATGGTGCAGGCGCTGGCTGTCCAGGGCGTTGATCAGGGCTTTGAGCACATGCGTCTGGCCGACCATTTCGCGGAACGAGCGCGGACGCCATTTACGTGCAAGAACCTGATAACTCATGGAAAACCGTCATATGAGGAAAGCAAAAGTGGGCTAATCCTAGCGGAGCAACCGGCAAATTGCATCCGCCACCCGCATATGTGGAGCTGCATAGCCCTGACTTGAGAAATAGTGCTGGTCATTTCTTGCACAAAGCATTACCATCCGCGCCGTTCGTACCACGCTGTAAGTCATTAAGGCCTTTGCGCCCCCTCGCTGGTTTCCCGGTTCAACGTCTAGCGCATCTCCGCGCTGCCGCCCTCCAAGATCCCATCTGCTGACTGATCAGGCCGACTCGCCGTTTATCGGTGCAGTTCCTCTGCCTGCCTCCGACGTACCGACCACGCCGAAGAACCGTAATAATGGAACTTTATCGTGCTAATCAAGCTCCGATCGGTTGACATGCTATGGCCGTTTTTCGGCCAACCACATGGAGCTACACCACGCGCAACGAAGCGCACATGCTTTAAGGAATACCTAGAAAAATGAATGCTCAACATCAAATTCAGAAAGCCATCAGCACCCTGACTCACGCCTTCGCTCCGTTCGATTGCCGCATCCAGGCAACGCGCAAGGGCAGCTTCAGCTTTACCCTGGTCGACAAGACCGGTATCGCCCAGTACAGCCAGCGTCTCTACCCAGGCCAGTACAGCGACGAATCGCTGCAACAGGTGATCGAGCGTACCCGCCAGTCGCTCACTGCCTGAACTAAATCGTCATCCTGAGGTCGAAGGTGACCAACCTCAGGATGGAGTAGGACATGGAACTCACCAATCAACAGCTCGTCGATCACCTGTTCAATCCGTTGCGTGCCAGCTTCAGCTCACCACGACCGGACGGCAGCATCATCCTCGCCCTGCTCGACGAGAGCGACAGCACTGTCTACAGCCGCGTCCTGGCCAAGCCACAGATCAACGACCAGAATGCCTTCGCCCAGAGCCTGGAAGAAATCCGCCTGGAACTGGCCGTACGCGCTGGCAATATCCCAGCCGATCTGCGCAAGACGCTCAAGGAACAGGACAGCGTGTTGAATTACCGAATCACCTGAGCCTGCAAACAGCCGAAAGCCCGTGCCCAAAGCGCGGGCTTTTTATTGCGCACAGCAAAAACCGCCAGATGGGCGCTGAAGATATTGATATAGAAGGATGCAAGGGCTTGGAAACTGGAGGTGGACCCTACCAGCCACACCCCGGCACACAATGTTCCCGCTGTGGCTGCTCCCTTCCGGGCCTGACCAGGTTAACGGGTAATCGTTGCGAGGGGACCGGCAGGGCCACCATAACGCTGCTCGCCATTGCGACGAGCCGCGCCATTGTAACGGCTAAACGTAAACTTACAACTGCTTCAAACACTTAGATACGCGAGACACTGACATCACACCCGGAAACGTCCCACCAGTTGGGCCAGCCTGTGGGACAGCTCGGACAGGTGTTGGCTGGCCCGCGTGCTCTGTTCGGAGGTCTGCGCCGCTTCGTTGGAGAGGTCGCGAATGTCGCTGATATTGCGCGCGATTTCCTCGGTAACACTGCTCTGTTCCTCGCAGGCGGTGGCGATCTGCGCAGCCATGTCGTTGATGCGCTGCACCGAATCACCGGTCACGCTCAGCGCCTGGTCCACACCAGCCGCCTGCTCCACGCTCTGCCGCGCCCGTGCGCTGCCTGAATGCGTGGCCTTGACCGCATTCTGCACACCAGCCTGCAGACGCTCGATCATCTGCTGGATGTCCTTGGTCGACTCCTGGGTACGCGCTGCCAGCGCTCGCACCTCATCGGCGACCACGGCAAAACCGCGGCCCTGCTCCCCTGCCCGCGCCGCCTCGATGGCCGCGTTGAGCGCCAGCAGGTTGGTCTGTTCGGCGATGCCCTTGATCACCGCCAGTACCGCGCCGATGTTGGCGGTTTCCTGCTCCAGGGTCTGGATGGTGTCGGATGCGCTTTCCACTTCCTGGGCCAGTTGGCGAATCGAATGAATGGTCGCGCCGACCACCTGGGCGCCTTCTCGCGACTGGACCTCGGCATGGCGCGCGGCATCGGCAGCATTCTGCGCATTGCGCGCCACCTCATGCACGGCCACGCTCATTTCGGTGGCCGCAGTGCTGACCTGATCGACCGCCGCGTGTTCGCTGCTGATCAAGCGGTCATTGGCGGCCGCCATGCCTGCGAGACTCTGTGCCGAGTCGGCCACCTCGCCAGTGACCCTGCCGACTTCCTTGATCAACGGCTGCAGTTTGTCGAGAAAGCGGTTGAAGGCGTGGCTGAGCTTGCCCAGTTCGTCCCTGGAGAGCACGTCCAGGCGCACCCGCAGGTCGCCATCACCGTCGGCGATCTGTTCGATACGATGCAGCAGGCTGTGCAGCGGACGAGTTACCAGCAGCGGGAAGCCCACCACCAGCACCAGACACACCAGCAAGCCGATGGTGATGATCAGCCCCTGCTGCCAGACCAGCGCCTCACCGCGGGCAATGGCATCGGTGCCAACGGCATTGGCGGCGTTGTCTTCCAGCTCACCGAGCTTGTCGATGGCAGTGCGCGCCTCTTCGAATTGCGCCTCGCTATCGGCGAAACTCAACCGGCTGGCGCCATTGGGATCACTGCTGGCCAGCTCCAGCACGCGCAACGAGGTTGCCTTCCAGCGTTCAAAGCCACGGTCGAACTCGGCCACCAAGGCCAGTGCTTCGCTGCCTGGCTGCATCGCAGCGAACTTGTGCACGCGGTCATAGGCCTGCTGCAGGTTCTCGGCATGCGAGGCGCGTAATTGTGCCGCGTGCGCACCGGAGTCTTCGTCGAGCAGGCTACGCTCAGCGACGAAGGCCTGGTAAAGATCGCGGTCGGCGTTGAGCAGCAGGCTGATGGCCGGCAGATGGCGATTGGTCAGCGTGGTACTGGATTCGGCGACCTGAGTGATACCGCGCACCCCCAAGGTGCCCATCGCTACCAGCAAGGCGGCCAGCAACAGAATGGGCAGGGCAATCTTCCAGCGAAACCCCAGATCGGCAAATGCGCGCAACATGATGGCACTCCAGCATTAGGCAAGTCTCAGTAGCTTAGTCGAGCCTTGCCAAGTCGCCGTCTGGCCGTGCAAAAATCCGGAAAACCTCTGGCGCTGAGCTAACCTTCTCCGCTATTACCCGCGCCACTCGTCGCATCCCGCAGTTCGGCCATGATGAGCATTCCCGAGGCACGCGCACGCCACCTCAGGAGCAACCATGGCCAATTCGCATAGCCCCTTCCATCCGATCATCTACGTGCGTGGCTACGCCATGACCCCGGTGGAGATCGACCAGACCAGCGCCGACCCGTTCTGCGGTTTCAACCTCGGTTCTACCGTCTACCGCGCGGTGGCGGAAAAGACCCGCCAGTCACGCAAATTCGTCTTCGAGTCGCCAGTGATCCGCCTGGCCACAGAATTCGACTATCAGGACGTATACGAAGACGGCTACGACATTCTCGACCCGGAATGGGCCGCCAATACCGACAACCGCCTGGGCAGCCGCTCGATCATTATCTATCGCTACTACGACGAGGCCTCACGGCTGCTGGGTCTCGGCAGCACACCGAGCCTGGAGGTATTCGCCAGCAAGCTTGGCGAGCTGATACTCAAGGTGCGCGAGCTGATCTGCGCCAACCCCAAGAACGGCATTAGCAAGACCGACTTTCGCTGCTACCTGGTGGCCCATTCGATGGGTGGCCTGGTCTGCCGTGGCCTGCTGCAAAACTCCAAGCTGGACCCAGGTGGCGCAGCTCAGTTGGTGGACAAGGTGTTCACCTACGCTACCCCGCACAACGGCATCGACCTGCTCGGCATCAACCCGCCGAGCTGGCTGAACCTGAGCGATATCAGCAATTTCAACCGCCAGCGCCTGGCGACCTTTCTGGATCTGGAAGCTGCCTACAAGCTCACCGAACGCGTCGACTGGCTGCCCGAGGCACGCTTTGCATCCAAACGCTTCTTCTGCATGGTTGGCACCAACCGCATGGACTACGAAGCAGGCCTGGGCCTGTCGCGTACCTTCGCCGGCCATGGCAGCGACGGCCTGGTGCGCATCGACAACGCGACCCTCTGCGGCCTGGACGCTAGCGGCAAACCGACAGCGCCCTGCGCCAAGGCCTTTACCTATCGAGCGCATTCCGGCTACTTCGGCATCGTCAACAGCGAGGAGGCTTACCAGAATCTCACGCGCTTTCTGTTCGGCAATGTACGTGTGGACATCTGGGCTGAAGTCGACGCCATCACCCTGCCCAAGGAGCTGCGCAAGTCTGAGAGCCAGGGGCAAACGGTCAACGCCCTGTACCAGTTCGAAGTGCTCGCCGCCCCACGTGGCAAGCTCTGGTACCTGAGCAGGCGTACCGCCGAAGAGGATTCGCTGGCCTGTCTCGCCCACCAGCACTGGCTCAAGGCACCGCAGGAGAACGGCAAGCTATTCCTTGGCAGCCTGTTTCTGGCTGATCGGGCGCGCGTGAACAGTAGGCGCAAGGGGCTGGCCTATACCTTGACCTTTAACGTGCGAGTGCCG
Source organism: Pseudomonas alcaliphila JAB1 (assembly GCF_001941865.1). NCBI lineage: Bacteria > Pseudomonadati > Pseudomonadota > Gammaproteobacteria > Pseudomonadales > Pseudomonadaceae > Ectopseudomonas > Ectopseudomonas alcaliphila. Next base: position 2,264,449 of record NZ_CP016162.1, on the reverse strand, counting down.
GACTACGAGGTGGAGCGCAAGCTATGGGTCAACCAGCATTTCGAGGGCAGCTACCTGTTCCGCAACAGCCTGGTGCTGGAAATAACCCCGCCTGGCGCCGACAGCGGCTGGCAGGTGAGCCACGCCTGGCAGAACCAGGGGGTGCACAGCGCCGACCATAAACTCGATGGCAACCTCCAGAACGATGGAAGCCTGGAGATCGAGGTGCCGTTCGACAGCGCCAGCGAACCCGGCATCAGCGGCAGGCTGCGTTTTTTGCTAGCACGCTGGAACCACCAGGACTGATGCGACACTAAGCCCTATCGGCAGTGCCCGTTGCGGCACTGCCGAATCATGTCTTTTATGTTAGCGTTCCCACGTTTTCGACTGCGCAGATCCATATCGGCAGCATCGAACCTCTCACCTGCAAACGGAGTTACATCATGGCAATCACCAAAGACCAACTGATCAGCGACCTGGCCGAGGCCGTATCCCTGCCCAAAGCCACTGTCCGTACCCTGATCGATCAGCTGGGCGAAATTGTCGGCGACGCACTGGAAAACGACGGTGAGATCACCCTGCCAGGCATCGGCAAGCTGAAAGTGAGCGAGCGCCCGGCACGCACCGGCCGTAACCCGCAGACCGGCAAAGCCATCGAAATCGCTGCCAAGAAAGTGGTCAAGCTGGTACCTGCCAAGGCCCTGACCGACGGCCTGAACTGAGTGTTCGCCAGCCCAGGCGCAATGCCTGGGCCGGCTCTCCTGGCTACTCCACTACCTGCAGTTCGGTAACGATGTAACGGCTACCCTGCTGCTGCACTTGAAACTTCACCTTCTCTCCTGCTGAAACCCCTTCCAGTAGTTCCGGCTTCTCGACCTCGAAGACCATGGTCATCGGCGGCATGCCGATACTGGCGATTGGGCCGTGGCGCAGGGTGATCTTCTGCGCGGCGGCGTCCACCTTGCGCACCTCGCCCTGGCTCAGCGGCGCGGGGTCGGCGGCCTGCAACGGCAGACTGAACAGGGCGGCCAGCGCCGCGATCATCAGTTGCTTCTTCATGCGTGTTTCCTCTCGTAGGTCAGTCGGCCAGCACCTGGATGGTACCGACCTTGCCGGTCTGGTAGTGGCCGGCGATCAGGCAGGCGAAATCGAATTCGCCGGCGCGGTTGAAGGTCCAGATCATCTCGCCGCTCTGCCCCGGCGCAACGTGAGCCATATAGGGCTCGTCGTGTTCCATGCCGGGAAAACGCAGCATTGCCTCGGCATGTTCATCCAGGGTTTCGCGGGTACCGATGACGAACTCGTGGAGGATCTTGCCGTCGTTGTGGTAGACAAAACGAATGATCTCGCCCTGCCGGACCTGCAGCCGATCCGGAGTGAAACGCATCTGATCGGTCATGCGGATCTCGATGGTGCGGTCGACCTCAACGTCATCGCCGGCGATGCCCCAGGGCTTCTGCTCCCTGATCGTTGCGGCGGCCTGATGCCCCTCGTGCGCCTGGCTGTGGGCCAGCGCTGCCGGGCTGCCGAGCAGCCCGATCAGGGTCAGAACCAGTACCTGTGCTGTTTTCATCGGTGAATCCTCGCTTGCTGTAGGGACCGGGCCGCGTGGCGGCCCGCCCCGTCAATGCCCGGCATGACCGCCCGGCTTGCGTACCTGCACTTCCACCGGCGTCTCGAGCGGCTGCTTGAGCGGCATCGACTGGCCGCCGCCGTCGTGCGAGCGGCTCGGGTTGGCCAGTGCGCCCTTCCACTCATAGGCCACCGTGCCGGCTGGGTGCTCGAACCAGCCCGGGTCGCGGTAGTCGCCAGCGGCCTGCTCCTTGCGCACCTTGAGCATGGTGAACATGCCGCCCATCTCCACCGAGCCGAACGGGCCGTCGCCGGTCATCATCGGCACGGTGTTGTCGGGTAGCGGCATCTGCATCTCCGCCATGTCGGCCATGCCGCGCTCGCCCATCACCATGTAGTCCGGCACCAGTTTGGCGATCTTGCGCGTCATGTCGCGATGATCGACGCCGACCAGGGTCGGCACGTCGTGGCCCATGGCGTTCATGCTGTGGTGGCTCTTGTGGCAGTGCAGCGCCCAGTCGCCCTCCTCGTCGGCGATGAACTCGAGCTGGCGCATCTGCCCCACCGCAACATCGGCGGTCACCTCCGGCCAGCGCGAGCCGACCGGGGTCGGCCCGCCGTCGGTGCCGGTGACCTCGAACTCGTGGCCGTGCAGGTGGATCGGGTGGTTGGTCATGGTCAGGTTGCCGACGCGCAGGCGCACCCGCTCGCCCTGGCGCGCCACCAGCGGGTCGATGCCGGGGAACACCCGGCTGTTGAAGGTCCACAGGTTGAAATCGAGCATCTCCATGATCTTCGGCGTGTAGGCGCCCGGCTCAATGTCGTAGGCGCTGAGCAGCAAGCAGTAGTCGCGGTCCACCTCGGCGATCAGCGGGTGATGCTCCCTGGGGTGGGTGACCCAGAAGCCCATCATGCCCATGGCCATCTGCACCATCTCGTCGGCGTGCGGGTGGTACATGAAGGTGCCGGGACGGCGGGCGACAAACTCGTAGACGAAGGTCTTGCCAGAGGGAATCGCCGGCTGGGTCAGGCCCGTCACACCGTCCATGCCGTTGGGCAGGCGCTGGCCGTGCCAGTGGATGCTGGTGTGCTCGGGCAGCTTGTTGGTAACGAAGATGCGCACCCGGTCGCCCTCCACCACCTCGATAGTCGGCCCCGGCGACTGGCCGTTATAGCCCCACAGGTGGGCCTTGTAGCCGGGCGCCAGCTCGCGTACCACCGGCTCGGCGACCAGGTGGAACTCCTTGACCCCGTTGTTCATCCGCCACGGCAGGGTCCAGCCGTTGAGGGTGACCACCGGGTTGTAGGGCCGCCCGCTGCCCGGCTGCAGCGGCGGCTGGGTGTCGGCGCTGGCCTGCAGCACCGGCTCGGGCAGGGCCGCCATGGCCACCCGGCTGACCGCCGAAGTGGCCACCGCAGCGCCGATGGCGCCGGCCCCGAGAAAGAAATCGCGTCGTGAAACCATCTGGGAATGTCCTTGTTCAGTGGCCGGCGGCGGCCGGCTCGGCAGCAGCGGCAGGCGCCGCGCCGAGCGAGGGATTGGGGGCGCCCAACAGGGCCATGTCGAGGTCGGCGCGCGCCAGCCAGAAGTCGCGCTGCGCCTGAAGGTAGCCGTCCACCGCCTGCACCTGGCGGCGCGCATCGGCGAGCAGGTCGAAGGTGCTGATGAACATGCCGTTGTAGCGCAGCAGGTTCTCCTCGGCAATGCGCTGGCGCAGCGGCAGCACTTCGGCACGATAGTGCTGCGCCAGCTCGAAGGCGTTACGGTAGGCGTGGTAGGCCTCGCGCACCTGCGAGCGGGCGTTGATCGCCGTCTCGGCAGCGCGGTTGAGCGCCTGGCGATACTGCGCCTCGGCCCGCGCCACCTTGGCCCCGCTCCAGTCGAACAGCGGCAGCTCGACGCTGATCTCGTAGCCGCGCAGGGTCGGCTCCTCATTGGAGCGGTTGTTGACCACGCCCAGCTCCAGCACGTTGATGAAGCGCGTGGTGCGGGTCAGGCCGAGGTTCTGCGCCAGGCGCTCGGCATCCAGACGCATGGCCTGGATGTCCTGGCGCTGGTTCATGGCCAGGCGCTCCACGTCCGGCAACTCGTCCGCGTTTTTCGGCAGCGCCGGCAGGCGTTCGGGCAGGCGGTAGCCCTGTTGCTCGCCCCACAGGCCGAGCAGACGGGTCAACTGCTCGCGGCTGCGCACCCGCGCCTGTTCGGCCTGCAGCAGGCCGATGCCGGCCTCGGCGTAGAAGTTCTGCTGTTCGGCCTGCTGCAACTTGCTGAAGTTACCCACTGCGACCATGCGCCGGGCCAGCTCGGCGCCGGCTTCGGCGGCGGCCAACACCTGCCGCGCGTAGACCAGGCTCTCCTCTGCGGCGACCGCCTGGTACCAGGCCTTGCGCGTCTCGCTGGCCAGGTCGAACACCGCCAGGCTGGTCTGCCGCTGCAACTGCTCGAAGCGCCGCCCCTCCAGGCGCGAGGTCAGTGGCAGGGCGATCAGCCGCGCCAGATTCAGGTGCAGGCCGCGCTCGTATTCGACCTCGCTGCCCTTCTCCAGGCGGCCGTAGGAGAAGCCGGGATTGGGCAGGCGCCCGGCCTGCACCCGTTCGGCCTCGCCGATGCCCAGTTCGTCGAAAGACGCCTGCAGGCCGCGGTTGTTGAGCAGCGCCAGCTGCACCGCGGCATCCAGGCTCAGGGGTTCGGCCAACAGCTCGGCGACGCGCGCCTCGATCTGGCTGCGCCCGGCCTCGTCGCGGGCCCACAGCAGTTGCTTGTCCAACTGGCGCTCGGCGCTTTGCTGCACCGGATCGAAGCCGCTGTCCTGGCTGAAGCCGGCGCAGCCGGCCAACAGCAGTGCGGCGCAGAGCAGTACGGCGGGTTTAATGGTGAGCATGGCCACCTCCCTCGACGGGCTCGGCGCCCTGCTCGGCCGGCTGCTCCCAGCCTTCCATGCTGTAGGTGCGCCAGCCGCCGATACGGCCGACCAGATCGTTGGCCGCGCGCCAGTCCTGCAACGGCTCGTCGGCCTGGGCGCGGTAGTCTTTCAGAGGGGAACGGTAATCCTGCGCCGGCACGGCGGCGTTGGCGTCCAGCGGGTCAGGCTGGGCCGCCATCAGGATGCCGGGCAGCGCCAGGGCAGCGATGCCCAGCAGCCTTCCGGCAAGGGAATGCAAAGTCATGATGTGTTCTCGCGTACGGCGGCCAAGCGACCGCGTGAGCTACAGGCGCCGCAAGGCGGCGCTACCTAAGGGGCTCAGGCGAGAGAAAGACGCGGGGGGCGTTCGGGCGTGTCGGCCACGCCGACGATAAGGCGGTCGAGCCAGGCTGCGGCCGGCTCGGCGGTTTGCAGGGCGGAATCTTTCAAAAACGCTTGACCGGGAGCCGCGACCCCGACACAGAAGGCGCACAGGGTACAGAGGCTGCCAGCGGCAGGAACCTCGCTGCTGGCCACCGAGGCGGCGTCCTGATGCGCGCCATGCGCGCTGTCGGCCGTCATGTCGTGGTGCCCGCCATGCTCGCTGCCGCTTATCTGCAGGGCGCCGCTGCGATGCACCTGCTCACACAACTGCATGCCGAGCGCCGCCATAGCCTGTGCCGGCAGGGCCAGCATCAGCATCCAGATCAGGGCGGTACGCAGGGTCTTGCGCATGGGGGTGGCGAAGCCAGAGTCAAAGGGCGATGGGACGAATTATCCACGCGCTGGCCGCTTTGTCCAGCGCTACAAACTCAGATGCCCGGCATACAGGCCGTAGCCGGCCAGCACCGCAGTCAGCAATACGGCGGCGAAGATCGGCCATTCGTAGCGGGTGAACAGCACCTTCCCCTGCTCGCACTTGGCCTGGCGAAACAGCAGCGCGCCCGACGCGCAGAGCAACGCCGACAGCATCAGGTACTTGACCCCGCCGGCATACAGCAGCCAGATCGCGTAGCCCACTGCCAGCAGGCCGATGGCCAGATCCTTGCGGCGCAGCCCGGCCAGGTCTTCATAGGTTTCGCTGCACAGCGCCAGCAACAGTGCATAGACCGCCGACCACAGGTAGGGCACCAGAATCATCGACGATGCCAGATAGATGAGCGACAGGTAGGTGCCCTGGGAAAACAGGGTGATCAGCAGGAACAGCTGGATCATGCCGTTGGCCAGCCACAGCGCGTTGACCGGCACCTGATGGGCGTTTTCCCGGCGCAGGAAGGCCGGCATGGTGCCGTCCTTGGCACAGACGAAAAGGATTTCGGCGCACAGCAGCGCCCACTACAACAGCGCACCGAGCAGCGACACCGCCAGGCCGATGCTGATCAGCACCGCCCCCAACGCCCCACCACATGCTCCAGCACTCCGGCCATGGACGGGTTCTGCAGCGCCGCCAGCTCGGGCAGGCTCATCACCCCCAGCGACAGCAGGTTGACCAGCATCAGCAGCACCAGCACGCCGAGAAAGCCGATCACCGCGGCCTTGCCCATGTCGCGGCGGCGCTCGGCGCGCGACGAGTACACACTCGCCCCTTCGATACCGATAAACACGAACACGGTGACCAGCATCATGTTGCGCACCTGCTCCAGCACGCCGCCGAACTGCGGGTTGCTGCGCCCCCAGATGTCACGGGTGAAGATGTCGCGGTCGAAGGCCAGGCCGACAATGACGATAAACAGCAGGATCGGCACCAGCTTGGCCACGGTGGTGATCAGGTTGATCAGCGCCGCCTCCTTGATACCGCGCAGCACCAGAACATGCACGCACCACAGCAACCCCGAGGCGCAGGCGATGGCCAGCGGCGTATTGCCCTGGCCAAAGGCCGGGAAGAAATACCCCAGGGTCGAGAACAGCAGGACGAAGTAGCCGACATTGCCCAGCCAGGCGCTGATCCAGTAACCCCAGGCCGAGGAAAAACCCATGTAGTCGCCGAGGCCGGCTTTGGCGTAGACGTAGACGCCGCCGTCCAGCTGTGGCTTGCGATTGGCCAGGTTCTGGAACACGAAGGCCAGCGCCAGCATAATACCCCAGCCGATCAGCACGGCGCCGACGTCGGCCCGCCACCGACCATCGAGCCCACCACCAGCGCGGTCAGCGACCCCAGGCCCAGCTTGCGGCTTCCTTGCGACATGGCGGCGCCCTCTTGCGGTTACCGCCAAACTCTAGTCGAGGCCGGCCGCCCTGCCAGCCTCGAAGGCACTCAACCCAGCATGGTCACATGACGTGGATGACTGGCGACGCGATCAAGCCAGGCGCGCACCGCCGGAAAGGCTTCGAGGCTGAAGCCGCCCTCGTGAGCCACGTGCGTGTAGGCATACAAGGCGATGTCGGCGATGGAGTACTGCTCGCCGACCAGATAGGGCGTACGTTCGAGCTGCTTCTCCATCACCTTCAGGGCCTTGTAGCCGAGCTTCAGGCAGCGCGCGTGCTCCTCGCGGCGTTCCTCGGGCATGCCCTGGTAGAGCTGGATGAAACGCGCCACCGCAACGTAGGGCTCGTGGCTGTACTGCTCGAAGAACTGCCACTGCAGCACCTGGGTGCGCAAGCGCGGCTCGGTCGGCAGAAACTCGCTGCCATCGGCGAGGAAGTTGAGGATGGCGTTGGACTCCCACAAGCAGGTGCCGTCTTCCAGCTCCAGCACCGGAATCTTGCCGTTGGGGTTCTTGGCCAGGAAGGCTTCGCTCTGTGTCTCGCCCTTGAGGATATCGATGGGAATCCACTGGTACTCCTTGCCCAGCAGATGCAGCATCAGCTTGACCTTGTAGCAGTTACCCGAGCGGTAATCGCCGTAGACCTTGAACATTGCGTTGCCCTCCCTATCAATACTCGCGGCAAGCTCGCCGCCAATCAAATCAACGCCAACCGCCCTGCTTCTGTAGGAGCGGCTTCAGCCGCGAATTTCGCGGATAAATCCGCTCCTACAGTGGACATAACCCAATCACATGCCCTGCGCTTCGCGGATTACCGTCGCCAGCCGGCGCAGCCCCTCGCTCAGGCGCTCTGGCGCCACGTGGCTGAAATTCAGTCGCAGGTGGCCGGGGTTGGCATCCGGATCGACGAAGAACGGCTCGCCCGGCATGAAAGCGACATTCTGCGCCAGCGCCGCGTCGAGCAATGTGCGGGTATCCAGCGGCTGCTTCAGGGTCAGCCAGAAGAACAGCCCGCCCTGCGGGATCTGCCAGTCGGCCAGGTCGGCGAAATGTTCCAGCAACGCGGCCTGCATGGCATCGCGGCGGATGCGGTAGAAGTCGCGCAGCTCGGCCAGGTGGCCGCGGTACTGCTCGCTGCCCAGCCACTGCAGCGCCTGCCATTGGCCGATGCGGTTGGTGTGCAGGTCGGCCGACTGCTTCAGGCGCAGCAGGTGCGGGTACAGATCCGGTGTGGCGATCAGGTAGCCGACGCGCAGGCCCGGCAGCAGCGTCTTGGAAACGGTACCGGTGTAGATCCAGCTGGCCTTCTGCAGGCGGCTGACGATGGGCGTGGCGCTACCGGCATCGAACACCAGCTCGCGGTACGGTTCGTCCTCGATCAGGGTCACGCCGAACTCGTCGAGCAGGGCCGCCACGGCTTCACGCTTGGCTTCGCTGTAACGGGTGCCGGACGGATTCTGGAAGGTCGGGATCAGGTAGGCGAAAGCCGGCTTGTGATTCTCCAGACGCTGACGCAGAGCCGCCAGCTCGGGGCCGTCGGCCTCCTGCGGTACGCTGATGCAGTCGGCGCCGAACAGTTGAAAGGCCTGCAGGGCAGCCAGGTAAGTCGGCGCTTCGAGCAGCACTTCGGTGCCCGGATCGATGAACAGCTTGGACGCCAGGTCCAAGGTCTGCTGCGAGCCGCTGACGATCAGCACCTGGCTGGCATCGCAGGACACGCCTAGCGCGCGCGCTTCGGCAGCGATGGCCTCGCGCAACGCCGGCTCGCCTTCGCTCATGCCGTACTGGCCCATACTCGCCGGCATCTCAGCCCAGTCCACCTTCGGCAGCATCGGCTCGGCCGGCAGGCCACCGGCAAAGGACATCACTTCCGGACGCTGCGCCGCGGCAAGAATTTCACGGATCAGGGAGCTTTTCAGGCGGGCGATGCGTTCGGAGAAGGCCATGGGATGTCCTGGGGTGCAAAAGTCGTTGGAATTAAGTCAAACTACTTGACCGAAACTACGCCGCCGACCAGAGATACGTCAATATGACTGACCTAAAAAATTTCTCCGAGAAGTTTTTGACGTCGCCCGCCGAGGGCACGCAGGCCGGCCGTCATGGGGCGCAGCTCATCAAGAATTCCGCCGCTCAGCAGGCCGCCATGGAAGCCTTCTTCTTCGGCTACCAGGCCTTCACTGCCAAGCCCGACGAAATGCTCGCCAAGCGCGGCCTGTCACGCGTGCATCACCGCATTCTGTTCTTCATCGCCAAGTACCCGGGCCTGAACATGACTGAACTGCTGGGTTACCTGGGCGTGAGCAAGCAGGCGCTGAACATGCCGTTGCGCCAGCTGATCGAGATGAATCTGGTGCAGAGCGAGGCTGCCTCGGACGACAAACGCAAGCGTGTGCTCGGCTTCACCACCGAAGGCGCCAAGCTGGAACAAGCCCTGCGCCGCGAACAAGCACGCCTGCTACAGCGCGTGTTCGGCGAGATGAGCGAAGAGGCCGTGCAGGGTTGGCTGGAAGTCAATCACGCCCTGGCACGTAGCCGCCAGGAACGCACCTAAGCATCATCGTCACACTTCCCCGTAGGAGCGAGCTCTACTCGCGAACCCGCGCCCTTTACGAGCCGCGCTCGCGCGTGCATCCGCAATTTCCTTGCCGTCCTGCCCCTGCCCTTCGGGCCACCGGTCATGCCACGCCAAAGCGTGATTGCACCCTGACACGACCTCTGCAATCATATGCGAATAATTATCACCTTAACTTAGATCTCGCGAGGTGCGCGTGTCGGTTCAGGATTCCAGCAATCAGCAGTTGGTCGGTCTGCTTTATCGCGATCACCGTGACTGGCTGTTCGGCTGGCTGCGCAAAAGCCTGAACTGCGCGCAGCGCGCCGAAGACCTGAGCCAGGACACCTTCGTCCGCCTGCTCGGTCGCGCCGACCTGCACACCCCGCGCGAGCCCAGAGCCCTGCTCACCACCATCGCCAAGGGGTTGTTGGTCGACCAGTTTCGCCGCCATGCGCTGGAACGTGCCTATCTGGAAGAACTCGCGCTGGCTCCGCAAACCGTGCAACCCAGCCCGGAAGAACAGGCCCTGGCCCTGGAGCAACTGGCCGAGATCGATCACCTGCTCGGTCAGCTGTCGAGCAAGGCACGCGCAGCGTTCCTCTATAACCGTCTGGATGGTCTCGGTCATGCCGAGATCGCCGAGCGCCTTGGCGTGTCCCCGTCGCGCGTGCGTCAATACCTCGCCCAGGGCCTGCGCCAGTGCTACATCGCGCTGTATGGAGCGCCGCAATGAGCCAGGTCTCGGCTCGCGTGCTCGACGAGGCCATCGCCTGGCAGCTGTGCCTGGACTCGGGCGAAGCCAGCGAGCAGCAACGCCACGACTTCACCGACTGGCTGGCCGCGCACCCGGAGCATGACCTGGTCTGGCGACGCCTCGGCGGCATCGACCAGCAGCTCTCTGCCGCCAGCACGCCGATGGCACGCCGCGCCCTGTTGCAGAGCAGCGTCAGCCGTCGCCGCAGCCTGCGTCGTCTTGGCGGTAGCGCCCTGGGTCTGCTGCTGGCCGCGGGCATAACGCTGGTGCTGCTGGCTCAGCAGCGCCCGCTTGGCGATTACCTAGCCGACTACCATACCGCCAGCGGAGAACAACGCGACCTGCTGCTCGCCGACCGCAGCCAGGTGCGTCTCAACAGCCGCAGTGCGCTGGATATCGAATTCGACGACAACGAACGACGCCTGCACCTGCGCAGCGGCGAAATTCTGATCCAGACCGCCAAGGGCGATACCCGCCCCTTCATCGTCGAAACGGAGCAGGGACGACTACGTGCGTTGGGTACGCGCTTTTTGGTCCGGCGCGAAGGTACTGCGACCGAATTGATCGTGCTGCAGTCAGCGGTCGCTGCCAGGCCGCTGGCCGGCTCGCAGGAACGCATCATCCACAGCGGCGAACAGGTGCGCATGGACAGCCAGCACCTCAGCGACAGCCACCCCGCTCCCATCGGCGCCGACGCCTGGAGTCGCGGCATGCTGGTGGCGGACAACCTGCCCCTGCAACGCCTGATCGATCAGCTCGGCGAATACCGCAGTGGTTATCTGAGCCTCGACCCGGGCCTGGCCGAGCTGCGCATCAGCGGCAGCTTCCCACTTCACGACAGCGACAAGGCGCTGGCCGCTTTGGCGCTGAGCCTGCCCGTGCGTACCGAGCAATTGGGCCCCTGGTGGACCCGTGTGGTGCCGGCAGAAAAATAATTTTCTCCGCCCCTGTCATTTTTCTTTCCTGCTTCGGCAAAAGGACATTGAGATACATTAACTCTTAGGAGACGTTCGCAATGTCCTTCCGCCCTGCCCCTTTCCGCCACACGTTGTTGGCCCTGACCATGGCCTTCGCCGGCCATGCCGGGCTGGCCCATGCCGAGGTCTACCAACTGCCTTCCGGTCCTCTGGCAGCCACGCTCAACCAGATCGCCAGCCAGGCCGGTGTGACCCTGAGCATCGATCCGGCCCTGACCGAGGGCAAGAACTCGGCACCGGTCAGCGGCGACTACGAAGCCATCGAAGCCCTCAATCAGGCGCTGCGTGGCACCGGCCTGCAGCTGCAAGGTGGCAACGGCGGCGCCTACAGCCTGGCCCCTGCGGCAGAAGCAGCAATGGCACTGCCGGACGTGACCGTGACAGCCAGCGAACAGGCCGCCGAGACCGCCTGGGGCCCAACCCGTGGTTATCTGGCCAACCGCACCGCGACCGGCACCAAGACCGACACGCCGCTGCTGGAAACCCCACGCTCGATCTCCGTCGCCACCCGCGAGCAGATGCAGGACCGCAAGGTGCAGAACCTCGATGACGCCGTGCGCTATATGCCTGGCGTGATCGCCAGCAGCTACGGCAGCGACAGCCGCGCCGACTGGATGAAGATTCGCGGTTTCGAACCGATCCAGATGCTCGACGGCCTGCCACTGCCCAAGGGCAGCTACGCCATGCCCAAACTGGAAACCTGGAACCTGGAGCGCGTCGCCGTGCTGCGCGGCCCGGCCTCGGCAGTGTATGGCCAGACCCCGCCAGGCGGCCTGGTGGATGCTGTCAGCCGCCGCCCGCAGGCCGAAAGCAGCCATGAAGTGCAGGTGCAGGTTGGTAACTACAACCACAAGCAGATCAGCTTCGACAGCACCGGCAAGATCGACGATGAAGGTCGCTTTCTCTACCGTTTCAGCGGTACCGGCCGTGACAGTGGCACCGTTATCGAGCATATGGACGACCAGCGTTTCAACCTGGCGCCCAGCCTGACCTGGAACATTGCCGACGACAGCAAACTGACGTTCCTCGGCCAGTTCAACCGTGACGATACCGGCGGCACCAGCCAGTTCCTGCCACTGCAAGGCACCAAGTTGAGCACCCCGGCCGGCAAGGTCGACTACAACAAGAACCTTGGCGACCCTGACTGGGAGTTCTACGACAAGACCTTCTATGCACTGGGCTATGCCTTCGAGCACCGCATCAACGATATCTGGCAGTTCAACCAGAACCTGCGCTACAGCAAGCTAGAACTGGATAACCAGATCATCACGGCCGGCGGCTGGGCCACCGCCGTCGCTGACGACGGTACGGTTGCGCGTGGCGCCAACGTGTATGACGAGAACATCAGCCACTTCGCCGTGGACAACAACTTCCAGGCCGATTTCAACACCGGTGCAATCGGGCACACCCTGCTGCTGGGCCTCGACTACCTGCGCGTCGAGACCGATTACCGCTGGCTGTACGGTACTGCGCCGAGTAGCAACATCATCCGCCCGATTTATGGCCAGGACTTCAGTGGCATCAGCTACACGGCCTTCCAGGACTACAACCAGAAACGCAGAAACACCGGCCTCTATCTGCAAGACCAGATGGCACTCGACGCCTGGCGCCTGACCCTGGGCGGGCGCTGGGATCGCTTGGACACCGATTCGGTGTTCCACAACGCCAACGATGCCAGGGACAGCCGCCGCGACAGCCAATTCAGCGGCAATGCGGCGCTGAGCTACGTGTTCGATTCCGGCTTCACGCCTTATGTGTCCTATGCCGAATCCTTCCAGGCCGAAGCAGGCGGCAACGGCGGCGCGGCGTTCAAACCCAGTACCGGCAAGCAGTACGAGCTGGGCATCAAGTATCAACCGCCGGGCAGCGACATGCTGTTCACCGCCGCCGTCTATGACCTGACCCGGCAAAACATCGTGACCACCAACATCGCCGGGGCCACCGAGCCGGTGAGCGAGGTAGAGGTACGCGGCCTGGAGCTGGAGGCTACCGGTAACATCACCGAGAACCTCAGCCTGACCGCCTCCTACAGCTACACCAACAGCAAGATGACCGAGGTCGGTGATCCGCGCGACAAGAACCGCGCCCTGCCGCTGATCCCCGAGCATCAGGCGTCGATCTGGGCCGACTATGACTGGAACCAGGGTGTGCTGGCGGGCTTCGGCATCGGTTTCGGCGCCCGCTTCGTCGGCTCCACCGACAACATCGCCGTCGGCAGCATGGGCTTCGCCCGTGATCCTTCCGACGGCCATAGCAGCGCCTATACCGTCTACGACGCGGCGGTGCGCTACGACCTCGGCCAGCTCGACGCCAACCTGCGTGGCGCCAGCGTATCGCTCAACGCCAACAACCTGTTCGACAAGGAATACCTGGCCACCTGCGACGGTTTCTACTGCTATGCCGGCGACCCACGCCGGGTCACAGCCAGCCTCGACTACAAATGGTGACCACCCGAAGGGCTAATGCCTGTCAGTCAAACGTAGAAAAATGACTGTGTAGGAGCCAGCTTGCTGGCGATCAAGCGTCTCGGCGAGCACCAGGCTCACAGAGGCAAAGCATCGCCGGCAAGCCGGCTCCTACAGGTCTGTAGCGCTGCCCCCGCGGTAATTTGGCCAGGCGGCTCTTGCCGTTTGGACGCAGTCAGTCCGCAACCCCCTGCAACTCGGCAGCGCCCTTGAAGAACACCAGCATCAGCGCCACGCCGGCCCCAAGTAACGGCAGCAACGCCACCAGCATCAACAGCACGCTGGCCAGCATCAGCCCACCGACGATATCGAGCCAGGCCATCACTTTCAGCGCCGGATAGGGACTTTGCAGCTTGAGCAACCGTATCCCCAGCCAGGTGGTGCATATGCCCATAAGACACAACAGCGCCATATAGCCGATGGTCTGCCAGTCCAATCCGGCGAACAATTGGTCACCGAAAAGCATGTCCACTGCCTCCAGCAGCAGCGTCACCGCAAGCAGCAACCAGATCGGTACGCTGAGGTTGCGCGCGAAAAAGCGGGCTTCGGCAAAGGCTTTGAAACGCAGCAGCAGGTAGCAGCCGAGTAACGCCAGCGCCAGGCTAAGTCCGTCGGTGTAGGTAAACAGCAGTTCAGCTTCATCTGCCTCCAGCAGGGCTCCGGCAAATGTAAGCCCGACCACCAGAGCGTTGGCTACCACCGAGACCAGTGCCAGCCAGCCCAGCACCTGCAGTTGCCTGGCGCTCCAACCTGGCAACGACTGTACGCCCGCGCTGTCGAGCAACTCCACCTGCGGCGCACTGTAGGGATTGTCTGGTTGCATCGCCTTTATCCTTGTTCGGCAAAAAGCCGAGGCTAACCATCCAGGCAGCGCTTGACCAGACTGTACGGTTCAACCCAGCGGTGGCTGTACCGCGACGGCGTGGCGCCCGCGCAATAGGCTTTGCCAGTCACCGGAGAACGACCATGTCCACCGAACTGCTGCTCGCCTTCATTGCCTTCGCTTTCGTCACCTCGGTGACGCCCGGCCCCAACAATATGATGTTGCTCGCCTCCGGGGTGAACTTCGGCGTGCGCCGCAGCATTCCGCACATGCTCGGCATCAGCCTGGGCTTCATGCTGCTGGTGGCTGCCGTGGGCCTGGGCCTAGGCCAGGTGTTCCAACGTCTGCCGGTGCTGCATGACGTACTGCGCTATGTCGGCGCCGCGTACCTGCTTTATCTGGCCTGGAAGATCGCCCAGTCCGGCGCGCCGCAAAGCCGCGAGAACCCCGCCGCCAAGCCGTTTACCTTTCTCCAGGCGGCGGCCTTTCAGTGGGTCAACCCCAAGGCGTGGATCATGGCCATCGGCGCCATCACCACCTATACGCCGCAGGACGGCTTCTTCAGCAACGTGCTGTTGATCGCCGCCCTGTTTGCCCTGGTCAACTGCCCCAGCGTGGGGTTGTGGACCGTCGCCGGCAGCCTGCTGCGCAAGTGGCTGGACAACCCGCGCGCGCTGCGCGCCTTCAACATCGGCATGGCGCTGCTGCTGGTCACCTCGCTCTACCCCATCATCGTCGACACTGGAATGTTCTGATGCAAGACGCCGCCCCTACTCGCCTGCGCCCACTGGCGGACACCTCCACCTCGGCCGTGGTCGCTGGCTTCATCGCCATGCTCACCGGCTATACCAGCTCCCTGGTGCTGATGTTCCAGGCCGGCCAGGCTGCCGGCCTCACTGCAGGGCAGATTTCCTCGTGGATCTGGGCGCTGTCGATCGGCATGGCGCTGTGCTGCATCGTGCTGTCGCTGCGCTACCGCGCGCCGGTGATGATCGCCTGGTCCACCCCCGGCGCGGCGCTGCTGATCACCAGCCTGCCGCAGGTCTCCTACGGCGAGGCCATCGGCGCCTATATCCTGGCTTCGGGGCTGATCGTGCTGATCGGCCTGACCGGCACCTTCGACCGCCTGATGCGGCGTATCCCCGCCTCCATCGCCGCCGCCCTGCTGGCCGGCGTGCTGTTCAAGATCGGTCTGGAGATCTGCGTGGCCGCCGAGCAGCAACCCGTGCTGGTGGTCGCCATGCTGCTCGCCTACCTGTTCGGCAAGCGCCTGTGGCCGCGTTACGCGGTGCTCGCCGCACTGATAGTCGGCAGCCTGCTGGCCGGGGTCTTCGGCCTGCTGGATTTCACCGGCTTCCAGTTGCAGCTGGCCACGCCGGAGTGGACCACGCCGAGCTTCTCGCTGGCCGCCGCCATCAGCATCGGCATTCCGCTGTTCATCGTCGCCATGACCTCGCAGAACCTGACGGGCATGGCCGTGCTGCGCGCCAACGGCTACGAGGTGCCGGCGTCACCGCTGCTGACCAGCACCGGCCTGGTGTCGATCCTGCTGGCGCCGTTCGGCAGCCACGGCATCCATATGGCGGCGATCAGCGCGGCGATCTGCGCCGGCCCGGAAGCCCACGAAGACCCGCGCAAGCGCTACACCGCGGCGGTCTGGTGCGGGGTGTTCTACGGCATTGCCGGGATCTTCGGCGCCACCCTGGCGGCGCTGTTCGCCGCACTGCCGGCGGCGCTGATCCTGTCCATCGCCGCGCTGGCGCTGTTCGCCTCGATCATCGGCGGCCTGACCCAGGCCATGAGCGAGCCCAACGAGCGCGAGGCGGCGCTGATCACCTTCCTGGTCACCGCCTCGGGCATGAGCCTGGCCGGCGTCGGCTCGGCGTTCTGGGGCATAGTCGCTGGCATGCTGACCCTGGCGGTGCTGAACTGGGGCAAGCGGTAGATTCTCTGTAGCCCGGATGCAATCCGGGAACACTCTGCCAGACCTACCCGGATTGCATCCGGGCTACGGTCTCGGTCGAAAGTGGGAGGGGCTTTAGCCGCGACTGTTGCAGGTAAAGCCCCTCCCCCATTCTTCAACGCTACGCCTTTTCCCCTTGCACCACTGGCTCGGCCAGCTCTGCGCCATGCACACGGTTGACCCACAAGCCGAACAGCGCCGCGGTGATGAACATGATCAGGCTGTAGATGGCTGCCGGAATGGCCATGGTCGGGTTGTTCAGCAGCGCCGGGCTCAGCGCCAGGGCGATGGCCAGGGTGCCGTTGTGGATGCCGATCTCCATGGCGATGGCGATGGCCTGACGCAGATTGAGCTTGAGCAGCCTGGGCACGCAGTAGCCCACCGCCATGCTCAGCAGGTTGAAGGCCAGCGCCGCGCCGCCCACCGCAGGCGCGTAATCGACGAAGGTGCGCCAGTCCTTGGCCACCGCCAACAGGATGATCAGCAGCAGGAACAGCGCCGAGATGATCTTCACCGGCTTCTGCATGCGCTCGGCAAAGCCCGGAAAACGACTGCGCAGCCACATGCCGATGGCCACCGGACCAAGGACGATCGCGAATACCTGCACCACCTTGGCGAACTGCAGCGGGATGGCCTGATCGGCCGACATGAAGTAGGCCAGCGACAGATTGACGATCAGCGGCATGGTCAGAATCGCGATCACCGAGTTGACCGCGGTGAGGGTGATGTTCAACGCCACATCGCCGTGAGCCAGATGACTGTAGAGATTGGCGGTGGTGCCACCCGGCGAGGCAGCCAACAGCATCAGGCCGACGGCCAGTGCCGGCGCCAGACCGAACAATTTGGCCAGGAAGAAGCACGCCAGCGGCAACAGCAGCAGCTGGCAAGCCAGGCCGATCAACACCGGTTTGGGGAATTTGGCCACGCGGGCGAAATCGGCCAGGCTCAGTGACAGGCCAAGCCCGAGCATGATGATGCCTAGCGCAGCGGGAAGGAAAAACGTCAGCAAGGGATCGGCGGTCATTATTGTTATCGCTCCAGTTGAACCTGGCAGGATTGTGCTGAGTCAGGACCACTGCTGACAGTGGCCCTGCGAGCCAACCTTAGCCTGCTTGCAGACTACCGGGCTAGAGCCTTTATATCGCTGTGGCCCCGCCATCCACGGCCAATGCCTGACCAGTGGTGAATGCCGCGTGGTCGCTGCACAGATAGAGCACGGCAGCCGCGATCTCCTCGACCTTGCCGATGCGCCCGACCGGGTGCATGGCGGCGGCGAACTCCGCTTTCTTCGGATCCGCCTCATAGGCGCGGCGGAACATGTCGGTGTCGATCACCGCCGGGCAGACCGCGTTTACCCGCACCTTCTTCTTGGCGTACTCGATCGCCGCCGATTTGGTCAGGCCAATCACCGCATGCTTGGAGGCAGCGTAGATGCTCATCTTCGGCGCGGCCCCCAGGCCGGCGACCGAAGCGGTGTTGACGATGGCACCACCGCCCTGGGCCAGCAGCAAGGGGATCTGGTGCTTCATGCACAGCCACACACCCTTGACGTTGACGCCCATGATGGCGTCGAACTCGGCTTCGTTGCCGTCGGCCAGCTTGCCCTGTTCGATCTCGATACCGGCGTTGTTGAAGGCATAGTCCAGGCGGCCGTACTGCGCCACGGTAGCGTCCATCAGCGCCTTGACTTCGGCATCGCGGGTCACGTCGCAACGCACGAAGTAGGCCTCGCCGCCGGCCGCGCGAATCAGCTCGACAGTGCCCTCGCCACCGGCCACGTCGACATCGGAAACCACCACCTTGAGCCCTTCGGCAGCGAAGGCCTGGGCGGTGGCACGGCCAATACCGGCTGCAGCACCGGTGACCAGGGCGACCTGGCCGGAGAACGTCATGCTCATGTCTGCTTCCTCGCAGCGATTCTTGTTGAATTGGCGAGGAGTCTAGCCAGGCGGCCGCGCGCAGAGCAGCACTATCAGACTCTGGAGTGGTGGGTCATGCAGGGCGCTGATGACGACTCCACCAGCGCGGTGCCGCGATCAGCGGGTAGCCCGGATGAAATCCGGGACAGATCGGACGGCATGCCAGACCGCCCCGGATTTCATCCGGGCTACAGGGCTCAGGCGCGCAGCTCGGCTACTACGGCAGCCAGCGCCTGCGCCGGATCGGCAGCCTGGCTGATCGGGCGGCCGATCACCAGATAATCGGAGCCGGCCTCCAGCGCCTGGCGTGGGGTGAGAATGCGCTTCTGGTCATCGGCACTGCTGCCGGCCGGACGAATACCCGGGGTCACCAGTTGCAGACGCGGCTGCGCGACCTTCAGCGCCTGCGCTTCCTGCGCCGAGCAGACCAGGCCATCGAGCCCGGCATCGGCAGCCAGACCGGCCAGGCGCAGTACCTGCTCCTGCGGCGGTACGTCCAGGCCGATGCCGGCCAGATCCTGCTGCTCCATGCTGGTCAGCACCGTTACGCCGATCAGCAGCGGCTTGGCGCCTGCCAGCTTGTCCAGCTCGTTACGACAGGCCGCCATCATGCGCAGGCCGCCAGAGCAATGCACATTGACCATCCACACGCCCAGTTCCGCAGCGGCCTTGACCGCCATCGCCGTGGTGTTGGGGATGTCGTGGAATTTCAGATCGAGGAACAGCTCGAAACCCTTGGCCCGCAACGCCTCGACCACTTGTGGGCCGCTACGGGTGAACAGCTCCTTGCCGACCTTGACCCGACACAGCGCCGGATCGAGCTGATCGGCCAGCGCCAGAGCAGCATCACGGCAGGGAAAGTCGAGGGCGACGATGATCGGGGTTTGGCAGACAGGCATGGCGGGTCTCGAACAGGATAAAAACGCCGCGCATTGTAGCGCAAAGCATCCGATCACTGGTCGCGGCCGAAGTCCCTGTCCAGGGCAATCGCGCTATGCGTTCGAGGACCCGAGGATGCTGCATCGGTAGGGCGGGTGAAACCCGCCAATAGCCTCTGGCGGGTTTCACCCGCCCTACGAATCTGGCATTGCCCCGTAGGAGCGGCTTCAGCCGCGAAAGCTCATGGCAGCCAAACGGTCAGGCTATCAGCCGTTCACGCAGACGCCCAAGCATGCCCATCAGGCTACCCACCTTCTCCTGCTCACGCTCGTCACGCGGCACCTCGGCCAGGCGAGTGACCACCTGCTGCGGCTGCGCGCGCCAGATCAGCGCCTGCTCGGCAGCGGCCTTGAGGCCCTTCTCGAACAGCCCACGGCGAATCGGCTTGGGCAGGTAGCGGAAGATCTGCGCCTCATTGACCAGGCGCAGCAACGCCTGGGTGTCCTGAAACGGCGTGACCACCAGGCTGAGCAGACGCGGGTGCGCTTGCGCCAGGGTCTTGAGCAACGGCGCGGTGTCTTCGCCGGCCAGCTTGAGGTCACTGACCAGAATGTCCACGCCTTCGTTGTTGAGTTGCAGCATGGCCTCGGCCAGATTGCGCGCACGCAGCAGGCGGTGCCCGCCTGCGACGCAGAACTCGCCAACGACGCTGAGCGTGTCCGGCTCATCGTCGAGCGACAGCAGCGTCAGCGGCGCGCTCAGCTTCTCACTGGCAACAGCCTGCAAAGGCTGCGCCTGGCGCACCGCCAGCTCTGC
Organism: Pseudomonas alcaliphila JAB1; assembly: GCF_001941865.1. NCBI lineage: Bacteria > Pseudomonadati > Pseudomonadota > Gammaproteobacteria > Pseudomonadales > Pseudomonadaceae > Ectopseudomonas > Ectopseudomonas alcaliphila. The sequence continues at coordinate 2,244,641 of NZ_CP016162.1, read as the reverse complement.
CGCCTGACGCAGGGTGAAGGCCATTTCCTGCTGGTCCCAGGGTTTGGTCAAGTAACGGAAGATGCCGCCGTTGTTCAACGCCTCCACCGCGGCATCCAGATCGGAATAGCCAGTCAGCAGGATGCGCAGGGTATTCGGCGCGATCTCGCGCGCTTCGGCCAGCAGCTGCGCGCCGCTCATCTGCGGCATGCGCTGGTCACTGACCAGCACGTGAATGTGCTCCTCACGCAGGCGCTGCAGGGCACGCAACGGGTCGCTCTCGGTCAGCACCTCGTAGTGGCGGCGAAACTGCAGGGCGAGACTGCGCAGAATGCGCTCCTCGTCATCGACGAAGAGAATGCGAACGGGTGCGGACATCAGGCGCTCCTTTTAATGGCGACAGTAGCGGGCAGCGGCAGGCTGATCAGAAAACGCGTGCCACGCCCTGGCTCGGAGGCGACGCGAATGCGGCCGCCGTGGTCCTGGACGATCTTGTAGCTGATGGACAACCCGAGGCCGGTGCCCTGGCCGACCGGCTTGGTGGTGAAGAAAGGATCGAAGATCTTCGCCATGACTTCCGGCGGCATGCCACGGCCATTGTCCTGCAGCGAGACATGGATGCCCTCGGCATCGGCCCAGCTGCGAATCTGGATACGCCCGCTGCCATCGATGGCCTGGGCAGCGTTGGTCAACAGGTTGAGCAGCACCTGGTTGATCTGCGAGGGCGCGCAGGCGATACGCGGCAGCTCGCCGAGCTGCTGCACCACTTCGGCCTTGTCCTTGATGTGGTTGCGCGCGATCAGCAGCGCGCTGCGGATGCAGTCATTGAGGTCGACCTCCTCGCTCATGGCACGGTCGAGACGGGCGAAATCCTTCAGGCCCACCACCAACTCGCCAATCTGCTCCAGGCCATACAGGGTGTCGCCATACAGCTGCTGCAGATCCTCGGCCAGCAGCTCCGGCGCTACCTGCTGGCGAGCCTGTTCGGCGGTCTGCAGGGCCTGGCTCAGGCTCGCCTCGTCGCAGTCGGGGTCGTTCAGGCACTGGCCCAGGCGCGCCTGTGCGGCGGCGAGTTCGAACAGTGGCTCGCTCAATTCACGCAGCAGCTGCACGTTGTTCTTCACGTAGCCCAGTGGCGTGTTCAACTCGTGGGCGACGCCGGCGACCATCTGACCGAGCGACGCCATCTTCTCCGATTGCAGCAACTGCGCCTGGGACTCCTTGAGATCCACCAGCGCCTGGCGCAGTACGCGGTTGCGCTGGGCGACACGTGCTTCCATGGCCTTGAGCAGATCCAGCACCGTACCCAGACCGCAGTATTCGCCCTGGGCATCGATAAGGACGAAGTCCTCGGTGATCGGGTATTGCAGCTGGGCGGTGACCTGCTTGGAAGCCTCTTCCAGACTGGCTTCCAGGCTGACGATCAGCGGCGCGTCGTTCATCACCTCGCCAACCGGATGACGACCACGCAGGTCGCGCCCGAAGCGCTGCATGAAGATGTCCTGCAGGGTGGCGCGACTGACCAGGCCGAGTGGCCGGTTGTTCTCGTCCACCACCGGCAGGGAGAGAAAGGCGCGGTGTTCAGCCGCCAGAAACAGATCGGCGACCTCGTTGATGCTCATCGACGCAGCGAGCGGCTTCACGGCTCGCATCAGCGATTGCAGCGCTCTGGCTTGGGTCACGAACGGCCTCCCCTGCTATCGGAAAGCCGTCATTCAAACAGCGCCAAGTTGCCATCATGTGACAGACATCACGCTGCCGGCGCGCCACCCTGGTGCGCCAGACCCGCCTCCGCACCATTTTCCAGCTCCTGAGATAGCCGGCCTGCTTCTACGGAGCGCCAATCTCGGGCGGCCGGCCCTCTGGCATGAGCACTGCACGGCAAGCACATCCTTTTGCAGCAGGTTGCAGCCATGCCCTATCAAACCACCATCGGCAGCCTGGTCTACCGCTTCGCCGATCTCAAGACGCTGCTGGCCAAGGCCAGCCCGGCGCGCTCCGGCGATTACCTGGCAGGGCTGGCCGCCGCTACCTACGAAGAGCGCATGGCGGCCAAGCTGGCCCTGGCCGAGGTGCCGCTGGGGCGCTTTCTCGACGAGGCGCTTATTCCCTACGAGCAGGACGAAGTCACCCGCCTGATCATCGACCGCCACGATGCCACTGCCTTCGCCCCGATCAGCCACCTCACGGTCGGCGACCTGCGCGACTGGCTGCTGCTGGAGAAGACCGACAGCGCGCGCCTGGCTGCCGTGGCCGCCGGGCTGACGCCGGAGATGGTTGCCGCCGTGAGCAAGCTGATGCGCAATCAGGATCTGATCCTGGTGGCGCGCAAATGCCAGGTGATCAGCCGCTTTCGCAACACCCTGGGCCTGCCCGGTCACCTTGCTGTGCGCCTGCAGCCCAACCACCCCACCGACGACGTGCGCGGCATCGCCGCCAGCATGCTCGATGGCCTGCTGTATGGCTCCGGCGACGCTACGGTCGGTATCAACCCGGCCAGCGACTCGCTGCCGACGCTGATGCGCCTGTGGCAGATGATGGACGAGGTGCGCCAGCACTTCGAAATCCCCATGCAGAGCTGCGTGCTCACCCACGTCACCACGCAGATCCAGGCCATCGAGGCCGGCGCACCGATCGATCTGGTGTTCCAGTCTATCGCCGGCACCGAAGCCACCAACGCCGGCTTCGGCGTATCCCTGGCAATCCTGCGCGAAGCCCACGAAGCCGCGCTGTCGCTAGGTCGCAGCACCCTCGGCGATAACGTCATGTACTTCGAGACCGGCCAGGGCAGCGCGCTGTCGGCCGGCGGCCACCATGGCGTCGACCAGCAGACCTGCGAAGCTCGCGCCTATGCCGTGGCCCGCGAATTCCGCCCGCTGCTGGTCAACACCGTGGTCGGCTTCATCGGCCCGGAATACCTCTACGACGGCAAGCAGATCATCCGCGCCGGCCTGGAAGACCACTTCTGCGCCAAGCTGCTCGGCCTGCCGATGGGCTGCGACGTCTGCTACACCAACCACGCCGAAGCCGATCAGGACGACATGGACAGCCTGCTCACCCTGCTCGGCGCAGCCGGTATCAACTTCATCATGGGCATCCCGGGCGCCGACGACATCATGCTCAATTACCAGAGCACTTCGTTCCACGATGCGCTGTACCTGCGCAGCGTGCTGGGCCTGAAACGCGCACCGGAATTCGACGCCTGGCTGGCGCGCATGGCCATTACCGAGCCGAGCGGCCGCCTGCGCGAGATCGGCCGTGGCCACCACCTGCTCAAGCAACTGCCGCACATATCGGGAGCCGCGTGATGGCCAATGATCTGATTCAGCAAAATCCCTGGGACGAACTGCGCGCACATACCTCGGCACGCATAGCGCTCGGCCGCGTCGGCTGCAGCCTGCCCACCCGCGAGGTGCTCAAGTTCGGCCTGGCCCATGCCCAGGCGCGCGATGCCGTGCATCGTCCGCTGGACTTCGGCGAACTCAAGCATCAGTTGCATACGGCAGGCTTTCGTACCCTGAAAGTACGCAGCAACGCCGACGACCGGCAAACCTACCTGCTGCGCCCGGATCACGGCCGACACCTGCACGGCGACTGCCGTGTGCAGCTGCAACACGAACTGCCCGCACCGGAAATCGCCATCGTGCTGGCCGATGGCTTGTCGGCCGTCGCCGTGCAGCGCCATGCCCTGCCGCTGTTGCAAGCTTTCCGCGAACGCTTTGACACCGACTGGGCCAACACCCCGGTGGTGCTTGCCGAACAGGGCCGCGTGGCGATTGGCGACGGCATCGGCGAAGCGCTGCGTGCACGCCTGGTGATCGTGATGATCGGCGAGCGCCCTGGTCTGACCTCGCCGGACAGCCTCGGCCTGTATCTGACCTACGCACCGCGGGTGGGCTGCCGGGACAGCGCGCGCAACTGCATCTCCAACGTACGTCCCGAGGGGCTGCCTTACCAGCTGGCAGCACACAGACTCGACTACCTGGCGCGCCAGGCGCTGCGCCTGCAACTGAGTGGCGTGCAGCTCAAGGACGACAGCAACCTGCAGCCGGTGGCGCTACAGGCCGACTGACAAGACCCGGCACGCGGGTTATGGTGATAACTCTATTGCCCCATGAGGAGTCATCATGCCCTGGTACGTCTGGCTGCTACTGGTTCTGGTGTTTGGCTCAGTGATCGGTAGCCTGCTGGTGCTGCGCAGCAGTGCCAAGAAAATGCCCCTGAGCGAAGATCAGCTCGAACGCATGCGTAAACGCGCCATCGAGCAGGAAGCCAAGGACGCGCGCGAGCGTCAGCGCTAAACGCACTCGTCCTGTCAGGTAACGCCAAGACTGCCCGCAACGCAGCCTGCTAGACTGCGCGCCTTCTCCAGGAGAGGTGCCATGCCCCTGCATCTGCGCTTGCTGCTCCCCGCTCTGATCCTGGCCCTGGGCACCGGCCTGGGTTTCATCCAACCCGTCGGCCTGCTGCTGGGCGGCGTATTCGTCATCGTCCTGCTGGCCGGACGATCGCATCTGCCAAGCTGGCTATGGCTACCTCTGATTCTGCTTGGCGCAATCGCCCTGGCGGCGCACCTCCTACCCGGTTTCAGCCCCTGGCAACTGTGGCAGCCACGTCTCATCAGTGCTGATGCGGCGCCCTATGGCCTGCGCCTGTCCTGGGACAAACTGCTGCTGGGCAGCGCCCTGCTCGCCTGGTGGCTGGGGCAGCCACGCAGCCCCGTGCTTTCGCTGAAAAATGCCTGGCTGACGTGCATCGCCACACTGCTGCTGGTGCCGCTGCTGGCCATGGCACTGGGCCTGGTCGCCTGGCAACCCAAATGGCCGCAGGGTCTGCTGTTGTGGCTGGCGGTCAATCTCTGCGTGGCGGTGCTGGCGGAGGAATTGCTCTTTCGCGGCCTGCTACAGACCGCCCTGATCAAGCGCCTGGGCATCTGGCCCGGCTTGCTGTTGACGGCCGGCTTGTTCGGCGCGGCCCATCTGCCTTTCAGCGCGCTATTTGCAGTGGTGGCGACCTGCGCTGGCCTCGGTTATGGCCTTTCACTACAGCGGCCGCCTGAGCCTGGCCATCGCGCTGCACACAGCGGTCAATCTGCTGCATATTCTGTTGCTGAGCTATCCGTTACGTCTTGCATGACGGCAATGCGGTAAGGCGAGAAGATGCGTTGCAACTCGCCCTTCTCCCGCAACTGCTCGAGCAAGGCAGCGAAGCGTTCGGGAGTTATCGGCGCGCCGGCACGAATCATCGCATGATGACGATAGATCTGATCGACACGCTCGGAGATCAGTAACTGGCGTGCATAATCGCGATTGCGCTCAAGGAAGTCATAGAGATTGGAGCGAGAGACCAATGCGACATCGGCGCGCCCGCGTATCACCATCAGCAGGTTGCTGTCGTGGGAGTGACCGAGGTTGGCATTGAAGGTGCTGGTCAGGAACTCCGGATCGCTGTTGAACTGGGCAAATCCGTAGTGATAACCGCGATAAAGCGCCAGGCGCTTGCCTTCGAGCTGTTCGAAGTAACTCTGGTCGCGCAGCGCCTCGTTCCTGGCGACGAACAACTCAGCATCTTCCAGCCTCATATCGACAGCTTCAGCGTCGATGTCCTGCCATCCCCATTGCGGATTCTCGAAAATCGCCATGTCGATACGCCCGCGCTGCAGGTCACTGAAACGACGCACGATGGCGGTGGGCAACATGGTGAAGTGGTATTCGCTCTGCTCTCGGTTGAGCGCTTCGAGCAGTTGCGGTAGCAAGCCACTCGAGTCGTGCAGGTTGGACTTGATCACATAGGGGGGAAAGTGCGCGCCACCGACCTTGACCACGTCGGCCGCATAGAGAGAATCCACTAGCAAGAGACACAAGGCACCCAAACATCCATGAACCCAGCACCGCGCATGCCGCATCTCGAGTCCCCAAAAAATTCCTTCTCTCAATGTGCTGCACACTACTCCAGTCTCTCCTGACCGACCAGATGGATTTTCACCGCACTGACACTTTGTTGCCCAGTGTCAGACGATAGCGCCCAAGTAGCTTCGATAGTTCTCCACTGGTCTGCAGCCGGTTCAACAACTCGGCAACTTCAGCCGGGCTCAGCGGCCCCTTGGGCCGCAGCAGCACCTGATGGTGATAGAGCTGATCCAGCCGATCGGAAACCAGCAACTCGGGCAGCATTTCCGGATGTCGATCCAGAAACAGCTCCAGGTACGAGCGCGTCACCACGGCGATATCGACGCGCCGCGCCAGCAGCATGCGCAGGTTGCTATCGTGGGAATAGGTCAACAGCGCATTGAACGTGCGTGCGAGATAATCAGGGTCGGCATCGAAACTGGCAAAACCATAGTGATAGCCGTTGTAGAGCGCCATGCGCTTGTCGTTGAAATCCTCGAAATAGTCTTGCCCACGCCCCGGCTCCGCCGCGGCGACATAGACTTCCGCATCATCGATATCCAGCCCCACGGCCAGGTATGAAGTGCCCTGCCAGCCCCAGCGAGTGGACTCGAAGAACATCAGATCGAAGCGTCCGCTCTCGAGGTCGCGGTAACGGCGGGTCGCCGAGGTCGGCACCAGAACGAAACGGTATTGCTGCTACGCCGCATTGAGCGCGCGCAACAACTCGGGCACCAAACCTTGCGGATAAGGTGATTCGGGTTTGTCCAGATATGGCGGTAAGTGATAACCACCGACACGCACCTCCTGCAGGGCAACGGCAGCAGGTACATGCAACAGCGCAAGACAGCACAACAGGCAAAAGGCTAGTGCGCGCAAACTCGACCTCTCGTCACGGATCACAACGCGGGAGCACCCCAGCACCCGTGTTCGAGCCGAAAACCGGCAGTTGCTCCTATCCTAGCCGAATTCGCTCAGGCTTCCTTACACACCAATGACAACGCTTCCTCGGCCAACTGATCCAGCGTCATTGGTCCCTGCGAACGGAACCAGGTATTGGTCCAGCTGAGCGCACCGGTGAGAAAACGCCGCTGAATGAACGGGTCGCCCTTGAAGTATCCGGCCTCGCGCGCCTCGCCCAATACCGCCAGCCAGATCTGCTCGTAGGTATCACGCAAGGCCAGTACCTGCGCCTGGCCCTCCTCCGAAAGGGAACGCCATTCGTAGACCAGCACCGCCATGGCCTCGCCGGTACCACCCATGATCGACTGCAGCTCGCAGCGGATCAGCGCCAGCAGCCGCTCGCGGGTGCCCTGCGCCTCGGCCAGTGCAGCGCGCATCAGGGCGGTGTTGTAGACGATGGTTTCCTCCATCACCGAACGCAGGATCTCTTCCTTGCTCTTGAAGTGGTGAAAGATGCTGCCGGACTGAATACCGATGGCGGCAGCCAGGTCGCGCACCGTCGTGCGCTCGTAACCCTTGCTGCGAAACAGGTGAGCGGCCATCTGCAACAGCTTGCCACGGGCACTGTCTGGATCGGTTACCTGGCCGCTGGCGACCAGCTCCTGCATCACGGCCTGGGCTCTGTGTTCGTCCACGCTGACTTCTCCCCTGATTGCCTTGCACGGCGATTGTTCTGATGAATTCTCTATGCTGCCGGCAAGTGCTTGTCTTGCTTGATGAAATGTATGCGGCAGGCGCTTACCAAGCAAGCGCTTGGGCGCATTTTTGGCCGAATTGCCGTCTCTCGCCACTTTTCAACCAAGCGCTTGCTTGGTAATGTCGACTCACCTTCTCAATGTGTGACGGGCCAATTCCAATGAACAAAACCGTACGCATCGGCTGCGCCTCCGCCTTCTGGGGCGACACCTCCACCGCTGCCGCTCAACTGGTTCAGGGTGCCGAACTGGATTACCTGGTGTTCGACTATCTGGCCGAGATCACCATGTCGATCATGGCCGGCGCCCGTATGAAGAAGCCTGACGACGGCTATGCCCGCGATTTCATCGAGGTGCTCACCCCGCTGCTGGACGACATCGCGACGAAGAACATCCGCGTCATCAGCAACGCTGGCGGGGTCAACCCGATGGCCTGCGCCGCCGCCCTGAGCGCCGCCTGCGAACAGGCCGGCGTACAGCTGAAGATCGCCGTACTGCATGGCGACAACCTGCAGCCCAAGCTCGGTGAGCTGGTCAAGGCCGGCACCCGCGAGATGTTCACGGGCGCGCCGCTGCCGCCCTTCTGCGTGTCGGTCAACGCCTACCTGGGCGCACCGGGCATCGTCGCCGCGCTGGAACAGGGCGCCGACATCGTCATCACCGGCCGCGTGGTCGACAGCGCGGTGGTCAGCGCCGCCCTGGTGCACGAGTTCGGCTGGTCCTGGAGCGACTACGACAAGCTGGCCCAGGCTGCGCTGGCCGGGCACATCATCGAATGCGGTGCGCAGTGCACCGGTGGCAACTTCACCGACTGGCGCGACGTGCCGGACTACGAGCACATCGGTTTCCCCATCGTCGAGGTCGAGGATGATGGCCGTTTCGTCGTGACCAAGCCGGAGGGTTCCGGCGGCCTGGTCACGCCTTTTACCGTTGGCGAGCAGATGCTCTACGAGATTGGCGACCCGCGCGCCTATCTGCTGCCGGATGTGGTCTGCGATTTCACCCAGGTCGCGCTGAGCCAGGTCGGCGACAACCGGGTGCAGCTGCAGGGTGCGCGCGGCCTGCCGCCCACCGGGCAATACAAGGTCAGCGCCACCCACCCGGACGGTTTTCGCTGCACCGCCAGCTGCGTGCTCGCAGGTATCGATGCCGTGGCCAAGGCCGAGCGGGTCAGCCAGGCGATCATCAACAAGACCGAAGAGATGTTCGCCGAACGTGGCTGGGGCCGTTACCAGGAGGTCAGCGTCGAGCTGCTGGGTAGCGAGGCCACCTATGGTGCCCACGCTCGGCGCCAGGACAGCCGCGAGCTGGTGGTGAAGATCGCCGTGCGTCATGCCAAGAAGGAGGCGCTGATCCTCTTCTCCCGCGAGATCGCCCAGGCTGCCACTGGCATGGCGCCGGGTCTGACCGGCATCGTCGGTGGCCGCCCGACCGTCTACCCAGTGATCCGCCTGTTCAGCTTCCTGGTGGACAAGAGTGCCTGCGCCCTGAGCGTCGAGATCGACGGCGAGCGCCAGCCGGTCGCCTTGCCGCAGATCGATGCCTTCGACCCAGCCCAACTCCGTGCGCCAGCCGCTCTGCCCGTACCGATGGGTGAAGCCGACGCTGCCGTGCCGCTGATCCGCCTGGCCGTGGCCCGCTCCGGCGACAAGGGCAATCACAGCAACATCGGCGTGATGGCGCGAAAGCCCGAATACCTGGCATGGATAGCCGCTGCGCTGACGCCCGAAGCCGTGGCCAACTGGATGGCACATACCCTGGACGCCGAACGGGGCCGCGTCAGCCGTTGGTACCTGCCGGGCAGCCACAGCCTCAACTTCCTGCTGGAGAACGCGCTGGGCGGTGGTGGCGTCGCCAGCCTGCGCATCGACCCGCAGGGCAAGGCTTTCGCCCAGCAACTGCTGGAATTCCCGGTGCCGGTGCCCAAGGCGCTGGCCGACAGCCTGTAGGAGCGGGCTTGCCCGCGATCAACAACGCAAAAGCATCGCCAGCAAGCTGGCTCCTACATAAACCGATGCAGGTGCAACAAGGAAAACAACAATGGCATACGACTCGGTATTCAAACCTGGCCTGTTCGCTGACCAGACCATCCTGGTCACCGGCGGTGGCAGTGGCATCGGCCGCTGCGTGGCCCACGAGCTGGCCCACCTGGGCGCCCATGTGGTGCTGGTCGGGCGCAAGCAGGAAAAGCTGGAGAAGACCTGCGCCGAGATCACCGAGGACGGCGGCAGCGCCAGCTTCCAGGTCTGCGACATCCGTGACGAAGAAGCCGTGAAGGCCATGGTCGGCGCGGTGATTGCGCAACGCGGACGCATCCATCACCTGGTCAACAACGCCGGCGGTCAGTTCCCCGCGCCGCTGATCGGTATCAACCAGAAAGGCTTCGAGACCGTGGTGCGCACCAACCTGGTCGGCGGTTTTCTGGTGGCCAAGGAAGTCCTCCTGCAGAGCCTGAGCAAGCACGGTGGCAGCATCGTCAATATGCTCGCCGACATGTGGGGCGGCATGCCCGGCATGGGTCACTCCGGTGCGGCGCGTGCCGGCATGGAGAACTTCACCAAGACCGCCGCCTACGAATGGGGCCACGCCGGTGTGCGGGTCAACGCCGTAGCGCCGGGCTGGATCGCCTCCAGCGGCATGGACACCTACCCCGAGTCGATGAAGAACATGATCCGCAACCTCAAGGATCACGTACCGCTGCAACGCATCGGCAGCGAATCGGAGGTGGCGTCGGCCATCGTCTTCCTGCTCAGCCCCGGCGCCAACTTCATCAGCGGCAACACCATCCGCATCGACGGTGCCGCCAGCCAGGGCACCCGTGCCTGGACGTTGGGCAAGGCGAAAAACAGCGAGTCCTACAACGGTTTCCACCGGGCCTACGTGCCCGACGTACTGAAAGATCAGGAGTAAGGCCATGCCCGTGATCCAATCGGAAATCGATGTCCATGGCGAAGCCTTCGCGCAGAACCGCGAAACCATGCTGGCAGCCATCGCGACCTTCCGTGACGTCGAGCAGAAGGTGCTCGACAAGGCGCAGGAAGCCAAGGCCAAGTTCGAGAAGCGCGGCCAGTTGCTGCCGCGTGAACGTATCAACCTGCTGCTCGATGCCGGCGCGCCCTTCCTCGAACTGTCCTCGCTGGCCGGCTACAAGCTGCACGGCGACAAGGACGGCAGCCAGGCCGGCGGCGGCATCATCGCCGGCATCGGCTACATCGCTGGCGTGCGCTGCCTGGTGATCGCCAACAACAGCGCGATCAAGGGCGGCACCATCTCCCCCACTGGGCTGAAAAAATCGCTGCGCCTGCAGCAGATCGCCTTCGAGAACAAGCTGCCGGTGGTGACCCTGGCCGAGAGCGGCGGCGCCAACCTCAACTACGCCGCCGACATCTTCGTCGAAGGCGCGCGCGGCTTCGCCAACCAGGCGCGCATGTCCGCCATGGGCCTGCCGCAGATCACCGTGGTACATGGCTCCAGCACCGCCGGAGGGGCCTACCAGCCCGGCCTGTCGGACTACGTGGTGGTAGTACGCGGCAAGGCCAAGATGTTCCTCGCTGGCCCGCCGCTGCTCAAGGCCGCCACCGGCGAGATCGCCACTGACGAGCAACTCGGCGGCGCCGAGATGCACGCCCAGGTCGCCGGCACCGCCGAGTACCTGGCCGAGAATGACGCCGACGGCGTGCGCCTGGCGCGCGAGATCCTGGGCATGCTGCCGTGGAACCAGCAGTTACCGGCGCGTCCGGCGAAAAGCTGGCGCGAGCCGCTGTATCCGGCCGAGGAACTGCTCGGCCTGGTGCCGGCCGACGCCAAGAAGCCCTATGACGTACGCGAGATCATCGCACGCATCGCCGATGGCTCGGAGTTCCTCGACTTCAAGAACGAGTTCGACAGCCAGACCGTCTGCGGCCACCTGCAGATCGAAGGCCAGGCCTGCGGTTTCATCGGCAACAACGGCCCGATCACCCCGCAGGGCGCGGCCAAGGCGGCGCAGTTCATCCAGCTGTGCGAGCAGAGCAACACGCCGATCCTGTTCTTCCACAACACCACCGGCTTTATGGTCGGCACGGAATCGGAACAGAACGGCGTGATCAAGCACGGCTCGAAGATGATCCAGGCCGTGGCCAACGCCACCGTGCCCAAGCTCACCATCGTCGTCGGCGGCTCCTACGGCGCTGGCAACTACGCCATGTGCGGCCGCGGTCTGGACCCGCGCTTTATCTTCGCCTGGCCCAACAGCAAGACCGCCGTGATGGGCGGCGCTCAGGCCGGCAAGGTGCTGCGCATCGTCACCGAGGACAAGCACGCCAAGGAGGGCAAGGAAGCCGATCCGAAGATGCTCGATATGCTGGAAACCGTGACCGCGCAAAAGCTCGACAGCCAGTCCACCGCGCTGTATGGCACCGCCAGCCTGTGGGATGACGGCCTGATCGACCCGCGCGACACCCGCAAGCTGCTGGGCTTTTTGCTGGACATCTGCGCCGAAGCCAACCTGCGGCCGTTGAAGAAAAGCAGCTTCGGCGTCGCGAGATTTTAAACGTAGGGCGGGTGAAACCCGCCAAGCATGTGGCGGGTTTCACCCGCCCTACAGACCCATTCGATACGGAGCACAACAACAATGATCTTCACTCAAGAGCACGAAGAACTCCGCCGTACCGTCCGCAACTTCGTCGACAAGGAAATCAATCCGCACGTCGACGCCTGGGAGAAGGAAGGCCGCTTCCCCATCCACGAGATCTTCAAGAAGGCCGGCGAGCTGGGCCTGCTGGGCATCTCCAAGCCGGAGAAGTTCGGTGGCATGGGTCTGGACTACAGCTACTCGATCGTCGCCGCCGAGGAGTTCGGCACCATCCATTGCGGCGGCATCCCGATGTCCATCGGCGTGCAGACCGACATGTGCACCCCGGCCCTGGCGCGCTTCGGCTCCGACGAGCTGCGCGAAGAGTTCCTGCGCCCGGCCATCAGCGGCGAGATGGTCGGCTGCATCGGCGTCTCCGAGGTCGGCGCCGGCTCCGATGTGGCAGGCCTGAAGACCACCGCGCGCAAGGACGGCGACGACTACGTGATCAACGGCAGCAAGATGTGGATCACCAACTCGCCGTCGGCCGACTTCATCTGCCTGCTGGCCAATACCAGCGACGACAAGCCACACGTCAACAAGTCGCTGATCGTGGTGCCGATGAAGACGCCCGGTATCAGCGTCAGTCCGCACCTGGACAAGCTCGGTATGCGCAGCTCGGAGACCGCCCAGGTGTTCTTCGACAACGTGCGCGTGCCGCAGCGCTATCGTATCGGCCACGAAGGCGCCGGTTTCATGATGCAGATGCTGCAGTTTCAGGAAGAGCGCCTGTTCGGCGCGGCCAACATGATCAAGGGCCTGGAACACTGCGTCGACACCACCATCGATTACTGCAAGCAGCGCCACACCTTCGGCCAACCGCTGATCGACAACCAGGTCATCCACTTCCGCATGGCCGAGCTGCAGACCGAGATCGAGTGCCTGCGCGCTCTGGTCTACCAGGCCACCGAGCAGTACGTGAAGGGCCGTGACGTGACCAAGCTGGCCTCCATGGCCAAGCTCAAGGCCGGCCGACTGGGCCGCGAGGTGTCCGACGCCTGCCTGCAGTACTGGGGCGGCATGGGCTTCATGTGGGACAACCCGGTGTCGCGCGCCTACCGCGACGTGCGCCTGGTGAGCATCGGCGGCGGCGCCGACGAAATCATGCTCGGCATCATCTGCAAGCTGATGGGCATCCTGCCAGGGAAGAAGAAAGGCTGACCCGTAGGGCGGGTGCAACCCGCCACTCACAGCGCAGCGGCGGGTTTCACCCGCCCTACACCGAGGTATGCAATGAACGATCTGCCCTCCTGCGAAACCCTGCTGCTGAACTACGTCGGTGGCGTGCTGCACATCACCCTCAACCGCCCGGACAGCCGCAACGCCATGAGCCTGGCCATGGTCGGCGAACTGCGCGCCACCCTGGAGGCCGTGCGCCATGACCCGAACGTGCGTGCCCTCGTTCTGCGCGGTGCGGGGGGCCACTTCTGCGCTGGCGGCGATATCAAGGATATGGCCGGCGCGCGCGCCAAGGGCAGCGACGCTTACCGCGAGCTGAACCGCGCCTTCGGTGCGCTGCTGGAAGAAGCCCAGGCCGCGACGCAGGTACTGGTAGCGGTGCTGGAAGGTGCCGTACTCGGCGGCGGCTTCGGCCTGGCCTGCGTGTCCGACGTGGCCATCGCCGCCAGCGGCGCCAAGTTCGGCCTGCCGGAAACCACGCTGGGCATCCTCCCGGCGCAGATCGCTCCCTTCGTCGTGCACCGCATCGGCCTGACCCAGGCGCGCCGCCTGGCGCTGACCGCCGCCCGCTTCGACGGTGCCGAGGCCCTGCGTTTGGGCCTGGTGCACTACTGCGAGAACGACGAGATCGCACTGGCGCAGCGCCTGGACGAAACCCTGGAACAGATCCGCCAGTGCGCGCCGCAGGCCAACGCCCAGACCAAAGCCCTGCTGCTGGCCAGCGAACGCGAAGCCCTCGGTCCGCTGCTCGACCACGCCGCCGAACAGTTCGCCGCTGCTGTCACCGGTGCCGAGGGTGTAGAGGGCACCATGGCCTTCGTGCAGAAACGCAAGCCAAAGTGGGCGCAGTAACCACACCAGCAACTGTAGGAGCGAGCTTGCTCGCGATCAGCTCGAACCAGGATCGCCAGCAAGCTGGCTCCTACAACAAAATCGACAGACCGTAGCCCGGATGCAATCCGGGAACGCTCGCCAAAATGATTCCCCGGATTGCATCCGGGCTACGCACAGCAGGAGCACAAAGATGCCCGCATTCAACAAGATCCTGATCGCCAACCGTGGCGAGATCGCCTGCCGGGTGATGCGCACTGCCATCGAACTCGGTTATCGCACCGTGGCGGTGTACTCCGAGGCCGATGCCGATGCCCGCCACGTGCAGGTCGCCGACGAAGCGGTGTGCATCGGCACGGCCCAGGTCAACCAGTCCTACCTGCGCATCGACGCCATCATCGAGGCCGCGCGCAAGACCGGCGCCGACGCCATTCACCCCGGCTATGGTTTCCTCTCCGAGAACGCCGATTTCGCCCGTGCCTGTGAAGCAGCCGGCATCGTCTTTATCGGCCCGACCGCAGACGCCATCCACCTGATGGGCAGCAAGCGCCTATCCAAGATCGCCATGTGTGACGCCGGTGTGCCCTGCATCCCCGGCTACGAAGGCGCCGCCCAGGATGATGAAACCCTGGCCAGCGAAGCTGAGCGCATCGGCTACCCGCTGATGATCAAGGCCAGCGCCGGTGGCGGCGGCCGTGGCATGCGCCTGGTGCATGAATCATGCGAGCTTCTGGGGCAGATCCGCACCGCCCGCTCGGAGGCACAGAACGCCTTCGGCTCCGGCGAGCTGATTCTCGAACGCGCGGTGATCCGCCCACGCCACGTGGAAATCCAGGTCTTCGGCGACCACCACGGCACTATCGTCTATCTCGGCGAGCGCGACTGCTCGGTGCAACGCCGCCACCAAAAGGTGGTCGAGGAAGCGCCCTGCCCGGTGATGACGCCGGAGCTGCGCAAGGCCATGGGTGAAGCGGCGGTCAAGGCGGCAGCCTCGGTGAACTACGTCGGCGCCGGCACCGTGGAATTTTTGCTCGATGCCAGCGGTGAATTCTTCTTCCTGGAAATGAACACCCGCCTGCAGGTCGAGCACCCGGTTACCGAGCTGATCACCGGCCAGGATCTGGTGGCCTGGCAGATTCGCGTCGCCGAAGGCCAGCCCCTGCCGCTGCAGCAGGACGACATTCGCCTCACCGGCCACGCCATGGAAGTGCGCCTGTATGCCGAGGACTCGGCCGCCGGCTTCCTGCCGCAAACCGGTCAGGTGCTGCGCTGGGAGCCCGAACTGCTGGCTGGTGTGCGCATCGACCACGGCCTGGTCGAAGGCCAGGCCGTCACCCCTTTCTACGACCCGATGCTGGCCAAGGTCATCGCCTACGGCGAAACCCGCGACGAAGCCCGGCGCAAGCTGGTGCGTGCGGTCGAGCAGTGCGTGCTGCTGGGCGTGAATGGCAACCAACGCTTCCTCGCCAATCTGCTCAAGCATCCGGAGTTCGCTGCCGGCAATGCCACCACGGCGTTCATCGCCGAGCATTTCGCGGATGACCCCAGCCTGCACCCGCACACGGCCAGCCTGGCCGAACTGGCCATGGCCGCCGCCCTGCTCTACCAGGTTTCGGCCGACGCCCGTGCGCACCAGCCCGGCCTGTCCGGCTGGCGCAGCGCTGGCAGCGCGCCCTGGCGTTTCGTCCTCAAGCAGGGCGAGCACAAGCACGCCGTGGAGCTGGACGTACTCGCCAGCGGCGCCCAAGCGCACCTTTGCGTGCGTCATGGCGAGGAACAGCTGTCCCTGCGCCTGCTAGCCAGCGACGGTCGCTGGCTGACCCTGGAACTGGACGGTGTGCGCCGCCGCCAGGCTTACCACATCGAAGGCGAGCACCTGTGGTTGTATGGTGAGCACGGCAACCTGGAACTGGTTGATGTCACCCACGAGCCGGCCGGCGGCCAGAACGCCGCCAGCAGCGGCGCGGTCAAGGCACCGATGGATGGCGCCATCGTCGACGTACTGATCGCCGAGGGCGCCAGCGTCAGCAAGGGGCAACTACTGGTGGTGCTGGAAGCGATGAAGATGGAGCACCCGCTCAAGGCTGGCGTCGACGGCATCGTTCGCCGCGTCGGCGTGAGCCAGGGCGACCAAGTGAAGAATCGCCAGTTGCTGGTGGAAATCGAAGCTGTAGGGGCCTGAAATATCGCTGTGGGAGGGGCTTTAGCAGGCTGTTGAAAAACTACCTGCGTTGGCAATACTGCGTTTAAAACGGCCTCAAAATGCTCATTTACAGCACGTAAACTGCGCTTTTTCGGCCGTTTTTGCCTTGTCTTGCCTGCCTCGCCTACGTTTTTCAACGGCCTGTTAGCCGCGACGGAAACTCACGATTAGAGTCTCTCCTCCCTCATAACAACAATACCGGAGCACGCCCATGTCACTTTCCGCCAAGACCCTGTTCATCACTGGTGCCAGCCGTGGCATCGGCCGCGAGATCGCCCTCAAGGCCGCCGCCGACGGCGCCAATATCGTCATTGCGGCCAAGAGCGCCGAGCCGCACCCGAAACTCGAAGGCACCATCTTCAGCGTCGCCGCCGAAGTCGAAGCCGCTGGCGGCAAGGCGCTGGCCCTGCAGCTGGATGTGCGTGACGAACAGGCCGTGGCGGCGGCCATGGCCCAGGCCGCCGAGCATTTTGGTGGCATCGATGCCCTGGTCAACAACGCAGGCGCGATCAAGTTGGTGGGCGTGGAGAAGCTTGACCCCAAGCGCTTCGATCTGATGTACCAGATCAACACCCGCGCCGTGATGGTCTGCAGCCAGGCCGCACTTCCCTATCTCAAGAAAAGCGCGGGCGGGCACATCATCAACCTCTCGCCGCCACTCAACCTAGACGCTAAATGGTTCGCCCAGCACGGCCCCTACACCGTCACCAAGTACGGCATGAGCATGCTCACCCTGGGCATGAGCGAAGAGTTCAAGAAGTACGGTATCAGCGTCAATTCGCTGTGGCCGAAAACCATGATCGCCACCGCCGCCATCGAATTCGAGCTGGGCAGCCGCGACGCCTTCAAGCGGGCACGCACTCCGGCGATCATGGCCGACGCGGCGCATGCGATCCTGAGTAGCGAAGGCCGCAGCCTCACCGGGCGCCTGCTGATCGACGAGGACATCCTGCGCGAACGGGGCGTCACCGATTTCGAGCAGTACCGTTTCGATCCCGCTGGCGGCAGCCTGGTGCCAGACCTGTTCGTCGATTGAAGCCTCGGATGCGTTGGCTTCGTAGCCCGGATGCAATCCGGGGATCCCGCGCGCAGATTTCCCCGGATTGCATCCGGGCTACGCGCGAGCCTCGATCCGTAGGGTGCGCGCAGCGCACCCTACGAGCGGCAAGGCCATTTGCCGATCTGCCCACCGCTGAGCGCACCAGAGCCATGGCTGGTGCTCGCCAGGCTGACTAGAGTCAGAACTCGCCCCCATCCATAACAGCCAAGTGCGAGCCCCATGAGCCAAGCCGATCTGATTTCTCCCTTTCGCTTCCTGGCCCACCTGCCGCAGCACCTGCCGCGTGTACCGCGCATGCTGCGCGGCCTGTACTACGCAGGCATCCGCAACCGCGAGAAGAATCTGTCGCTGGCCTGGGCGCTACAGCGCGCCGCCCAACGCCACCCCGAGCGTCCGGCGCTGATGGATGAAAACCGCCAGCTCAACTATCGCGCTTTCAATGCCTGGGCCAACCGCCTGGCCTGGGCGCTCAAGGCCGAGGGCGTCGGTCATGGCGATGTGGTCGCGGTGATGCTGGAGAACCGCCTGGAGCTGCTGGCAATCCTCGCAGCCCTAAGCAAGCTCGGCGCGGTCGGCGCGCTGATCAACACCACCCAGCGCGGCAAGGTGCTGGCGCACAGCTTCAACCTGGTCAACCCCGGTTTTCTAGTGATCGGCGACGAACTGCTAGGCGCTTTCGAGGAAATCGCCGCGCAACTGAAGAACCAGCAGGCCAAACTCTACTGGATCGCCGACCAGGATTGTCTACGTGATCCCGGCCAGGCGCCGGACGGCTGGCTCAACCTCATGCAACTGGCCGCCGGCCAGGCCGAGGACAACCCGCCGGACAGCCAGCGCGTACGCATGAAGGACGCCTGCTTCCTGATCTATACCTCCGGCACCACCGGCCTGCCCAAGGCCTCGATCATGAGCCACGGCAAGTGGATCAAGGCCTACGGTGGCTTCGGCCACTCCGGCCTGACCCTGAACAAGCGTGACGTGCTCTACCTCACCCTGCCCTGCTACCACAACAATGCCGTCACCGTGTGCTGGAGCGCGGTACTGGCCGGCGGCGCCGCCATCGCCCTACGCCGCAAGTTCTCCGCCAGCGCCTTCTGGAGCGACGTGGCGCGCTACCAGGCCACCTGCTTCGGCTACATCGGCGAACTGTGCCGCTACCTGCTCAACCAGCCCGTGCACCCGGCCGAACGAGGCAACAGCCTGCGCTGCATGATCGGCAACGGCCTGCGCCCCTCGATCTGGGCCGAGTTCAAGCAGCGCTTCGGTGTCGAACAGATCACCGAGTTCTACGCCTCCAGCGAAGGCAATATCGGCTTCACCAACGTCTTCAACTTCGACAATACCGTCGGTTACACACCGGCTACCTACGCCATCGTCCGCTACGACCTGGAGAATGATCGGCCGATCCGCTGTAAGAAGGGCTTTCTGCAAAAGGCCGACAAGGGCGAGGCCGGTCTACTGATCAGCGAGATCAGCGCCAAGTGGCCGTTCGACGGCTACACCGATCCGGCCAAGAGCGAGGCGGCGATCCTGCGCGACGTGTTCAAGAAGGGCGACGCCTGGTTCAACACCGGCGACCTGATGCGAGACATCGGTTGCAAGCACGCCCAGTTCGTCGACCGCCTCGGCGATACCTTCCGCTGGAAAGGCGAGAACGTCTCCACTACCGAAGTGGAAAACGTGCTCGGGGCCTTCCCCGGTGTGGAGGATGCAGTGGTCTACGGCGTGGAGATTCCCGGCACCAACGGTCGCTGCGGCATGGCCGCGCTGCGCCTGACGCCAGGTTGCGAACTGGACGGCACCGCTCTGGCCGCCCACCTCGACGCGGAGCTGCCGGCTTAC
Source organism: Pseudomonas alcaliphila JAB1 (assembly GCF_001941865.1). Lineage (NCBI taxonomy): Bacteria > Pseudomonadati > Pseudomonadota > Gammaproteobacteria > Pseudomonadales > Pseudomonadaceae > Ectopseudomonas > Ectopseudomonas alcaliphila. The sequence goes on along the minus strand of NZ_CP016162.1, from coordinate 2,225,389 downwards.
GCCGCGCCGCTGTTCGTGCGTTTACTCGGCGAAGTCGAGACCACCGGTACCTTCAAGTACAAGAAGACGGATCTGAAACAGGCCGCCTATGACCCCGCAAAGGTCGATGGCCCGTTGTTCGTGCGCCTGCCGGGCTCGAACAGCTTCGAGCCGCTCGATGGTGAACTGCACGGGGCCATCACACGGCAGGCCTATCGCTTCTGAGCGAAACGCTACGCCCGAGATGGCTCGACCTCAGGCGAGCGCCAGCTCTGCAAATGCGCGCTGTCCAGGCGCTGCCAGTGCACGGCATCGCTCAGCTGTTCAGCAGGCAGCCAGATATCGCCACTGCGGATCAGCATCTGTCGGGGCAGCGCCAGCAGCGTGTTCATGGTGATCAACTGCACCTCGTGCTCGACACCGCTGACGTGCAGGCCGGCGGCATCGAATGCCTCGAAGCACGGCATCGTAGGCAGAGGCTGAGCACTGTGGCGCAGCGTGTGCTCCCGGGTATCCAGCAGCAACAGGTGCCACTTTATGGTCTCCTCGCTGATCACCCGGCGACTCAGCGCCAGATAACGGCCGTCCGCCGACCAGACCATCGAGGGTGCCAGATCCGCAACGCCACAACCGGAGGCGGTCAGGACACAGGCACCACCCGGTACAGGCCCGCTCCCTTCGCGCATTTCTCTGTCCAGTCCGAACAGCCAGGCGGCATCGCCTGCACCGGGCGCAGCGAGCAGGTAATCGCCCAGAGAGCTGGCAGGCACAGGGCGCCATTCCAGACGCCAATTTGGCAGCAGACGCAACGACCAGGCATCGACCGCCACCTGCACGGTCCGATGATGCAAGCGGCCAACCGCAACGAAGGCGTCGGCCTGTTGCGCTGCCGGCGCCAGCGCCTCGAGGCGCGGCAAGGGACCCGCACCAACGGCACTGGCCTGCCTGCCGACTATCTGCTGCAGGCTGATGACGCCGTCCTCGAACGCCTGCAGCCCGGCGATCAGCAGCGGCTCGTCGAGCCTCAGCAGGCGCCGCGCCAGCACATCAGCCACAACCAGTTGATGCGGAACGGCGGGCGCCTCGGCAAAGGCGATCAAGGCCAGATAACGCCCGCAGTCCGAAACGCGGTGATCGAGACACCATTGCCCCGGCAACCGCCAGGCGCCGACATGGCAGGCAAAGGCATGGCGACGGCCATCGCGGCTCTTGCGCAGCAGGTTCAGGCAGGGTTGCGCGCCACCTTGCATCGACGGCAGCTGCAGCGACAAGGCGCCCGCATGCTCCCCTTCCAGCTCGATGCACAGTGTCAGAGCCATAGGCTTTTCCGTTTCCGCCCCATGCATCAGCGCTTCGTAGAAGAGACGCTCATCCTCCAGACGACAGGGCGTGCTCCACTCCAGCACGGGTTCGTCGACGAGCGATTGCCAGGGCTCCTCCAGCGGTCGCCAACCGGAGGCTGCTCGCCACAGCCAGGTAGCGGTTCCCTCCACAGACTGGCTCTCGGCCCGCGCGCGACAGACAAGCGCCTGATCGTCTTCGCTCCACAGCACCGAGGCGTCCTGCTCGAGCACCAACCCCGTGGGTTTTTCATCCAGCCAGAAGCTATAGCCGGCCCCACCTTGGCCATCCACCTCGGTGCATGGCTCGCCACGGAGGATATGGCCGCCCTGCGGTGAGCGGAATATCAGATGGCCGTTGCAATCAACTTCGCCCTGACGTTGCAGCTCCTGAGCCGTGGATCGGGAAGCGGTAGGAAGCTCAATGGACGAAGAAGAGTCCTCGGCCGTGCGGACAACGATACGGGGCGACCACTGATCGACACCCACTTGGAGCTGTTGGGTCACTCGACCGTCTATTACCCAGGCGAAACCATCCGTGGATGTGTCCTGCCAGGCGGTGCCATCTTTTGGAAGGTAGCGTGAACGGGGAGCGACCACCAAAGCCGGGGCCTGGCCCTGAAAACGCAGACTGACGCCGTGCTTGGCGCCGTAGCTGTCGAGCCTGAGAAACTGCGCCCATAACATCGTATGTATGCTGCCGAACAGGAATACGAAAAGTCCGACGAGAAAGCCCAGCCAACCGGAAACCTCACCCCATAGCTGAAATCCGAAGCCGATGAGCAGCGTGAACAAAGGAGCGGGCAACTGCTTGGCCACTTTCGGGTATCCCGAAAGCGCGATGATCGCGATGGCAAAGAACATCGACACGATCAGCCACACGACGCTCCACCAGGGCAGGAAGATTCCTGAAAGCAGTGGAACAATGAGCGCCAGCAAGGCGAAGACCACTCTATCCTGAGCGGGGCAATCGTATTCATCAGTCTTGGAAGACATTCGGCACTCCTTTGCCAGCAATTCAGGTGAGAGGCCGCGATAATAGCAACACACCGCCCGAGCGGCTTCGTGTCAGCCCGCAATTTGCCTCGAGCATGTCTATTGGCCGGAGCAGTCGGCTCGCAGAAGACTTACTGCTTGAACTCGAACTGCAGCTCAGCGCCTTCGATGGAGTCCCAGTAGTCGTCGACCCGTTCGTTGCTGATCAGCCGACCACTGATCTGGAACGGGCTCTGGACTTCGGGTTTCTCGCCAAACAGCGGCGGCAGCAAGGGAGAGAGATCCTCGCGGGTTTCGCTTTCCAGCGCCTGCTCGAACAGCTCCTGCGGCACGCTCAGATCCAATGCCTGTTTCGATTCAGGCTCCACCGGCTTGGGCTGTGGCGCTACAACAGGCTTGGGCTTGGCGACGACGGGCGGTTTGGCGGCGGGCACGGGCTTGCTTTCGACCACCTTGGCAAGCGGTGCTGGTTCGACAGGCTCTGGCTTGGCGACCTCGGCAACGGGCGCAGTTGCTGTGACCACTGCCGGCGCTGGCTCGGGCTGCTGTGCAACGGGTTCCGGCTCACGCTCACAGGCGCTCAGCCAACCCAGGCACAGCAATAGAAGAATGGACTTACGCATCATGGGACAAGGGCAGCTCGATCAGTACGCGCCCATGCTCCTCCGCCTGGGCGCGCCTGACAAGCCGACTTACACGACCTTTACCTCGTGCCTCATTCACGCGGCGACTCGGTGGCCAGATGAGCGAGCTCAGCCTCGATATCCAGGTGTGGATAGTCGGCCTTTAGCTGCTCCAGCAACCGCTGCGCCTGCTCCTGCTCACCCGCCTTGCGCAGCTCCAGCAGACGCAGCAGCGCCTCGCGTGGTTCGCTCTGGATCACCAGTTCGGCCATGGGTGCCAGCGCGGCGCTACTGGCCATCGGGGCCTCAGCCATATCGGCAGACGGCGCCTGACGTGCCATGGCCTGGCTTCTCATGCGTTCCTGCGGGGCAGCCACAGGTGCAACCGTCTCCTGCTCTGGCGCACGCTTGGCCGCCATCGGCGCCGGTGCGGCGGGGCTCATGGCCACGCTGGGCGGCACGGCATCGAAGGCATCCGGCGTTTGCTCCAGCGTACGCCAGGTCAGGCTGACGCCGATGCCGACACAAGCCAGCCCGGCCACCGCCACCGACCAGCGCTGGCGGCCACTGCCGAACAGCCATTGGTGCAGGCGCTGCGCCCATCCGGCGTTGTCGCTGTCGATCTGGGCCTGCTGCGTTTCACGGGCAGCCGCACTTGCCGCCGCCAGGATGCGCGCATCCAGCTCGGCCGAGGGTTCGCCGCTGCCATGGGCACGAAAATGCGCCAGCAGCGCCTGCTCGTGATCCAGAGGTTCTCGTTGATCTTTCATGCGGACAACTCCTCAGTGGCCAGCAGCCGGCGCAGCTTCTGCAGGGCATAGCGCAGACGGCTCTTGACCGTCTCGGCCGGCGTGCGGGTCAACTCGGCAATCTCGTTCAATTCCAGGTCGCCATGGGCGCGCAGCAGGAACACTTCACGCTGATCTTCCGGCAGGTCGGCCAACGCCGCCTGCAGCCGCTCACTGTCGCGACTCAGGCCCCATTGCTGCTCCGGGCCGGGTTGCGGATCGGCCTGGGCATGCTGGCCTTCATCGTATTCGTCATGCCCGGCCTGATGGCGGCCCGTCTTGCGCCAGTGGTCGATCAGGCGGTTACGCGCGATCTGGTACAGCCAGGTCTTGAACAGCACCGCCTCGCGCTGTTCGCTCTGGCTGCGCACCAGGCTCATCCAGGTTTCCTGGAACACTTCTTCGGCCAGGGCGTGATCGCCGCACAGGCCGAGCAGAAAGCGAAACAGGCCCAGCCGATGGCGCTGGTAGAGCGCATTGAAGGCCGCGGCATCGCCGCGGCGGTAACGCCGCAACAAAGCGGCGTCGTCATCCGTGAGAGGTGCGTTCACTGCTGAGCTCGTACAGGGGTGGAGCCGGAAGTTTGCAGGCTCTGGGCGATTTCGGCCAGCTGGATGAACTCGCCACGCAGACCGAAACGATCCTCGCCCTTGCCCGAGCGCGCCAGTTCGATGCTCTGCGCCATAGCGAAGTCGCCGGTGTAACGGCCGTCCTTGAGCTGCTGGGCGAATGCGGCTACCGCAGCGGCGAAGCGCAGATCCTCACTGGCGGCGTTCATCGTCTTGGCCTCGGCACGCGCGATGGGGCGTTCCAGCAGTCGACTGCTCATCTCCTCCGGCGTCTTGTAGCGAATCCGCAACCAGGCCAGCTCGCCACTCTTGCTCGCGGGTTGGGCAGTGGCCTGATAACGCAGCGGCTCCAGCCAACCCTTGCTGCCTGTCGGAACGATCTCGTAGAGCGCAGTGACGGTGTGCCCGGCGCCAATATCACCGGCATCGACCTTGTCGTTACTGAAGTCCTCGCGCTTGAGCGCACGGTTGTCGTAGCCCAGCAGGCGGTACTCGCTGACCTCGCTCGGGTTGAATTCCAGTTGCAGTTTCACGTCGCTGGCCACGGTGGCCAGGGTCGAGCCGAGCTGATCGACCAGCACCTTGCGCGCCTCGCGCAGGTTGTCGATGTAGGCGTAATTGCCGTTACCGGCGTCGGCCAGTTGCTCCATCAGGCGCTCGTTGTAGTTGTCCACGCCAAAACCCAGGGTGGTCAGCGAGACGCCGCTCTTGCGCTTGTCGGCAGCCAGTTGCTTGAGGCTGTCGAAGTCGCTGATGCCGACGTTGAAGTCGCCATCGGTGGTCAGCAGGATGCGATTGATGCCGCCATCGATCAGGTGCTTGCCCGCCTGCTGGTAGGCCAGTTGGATGCCCGACTCCCCGGCCGTCGAACCACCGGCGCTGAGTTGATCGATGGCCGCACGGATCTTCGCCTTGTCGCTGCCGGGCGTGGAATCGAGTACCACCTGGCTGTTACCGGCATAGGTGACCAGCGAGACGCGATCCTGCGGGCGCAACTGCTCGACCAGCAATTTCAGGGTGCCCTGCACCATCGGCAGGCCTTCACGGCGATGCATCGAGCCGGACACATCGACCAGGAATACCAGGTTGGCCGGCGGCAGCTCATCCACGCTGCGATCCGACGCCTTGATGGCGATGCGCAGCAGGCGCGTTTGCGGATTCCACGGCGTCACCGCCAGTTCAGTGCTGACACCGAAAGGCGCATCGCCCTGCGGCAACGGGTAGGCGTAGGGAAAGTAGTTGACCAGTTCCTCCAGACGCACGGCGTCCTTCGGTGGCAGTTGCCCGCCATTGAGGAAGCGCCGCACGTTGGCGTAGCTACCGGTATCAACATCGATGCTGAAGGTGGACACCGGCGTCTCGGCGACAGCGAACACCGGGTTGTCGGCGTAGGCCTGGTACTGCTCGCGCGACTCGTCACGGTAGCCCGGCGGCACGATATCGGCGATGGGAGACGGTGCGTGTGCCAGGGTCGCCAGACGCTTGTGGCTGGCCTCGGCCTGCATCTCAGCCGCTGCGGGCGCAGCCAGGCGCTCGCGTACGAGCGGTGACGCCGGGGCCGGGCTGGCCTGTACTTCCGGCTCCGGGCTGGAGGCGCTGCAAGCGGCGAGCAGCAGCAAGGCGCTGGCCGAAAAACCGACGGCGAACGGACGATCGAGCAACAAGGAACGAGCAGACATGGTGCACCTCCTGAGCAATGGCACGAGACCTTCGCTCAGGTAGACGCAGCCCCTCGATGAAACGGGTTAATCCAGGGCATGCTTTCTCAACCTTCCCAGGAACCGCCCGCTTCCTGGCACAACTGCGTGGCCAGCATGCCCAGGGTCATCAGCGCCCTCTCTGCCTCGCGGTTCCAGGGAATGCCGCAGTTGAGCCGCACGCAATGATTGAACTGCTCGGTGTTGCTGAAGATCAGCCCCGGCGCGATCGAGATACCCTGCTGCAGCGCGCGCACATGCAGATCCTTGGTGTTGACCCGCGCCGGCAGGCTGACCCAGAGGATAAAGCCGCCCTTGGGCCGGGTCATCTGCGTGCCGACCGGAAAGTACTGCTGCACCGCCAGCTGGAAGGCATTGAGGTTCTTGCGGTACTCCTGGCGAATATGCCGCAGATGGCGGTCATAGCCACCGTTCTCCAGATAAGCCGCCACCGCCATCTGGGTGACGCTGCACGCCGAATGGGTGGAAAAGGTCTGCAGCCGCTGGATCTCGTCCTGATACTTGCCGGCGACGATCCAGCCAATACGCACACCGGGCGACAGCGTCTTGGAGAAACTCGAGCAATAGATCACCCGGCTGTCGCGATCATGCGACTTCAGTGCTTTGGTCGGCCCCTGTTCGAACATCAGCTCGCCGTAGATATCGTCCTCGACGATCTGGAAATCGTAATCACCGGCCAGGCGCAGCAACTGACGCTGACGTTCCTCGGGGATAGTTCCTCCCAGCGGGTTGGACAGTCGCGCGGTCAGCACCAATGCCTTGATCGGCCACTGGTTGGCCGCCAGTTGCAGCGCTTCAAGGCTGATGCCGGTAGTCGGGTCGCAGGGAATCTCGATGACCTTGAGCCCCAGCAGGTCGGCCAGTTGCAGCAGGCCGTAATAGGTTGGCGACTCTACCGCGATGAGATCGCCCGGCTTGGTCAGCACACGCAGGCTCATCTGCAGCGCATCGACGCAGCCATGGGTGATCACCACCTCGGACGGATCGACCACCACGCCGGCATCGCGCATGCGGATCGCCACCTGGCGGCGCAACGGCTCGAAGCCGGGACTGAACATGTAGCTGAAGGCGCGCGGGCTGTGAAAACGGGTGACCTTGGCCAGTTGCTGGTGCAATGCGCGCACCGGCAGGTAATCGACATGCGGTACCGCGGCGCCCAGCGGAAATACGCCCTCGCGGCGCGACTCGGTGAGCACCTGGTTGATGATGCTGGCGCGGGTGACCAGACCTGGTCGCTCGACCTTGGCGATGTCCGGTGTCGGCGCGGTCAGCGCTGGCGTCTGGTGCACGTAGAAGCCCGATTGCGGGCGTGCACGAATCAATCCCTGATCTTCGAGGTTGGCGTAGGCCTGCAACACCGTGGCGTGGCTGACATTGAGCTGAGCACTCATCTTGCGCACCGAAGGCACGCGCTCGCCAGGCTGGTAAACACCGCGACGAATATCCTCGGCCAACTGCTGGGCGATACGTTGATAGAGCAGCAGATTGGTCATGGCGATATCCTCCGTGGTCACTGGAGCATAACAGTAACCTATTGCTACACAATTGTACCGGCACAGATACGATCTGTTTTCCCTTACGCCATTGCTTGCCAATCGGGCACGGCATCGTCGCCATTTTCAGTGCATAAAAAACCCCGGACTCTGCCGGGGTTTTGTCAGGCATTTCGCTCAGCGCTCGGCACCAAGCTGGCCTCGCTCGTCGGAGAAGACGATTTCCACCCGCCGATTCTGCGCGCGGCCACGTGCCGACGCATTTTCCGCAACCGGGAAGTCGACACCGTAACCGGCGACCTGAATACGCTTGGCTTCCACGCCCAGATCCACCAGCAGATCGGCCACAGCCTGCGCGCGCGCGCGCGACAGTTCGAGATTCTCGGCGGCATCACCGGTATTGTCGGTATAGCCTTCGATCCGCACGCGGCGCTGCGGATTGATCTGCAGGAACTGCACGAGCTTGAGCACCGTACGGTTGGCTGCTGGTTGCAGATCGGCGCGACCGGCGTCGAACAACATATCGCCCAGGGTCATCACCAGGCCGCGCTCGGTCTCGTTGGTGGCGAGGCTGACCATCTGCTCTTCCAACCAGCCGTTGTGCTGCTGCACGCTCATCAGCTTGGCTTCGCGCAAGGTCAACTGCAGACGCTGGCGTTCCAGCTCGAGCTTGGCTGCGCGTTCCTGGTTGAGACTGATATCGCTGTGTTGCCGGGCGATCTCGGCATAGCGCTGGCTAAGGTAGGCGTAATGACGCACATCGTCGCCACTGCCCCAGTAACTGGACAGGCGCTCAGCACGGCCCAGCGATTCGCCTGCGCGAATCACGTCCTTGGGTGCGGCGCGCAGCACACTGGGATCTTCCTTGACCGACTGAAAACTCAGACGCGCTTCTTCCAGAGCCTGCTCACTCGCCAACTGACTGGACGCACAACCACTCAACAGCGTACCGACCAGCATCAGACCGCCCAGATGACCAAAAGCCTTCATCACATGGCTCCCAGTTGCTGGCGCAGACGGCCGATGCGTTGATTGAGTTCGGTCAGTTGCTCCCGACCTTTGGCATTGAGGTGCTCAGCTTCAGCCAGGCGCGCATCCAGCTCGGCCTGTTCGGCCAGCAGGCGCGCCTGCTTGTGTTCACCGTCCTGCATGGCCGCCTGGGCCTGCGCGAACTTCTCTTCAGCCTGGTGAAGTGACGCGGACTGTTCGCTGACCACCCCCAGGGATTTGGTCTGCGCCAACGCCTGTTCGGTCAGCCGCATCTGCTCGGTGGGAGCAGGATCGCTGGCACAGGCCGTCAGGCCCAGCGCCAGCAACAAGGGAAGGGTTCGATTGATCACGAAAATTTCCTACTGAGTGACGTCGCCAACCGGATCAGGCTGCATCTGCTGTGCCTTCCATAATTCCAGATTGCGTTGCAGGAACTGCTCAGGCAGCCCGGCGGCGACCATTTCTGCCATATTTCGCGCCAGCTGGCCGCGTAGCCAGGGCTCGTTGCACGCCGAATTATGCGACAGGGTAAGGTAGAGGCCTTCGCTGGAAATCGGCGGGTCCAGCACCTCCAGATCATCTTCCATGCCCAGCGTCTCGGCGAGCGCCAAGCCTGGGTAGCGCTCGTAGAGCACATAGTCGGTGCGGCCAAGCAGCAACTTCTGGAACGCCTGAGTCAAGCTGGGGACGCCCTCGAGCTTCAGGTTCTGCTTGGCGAAGGTATCGAACTGCTGACCAAAACTGTTGCCCACCAGGGTGTCGCCAGTATTCCCCTGCAAGTCGATCCAGCTGCCGTAGGGAAATGCTTCGCCCTTGCGCACCCAGACCACGCTGGGTGTATAGAAGAACGCAGGGTGCACGTAATCCATGTGCTCCAACCGCGGTAGAGTGATGAAGGCCCCAGCGATCAGGTCGACACGCCCAGTACGCACCTCATCCTGCGCTCGCGACCAGGGTCCGGTGTAGATCACGTCAACCACCACACCGAGTTCTTTTGCCAGGTGTTTGAGCAGATCGGCATTGGCGCCGATCAACTGCTGCGGATTCTGCGGATCACGCCAGAGATAGGGGGGATATTCCGGATTACCGGTCGCCACCAAGCGCTCGCATTTACCAACGGCCAGGGCCGCAGTCGGCATAACGACCAGGGCACACCACAGCAACAGCGACTTAAACAGACAACGCTCAGGCATTGGCTACTCTCGGTTCATACGTGGGTCGGCGGGACAGCGGCCCCGGAGTCCTGTGTATTCATGCTAGCTTAATGGCGCCACCGGAATCAGTGCGATAAGGACGCGCCATGAAAAAACTGCTGTTCGCGCTGCTGCTCCTGCTGTCAGGTAGCGCAGCTACGCTGTATTTCTTTCCTGCGACTCAACTGGCCAGCCTGCGTCTGCTGGAACAGTACCGCGCCGGTCTCGCTCACGAGCAGCTGACTGTCCATAATCTTAACATCCATTACTACCAGGGAGGGCCGGCAAGCGCTGAAACGCTGGTGCTGCTTCATGGTTTTGCCGCCGACAAGGATAACTGGCTGCGCTTTGCTCGCCACCTGACCGCGAACTATCGCGTCATTGCCCTGGATCTGCCAGGCTTCGGCGACAGCGACCTGCCTAGCGGTAGCTACGATACCGGCACTCAGGCTGAACGGCTGGCGGATATTCTCGACGCCATGGGTATCCAGCAGGCGCACGTGCTGGGTAACTCGATGGGCGGACAGATCGCCGCCCTCTTCGCCGCACGCTACCCGGAACGCGTCCGCTCGCTGGCGCTGTTCGCCAATGCCGGAATCGACAGCCCGCAAAAGAGCGAGCTATATCGTCTGCTCGCTCGTGGCGAGCCCAATCCCCTGGTGATCAAGCAGCCGCAGGATTTTGACAAGCTACTGCACTTCATCTTCGTCGAGCCGCCCTATCTGCCCGAGCCTCTCAAACGCTATCTGGGTGAGCGCGCCATGGCCCGTGCCGGGCATTACGAGATGGTATTCAAGCAGTTGCGGGAACGCGCCATTGCTCTGGAGCCCCAGCTGACAAGAATCCAGGCACCCACCTTACTGCTGTGGGGCAAACAGGATCGAGTGCTGGACGTATCCAGCATCGAGGTCATGCAACCGCTGCTAGGCAAACCCAGCGTGGTGATCATGGAGAACGTCGGCCACGCCCCCATGCTCGAGCGCCCCGAAGAAAGCGCCCTGCTCTACCGGCAGTTTCTAGAAGGCCTGAAGTGACACTGCGCACAAGCAGGCAATAAAAAAGCTCTTCGCATAGTTTGGGGAAAGTGCGAGTTGACACCGGACTGGCAAGTTTGTGTGCGTATCGCTTGCTGACTTAGCACTATCCATTACCGTGTGCGCTGAACGTTTGGGTTGCGCCCCTTACGGGCGCCACACCTTTCTTGCTTGCCCAAGAAAGGTGTGCCAAAGAAGGGCACCCCGACATTCGGGTTTCGCTACGCGAAACTTCCCTCGCTCCGGCGCCGCTGCGGGGGCCGGCTTACATGGGCCATCCTTGGCCCATTAAGCCTTTCGCCGCATCCATGCGGCTCATCCCCCTACGCAACACCTCCGCTCGGCCTCCTGAAGGGGACCGGGATGGCCCTTCGTGGCGTGCCCCTGGAGCGGTGATGGAGCGAGGGAACCCCGGCGCAGCCGGGGCCGGATGGAGGGGTGCCCTTCTCTTTGGTTACTTTCTCTTGGGCAAGCAAGAGAAAGTGACTCGCCCGTAAGGGGCGAAACCCATCAGGCCAGACGACGCGCTAATGGATAGTGCCGACTCATCGACAGCTAACACGTAATTGCCAGTCCGGTGTCAAGCGTATCCTCCCCGCGAGAATGCGAAGAACCATAAAAAAACCCGCTCTGGTGAGCGGGTTTTTCGTTGCGGGAAAAGCGGTTTAGACCGACTTCTCCAGCTCCGGTACAGCTTCGAACAGGTCGGCGACCAGGCCGTAGTCAGCCACTTGGAAGATCGGCGCCTCTTCGTCCTTGTTGATCGCAACGATCACCTTGGAGTCCTTCATACCGGCCAGGTGCTGGATCGCGCCGGAGATACCGACGGCGATGTACAGCTGCGGCGCAACGATCTTGCCGGTCTGACCGACCTGCATGTCGTTCGGCACGAAGCCGGCGTCGACCGCAGCGCGGGAAGCGCCGACGGCAGCGCCCAGCTTGTCGGCCAGGGCGTACAGGTGCTTGAAGTTGTCGCCATTGCCCATGCCGCGGCCGCCGGAAACGACGATCTTGGCAGCGGTCAGTTCCGGACGGTCGGACTTGGCCAGTTCTTCGCCAACGAAGGCGGACTTGCCGGCGTCAGCCGGGCCAGAAACGGCTTCAACGGCAGCGCTGCCGCCTTCGGCAGCAGCGGCGTCGAAACCGGTGCTACGCACGGTGATCACCTTGATGGCAGCCGAGGACTGCACGGTCGCGATGGCGTTACCGGCATAGATCGGACGCTTGAAGGTGTCGGCGCTTTCAACGGCGATGATCTCGGAGATCTGATCGACGTCCAGAGCAGCAGCGACGCGCGGCAGGATGTTCTTGCCGTTGCTGGTAGCGGCAGCCAGGATGTGGCTGTAGCCCTTGCCCAATTCGGCTACCAGCGGAGCGACGTTCTCCGGCAGCTGGTTGGCATAGGCAGCGTTGTCGGCAACCAGGACCTTGGCCACGCCAGCGATCTTGGCCGCAGCTTCGGCAGCAGCGCCAGCGTTGGCACCGGCTACCAGAACGTGAATGTCGCCACCGATCTTCTGCGCAGCAGCAACGGTGTTCAGGGTCGCGGCAGCCAGAGCGGCATTGGTGTGTTCAGCGATAACCAGGATAGTCATTTAGATTACCTTCGCCTCGTTCTTCAGTTTCTCGACCAGTTCAGCCACGGACTTGACCTTGATGCCAGCGCTGCGAGCAGCCGGCGCTTCGACTTTCAGGGTCTTGACGGTGGAGGCGGTGGAAACGCCCAGAGCGTCCGGGGTAACGGTTTCCAGCGGCTTCTTCTTGGCCTTCATGATGTTCGGCAGCGACGCGTAGCGCGGCTCGTTCAGACGCAGGTCGGTGGTGACGATCGCCGGCAGGTTCAGCGCAACGGTCTGCAGACCGCCATCGATCTCACGGGTGACGTTGACCTTGTCGCCAGCAACGATGACCTTGGAGGCGAAGGTGCCTTGGCCGAAGCCAGTCAGGGCGCCCAGCATCTGGCCGGTCTGGTTGTTGTCGCTGTCGATGGCCTGCTTGCCCATGATCACCAGCTGCGGCTGCTCCTTGTCGACCACTGCCTTGAGCAGCTTGGCCACGGCCAGGGAGTTCAGCTCGTCATTGGATTCGACCAGGATGGCGCGGTCGGCACCCAGAGCCAGCGCGGTGCGCAGTTGCTCCTGGGCGGTAGCCGGGCCGATGGAGACGACGACGATTTCGCTCGCCACGCCTTTCTCCTTCAGGCGTACGGCTTCTTCCACGGCGATTTCGCAGAAGGGGTTCATGGACATCTTGACGTTGGCGAGGTCGACGCCGCTGTTGTCCGCCTTGACGCGAACCTTGACGTTGTAGTCAACCACTCGTTTGACAGCTACAAGAACCTTCATGGATTCCTCGTTACTCTCCGGTGAATAAGAATGTCGCCAAGGCGAGCCTGGCCGGTGATGCAAAATCGGCCGCAACCAACCTTTCAGCTCAGACGGCGAGCGCAAAACCGCCCGTATCTTGACCCCGCGGCCTGGCCCGGTCAATACAGCGAACTGGCCGGTCATCCGCGATGTAGTAGGATTCTAACAGGCCTACAGAAAATTCAAACAAACGTTTGTATTGGCCCGCTGAGAGGGTATAGATATAATGCCCACGCCGTGCTTAGGGAGCGAGCCGCGCCCTCCAACATAAAATATCGAAGAGCCTTGAGTAGGAGATAGCCTGTGGAACGCGAATTTATGGAGTTCGACGTCGTCATCGTCGGCGCCGGCCCGTCCGGACTGTCCGCCGCCTGCCGACTGAAGCAGAAAGCCGCTGAAGCGGGTCAGGAGATCAGCGTCTGCGTGGTCGAGAAAGGCTCCGAAGTTGGCGCTCACATCCTCTCTGGTGCGGTATTCGAACCGCGCGCCCTGAACGAACTCTTCCCAGATTGGAAAGAACTCGGCGCCCCGCTGAACACCCCGGTCAAGCGCGATGACATCTACCTGCTGCGCGACGCTGACAAGGCTACCCGAATTCCTGACTTCTTTGTGCCGAAAACCATGCACAACGAAGGTAATTACATCATTTCCCTGGGCAACCTGTGCCGCTGGCTGGCCCAGCAGGCCGAGAACCTGGGAGTCGAGATCTACCCGGGCTTCGCCGCGCAGGAAGCACTGATCGACGAAAATGGCGTGGTACGCGGCATCGTCACCGGTGATCTGGGTGTCGACCGTGAAGGCAACCCCAAGGAAGGCTACTACACCCCCGGCATGGAATTGCGTGCCAAGTACACCCTGTTCGCCGAAGGCTGCCGTGGCCACATCGGCAAGCAACTGATCAAGCAATACAACCTCGACAGCGAAGCCGACGCCCAGCACTACGGCATCGGCATCAAGGAAATCTGGGACATCGACCCGGCCAAGCATGAACAAGGCCTGGTGGTGCACACCGCCGGTTGGCCGATGGATATCATGGGCACCGAAAATACCGGTGGCTCCTTCCTCTACCACCTGGAGAACAACCAGGTCGTGGTCGGCCTGATCATCGATCTGTCCTACGCCAACCCCCACCTGTCGCCGTTCGACGAATTCCAGCGCTACAAGCACCACCCGGTGATTGCCCAGTACCTGGAAGGTGGCAAGCGCGTTGCCTACGGCGCACGCGCCATCAGCAAGGGCGGCCTGAATTCGCTGCCGAAGATGGTCTTCCCCGGCGGCGCGCTGATCGGCTGCGACCTCGGCACCCTGAACTTCGCCAAGATCAAGGGCAGCCACACCGCGATGAAGTCCGGCATGCTCGCTGCCGACGCCATCACCGAAGCCCTGGCAGCCGGCCGCGAAGGCGGCGACGAGCTGAGCAACTACGTCGATGGCTTCAAGGCCAGCTGGCTGTACGACGAACTGTTCCGCAGCCGCAACTTCGGTGCGGCCATCCACAAGTACGGCGCCATCGTCGGCGGCGGCATCAACTGGCTGGACCAGAACATCTTCGGCGGCAAGGCGCCCTTCACCCTGCACGACAACAAGCCGGATTACGCCTGCCTGAAGCCTGCAGCCGAGTGCGCGAAGATCGCCTACCCGAAACCGGACGGCAAACTGAGCTTCGACAAACTGAGCTCGGTGTTCCTCTCCAACACCAACCACGAAGAAGAGCAGCCCTGCCACCTGAAGCTCACCGACCCGAGCATTCCGCTGGCGAAGAACCTGCCGCTGTACGACGAACCGGCGCAGCGCTACTGCCCGGCCGGCGTGTACGAGGTGGTGACGCAGGAAGACGGCGAGAAGAAGTTCCAGATCAACGCGCAGAACTGCGTGCACTGCAAGACCTGCGACATCAAGGACCCGGCCCAGAACATCACCTGGGTTGCGCCGGAAGGCACCGGTGGCCCGAATTACCCCAACATGTAATTCGGCCAGATATGAAAAAGGCTCCTTCGGGAGCCTTTTTCGTTTGCGTCGAATCGGTAGGAGCGAGTTCTGCTCGCAAAGGTTTCAAGACCACGGTCCGCGAGCAGGGCTCGCTCCCACAGGCATTCAATCCTGATAGATCATCTTGCGACTCATACCGCCGTCGATGATGAACTCCTGTCCGGTGATGAAACCGGCCGCATCGGAGAGCAGCCAGGCGACCTGCGCCGCTACATCCTCCACGGTACCCACACGGCCGACCGGATGTTGCGCATGATCGAACACCGACAGCGGCTCCAGGCGCTGCTGCGACGGGTCGCGAGAGTCGATCCAGCCTGGGCTGACGCAGTTGACGCGCACCTCCGGGCCCAGGCTGATCGACAGCGCGTGAGTGAGCGCAACCAACCCGCCCTTGCTCGCAGCGTACGCCTCACAATCGGCCTCGGACTGGCTGGCGCGGGTGGAGGCGATATTGACGATGGCGCCGCGATGCCCACGCAAATATGGCGCACAGTGCTTGGCCAGCAGCATGGCGCCGGTCAGGTTGACCGCCAGCAGGCGGTTCCAGCGCTTGAGGTCGAGCGACTCCACAGGCGGCGTGTGCGGATCGGAGATAGCCGCATTGCACACCAGCGCATCAAGACGCCCGAACTGACCTAGCACCTCGGCGACGCCGACGCTTATCTGATCTTCCTTGGCCACATCCATGGCCACGAACCAGGCGTTATCACCCAAAGCACGTGCCACTCTGGAGCCACGCTCGCGGTCGACGTCGGCCAACACCACCTGCCAACCCTCGGTGATCAGCCAGGCACTGATACCCAGGCCGATGCCACGCGCGGCACCTGTGACCAACGCAACACGCCCGTTGTTGGGCGTGTCATTCGTCCCCCACTCCAGCATGCTCAGAGCGCAGCCAGGCCGCGCGCCAGATCCGCCTTGAGGTCTTCCAGCTCTTCCAGGCCCACAGCGACGCGGATCAGGTTGTCGCGAATGCCGGCGTTGGCACGCTCCTGCGGCGTCAGGCGGCCATGGGAGGTGGTAGCCGGATGGGCGACGGTGGTCTTGGTGTCGCCGAGGTTGGTGGTGATCGAGATGACGCGAGTGCCATCGATCACTTTCCACGCGGCGTCACGGCCGCCCTTAACCTCGAAACTGACCACCGCACCGAAGGCGCTCTGCTGCTTTTTCGCCAGCTCGTGCTGCGGATGGCTGGGCAGCCCTGCGTAATGCACGCGCTCGACCTGCGGCTGCTGCTCCAGCCACAGCGCCAGTTGCAGCGCACTCTCACTCTGCGCACGCATGCGGATGCGCAGGGTTTCCAGGCCCTTGACGAACATCCAGGCGTTGAACGGGCTGAGGGTGGGCCCGGCGGTACGCAGGAAACCGACCACTTCCTTCATCTGCTCGCTACGCCCCGCCACCACACCGCCCAGGCCACGGCCCTGGCCGTCGATGTACTTGGTCGCCGAGTGCATGACGATATCGGCGCCGAGCTTCAGCGGCTGCTGCAGGGCTGGCGTGCAGAAGCAGTTGTCCACCGCCAGCAGCGCGCCGTGGGCATGGGCGATCTCCGCCAGTGCGGCGATATCCACCAGTTCGGCCAGCGGGTTGGATGGCGATTCGACGAACAACAGTTTGGTGTTGGGTTTGAAGGCGCCCTGCCAAGCGTCCAGATCGGCCAGCGGCACGTAATCCACCTCGATGCCGAAACGCTTGAGGTACTTCTCGAACAGGCTGATGGTCGAACCGAATACGCTGCGCGACACCAGTACGTGGTCGCCGCCGCTGCACAGGCTCATGACGATGGCGAGGATCGCCGACATGCCGGAAGCGGTGGCCACCGCCTGCTCGGCGCCTTCCAGTGCGGCAATGCGCTCCTCGAAGGTACGTACGGTGGGGTTGGTGTAACGCGAATAGACGTTGCCCGGCACTTCGCCAGCAAAACGCGCAGCGGCATCGGCAGCGGTGCGGAACACGTAACTGGACGTCAGGTACAACGCCTCGCCATGCTCGCCCTCAGGCGAACGGTGCTGGCCAGCACGCACCGCCAGGGTGTCGAAGCCTACGCCATCCAGGTCACTATCAAGCCTGCCGGCTTCCCATTCCACAGCCATATCGCTACCTCACAAAAAGTAGCCCGGATGCAATCCGGGAAATTCAGGGTGACATTCCCCCGGATTGCATCCGGGCTACGGACCGGTGGTGCGCCGTGCGCATCACCGAATCGGGCAGGACCACTGCCCTGCCCGCTCGAATCAGTTGTTATACAGATCGATGATCGCGCTGACTGCCTGCGACTTGACCTTGCTGGCATCGTTGCGCGCCTGCTCGATCTTGTCCAGGTATGCCTCGTCGACGTCGCCGGTGACGTACTTGCCGTCGAACACCGCGCAGTCGAAGTTGTCGATCTTGATCTTCTTGCTGCCGCTGACCGCTTCGATCAGGTCCGGCAGGTCCTGATAAACCAGCCAGTCGGCACCGATCAGCTCGCAGACCTCTTCGGTGCTGCGGCCATGGGCGATCAGTTCATGGGCGCTGGGCATGTCGATGCCGTAGACGTTCGGGTAGCGCACCGCCGGGGCTGCCGAGCAGAAGTAGACATTCTTCGCGCCGGCCTCGCGGGCCATCTGAATGATCTGCTTGCAGGTGGTGCCACGGACGATGGAGTCGTCCACCAGCATCACGTTCTTGCCGCGGAACTCCAGTTCGATGGCGTTGAGCTTCTGCCGTACGGATTTCTTGCGCGCCGCCTGGCCGGGCATGATGAAGGTGCGGCCGATGTAGCGGTTCTTGACGAAACCTTCGCGGAACTTCACGCCCAGGTGATTGGCCAGCTCCAACGCCGCGGTACGGCTGGTGTCAGGAATCGGGATGACCACGTCGATGTCATGATCCGGACGCTCGCGCAGGATCTTGTCGGCCAGCTTCTCGCCCATGCGCAGACGCGCCTTGTACACCGAAATACCGTCCATGATCGAGTCCGGGCGCGCCAGGTAAACGTGCTCGAAGATGCAGGGCGCATACTGCGGGTTAGCCGCGCACTGACGGGTGAACAGCTTGCCCTCTTCGGTGATGTAGACCGCCTCGCCCGGCGCCAGGTCGCGGATCAGGGTGAAGCCGAGCACGTCCAGCGATACGCTCTCGGACGCGATCATGTACTCGACGCCTTCATCGGTATGGCGCTGGCCGAAAACGATCGGTCGAATGCCGTTGGGGTCGCGGAAACCGACGATGCCATAGCCGGTGATCATCGCGACGACGGCGTAACCGCCCAGACAGCGCTCGTGCACGTGGGTGACGGCGGCGAACACATCTTCTTCGGTCGGCTGCAGCTTGCCGCGCTGGGCCAGCTCATGGGCGAACACGTTGAGCAGCACTTCCGAATCGGAATTAGTGTTCACGTGACGCAGATCGGACTCGTAGATTTCCTTGGCCAACTGCTCGACGTTGGTCAGGTTGCCGTTGTGCGCCAGGGTGATGCCGTACGGCGAGTTGACGTAGAACGGCTGAGCTTCGGCCGAGCTGGAGCTGCCAGCGGTCGGGTAGCGCACATGGCCGATGCCCATATGGCCAACCAGGCGCTGCATGTGGCGCTGCTGGAACACGTCACGCACCAGGCCGTTGTCCTTGCGCAGGAACAGGCGGCCATCATGGCTAGTGACAATACCGGCAGCATCCTGGCCGCGGTGCTGAAGGACGGTGAGCCCGTCATACAGCGCCTGATTGACGTTCGATTTACCGACGATACCGACGATGCCACACATGTGCCACGACCCCTGCTAGATAGTTCAGGCTAATTCAGCGACCGATGCAGCGGTTACTCCGCACCAGTCACTCTTTTAAAGCAGATCAGCTGGGTGAGCCGATCCACCGGTAAACCACTGATCGGACCACCCCAGAATGAGGTTCTTCGACCAATCGGCGACCATCAGAAAATGCGGCACCAGTTGCGACTGTTGCCACCACGTATCCTGCTCCACTGGCGCCAGGCTGATCAGCCCGACCAGCAGCACCACCAACAAACCACCACGTGCGGCGCCGAATACCATGCCGAGAAAACGGTCGGTACCGGACAGGCCAGTCACGCGAATCAGCTCACCAATGAGGAAATTGACCAGAGCGCCCACCAGCAAGGTGGCGATGAAGAGAATGGCACAGGCTGCGATGACCCGCGCGGAAGGCGTTTCGATAAATTCGACGAGATGCTGGGCCAGCGCGCCACCGAACATCCAGGCGACCACACCTGCGATGATCCAGGTCAGCAGCGACAGGGCTTCCTTGACGAAGCCGCGCTTGAGACTGATCAAACTAGAAATGGCGATGACGGCGATGATCGCCCAATCGACCCAGGTGAATACCACGGTGCGGCCTACCAGCGGAAAAGGCGAAGCATTTTAGCAGAGCCCGGCGCATCGGGTAACCAGGCGCTGCAAAGTCCCTTGCTTGCTTAGCCTGCTTCCGGCTGGAAGCGCACGACAAAACCGCTGAGTTTGTGCTGGCGGTTGAGCTGGTCACGCAGACGCTCGGCCTCGGCGCGCTCGATCAACGGACCAACGAACACCCGATTCATGCCGTCGAAGGTACGGATATAGGCGTTGTAGCCCTGACTGCGCAGCGTTTTCTGCAGATTTTCCGCACCAGCGCGACTGGACAGACTGGCCAGCTGCACCGACCAGCTGATCGGCAGACTGTTGGCGTCCAGGCGCCCTTCCGGCTTGGCAGGAGCAGCGCTCGCCGCCTGTTCGGTCTTGACCGGATCGGGCTTGCTCTGCTGCGCGACAGGCGGCGGAGTCGGCTTGGGCTGCTCAGGCACCTCGACGATCTGAGGCTCCACCTCCTCGACGGGAACCGGCTCCTGCGGCAACTCCTCGGGCTCGACGACCTCGGCAGGCTGCACGATGATCTCGGCAGCAGCCGGCGTGTGCGGCATGGCCGGCGCATCCACTACCACGCGGCGCATCTCGTCCTCGCGCGACAGCAGCATCGGCAGGAAAATCACCGCCAGCGCCACCAGCACCAGAGCACCGACCATGCGCTGCTTGAGCCCACTGTCCAGCATTGCCATCCCCAATCCCCTTATCAAGCCGGGCGGGCCAGCCAATCCAGGGCCTCGGCCACGCAGAAAAACGATCCGAACAACAGTATCTCGTCACCCTCTGCCGCCTGCTCGCACTGCGCATCGAGCGCAGTACGCACATCCGGGTACTGCGCCACCGCCGCGCCCTGCCCCCGCAGGTGCTCGGCCAGGTCATCGGCAGAGCGTGAACGCGGCGTATCCAGCGGCGCCACGGCCCAACCAGCAACCAGACTCAGAAGCGGTGACACCACGCCGGGCATATCCTTGTCGGCCAACAAACCGAACACCGCCCAACGCTGCCCGGCCAACGGGCGACTCTCCAGGCGCTGCGCCAGATAATCGGCGGCATGAGGATTATGCCCAACATCGAGCAACAGTGTGAGTGACTTGCCTCGCCAATCCAGCGCACGACGATCCAGACGCCCGGTTACCCGCGTGGCGAGCAGGGCCTGAACGATCTGCTGGTGATTCCACGGCAGCGGCAGAAGCGCATAGGCCTGCAACGCCAGCGCCGCGTTTTCCATCGGCAGATCAAGAAGCGGCAGTTGCTCCAGCCGCAGCACCTGGCCTTGCGCATCGAGGCCATACCAGGACCAGTCCTGCGCCTGCACATTCAGATCATAGTCACGACCACGCAGGAACAACGGCGTGTCCAACATGACGGCCTGCTGCAGCAAGGGCTGCGGTGGATCGAGATCACCGCACAATGCGGGCATGCCGGCGCGCATGATCCCGGCCTTTTCGAAGGCGACCGATTCACGGGTATCACCCAGCCAGTCAGCGTGATCCAGACCAATGCTGGTGATCAGGGCCAGATCGGCATCGACCAGGTTCACCGCATCCAGGCGTCCACCGAGGCCGACTTCGAGCACCACGGCATCCAGCTGAGCACGCTCGAACAGCCAGAAGGCCGCCAGCGTACCCATCTCGAAATAGGTCAGCGAAATTTCACCACGCGCGGCCTCGACCGCGGTGAAAGCCTGACACAGCTCTTCATCGCTCGCCTCGCGCCCATCCAGCAACACACGCTCGTTGTAACGCAGCAGGTGCGGTGAACTGTAGACACCGACACGCTGCCCCTGGACTGCGATCAGGCTGGCGAGAAAGGCGCAGGTAGAGCCCTTGCCATTGGTACCGGTGACGGTAACCACCAATGGCGCAGGTTTGCCCAGGCCGAGCCGCTGCGCCACCTCACGCGAGCGCTCCAGGCCCATGTCGATGGTCGACGGATGCAACTGCTCGAGGTAGGCGAGCCACTCGCCCAGGCTACGTTCGGTCATGCAGTGGCCGGCAGGGAAACCGGAGACGGACGATTCATCATTTGCGCAAGCAGACGCGCCAGGCGCGGACGCAGCTCATTGCGCGAAATGATCATGTCGATGGCGCCATGTTCCAGCAGGAACTCGCTACGCTGGAAGCCTTCCGGCAGTTTCTCGCGCACGGTCTGCTCGATCACGCGCGGGCCGGCAAAACCGATCAGCGCCTTCGGCTCGGCCACGATGACATCACCGAGCATCGCCAGGCTGGCGGAAACACCGCCATAGACCGGGTCAGTCAGCACCGAGATGAACGGCAGGCCTTCTTCACGCAGGCGCGCCAGGGCGGCGGAAGTCTTGGCCATCTGCATCAGCGAGATCAGCGCTTCCTGCATGCGCGCGCCGCCGGAAGCGGAGAAGCACACCAGCGGGCAGCGTTTCTCCAGTGCGACATTGGCCGCCCGAACGAAACGCTCGCCAACAATGGCGCCCATGGAGCCACCCATGAAGGAGAACTCGAACGCGCAAACGGCGATCGGCATACCTTCGAGGGTGCCGCTCATGGAGATCAGCGCGTCTTTCTCGCCAGTCTGCTTCTGCGCACCAGCCAGACGATCCTTGTATTTCTTGCTGTCGCGGAATTTCAGGCGGTCGACCGGCTCGAGATCGGCACCGATCTCCTCGCGCCCCTCGGCATCGAGGAAGAGGTCGATACGCGCACGAGCACCGATACGCATGTGGTGATTGCACTTGGGGCAGACATCGAGTGTCTTTTCCAGCTCAGGACGGTAGAGCACGGCATCACAGGACGGACATTTGTGCCACAGGCCCTCGGGCACAGAGCTCTTCTTCACCTCGGAACGCATGATCGAGGGAATGAGTTTGTCTACCAACCAGTTGCTCATGCTGTCATTTCTCCATAACCGTTGGTTCGGATGAACGCCTCATCGTGAAACGCCCATCTCCAGCAATTCTTTTCTGCCGCACCCAGCGCCCGTCGAAACGAGCCAAGGCGGCGTGACAGGCTAATTGACGGCCTTGCTTCAATCGCCGTCACATCGAGCATCACGCACTGCCCGCACGAATGCACGAATCTTGCCTGCATCCTTTATGCCTTTACTGGCCTCTACCCCGCCACTGACATCCACGGCATAGGGCCGCACCTGGCGAATAGCCGTCGCGACATTGCCTGCATCCAGGCCGCCGGCCAGGATGATTGGCTTGTCGGCATTTTCCGGTACCAGCGACCAATCGAACGAAGCGCCCGTACCACCCGGCACGCCCTCGACGAAGGTATCCAGCAGAATACCCCGCGCACCAGCGTAGGGCGCCATGGCGGCCGCCACATCCTCACCAGGGCGAACCCGCAGCGCCTTGATATAGGGGCGGCCATGGCCCTCACAGTCGGCCGGCGACTCATCACCGTGAAACTGCAGCAGATCCAGCGGCAGGCGCTGCAACAACTGTTGCAGCTCGTCGCGCGGCATGTCGACGAACAGCCCGACACTGGTCACGAACGGCGGTAACGCCTGCAGGATAGCTGCGGCCTGCTCGACGCTGACTGCTCGCGGGCTTTTCCCGTAGAACACCAGACCAATGGCGTCGGCTCCCGCCTCCACCGCTGCCAGAGCATCCTCGATGCGGGTGATCCCACAAATCTTGCTACGTACGACCGTCACGTTCATACCTCTCGCCATCCGGGCTCGGATGGTAACAAAGGGTTATGGCTGTCGCACGTCCGGCAGACCGGAGAGAAAATGCGGCCCGAGATAGCGCTGCGGCAATTCGAACTCCTCCGGGTAATCGACTTGTATCAGATAGAGACCGTAGGGGTGCGCCGTCACTCCCCCACTATGTCGATCGCCGCGTTCGAGCACCTCGCGTGCCCATTCCGGCGGCCGCTCGCCCGCACCAATGGTCATCAACACACCGGCGATGTTACGCACCATATGATGCAGAAAAGCATTGGCGCGGATATCCAGCACGATGAAGCGGCCATGCTCGATCAGCTGCAGGTGGTGCACGGTCTTGATCGGTGACTTGGCCTGGCAGCGGGTTGCCCGGAAGGCGCTGAAATCATGGGTGCCGACCAGCGCCAGGGCCGCTTCACGCATGCGCGCCACATTCAGCGGCCGATGATTCCAGGTGACTTCCTCGGCCATGTGCGCCGGGCGAATCGGATCGTTGTAGATCACGTAGCGGTAGCGTCGCGCCATGGCCGAGAAGCGTGCATGAAAGTGCGCCGGCATCACCTTCGCCCAGGTCACGCTGATGTCACCGGGCAAATTCATGTTGGCGCCCATGATCCACGCGTGCAGTGAACGCTCGACAGTGGTATCGAAATGCACCACCTGCCCACTGGAATGCACAGAAGCATCGGTACGCCCTGCGCACAGAATGCTGACCGGGGCACCACCGGCGACCTTGGACAAGGCATTTTCCAGGTGACCCTGGATCGACGGAACATTTGCGCCCTGGCGCTGGAACCCGCGATAACGTGCGCCCTTGTATTCGAGGCCCAGGGCGATTCTGAAAAAGCCAGCGGCCGCCATTTCGGCGGCCGCTACAGGTACTGCGTCAGACATCTATCAATCAAACCATCTTGGTAATCATCTCGCGAGCTTCCTGCTGCTGGGCATCACTGCCTTCGGCAATCACTTCATCAAGAATGTCGCGCGCACCTTCGGTGTCGCCCATGTCTATGTAAGCCCGAGCCAGATCCAGCTTGGTCGCGGTTTCATCGGTGCCGGACAGGAAGTCGAAGTCATCATCGCCATCCAGATCACTGGACAGGCTGTTGGCCGGCGCCAGCGGAGCTGCTTGCGGCTCTTCGAAGTCAGCCGACAGCTGATCCAGCTCGGCGGTCACTTCATCCAGCTGCGCAGCGAAGCTGTCGGATGCAACAGCCGGCTGAACCGGAGTTTCGTCTTCGAGCGAGAGATCGAAGTCAGCCGGCAGATCGAGATTGGCAGATGGCGCTTCTTCAGCCAGATCCAGGCTCAGATCGGAAAGATCGTCGGCCGGCTGGTTCAGCGGTGCATCGTCATCGAGGCTCAGCAGGAAATCATCAGCTTCATCGCTGACTGCCGGAGCCGCCTCATCCAGATCCAGGCTGAAGGCGGACAGATCGTCGGTCGGCTGGGACAGCTCAACCTTGTCATCATCCAGGGCGAGATCGAAGCCCAGATCGTCGTCGGCAGAAGCTGCCGGCGCAGCGGGTTCATCGACCAGACCGAAGTCCAGATCATCGTCCAGCGACAACGGCGCTTGCTCAGCCTTGGCCGACTGAACATCACTCTCCAGATCGGCCTCCAGGTCGTCGAGGCTCAGATCGAAGGCATCATCCAGATCACCGCCGGTGGAAGCAGGCGCTTCTGCGGTCGGCTCATCCAGGCTGAGGTCGTCCAGACTGAAGTCGCCCATGTCGTCATCGACGGAGGCAGCGGCAGCTGCGGCACCCACACCTGCGAAGGCTGCGATCGCTGGATACTTGGACTTCAGCTGCTCGGCTTCGGCATTCACCCCGCCGATCTCGCGCAGCTCGTTATCCTGACGGGCAAAGCCTTCGCGGTCACCCAGCTCGGCGTAGACTTCCATCAGCTTCAGGCGCAGATCGGCACGGTGTGGCTCGTCATTGATCGCGTTCTGCAGCAGTTCGGCCGCCTGATTGAAGCGCCCGTAAGCAATGTAGATATCAGCCTCGCCCAACGCGTCGCCAGTCTGCGCCGTGACACGTTCCTCGCCAGCGGCCTGGGCGGCCTGCACAGGCTCGTCGTCGAGGCCAGCAAAACTGTCTTCAGGCATATCCAGGTCGGAGGCAAACGCCTGTTCCTGAGGCAGGTCGTCGGCCAGTTCATCTTGCAGCTCGGACTCTTTCTGGGCGTTGCGGCGCGACAGCGCCATTAGGCCGATCAACAGAAGCAGAAGCGCCCCACCACCGGCCAGACCCAGCGTCATCGGGTTAGCCAGCAGGTCATCAATGAAGCTCTGTGGGGCCGGTGCAGGCGTAGGAGCAGGTGTAGCAGGTTTGGCTGCTTCGGCCGGCTTGACCGGGGCGACTGGTTCAACGGCAGCAGCCGGCTCACTGGCCGGCTGTTGGGTTGCGGCGGCGCTGTCCTCGACAGGCGCAGCCGGCTCCTCGGAATAGTTGTAGTCAGGCGCTGCCTCCTCAGGCGGCGTAGTCGGCGGCGTGGCCGCCTCCACAGCGGGCGGTGCGGCCTCAGGCGCTGCTGCCGGAGTTTCCGCAGGCGGTTCTTCCGTTGTAGCAGGAGCTGCGGGCGCTGCAGACAGGTCGGCCTGCAACTTGGCCAACTGGCTGTCCTTCAGCTCCACCAGACGTTGCAGCTTGTCCAGCTGGCTTTGCAGGTCACCTACACGGCTCTGCAATTCGGCGTTCTCGCGACGAGTCGAATCCAGGCTTTCCTGAGTCACTGCCAGCTTGTCGGCCAGCGCCTTGCTGCCAGCCGCACCGGTATCGCTACCGCGAGTGGACTGACCTGCTTCAGCAGCGACCAGCTTCAGGCTATCACCCGCCTCTGCAGTCGCTGGCGCAGCGCCCGCTGTGGTGCGGCGAGTGGCATCCAGCTGACGCGACGCGACAGCACGGCCTTCACGCCAGGCGGCATTCTGCTCGGCAACCTGAGCGATCGCCTCGGCATTGCTGCGACTGCGAATCTGCTGTTCGTCCGGCAGACGAAGCACCTGACCGCTCTTCATACGGTTGATATTGCCACCGATGAAGGCATCCGGATTCAGATCCTGGATAGCCAGCATGGCCTGATTGACCGAGCCACCGCCGACACGCTGGGCGATTTCCCAGAGCGTATCGTTGGCAGTGGTTCGGTATTCGTTACCGGAAATGGCGCGCGATGCAGGTGCCGGCGCGGCAGGACGCGGAGCCGGAGCGGGTGCTGCACTGCGCGGCGCAGAAGCGGAAGCAGGCGCCGCAGACGGACGCGGTGCAGGCGCGGCGATAGGCAGTTGCGGCGCAGCGGCTACGGTAGTTTGCGGAGAGTAAAGCGGCGGATCGAGCAGCAGGGTGTATTCACGCAGCAAGCGCCCGTTCGGCCAGAGCACTTCAACCAGGAAGTTGAGGTAAGGCTCACGCACGGTCTTGCTCGAGGTGATGCGGATAACGCTCTTGCCGCTGGGCTTCAATACCGGGGTGAACTTGAGATCGGTCAAAAAGTACTGACGATCGACGCCAGCTTTGATGAACTCCTCAGGGGACGCGAGGCTGGGAATCACCTCATTGGAAGCAAGATCGCGTACCTCCAGCAATTCGATTTCCGCTACCAACGGCTGATTCAGCGACGATTGCAGGGTAACTTCACCCAGCCCCAGCGCATGCGCCATACCGGAAGACAGCGCGGAAGCGGCTGCGATTGCCAGCACCAGTTTGCGAACCCGAACCATAGCGTTATCCCTTGTTTTATCTTTTTCTCGGCATGCGAGAGGGTCTTGAGAATTGCTGCCTGCCTCCGCTCCACGAGCGGCTCCCCATTCAGCAATCAACTCAGCCAGTATTGCCAAGCTAGAAAGATTCTTCAAATTTCTAGGTAAGTATCTTTTACAGATAGTGTTTTATCAATAACTCAGCTATCTGCACAGCATTCAGGGCGGCGCCTTTTCTTACATTATCAGACGCAATCCACAAATTGAGTTGCCTTGGATCACTCACGCCGCGCCGGACACGCCCCACATAGACCTGATCCTGCCCCACCGCATCGCCCACTGCAGTCGGGTAATCGCCGGCCTCTACCAACTCGATGCCCAGCGCGACCTCGAGCAACTGCAGCACTGCACTGATATCGACATCCGAATCAGCATACACGCCCAGTGCGAGACTATCGCCAAAGAACACCGGCACCAAGGCGCAGGTGGCTGCTACCGGAAGCTCGGGCAGACTCAATAACTGTTGAATCTCAGCCGCCAGACGTTTCTCCAACTGAGCATGCCCTTGGTCATCCACCTCGCCGACCTGCGCCAGCAGATTGAACGCGATCTGTCGATCCACCGTATTCGGTTCCAGCGGGCGCCCGTTGAGCAGCTCGGCGGTCTGCCGCGCCAACTCCTGCACACCACTACGCCCCAGAGTGGAGATCGACAGCATGGCAGTCACCTGCAGCTGTTGGGGTCGCAGTACAGGCCTCAGCGTCGCCAGCACCAGCGCACAAGCAACCGCCGAAGGCGTCGGCGCACTGACGCACCACGGCTTGGTCAATGCCGGCAGACCCGCGGCGCCAAGCTCGGGCAATACGCATGGCGCTTGTTCCAGCGAAAAAGCAGCGCTCAGATCGATAACGGAACAACCGGCTGCGACCACGCGCTCATGATGGCTGCGCGTCACGTCAGAGCCCGCGGCAAAGAACGCCAGTTGCACCTGAGTGAAATCGAAGGCATCGAGCGATCTGACCCGCACCTGCCGACCACGGAAAGAGAGACTCTGTCCAGCCGACTCGCTGCTGGCCAGCAGATGCAGATCCTTCACCGGAAACTCACGCTCTTCGAGCAATTCGACCAGCGCTTCGCCGACGTTGCTGGTGGCGCCGATCACGGCGATATTGATGGACTGACTCATGAGCTGACCTACGACACAGAGGGAGCGGCACTGTAACTGCGGCCCATCGCCCAGGCAATCGGCTCCCCCCAGAAAACACAAAGCCCCTCTGCCGAGACAGAAGGGCTTTGTTTGATACTGGATGCCGGCTTCGCGCTTAGCGCTCGAGCAGGATCCGCAGCATGCGACGCAGCGGTTCGGCAGCGCCCCACAGCAGTTGGTCACCGACGGTGAACGCACCCAGGTACTGCGAACCCATGTTGAGCTTGCGCAGACGGCCGACCGGAACACTCAGGGTGCCGGTTACGGCAGTCGGGCCGAGGTCGCGAATGGAGTCTTCACGATGATTCGGCACCAGTTTGACCCACGGGTTGTGCTGGCTGATCAGGCCTTCGATGTCGGCCATCGGCACATCCTTGTTCAGCTTGATGGTCAGCGCCTGGCTGTGGCAACGCATGGCACCGATGCGTACGCAAATGCCATCGACCGGGATCGGGTTCTTGAAACGACCGAGAATCTTGTTGGTTTCGGCCTGAGCCTTCCACTCTTCACGACTCTGCCCGTTCGGCAGCTCCTTGTCGATGTAGGGGATCAGGCTGCCAGCCAGCGGCACACCGAAGTTGTCGACCGGGAAACCTTCGCCACGCATGGCCTCGGCCACCTTGCGGTCGATATCGAGGATGGCGCTGGCCGGATCGACCAGTTCATCGGCGACAGCGCCGTTGATTGCGCCCATCTGCTTGATCAGCTCACGCATGTTCTGCGCGCCAGCACCGGAAGCAGCCTGGTAGGTCATGGCACTCATCCAATCCACCAGACCGGCCTCGTACAGACCGCCGAGCGCCATCAGCATAAGGCTGACGGTGCAGTTGCCGCCGATGTAGTTCTTGGTGCCGGCGTCCAGCGCCTGGTCGATCACCTTGCGGTTGACCGGGTCGAGCACGATCACCGAGTCGTCATCCATGCGCAGGCTGGAGGCCGCGTCGATCCAGTAGCCCTGCCAGCCGGCTTCACGCAGCTTGGGGAATACTTCATTGGTGTAGTCGCCGCCCTGGCAGGTCAGGATCACGTCCAGGCCCTTGAGGTCGTCAATGCTGTAGGCATCTTTCAGCGCAGCGATGTCCTTGCCAATGGCAGGGCCTTGGCCACCGACATTGGAAGTGGTGAAGAACACCGGCTCGATCAGGTCGAAGTCCCGCTCTTCCAGCATGCGCTGCATGAGCACGGAACCGACCATGCCACGCCAACCGATCAGACCTACACGTTTCATAACGACTACACCTATATAAACAGCCCGCCGGAACCACCCCGGCGGGGCTGGGAAGATTACAGACTACGCAGCGCTTCGACTACTGCATCACCCATGGCAGCGGTACCGACCTTGGTCTTGCCCTCGGACCAGATGTCACCCGTGCGCAGGCCCTGATCCAGCACCAGGCTCACCGCTTTCTCGATGGCATCGGCGGCAGCGACCTGGCCGAAGCTGTAACGCAGCATCATCGAGACCGAGAGAATGGTGGCCAGCGGGTTGGCAATGCCCTTGCCGGCGATGTCCGGCGCGGAGCCATGGCACGGCTCGTACATGCCCTTGTTGTTGGCGTCCAAGGATGCCGACGGCAGCATGCCGATGGAACCGGTCAGCATCGAAGCTTCGTCAGACAAAATGTCACCAAACATGTTGTCGGTGACCATCACGTCGAATTGCTTGGGTGCACGCACCAGTTGCATGGCGGCGTTGTCGACGTACATGTGGCTCAGCTCGACGTCCGGGTAGTCCTTGGCCACTTCCTCGACCACCGCGCGCCACAGCTGGCTGGACGCCAGGACGTTGGCCTTGTCCACCGAACACAGTTTCTTGCCGCGCACGCGCGCCATGTCGAAACCGACCTTGGCGATACGGCGGATTTCGCTCTCGCTGTACGGCAGGGTGTCATAGGCCATGCGCTCGCCGCTTTCCAGCACCTTGCTCTCGCGCGGCTGGCCGAAGTAGATGCCACCGGTCAGTTCACGCACGATGAGGATATCCAGGCCAGCCACCACTTCCGGCTTGAGACTGGACGCCTCGGCCAGTTGCGGGTAGAGGATGGCCGGGCGCAGGTTGCCGAACAGGCCCAGTTGCGAACGGATCTTCAGCAGGCCGCGCTCCGGGCGGATGGCCGGATCGATGGTGTCCCACTTCGGCCCGCCTACGGCGCCGAGCAGCACGGCATCGGCAGCCTTGGCGCGCGCCAGGGTTTCGTCGGCCAGCGGCACGCCATAACGGTCGATGGCGGCGCCGCCCAAGTCATCGAAGTTCAGCTCGAAACCCAGGCCGTACTTGTCGTTGGCCAGGTTCAGCACCTTGACCGCCTCGGCCATGATTTCCGGGCCGATACCGTCGCCAGGGAGAACCAGAATCTGCTTGCTCATCACATCCTCATCCGAACCGTAGGGTGCGCCCTGCGCACCGCTTGAATAATGATTGATCCGGTGCGCACAGCCTAAGCGGCCCAACACACCCTATCGAATGCGTTACTTGATCGCGCCGAACAGCCAGGGGCTGCTCTGCTGATAACCGACCTCGAACGCCTTGATCGCGTCCTGATCCTGCAGGGTCAGGCCGATGTCGTCCAGGCCGTTGAGCAGGCAGTGCTTGCGGAAGGCATCGACCTCGAAGCTGTACTGCACGCCATCAGGGCGAGTCACGGTCTGCGCCTCGAGGTCGACGGTCAGCTGATAACCCTCGGTGGCCTCGGCCTGCTCGAACAGCGCATCGACTTCTTCGACCTTGAGGACGATCGGCAGCAGACCGTTCTTGAAGCTGTTGTTGAAGAAGATGTCGGCGAAGCTCGGTGCGATCACGGTACGGAAGCCGTACTCGTCCAGCGCCCAGGGCGCGTGCTCGCGCGAAGAGCCGCAGCCGAAGTTCTCGCGGGCCAGCAGTACGCTGGCGCCCTGGTAGCGCGGGAAGTTGAGCACGAAATCCTTGTTGATCGGGCGCTTGGAGTTGTCCTGGTTCGGCTGGCCAACATCCAGGTAGCGCCACTCGTCAAACAGGTTGGGGCCGAAGCCGGTGCGCTTGATCGACTTGAGGAACTGCTTGGGAATGATCTGGTCGGTGTCGACGTTGGCACGGTCGAGCGGGCAGACCAGGCCGGTGTGTTGGGTAAAGGCTTTCATCATCTAGCTCCTCAGGCCTGGATCAATTCGCGAACGTCGATGAAACGACCGGTCACTGCCGCAGCGGCAGCCATGGCCGGGCTCACCAGGTGAGTACGACCACCGGCGCCCTGACGGCCTTCGAAGTTGCGGTTGGAGGTCGAGGCGCAATGCTCGCCGCTGCCCAGTTTGTCCGGGTTCATCGCCAGACACATGGAGCAGCCAGGCTCACGCCACTCGAAACCGGCTTCAATGAAGATCTTGTCCAACCCTTCCGCTTCGGCTTGCGCCTTGACCAGACCGGAGCCCGGCACCACCAGCGCCTGCTTGACGGTGCTGGCGACCTTGCGGCCCTTGGCCACCTCAGCGGCAGCGCGCAGGTCTTCGATGCGCGAGTTGGTGCAGGAGCCGATGAACACGCGATCGAGCTGGATATCGGTGATCGGCTGGTTGGCGCTCAGGCCCATGTACTTCAGCGCACGGGTGATCGAGTCCTTCTTCACCGGGTCGGCTTCGACGGCCGGATCCGGCACGTTCTGGTCGACGGCCAGGACCATCTCCGGCGAGGTGCCCCAGCTGACCTGCGGCTTGATGTCTTCTGCCTTGAGTTCGACCACGGTGTCGAACACCGCGTCGTCGTCGGAGACCAGGGTCCGCCACTGCGCCACGGCCTTGTCCCAGTCGGCGCCCTTGGGCGCGAACGGGCGACCCTCGACGTAGGCGATGGTCTTCTCGTCCACCGCCACCAGGCCGACGCGGGCACCGGCTTCGATGGACATGTTGCAGATGGTCATGCGCCCTTCCAGCGACAGCTCGCGAATCGCGCTGCCGGCGAACTCCAGGGCGTGGCCGTTGCCGCCGGCGGTGCCGATCTTGCCGATCACGGCCAGCACGATGTCCTTGGCAGTGACGCCGAATGGCAGTTTGCCTTCGACGCGCACCTGCATGTTCTTCATCTTCTTGGCCACCAGGCACTGGGTGGCGAGCACGTGCTCGACCTCGGAGGTGCCGATGCCGTGGGCCAGCGCACCGAAGGCGCCATGGGTGGAGGTGTGCGAGTCGCCGCAAACCACGGTCATGCCCGGCAAGGTAGCGCCCTGCTCCGGCCCGACCACGTGGACGATGCCCTGACGCACGTCGTTCATCTTGAATTCGAGGATGCCGAAGTCATCGCAGTTCTCGTCCAGGGTCTGCACCTGGATGCGCGAGACTTCGTCGGCGATGGCTTCGAGGCCACCCTGACGCTCGGCCTTGGTGGTCGGCACGTTGTGATCCGGGGTGGCGATGTTGGCGTCGATGCGCCACGGCTTGCGTCCGGCCAGGCGCAGGCCCTCGAAGGCCTGCGGCGAGGTCACCTCATGGAGGATGTGACGATCGATGTAGATCAACGAGGAACCGTCGTCGCGACGTTTCACTTCGTGCATTTCCCAGAGCTTGTCGTAGAGCGTCTTGCCAGTCATCAGCCTTACCTCATCAGCGCCTTTTGAGCACATCCGGAAACTGCCTGCGTTATCACCGCCCGGCGTCAGAAGTGCACCTTTCTATGCCTGGGCGAAAATGGCCCTTCGGCTTATGGGGGGAATGCTATTGCCAGGCACGAAATAACTCAAATTCATATTTTTTATTCAAAGGATTCCGAAGAGGAATGTATGCTCAGCGCATCATTACTTACCGGAGCGTTCCATGGATCTGGCCAACCTCAACGCCTTTATCGCCATTGCCGAAACCGGCAGCTTTTCCGAAGCCGGCGAGCGCCTGCACCTGACCCAGCCTGCCGTAAGCAAGCGCATCGCCGGCCTGGAACAGCAACTGGGCGTGCGCCTGTTCGACCGCCTCGGCCGCGAGATTGGCCTGACCCAGGCCGGCCGCGCCCTGTTACCACGCGCCTACCAGATTCTCAACGTGCTGGACGATACCCGCCGCGCGCTGACTAATCTGTCCGGTGAAGTCAGCGGCCGCCTGACCCTGGCGACCAGCCACCACATCGGCCTGCACCGCCTGCCCGCCCTGTTGCGCGCCTTTACCCGCGCCCACCCACAGGTGGCACTGGATATCCAGTTCCTCGACTCGGAAGTGGCGTACGAAGAAGTCCTGCATGGTCGCGCCGAGCTGGCGGTGATTACCCTAGCCCCGGAAACCCGCGAACCGATCCGCGCCGTCGCCGTGTGGGACGATCCACTGGATTTCGTCGCCGCACCGGAACACCCCCTGGCCCGCAGCCAGGTGATCAGCCTGGCCGACGTGGCGCAGCATCCTGCGGTCTTCCCCGGCGGCAACACCTTCACCCATCACATCGTGCAGCGCCTGTTCGAGGCACAGGGCCTGACGCCCAACATCGCCATGAGCACCAACTACCTGGAAACCATCAAGATGATGGTGTCCATCGGCCTGGCCTGGAGCGTGCTGCCGCGCACCATGCTCGACGATCAGGTCGCTCGCCTGCCGATACCGGGCATCCAGCTGACCCGCCAGCTGGGTTACATCCTGCATACCGAGCGCACCCTGTCGAATGCCGCACGGGCATTCATGGATCTGCTCGACAGCCAGCGCGATGATCTTGCATAGGCATCCGAACTGAGACTAACGTGGCGACATAACGACAAAAACATATCTACATACCTCTAACGCCCGCCCCGCGCATCGCGCACTCCAGAGGAAGGTACGGCCATGGCCAGATCGACTGACCAGACCCCGCCCCTGCCACATATACCGGCGATGGATCCCGCCGAATTCGAGCAAACCTGGCAAGACGCGCCGCGTTTGCTTGCCGCGCTGAACGGCGCCCATCTCGGCACCTGGTATTGGGACATTCGCAG
This sequence comes from Pseudomonas alcaliphila JAB1, assembly GCF_001941865.1. Classification (NCBI taxonomy): domain Bacteria; kingdom Pseudomonadati; phylum Pseudomonadota; class Gammaproteobacteria; order Pseudomonadales; family Pseudomonadaceae; genus Ectopseudomonas; species Ectopseudomonas alcaliphila. The sequence goes on along the minus strand of NZ_CP016162.1, from coordinate 2,191,483 downwards.
TGGTCAGGTGAACTGGTCGCGCGGCGCCCAGGCCCTGTTCGGCCTCGACCCCAATCGCCCGGTCACGCGAGAACTGCACTACATCGAGCTGATCCCCGAAGAGGAGCGCGCCGAAGTTCTGGCGAAATTCGACGCCATCCTCAAGGGCGAACAGATTGGCAACGCCCTGCGCCACCGTATTCGCTGGCCGGACGGCAGCCTGCACTGGCTGGAGATCACCGGCAGCCTGCAACGCGAGGCCGATGGTCGGCCGCGCATGTTCGGCGTGATCCGTGACATCAGCGCTCAGCAGGAGCGTGCCGAAGCCCTGCGCGCCTCCGAGGAACGCTTCGCCAGCCTGTTCCGCCTGAGCCCCGACATCATGATGTTGGTGCGCTACGACAACAGCGAGATTGTCGAGGTCAACCAGCACTTCACCCACGCCTTCGGCTGGAACGCCAGCGACATTCTTGGCCGCCCCATCCATGAGCTGAATCTCTGGGTTCACGCCAGCCAGCGCGATCAGTTGCGCCAGCAAGCGCCGCTGAGCCGCGAGCCGGTGATTCAGGAAGTACAACTGCGCACCCGTGGTGGCGATATTCTCGATGGCGTGCTGTCGAGCCAGTACATCGAGCTGCAGGGCGAGCGCCTGATGCTCTGCACCTTCCTCGATACCAGCGAACGCAAGCGCGCAGAAAACGCCCTGCGCGCCAGTGAGGAAAAGTTCGCCAAGGCCTTCATGCATACGCCCGACGCGGTGGCCATCACTGATCGGGCGACCGGCCGCTTCATCGAGGTCAACCCGAGTTTCGAGCAGCAATTTGGCTGGAGCAGCGCCGAGGCCGTGGGCCGCACCTCACTGGAGCTGGGCATCTGGGCTGACCCCAGCGACCGCCAGCGTATGCTCGACGCCGCGCAGACCGGGCGCCTGAACAACCTCGAGGTAAGGCTATTCAGCCGCGACGGCAGCGTCACCAGTAACTTGCTGTTCGGTGGCGAAATCGAGTTGAACGGCACCTCCTGCCTGGTTCTCACCGTGCGCAACATCACCGAGCAGCGCGTGCAGGAGCAGGCACTCAACGAAAGCAGGCAGCGCCTGCGCCTGGCCCTGGAGTCGGCCGACCTGGGCACCTGGGACTGGCACATTCCCAGTAGTCGGTTGTTTGCCAGCGCCCGTGCCTCCCAGCTGCAAGGCCTGGAGTCGTTACCGTTCGAAGGCGCCTTCCTCGACTTCTTCCGTCAGGTACCGATGGAGGATCGACACAGTCTGCGCCAGAGCTACCAAAGCCTGGTCGCAGAACACCGCAGCCACTATCAGATCACCTATCGCGTGCAACTGGAAAATGGCGGCCTGCGCTTTCTCGAAAGCACCGCCAAGCTGCAGCTCGACGATACCGGCCAACCGCAGCGCATGGTCGGCACGCTGGTCGATATCAGCGAGCGACTGCTGCGCGAGCAGCGCCTGCAAGCCTCGGAAGAGAAGTTCGCCAAGGCCTTCCACTCCAGCCCGGACGCCATCACCATCACCGAACGTGACAGCGGGCGCTATATCGAGGTCAACGAAGGCTTCACCCGCATCACCGGCTATCTGCCGGACGAAGTAGTCGGTCGCACGGCCTTCGAGCTGGACATCTGGGCCTACCCCGAAGAGCGCGTGCGCATGATCGAGCACCTGACCCAGCAGGGCCAGGTGCTGCACATGGAAATGCATGGCCGGCATCGAGACGGCGAGGTGCGTCTGGTCGACGTTTCCGTGCAACCCATCGAGCTCAATGGCGTGCCCTGCCTGCTGCTCACCGCGCGCGATATCAGCGAACTGAAGCAGGCGCAGGCGCAGGTACAGCACCTGGCCTACCACGATGCGTTGACCAACCTGCCCAACCGCGCCCTGCTGATGGACCGCCTGACGCAGCAGATCGCCCTGCTCAAGCGCCATGATCTGCGCGGCGCCCTGCTGTTCCTCGACCTCGACCACTTCAAGCACATCAACGACTCGCTCGGCCATCCTGTCGGCGACTCCGTGCTGCGCCTGGTCACTGCGCGCCTGGAGGCCAGCGTGCGTCTGGAGGACACCGTGGCCCGCCTCGGCGGCGACGAATTCGTGGTGCTGCTCTCCGGTCTGGAGGGCAAGCGCTCGGAAGTCACCCGCCACGTTCGCCAGGTCGCCGACAAGCTGCGGCAGCTACTGGCCGAACCGATGCTGCTGGACGGTCACCGCCTGCAGGTGACCCCGAGCATCGGCGTCGCCCTGATTCCCGATCACGGCAATACCCCGGCGGATCTGCTCAAGCGTGCCGATATCGCCCTCTACCGCGCCAAGGACTCCGGGCGTAACGCCATCCAGCTGTTTCGCACCACCATGCAGGACGCCGCCAGCGCACGCCTGCGCCTGGAGAACGATCTGCGCCTGGCCCTGGCACGTGGCGAGTTCGAACTGCACTTCCAGCCCCAGGTCGATGCCCGTGATGGCAAGGTGGTCGGCGCCGAGGCACTGCTGCGCTGGCAGCATCCGCAGCTGGGCCCACAGTCGCCCGCGCAGTTCATTCAGGTGCTGGAAGAGAGCGGGCTGATCGTCGAGGTGGGTGGCTGGGTGTTGGCCGAGGCCTGCCATTTCTGCGCCCAACTGCTGGCTGACGGCCTGGTCGACAGCGAGCGTTTCAGCCTGTGCGTCAACATCAGCCCGCGGCAGTTCCGCCAGCACGACTTCGTCGAACGAGTCGCCAGTAGCCTGCGCGACAGCCAGCTGCCCAACACCATGCTCAAGCTGGAGATCACCGAAGGCATCGTCATTCAGAATATCGATGACACCGTCGGCAAGATGTTGCGCCTGAAAAAGCACGGCGTCAGCTTCGCCATGGACGACTTCGGCACAGGTTACAGCTCGCTGACCTATCTCAAGCGCCTGCCGGTGGACATGTTGAAGATCGATCAGTCCTTCGTGCGTGACGCCACCCACGACCCCAACGATGCCGAGATCATCCGCGCCATCGTCGCCATGGCGCGCAGCCTGGGCCTGGCGCTGATCGCCGAGGGGGTCGAGCAGCAGGACCAACTGGACTTTCTGCAGTCACAGGACTGCCATCTCTACCAGGGTTATCTGTTCAGCAAACCGCTGCCGCAGGAGGCCTTTCGTGAACTACTGGAAAGGCAGCGGGCGTAATCTGTCAGCACCCCTACCGAGGAGGCAGCCGCAGCCAGACTGTCGCTTGAAACGAAGAAGGCGCCCCGTGGGGCGCCTTCTTCGTTCATGCATCAGCGGCTCAGTTTTCCAGCGCAGGACGCTGGCTACCGATAGGAATACGCTTGGCCTTGGCCTCTTCCGGCACAATGCGTTCCAGCTCGACATGCAGCAGACCATTGACCAGATTGGCACCCTTGACCTCGATATGGTCAGCCAGGCGGAAGGACAGCTTGAAGGCGCGCTGGGCGATGCCCTGATGCAGGTAGCTGATGCTTTCAGCGCTGCGATCACGCTTGGTGCCGACCACGGTCAGCACGTCACGCTCGACCTGCAGCTCCAGGTCGTCTTCCTCGAAACCGGCAGCCGCGACCACGATGCGGTAGTGGTCCTCGCCATGCTTCTCGACGTTGTAGGGCGGGTAGGAACTGCCAGCGTCATTGCTGCGCAGGGCAGATTCGAAAAGATCGTTGAAACGGTCGAAACCGACAGACTGGCGAAACAGTGGGGCCAGGGACAGTACGTTGCTCATGAGTATTCTCCTGAAAATTTCAGCAAGGTTCATATCGCGGAACCCGACTTCGGCATCCCGCGGTCACTTATCTGAGGTCGTCCAGAAGAATTTCAAGGCATGCCTTGATCATCGAGCGCAAGGATCAGGAGGGTGTAGGAGCGGGCTCTGCTCGCGAAAAGCGTTCGCGAGCAGAGCTCGCTCCTACCGTAATTGTTGTGGCTCAATGATTCTGGACACCCCGATAGGGCGTTAAGCTTCGCCCAGCCATGAGGTGTTTGCGTGACCAGAAGATCATTCAGTACAGATTTCAAACTCGAAGCAGCCGGCCTGGTTTTGGACCAGGGGTACTCTGTTCCCGAAGCCTGCAAATCGATAGGCGTAGGCCCGACTGCATTGCGTCGCTGGGTAGAGCAACTGCGCAGCGAGCGTGGCGGCACTACACCACCACGCAGCAAAGCCCTGACTCCTGAGCAAAGGCGCATACAGGAACTGGAAGCCCAGGTTCGGCGCCTGGAGCGGGAGAAAGAGATCCTAAAAAAGGCTACCGCTCTCTTGATGTCGGACTCCCTCGATCAGTAGCGCTGATTGAGGCATTGGGCGAGCGGTATCCACGAGCCGAACTGTGCCGCGTGTTTGGCGTAAATCGCAGCAGTGTTTATGACGCTTGCATGCGACGTCATCGGATAGATCATCGACGGGTTGCTCTATGTCAGCTGGCCACTGAGCTTCATCTACAAAGTCGAGGCTCAGCTGGGGCCAGAACATTGTCAGCGGCGTTGCGGATACAAGGTGTCGCGGTGGGGCGTTTTCTGGCCGGACGCTTGATGAAAGAGGCTCGACTGTTCAGCACGCAATGCCGCAAGCATCGTTACCGCAGAGCAGATGGCGAAAGCGCCATTGCGGCCAACACACTGGATCGGCAATTCGCAGTGAGCGGCCCCAACCAAGTGTGGTGCGGTGATGTGACATACATCTGGGCGGGTAATCGCTGGATCTACCTGGCAGCAGTCATAGATTTGTATGCGCGCCGCATCGTCGGTTGGGCACTGTCCAATCGACCTGACTCGCAGCTCACGACGCGCGCGTTACGCGTGGCCTACGAGTCCCGAGGTTGCCCGCAACAGCTGATGTTTCACTCTGACCAGGGTTGCCACTACACCAGCATTGAGTTCTGCCAGATGCTCTGGCGCTACCGTATCAAGCAGAGCATGAGCCGCCGCGGTAACTGTTGGGACAACGCACCGATGGAGCGCTTTTTCAGAAGCCTGAAAACGGAGTGGATGCCGGAGCATGGCTATGCCAGCCAAGGGCAAGCTGAGGCTGATGTGCTGCGCTACCTGACGGATTACTACAACCATCAACGACCACACAGCTACAACGGATACAGAACGCCAGCGGAAACCGAAACACTGGCCGGATAAACCTAAACCAGTGTCCAGTTTTTGTTGACCACAACAAACCCGCTCCTCGGAGGGGCGAGGGGACTGATCGAGCTCGACCGTTTCTTAAGTGAACAGCATTACGCTCCTACCGAGGCTGTTCAGATAACAACTGATCGATACGCTCGCAATCCTGCTCGCGGCGCACCTCGGCAAACAGCGCAACGGCCTCCGGGTAGGTGCGCGTGAGCATCGCCAGCCACTGCTTCAGACGCCCTGGCGCGTAGCGCGGCGCCAGCTTGCGCCGCGCCTGCTGCCAGAAATCGAGCAACAGCGGCTGCAGCTCGGCCCAGCTCATGTCCTCGGGTTCTTCGCCAGCCCTGACCGCGGCGATCTGTCGCGCCAGCCCCGGACGGGACACCAGGCCACGGCCCAGCATGATGTCATCCACGCCGCTGATCTCGCGGCAGCAGCGCCAATCGTCCAGCGTCCACACCTCGCCATTGGCGAACACCGGTACGCCGACCACCTCCTGCACCCGCGCCACCCACTCCCAGTGCGCCGGCGGCTTGTAGCCCTCGACCTTGGTCCGCGCATGCACGACGATCTGGCTAGCCCCGCCCTCGGCCAGTGCGCGCGCACAATCCAGCGCGCCCTCCTTGCCCTCGAAGCCCAGGCGCATCTTCGCCGTCACCGGAATCTCGGCCGGCACCGTGCGCCTTACCTCACGGACAATGGCGTGCAGCAGCTCCGGCTCCTTGAGCAGCACCGCGCCGCCGCGCGACTTGTTCACCGTCTTGGCCGGGCAACCGAAATTGAGATCGATCACTGGCGCACCGAGCGTGCAGGCGAAGGCGGCGTTGTCAGCCAGGCACTGCGGATCGGAGCCGAGAAACTGCACACGCATCGGCGTACCGGCCCGGGTGCGTGAGCCGTTGAACAGCTCGGGGGCCAGCTTGTGGTAGGTGGCCGCGGGCAACAGCCGCTCGCTGACGCGAATGAACTCAGTGACACACCAGTCGATACCGCCGATGCGAGTTAGTACGTCGCGCAGAATATCGTCGACCAGCCCCTCCATGGGCGCCAGGGCGATTTGCATGAGGTTGTCCGGAAAAATGGGGCGCTTAGTTTAAGGGGTCGCACGCGCCGCACAAGATGGGCGACACTGCCGCTGACGCCAAACGGAGGCTTTACCATGCGCCTGATCGCACCCGCCTTGCTCGGCCTGTTCTGCATGGCCGCCCAAGCCAGCGATATCCCGCCCACTGCTACCGAGCCGGCCCCCACCGACCCAGTGGCCGATGCACCGGCCCGGCTCATTTTCAGTCGCGACAACAACGCGCCGAATGCCTGCGATGTGGAGCTCTACGTCAACCAGCAGGTAGTGGCGAAACTCGGTCCCGGCGAGCAAACCAGTCTTGACCTGCCCAGCGGCGAACTGGGCGTCGCCGTGGCCATGTCGCCAGATGGCTATTGCGGCGGCCGTGGGCCGGATGTGGCGCAGTCCGTCATCCTGCGCCCCGGTGAAACCCGCCAGTTCGCCGTCATGGTCGAGCCGGAGCAGGTATTTCTCGCGCCGGTGATCGACTGAGCGGCCTTACAGCTCCAGCGGATAGGGCTGCATCAGCGCCTTGCCATAACCTTCGACGAATTCCTCCGGCATGCGCTTCGGGCGCCCGCTGGACAGCTCGATGCAGACAAAGGTGGTCTTGGCGCGCAACAAGGTGGCGCCATCTTCCGGGCGCACCAGCTGGAAGCGCCGATCCATCTTCAGACGCTGGTCGGACTCGACGATCCAGGTCGCTATCTGCAGATGCTGCCCTTCGTAGGCGCTGGCCAGATAGTCGATCTCGTGACGCACCACCGCCATGGCCCGATCCAGACGGCGATACTCGACCAGGTCCAGCCCCAGGAACTGCGAATGCCGCCAGGCGCAGCGCTCCAGCCAACTGACGTACACCGCGTTGTTGGCATGGCCGAGGCCGTCGATGTCCTCTGCGCTCACTTCGATATCGATGACGAAGGGGCTGGGCAACTCCCAGTTCATGACTGTACCTCCAGGTGTGCAGCCTGCATGCGGCAAGCTGGGTGATCCGATTCAAGAACATGGCCGCCAGCATCCTCGGCGACCGTTCGGCCAGTTGCCGCATGATACGCCGCGCAGCCCTTGCATGCAGTGCCAAGCTTTCATCGCGTCATCACCGCGCGCCATAATGCGGCGCACTCGCCCGAGAGCCCGAGAACGAGCAATTGACTGCCATCCTGCGCCTATTGATGCTTCTGCTGCTGCCAGCGTTGAGCTGGGCAGAAAGCCTGCCACTGCCGATCGGTCAGGCGCAGACACTGCCCGGTCCCTATATGCACGTCTGGGAGGACCCGGATGGCCAGGCCGACTTCGTCGATGTCCGCGCACTACCCGACTCCGCCTGGCAGACCGTCGCCCGGCGCGATGCCAGCTTCGGCTACAGCGGTAGCAGCTACTGGCTGCGCCTGGATGTACACAATCCGCACAATCGCTCGCTTGGCTGGGTTCTACTGATCGGCAATCCCCTGCTGGATCAACTCGACGCCTACGGCCTGGACGGCAAGCGCATCTACCGCGCCGGCGACCAGCGTCCCTTTGACTGGCGCTGGGTCGAACACCGGCAACTGGTACTCCCCCTCGACCTGGAGTCCGGCGAGCAGCAGCGCATCTGGCTGCGCATGCAAACCGATGGCTCGGCGAACCTCAGCGCCAGCCTGATGACCCGCGATGCCTTCGACCACCAGGAACAGCGCAGCCTGTTGCTACAGGGTCTGTTCTTCGGCGCCCTGATCGCGATGCTGATCTACAACCTGAGCATTTTCTGCATCACGCGCGACCGCAACTATCTCTGGTACAGCCTGTTCGTCGCCAGCTTCAGCCTCTACCAGTTCATCCAGCTCGGCTTCGCCCTGCAATGGCTGTGGCCAAACGCCCTGACCTGGCAGCAACTGAGCTTCCCGCTCAGCTCGGCACTGGCGACGCTGTTCGGCATTCACTTCACCTACGGCGTGCTGGAACTGGACAAGGCCGCGAAGCCGTACCGCTGGGTCGCCAACACGCTCAAGGTCTGCGCCTGGCTGGTGCTGGGGATGGCGTTGTTTGGCCCGTACGCACCGGCCCTGATCGGCAGCTTCGTGCTGGTGGTCGCCTGCGCCATAGCCGCCTTCATCATCACCTTGCTGCGCTGGCGGGGCGGCTATGCGGCAGCGCGCCTGTTCGCCCTGGGCTGGTTCGTGCTGATTGCTGCCAGCCTTGCCAGCATCCTCACCGGTACCGGTCTGCTGCCCTACTCGCTGCTGACCCTGCATGCCCAGCAGATCGGCGGCCTGATCGAGATGACGGTGTTCTCCATCGCCCTGGCCTCACGTATCCGCCACGTGCAGGAAGCCGAACGCCTGGCCCAGGCCAAACTGATCGATCAGGAGCGCCGCCTGCGCACCGAGCAGACCAAGCACCTGGAACTGCAGACACAGATCAGTGAAAACCTGGAACACCGTGTACAGGAGCGTACCGCGACCCTGCAGGACACTCTTCAGCAACTGTCCAACGCCAACATGCGCCTGGCGGAATTGAATCGCCGTGACGGACTCACCGGCCTGTTCAATCGCCAGACACTCAGCGAAGAACTGGCGCGCGCCTGCGCCCGCGCCGAACGCAGCCGGCAGTCGCTGGCGGTATTGATGCTGGATCTGGATCACTTCAAGCAGGTCAATGATCGCTACGGCCACCTGGCAGGCGATGCCTGCCTGCGTCATGCGGCCCAGCGCATTCAACAACGCCTGCGCAGCAGCGATCTGCTGGCACGCTTCGGCGGCGAAGAGTTCGCCGCCCTGCTCGACAACACGGATCTGAGCGGCGCACTCGACCTGGCCGAGCAATTGCGCGAAGACCTCGCGCAGAACCCCTGCCTCTACCAACAGCAGTCGATAGCGCTGAGCCTGAGCATCGGCCTGCACGCCGGAGTACCGAGTGACCCCGGCTGCGGTGAACAATGGCTGGAACTGGCAGACCGCGCCCTGTATCGCGCCAAGGCAAGCGGTCGTAACCGCGTGGTCAGTTACGAAGCCAACGCCTTCAACGACGCCTGAGGCACTTGCTCCAGCAGCTCGAGCACGGCCTGCAGAAGCACCGGATCACTCAGCAAGCGCTGATGCCCACCCGCAGGCAGACGCAGCAGCTGACTGTCGAACCAGGCCTGGTGGATCAGGTCGGCTTCGCCCACCGGCACCACCTGATCGTCCTCGGCATGCACGATCAGGCCCGGCAGTTCCAGCTGATAACGCTGCACATCGAGATGCGCCGCCGGGATACCGGCAGTCTTTTCCACCTGCCGCACGAAATGCGCACGCGCTTCGGCAGGCAACCCCATGAACCGGGCAAAGCCACGCAACAGACCGAGAATACGACTCGGCGCAGCGATGGTCACCAGGGTCTCGCTGCGCAAGCCCATCTGCGTGGCCAGCAACGCGCTGGCGCCGCCCATCGAGTGGCCGATCACGGCGCGTAGCGGCGGCAGCTCACTGGCCGCCTCGAGCAGCGCACGTGCGAACAGCACCACATTGGCCTCACGCCCCGGCGATCGACCATGGGCAGGCGCATCCAGTGCGACAACACCATAACCCGCATCGACCAGAGCGCGAATCAACAGCGCGAACTGGGTCGGGCGCCCCTCCCAGCCATGCATCAGCAGCACTGTAGGGCCGCTGCCCCAACGCAGCGCAGAGAGACCGAAACGCAGGGTAATGCGCTCTGAACTTGCCAGCAGCGGCAGTTCCCAATCCCGCGGCGACGTAGTGCGCGGCGTCATGAAACGTTCGCGTAAACGACTGGCGATCAGTTGCGGCGCCACTCTACCCAGCGTTGCATTGACACCACGGACCCAGGTCATCTGATTCATCACCCTCTCCTTCACGCTTGATTTCACACAACTGCCGACTTGGCAGCACGCAACACCCGGTCGGACAACTCGCCTGGCCCCAAGGCCCGCGCCAGTGCCAAACCACCGATCATCAGCGCCAGGTCAGCCAGCGCCACATCGCCCTCTTCCGGCGTCCCGCTCATTTGCGCCGTGATCAGCTCAATGTGTTCAGCCAAGGTCTGGCGAAAGCCATCCGGTAACCGCGCAATTTCCGCCAGCGAACTCGGCAGCGGGCAGCGCTCGTCAGCATCGTCACGGTGCCTGCGCGAAAGGTAGAAAGCGGCCAAGAGCACTCGGCGCTCTCTGCCTGTCAGGCTCTGGTCGACCTGCGCAAGGCGATCACGCCGCACCCGCAGCAACTGACGAAATGCCTCGAGCATCAGCGCATCCTTGCTGGCGAAGTGCGCGTAGAAGCCGCCGACCGTCAGCCCCGCTTCAGCCATGACCTCAGCCACCGCCGGGTCACCAGGCCCGCGCTCTGCGAGTACACGCCCTGCCGCAGCGAGAATGCGCTTACGGGTTTCACTTTTGCGTCCGCTCATGACCGCGCCCTTAATATGACGAACACAATATTACGATCATCATATTATTTTGCAAGTCACCGGATCGACCGCTGGTCAGCAGTGCAAGACAGGCGAACCAGCATCAGAAAAAGAAGGGGGCGAAAACAAAAAGGGGCCACTTCCGAAGAAGTGGCCCCTGGGTTCCGCAAATGCGGCAAGAAAAATGGCGTCCCCTAGGGGACTCGAACCCCTGTTACCGCCGTGAAAGGGCGGTGTCCTAGGCCACTAGACGAAGGGGACGAAACCTTCGAACGACAAGGCCAGCACTAGGCTGGCCTTGAGTGTGATTGGTGGAGCTAAACGGGATCGAACCGTTGACCTCTTGCATGCCATGCAAGCGCTCTCCCAGCTGAGCTATAGCCCCGAAACCTTGCGGTCGGTTCGCAACACATGCGCGCTGCGACTGGAATATGGCGTCCCCTAGGGGACTCGAACCCCTGTTACCGCCGTGAAAGGGCGGTGTCCTAGGCCACTAGACGAAGGGGACAAAACCTTCGAAGAACAAGGCCAGCACTAAGCTGGCCTTGTCAGTGTTTGGTGGAGCTAAACGGGATCGAACCGTTGACCTCTTGCATGCCATGCAAGCGCTCTCCCAGCTGAGCTATAGCCCCGAAACCTTTCGGTCTGGCTGCAGCGCCTGAGCGCTACGGCTGGAATAAATGGCGTCCCCTAGGGGACTCGAACCCCTGTTACCGCCGTGAAAGGGCGGTGTCCTAGGCCACTAGACGAAGGGGACGCAAGACCCTGATCGTGAATCGACTCACATCGACTCTGGCACTCCCGAAGGAGCCGAGATTGGTGGAGCTAAACGGGATCGAACCGTTGACCTCTTGCATGCCATGCAAGCGCTCTCCCAGCTGAGCTATAGCCCCATCTCGAGGACGGGGCGCATGTTAAGAGCGCCCCGATTGGCTGTCAACAACATTTTTCCGGCCAGCCCAAAGTTTTTGCCACTAGAACAATTACTTAGGGCCATTTCCTGCGGGGCGGAGCTGACACTCGCGAAACGCAGCATCGTCCCACTAGGAGCCGTGCCCTGCGGCAAATCGAAAGAACACTGCAAAGCTAAAAGCTTCGCCCCGGGGCGGGGCTCCTACACAAGACCGCAGCACACCGCCTCCCTGTAGGAGCCGCGCCTCGCGGCGAATCGTTCGAGCGAACAGCGCAAAACCGAAAGTTTCGCCCCGGGGTGAGGACTCCAGGAGCCTACCGTCAGGCGATGCTCGCCAGCAGCTTCTCCCACTCCTTGGCCTCTTTCTTCGAGGTGCCGCCGAGCAGTTCCAGCGCCTGACGCAGGCGGAAGCGGGTCAGATCCGGGCCGAGGATTTCCATGGCATCGAGTACCGATACCGAGCTGGCTTGGCCGGTGATGGCCGCGAACATCAGCGGCATGGCGTCACGCAGCTTCAGCTCCAAGTGCTCGACCACCGCCTGGATGCAGCCGGTGATGCGCTCCTTTTCCCACTGACGCAGCGACTCGAGCTTCCACAGGATCAGTTGCATCAGCTGGCGCACCTGATCGGGCGAGAGCTTCTTGTGCTCGAACAGCTTGGCGTCCAGGTTCAGGCCACCAGAAAAGAAGAAGCCGGCCAGCGGTGCGATCTGGCTGAAGGTCTCCACCCTGCCCTGCACGTGCGGCGCGATCTTCATCAGGTACTCGGGGTTGAGCGCCCACTTCTGCACTTCGGCAGCGAAGGTTTCCACCGGCAGCTCACGCAGCCACTGGCCGTTGAGCCAGGACAGCTTCTCCAGATCGAAAATCGGTCCACCCAGCGACACGCGGTTGATCTCGAAGTGCTCGATCATCTCGGCCAGGGAGAACTTTTCGCGCTCGTCCGGCATCGACCAGCCCATGCGCCCCAGGTAGTTAAGCATGGCCTGCGGCAGGTAGCCCATGCGCTCGTAGAAGGTGATGCTGGTGGGGTTCTTGCGCTTGGACAGCTTGCTCTTGTCCGGATTGCGCAGTAGCGGCATGTAGCACAGCGCCGGCTGTTCCCAGCCGAAGTACTCGTAGAGCTTGATCAGCTTGGGCGCCGACGGCAGCCATTCCTCGCCACGCAGCACGTGAGTGATGCCCATCAGGTGGTCATCGACCACGTTGGCCAGGAAGTAGGTCGGCAGGCCATCGGCCTTCATCAGCACCTGCATGTCCATGCGATCCCATGGGATCTCGACATCGCCACGCAGCATGTCCGGCACCACGCAAACGCCTTCGCTCGGCACCTTCATCCGTACAACGTGCGACTCGCCTGCGGCGATGCGACGCTGCGCCTCAGCCGGCTCCAGATGCATGCAGTGGCCGTCGTAGCGCGGAGTTTCCTTGTTGGCCATCTGCTGCGCACGCACTTCGTCGAGGCGCTCGGCGGAGCAAAAGCATGGGAAGGCATGGCCTTTGCCGACCAGCTCGTCCGAATACTTCTTGTAGATCTCGCCACGCTCGCTCTGCCGGTACGGGCCATGCGGACCGCCGACATCCGGGCCTTCGTCCCACTCGATGCCCAGCCAGCGCAGGGCATCGAAAATCTGCTGTTCGGACTCACGAGTCGAGCGAACCTGGTCGGTGTCTTCGATGCGCAGGATGAACTGGCCACCGTGCTGACGAGCGAAGCACAGGTTGAACAGCGCGATATAAGCGGTGCCGACATGGGGGTCGCCGGTTGGCGATGGCGCGATACGGGTACGGACGGTGGTCATGAATGCTCTCGGAAGGAAGACACGAGGTTTGAATCAAGCGGGCGATGTTAGCAGGCCGACGGCCCCCGGCTCCAGCAACCCGCCGCGGGTGATCGGCAAGCTGGCGATAAGAAAGTCGAGGAAGGTCTTGACCTTCATCGCCTGGAAGCGCCGCGAAGGGTAGATGGCGTACACCTCCCCCACCGGCAGGCGCGCCTCGGGCAGCAGCTCGATCAGACGCCCGCTGCGCACCGCCTCCTCGCTGATCATCACCGGCAACCCGCAAATCCCGGCGCCTGCCAGCGTCGCCTCACGGGCGAAGGTGATGTTGTTGCAGGTCATCACCCGCTGGCACGGCAGATGTTCGCCCAATAGCGGCCAGTAACGCGGCGCGTCATGCTGCAGCAGGATTGCCCGATGCCCCTCCAGCCCGGCAACGCTGCGCGGCGTGCCGTGCGCCGCCAGGTAAGCGGGACTGGCGCACAGACGTCGGCCACTTTCGAACAACTTGCGCGCGATCAGCGTGGAGTCCTGCGGCTGTCCGACCTGGATGGCGATATCAACGCCCTCTTCCAGCGGGTCCACGGATCGCGAAGTCAGCTCTACCTCGGCGTCGATCTGCGGGTATTGACGCATGAACTCACCCAGCACGCGCCCGAGAAACAACTGACCGAACTCAATCGGCGAAGTAATGCGCAGCAGCCCGGAGGGTTCGCGCTGCAGTTGCATCACCGCCTGCTCGGCTTCGGCGAAGTCGAGCATGATCTGCCGACAACGCTCGTAATAAGCCTGCCCCACTTCGGTCAGACGCAACTTACGCGTGGTGCGATTGAGTAGACGAACGCCCAGGCGCTCTTCGAGCAGTGCGATACGCCGACTCACCGTCGACTTCTGCATACCCAGGCTGGTCGCGGCCTGGGTGAAACTGTGGCATTCCACCACTCGGGTAAAGATCAGTGCGTCATCCAGCCCCATGATTGTTCCTCATACGCAACAAAGCATGCCAAGCCGAGAGTCTACTAGCGAAAAGGGAACGCTGTTAAATTTACTTACACTTCTCCGACGCACCCCGAGCCTCAAGCATGCCCGCCACACTGCAACGTCGCCTTCTCGTATTCGTGATCCTGCTGGCGTTGATAGCTGGCGCCCTGCTCGCCCAGTGGCTGCTGATCGGTCGCTACCACGAGAGCACCGACAACGCTTACGTACAGGGCGAGATCACTCGCGTCTCCAGCCAGTTGAATGCACGCATCGAAAAGGTCCTGGTGCGCGACAACCAACACGTGGAGGCCGGCCAACTGCTGGCCGTGCTGGAAGACGCCGATTTCCGCCTGGCGCGCCAGCGCGCCCTCGCTGCCCTGCAAACTCACCAGGCCGAGCGCACCCAGGCGCAGAGCAAACTCGACCAGCAGGCCAGCCTGATTGCCGCCAGCCAGGCCGACGTCGCCGCCAGCCAGGCGACCCTCGATCGCTCCAAGCTCGATCTCGGCCGCGCCCAGACCCTGCGCAAGCCGGGTTACGTCTCCGAAGAACGCGTCACCACCCTGGCCGCCGACAACCGCGTGGCCCGCTCGCAGGTGGCCAAGGCCCAGGCCGATCTGCAGGCTCAGCGTCAGCAGGTCGCCAGCCTGGAAGCCGAGCTCAAACGCCTGGACGCGCTGATTCTCTCGGCGCAGGCCGACCTGGAACAGGCCGACCTCAACCTCTCGCGCACGCAGATCCATGCGCCGATCAGCGGCATGGTCGGCCAGCGCTCGGCCCGTGAAGGCCAGGTGGTGCAAAGCGGCGCCTACCTGCTGTCGCTGGTACCGGATCAGGACATCTGGATCCAGGCCAACTTCAAGGAAACCCAGATCGGCCGCATGCGCCCGGGCCAAAAGGCCGAACTGCTGTTTGACAGCTATCCCGACACCCCCATCGAAGGCCGCATCGACAGCCTGTTCGCCGCCTCCGGCGCGCAATTCAGCCTGCTGCCGCCAGACAACGCCACCGGCAACTTCACCAAGGTGGTGCAGCGCATCCCGGTCAAGCTGACCTTCGCCGCCGACAACCCGCTGCATGGACTGATCCGCCCCGGCATGTCGGTGGAAGTCACCGTGGATCTGCGCAGCGACGAAAGCCATGGCGGGTGATGCACTGATCCGCCCCACGGCGGAGCCCAACCGCCGCGACTGGATTGCGGTGATGAGTGCGATGCTCGGCGCCTTCATGGCGGTGCTGGATATCCAGATCACCAACTCCTCGCTGAAGGACATCCAGGGCGCGCTGTCCGCCACCCTGGAGGAAGGTTCGTGGATTTCCACCTCTTACCTGGTGGCCGAGATCATCATGATCCCGCTGACCGCCTGGCTGGTGCAGTTGCTCTCGGCGCGGCGCCTGGCGGTGTGGGTGTCGGTGGGCTTTCTGATCGCCTCGCTGCTGTGCTCCATGGCATGGAGCCTGGAGAGCATGATCGTGTTCCGCGCGCTGCAGGGCTTCACCGGCGGCGCGCTGATCCCGCTGGCGTTCACCATGACGCTGATCAAGCTACCCGAGCACTACCGCGCCAAGGGCATGGCCCTGTTCGCCATCACCGCCACCTTCGCCCCCTCCATCGGCCCGACCCTCGGCGGCTGGCTCACGGAGAACTGGGGCTGGGAATACATCTTCTACATCAACGTGCCGCCTGGCCTGATCATGATCGCCGGCCTGCTCTACGGCCTGGAGAAAAAGGCGCCGCACTGGGAGCTGCTGAAGACCACCGACTACGCCGGCATCGTCACCCTCGGCCTGGGCCTGGGCTGCCTGCAGGTATTTCTCGAGGAAGGCCATCGCAAGGACTGGCTGGAGTCGCAACTGATCGTCGGCCTCGGCAGCGTGGCGCTGGTCAGCCTGATCCTGTTCGTCATTCTGCAGATATCCCGGCCGAACCCGTTGATCAACCTGGGCGTACTGCGCGAGCGCAACTTCGGCCTGGCCAGCATTTCCAGCCTGGGGCTCGGCGTGGGTCTTTATGGATCGATCTATGTGCTACCGCTGTACCTGGCGCAGATCCAGGGCTACAACGCCATGCAGATCGGCGAAGTGATCATGTGGATGGGCGTGCCGCAGCTGTTCCTGATCCCGCTGGTGCCCAAGCTGATGAAGATCATCTCGCCGAAATGGCTGTGCGCCCTGGGCTTCGCCCTGTTCGGCGCGGCGAGTTTCTTCTCCGGCGTACTCAACCCAGACTTCGCGGGCGAACAGTTCCAGCACATCCAGATCGTCCGCGCGCTGGGCCAGCCACTGGTGATGGTCACGGTTTCGCTGATCGCCACGGCCTACATCATGCCGCAGGACGCTGGCTCGGCCTCCAGCCTGTTCAACATCCTGCGCAACCTGGGTGGAGCCATCGGTATAGCACTGCTCGCCACCCTGTTGGATGCCCGCGCCAAGGTCTATTTCGACTACCTGCGCGAATCCATCGTGCCGACCAACCCGCAGGTGGAGGAGCGCCTGCATCTGCTGACGCAGACATTGGGTAGCGAACAGGCGGCGCTGGCCAAGCTCAGCCAGATCGTCCATGAACAGGCGATCATCATGGCCTACAACGATGCCTTCCATTTCATCGGCATCGCCCTGGGCGTGAGCATGCTGGCGATCCTGTTGACACGGAAATTGCCGCAGAACATGGCAGGTGGTGGCGCCGCGCATTAACGCCAACACCGCCCGATCTGTAGGAGCGGCGCCCCGCCGCGAATCGTTCGCCAAAGCACCGCAAAGCCAACAGCTTCGCCCCGGGGCGGAGCTCCTACACAAATGCCGCAGGCACCACATCACCCTGTAGGAGCCGCGCCTCGCGGCGAATCGAGAGAACACCGCAAAGCCAAAAGCTTCACCCCGGGGCGGGGTTCCTACACAAACGCCGCAGGCACCGCATCACCCTGTAGGAGCCGCGCCCCGCGGCGAATCGAGAGCACACCGCAAAACCAAAAGCTTCGCCCCGAGACGGAGCTCCTACACAAATGCCGCAGGCACCGCCCCACCCTGTAGGAGCCGCGCCTCGCGGCGAATCGCAAGCACACCGCAAAGCCAGCAGCTTCGCCCCGGGGCGGGGCTCCTACACAGGCAACCCCGCGCCACGCGGCAACATCACACCTGCAACAACCGATCGCGCAGCTTCTGAATCTCGTCACGCATCTGCGCTGCGGCCTCGAACTCCAGATCGCGCGCCAGGGCGTACATCTTCTCTTCCAGCTGACGAATACGCTTGGTGATCTCGCTCGGCGAACGCAGCTCGTTCTCGTAACGCGCGCTCTCCTCCGCTGCCTTGGCCATGCCCTTGCGCTTGTTGCTGCGCGCCCCCGGCACCACGGCGCCTTCGAGAATGTCCTTGACGTCCTTCTGCACGCCCTTGGGCACGATGCCGTTGGCTTCGTTGAAGGCGATCTGCTTGGCGCGGCGCCGCTCGGTCTCGCCAATGGCGCGCTGCATCGAGCCGGTCATGTTGTCGGCGTACAGAATCGCCCGACCGTTGAGGTTACGTGCGGCGCGACCAATGGTCTGGATCAGCGAGCGCTCGCTACGCAGGAAGCCTTCCTTGTCCGCGTCGAGAATCGCCACCAACGACACCTCGGGCATGTCCAGGCCCTCACGCAGCAGGTTGATCCCCACCAGCACGTCGAAGGCGCCCAGGCGCAGGTCACGAATGATCTCCACCCGTTCAACGGTATCGATGTCCGAGTGCAGGTAACGCACCTTGACGTCATGGTCACCCAGGTAATCGGTCAAGTCCTCGGCCATACGCTTGGTCAGCGTGGTGACCAACACGCGGTCACCCGCTGCCACACGCAAACGGATCTCCGAGAGCAGGTCATCCACTTGAGTGCGCGCCGGACGCACCTCGATCTGCGGGTCGACCAGGCCGGTCGGCCGCACCAACTGCTCCACCACGCGCCCGGCATGCTCGCCCTCGTAAGGCCCAGGCGTAGCGGAAACGAAAATGGTCTGCGGGCTGGCCGCCTCCCACTCCTCGAAACGCATCGGTCGGTTATCCAGCGCAGAAGGCAGACGGAAGCCGTATTCCACCAGCGTCTCCTTACGCGAACGGTCGCCCTTGTACATGGCGCCGACCTGCGGCACCGAAACGTGAGACTCGTCGATCACCAGCAGCGCTTCGTCCGGCAGGTAGTCATAGAGAGTGGGTGGCGGCGCTCCAGATGGCCGGCCCGACAGGTAGCGCGAGTAGTTCTCGATGCCGTTGCAATAGCCCAGCTCGAGGATCATCTCCAGATCGAAGCGCGTGCGCTGCTCCAGGCGCTGCGCCTCCACCAGCTTGTTGGCACCGCGCAGGTACTCCAGACGCTGCTGCAGCTCGACCTTGATCTGCTCAACCGCCTCCAGCAAGGTTTCACGCGGCGTGACGTAGTGGCTCTTGGGATAGAAGGTGAAGCGCGGCAGCTTCTGGATCACCTCGCCGGTCAGCGGGTCGAAGGCGCTTATGCTTTCCACCTCGTCATCGAACAGCTCGACGCGAATGGCTTCCAGATCCGATTCCGCCGGGAAGACGTCGATCACATCACCGCGCACGCGGAAAGTGGCACGGGCGAAGTCCATGTCGTTGCGCGTGTACTGCAGCTCGGCCAAGCGCCGCAGCAGCGCGCGCTGATCCATCTTGTCGCCACGGTCGAGGTGCAGCACCATTTTCAGGTACTCCTCGGGGCTGCCCAAGCCGTAAATCGAGGACACGGTGCAGACCACGATCACGTCCTTGCGCTCGATCAGCGCCTTGGTCGCTGACAGGCGCATCTGCTCGATATGGTCGTTGATCGAGGCATCCTTCTCGATGAAGGTGTCCGACGACGGCACATAGGCTTCCGGCTGGTAGTAGTCGTAGTAGGAGACGAAGTACTCCACCGCGTTGTTCGGGAAGAACGCCTTGAACTCGCCATAGAGCTGCGCCGCCAGGGTCTTGTTCGGCGCCAGGACCAGGGTCGGGCGCTGCACCTGGGCAATCACGTTGGCGATGGAGAAGGTCTTGCCCGAGCCGGTAACACCCAGCAGGGTCTGGTGCGAAAGGCCGGCCTCCAGCCCCTCGACCATCTGCCGGATCGCCTCAGGCTGATCGCCGGCAGGTTTGAAGCGGGTCACCAACTGAAACTCGGACATGCAGTACCTCGACAAATGGCTGTGACGCATCCTTTCGGACCGCGTCAAAAGCCATGAATTGCGGGGCGATTCGGCGATAGGTCCAGGTAGAGTCGAATTACCTGGCAAAAGGCCTTAATTCAGGGCTTTGCGCTGTCGCCCCCTGGATTCAGGGTCGTTATACTAACGCCCCGTTTACGCGCCCCCTAGCGCTTTTGTCGGGGACGCCTGGCCACCCACCCCTCACTCGAGTTGCCGCACCCATCATGAGTCTCTTCTCTGCCGTCGAAATGGCTCCGCGCGATCCCATCCTGGGCCTCAACGAAGCATTCAACGCCGACACCCGCACCACCAAGGTCAACCTTGGCGTGGGCGTCTACTACAACGAGGAGGGACGGATTCCGCTGCTGCGCGCCGTCGCAGAAGCCGAAAAGGCACGTATCGAGGCCCACGCACCGCGTGGCTACCTGCCGATCGAAGGCATCGCCGCCTACGACAAGGCCGTACAGGAACTGCTGTTCGGCAAGGGCGCAGCCCTGATCGAAGCCGGCCGCGTGATCACCACCCAGGCCCTGGGCGGTACCGGCGCGCTGAAGATCGGTGCCGACTTCCTCAAGCGCCTGCTGCCGGACGCCACCGTGGCGATCAGCGACCCGAGCTGGGAAAACCACCGCGCCCTGTTCGAGACCGCCGGCTTCCCCGTGCAGAACTACCGCTACTACGATCCGTTCAGCAACGGCGTGAACCGTGGCGGCATGCTCGAAGACCTGCGCAACCTGCCGGCCCGCTCCATCGTCGTGCTGCACGCCTGCTGCCACAACCCGACAGGCGTCGACCTGCAGCTGGAAGACTGGAAAGCCGTGCTGGACGTGCTGCGCGAGCGTGAGCACGTGCCTTTCCTCGATATCGCCTACCAGGGCTTTGGCGACGGCATCGAGCAAGACGCCGAAGCCGTGCGTCTGTTCGCCGAGTCAGGCCTGGAATTCTTCGTCTCCAGCTCCTTCTCCAAGTCGTTCTCGCTGTACGGCGAGCGCGTCGGCGCCCTGTCGCTGGTCACCGCCAGCCGCGAAGAGTCGACCCGCGTGCTGTCGCAGCTCAAGCGCGTGATCCGCACCAACTACTCCAACCCGCCTACCCACGGCGCCACCGTGGTCGCCAGCGTGCTCAACAGCCCTGAGCTGCGCGCCATGTGGGAAGCCGAGCTGGGCGAAATGCGCGACCGCATCCGCAGCATGCGCCTGGCCATGGTCGAGCAACTGACTGCACTGGGCGCCAAACGTGACTTCGGCTTCGTCGCCGAGCAACGCGGCATGTTCTCCTACTCCGGCCTCACCGTGGAGCAAGTGGAACGCCTGAAGGAAGAGTTCGGCATCTACGCCGTCGGTACTGGCCGCATCTGCGTCGCCGCGCTGAACAAGGGCAACCTGGACAGCGTCACCCGTGCGATCCACGCCGTGCTGTAAGCCTCTGCGATAAACAAAAACGCGCCCATAAGCCGGCGTTTTTGTATGCGCCAACAGTCACTGTAGGAGCGGCTTCAGCCGCGAATCGTTCGACAGAGCACCGCAAAAGCCAAAGCTTCGCCTCGGGGCGGGGCTCCTACACCAATACCCAGGCATCGCTGGCCTTGGAACGACTGGGAGACATTCTGCTTCAGCCGCGGTCCGTCCCGGGCTGGCAGCCGTCGCGGCTAAAGCCCCTCCCACAACACTATCGCTGAAAACCCCGAATTCTAACCACGTAGATATCGCGGCAAAGTGTTGACTTCTCTTTTTTAATCAGTAACATACGCGCCGTTGTTCCGCGATAGCTCAGTCGGTAGAGCAAATGACTGTTAATCATTGGGTCCCTGGTTCGAGTCCAGGTCGCGGAGCCAAATTCAAAAGCCTCGGTTCATACCGGGGCTTTTTCGTTTTCGGCAGACTCTCACCAGGGACTGCGTCCCAGGTTATTCGCTTCGCTCACCCCTTCGGGGCCGCGCTGAAGCGCGTTCAGCTGCGCTGTCGAGTCCAGGTCGCGGAGCCAATTTCAAAGCCTCGGTTCATACCGGGGCTTTTTCGTTTTCGGCAGACTCTCACCAGGAACTAAGTCTCAGGTTATTCATCTCCCTGAAAGAGACCACCACACCTGTAGGAGCCGCGCCCCGCGGCGAATAGCGGCCATTCCCCGATAACCAATCCCCTCACACAAAACCACCGCCCTGCAAAAACGAAAAAGGCCGGTCAAAAGACCGGCCCAGACAACAACGCCGCCAGGCGTCAGTTAATACTCAGCTTGTCGCGATTCTTCTCCAGCGTCGCCTCGCCGATACCTTTCACCTCCAACAACTCGTCGACCGAGGCGAAATTACCGTGCTCCTCCCGGTAAGCCACAATCGCCTGCGCCTTGGTCGCACCAATCCCGGCCAGCTCACGCTGCAGTGTTGCAGCATCGGCGGTATTCAGATTGACCACGGCAACCTGCGCCACCTGCACGGCAGCCGGTTTGGCGCTTTCGGTTTTTGGGGTTTCAGCTGCAGCGGCAGCCAGAGAGAAGGAAGCGAGAACAGCGAACAGAAGGGAAGATAGACCGAGTTTTTGCATGATTGCATTCCTTTGTCGTAAGTAGATCCCAGTGAGGTTTCAAACCCCACTAGAGTCAACCTAGACGCTATCTTCCAGCTGTCAAACCACAGCCTCAACGCTCCCGGTTTCTGAGATGAATCCAGTCAACGATCTCACCTTCCGGCACATAACCATGCACCGTTTCGCGCAGCAGCATACGTACGCGAGCGTAATCATCCTCACTGACCGCAACCAGTAGCGCCTGCAAGCGACCCTTGAGCTCGTCCCAGGGCAACATGTCCTCTTCTGCGCGCATGATCATCGGATGCTCCGTAGGCTTCACATCCTCGCCGATCAGCAGCTCCTCATAGAGCTTCTCACCCGGACGCAACCCGGTGAACTCGATACCGATATCGCCATGCGGAGTACGCTCATCACGCACAGTCAGGCCGGACAAACGAATCATCTTCTCCGCAAGGTCGGCAATCTTGACCGGCTCCCCCATATCCAGCACGAACACATCACCGCCCTGCCCCAACGAACCGGCCTGAATGACCAGCTGCGCCGCCTCGGGGATCGTCATGAAATAGCGGGTGATGTTCGGATGCGTCACCGTAACCGGCCCACCCTGCTTGATCTGCTCCCTGAACAACGGAATCACCGACCCGGAAGAGCCCAGCACATTGCCAAAACGCACCATGGTAAAACGGGTCTTGTTAACGTGATGAACGCCTGAGTCATCACCAAACAGCAACGGCGCAGACTCACGACTCAGCGCCTGCAGCACCATCTCAGCCAAGCGCTTGGTGCTACCCATCACATTGGTAGGCCGCACCGCCTTGTCGGTAGAAATCAAAACGAAATTGGCAACACCTGCCTTGATCGACGCCTGCGCAGCATTGAGCGTACCGACCAGGTTGTTGAGCACGCCCTCGGCAACGTTATGCTCGACCATCGGCACATGCTTGTACGCAGCGGCGTGATAAACGGTATTGACTCGCCAGGTCTGCAGAATGTCGAACAAACGCTCGAAATTACGGATAGACCCGAGAATCGGCACCAGCTTGATCGGCAGCGACTCCCGCTCGATTCGCTGCTGCAATTCGCCATGGATACTGTAGAGATTGAATTCGCTGTGCTCGAAAAGTAGCAAGGTTCGAGCACCACTCGCCAGGATCTGCCGACACAGCTCAGAACCGATGGAGCCACCAGCGCCGGTTACCAGCACGACCTGATTCTTGATGCAGCGCTCGAACAGATCTTGCCGAGGCGGTACGGCGTCGCGCCCGAGAAGGTCGGCGATATCCACCTCCTGGATGTCCTCAACCTTCACCCGCCCGCTGGCCAGGTCGGTGAACCCTGGCACGCTGCGAACATGCAATGCATAAGGCTCTAACGCATCGAGGATCTCGCGACGTCGCGCTCGAGAAATAGACGGCATCGCAAGAAGAATCTCGTCAGCCCCCGTCTCGTCGATCATCTGCTGAATATGCTTGGGTGTATAAACTCGCAGCCCGGCAATAACCCGATTGGCAACTCCAGCATCGTCGTCCACGAATGCTACCGCCCGCATCGCACGCCCCAAACGCAAAGCGGCGACCAACTGATTACCCGCCGTTCCAGCTCCGTAAATAGCAACCCGGGATGTGCCTGCTGCAGCGTCACGTTGTCGGGCAACAGGCTCAAGCCAATCACCAGTAAAGAATTGGCGCATCCCAAGACGCAGACCGCCCAATAACAACAGACTGAGCCACCAGTAGTTGAAAACCATAGAGCGCGGCACAACCGCCGTGGGGCCCCTGTACCAGTAAACGGCAAGCGCCAACACCAGCGCCGAGAGGGATACGGCTTTGGCAATAGTAATGAGAGCATCACTACCCACGTAACGCATAACTGCCCGATACATGCCCAGCCTGATAAAAATAGGCAGCGCAATCAACGGAGCGACAATGAACAACCAGCCATGCCCAGAAAAGGGCTTGGCCGCATCGATTGCCCCCAAACGAACGGCAAACGACAGCCAAAGCGCAACCCAGACGAGGATGGTATCGGCCAATAACTGCAACAAGCGCTTCTGACGCCTGGGCAAACTCACCAGAAACTGGCGCAAACCGTTCATCTTCATCCCTCTGGATGCCTCGTTACCATTCAAATGGAGCTGCCTGCTTCAGACACGTCCAACATCCCCCCTACGCCGCAACAAAACACGCCAGGCTCAATGTACCACTCGGTCGCCAGCACCTTTTCCCAAGGCTGTTTGCAGAA
The DNA here is from genome assembly GCF_001941865.1 of Pseudomonas alcaliphila JAB1. Lineage (NCBI taxonomy): Bacteria > Pseudomonadati > Pseudomonadota > Gammaproteobacteria > Pseudomonadales > Pseudomonadaceae > Ectopseudomonas > Ectopseudomonas alcaliphila. The sequence continues at coordinate 2,167,341 of NZ_CP016162.1, read as the reverse complement.
TCAGGCTGAAATAGAGAGAGGTCGACATTGAACGGATCATCTTCTGATCAGTCTCGGCAAGCAAAGCCGGCGTAGACATATCGATCCCCTGCACTTGGGCCAGCCCCGTAATGCCAGGACGAACATCATACACAGCGCGTAAGTCCCGCTCGGCGATCAGCTCTTCCTGATTGAACAGATTAGGCCGAGGCCCAACCAGACTCATTTCCCCCCTGAGCACATTCCAGAGCTGCGGTAGCTCGTCCAACTTGGTCTTGCGCAGAAAAGCTCCCAAGCGCGTGATCGAAGCACTGGAGGCCAAGTGGCTTGCCACAGATGCCGTATCAACCGCCATCGTTCGAAACTTGACTAACGTAAACGGCCGCTTGCCACGCCCCACACGCGTCTGACGAAACAGGGGCGCGCCTGTATCCAACAAGCCAAGAACATAGATCAAAACCAATACCGGAAAGCCAAAGAACAACCCCAGTAAGGACAGAGCAACATCAAAAACACGTATCACAGACCCAACCTCTGAAAGCCAGTCAATCCGAAGACAGGAAACAACGCCTTAACCCCTCTTCAACCGTGAAAGGTGGCTGCCAGCCCAATGTCTCGCAAGTTTGCGAGATATCTACCTGCAAGAACCCCAGCAAGCGCTGCGCCATAGCCTTCCGCCCCAACAATGCCGCGCTAAGCTTAAGAACGCCAGCAGGCACAGGAATCAAACGTGCAGGCCGCCCCATTGCATCTCCCACTAAACGTAACAGCTCCGTAGTCGATAGATCGCGACCATCACCCGCCAGAAAGACTTGGTTGGCAGCAGCAGGATGATCGATGCAGCGAACGATCAAATCGACAAGATTATCGATGCCAACCAGCGAACGACGATTGTGGATAGCTCCAAGGGGTAGTGGAATCCCTTTACCAACCCAGCGAACCAGACTCCCAAAGTTACCCGGAGCCTCCGGGCCATATACCAATGGAGGGCGAATGATCACCACCTCCATCCCTGTCTCTTGCTGAATACGCCAAAGCCCCTGCTCAGCCTCCCACTTTGACTGAGCATAGGGGTCCACGGGGTGCGGAGCATCGAGAGCAGTAAACGGGCGGACATTGATATTCCCGTTAACGCCGATAGAGCTGATGAAAACGAAACGTTGCACCCCCGCTGCAGCGGCTTGGCGGGCAAGATTCAACGTCCCCTCCACGTTGACACCCCGATACTCAGCCAGCGGGTCACTACTTACCTCCTGAGACATATGGGCTCGAGCAGCGGTATGTACTACTACGGTAATACACTCTAGAGCGGAGGCCCACTGCGTGTCTGCACTTATATCTCCCACCTCAAACACACGCTCAGAAAACCTCCTAGTTCCGCTTGAACGCACAGCGGCCACCACACACGCACCTGCAGTAGATAGATAACGCAACAAAGCACCACCAACGAAACCGGTGGCCCCAGTCAGCAAAACTCGCATAATTAAAGAAGCACCTCTTCATAAACCGCGATGGTTTTATTCAGCATTAGAGAAAACGTAAAATCGGATTCATATCGAAGCCGCCCTGCCTCGCCCATGCGCCGCCTCATCTCAGCGTCCGCAAGCAGTAGACCAAGGCGTTCTACTAGTAAGCCTGTAGCGTCACGCTTGATCAGATAGCCCGTCTCACCGTCCTGTACAGCTTCGGCGACGCCTCCTACATCGGATGCGATAACTGGCAGGCCAGCACGCATTGCCTCAAGAATAGTCAACGGCAATCCTTCCCAACGAGATATCAAGATAAATACGTCTGATGCTGCAAGCCGTGAAGCAACATCGATACAAGCTCCCGAAAAAATGACGCTATCAGCCAAGCCAAGGCTTGTCGCAAGATCAATCGCAGCTTGCATCTGCGGCCCATCACCAATCAGCTCAAGGCGCCACTGCCCTGAGGGAAGCGCTGCGAAGGCGCGCAACAATGACAACTGATCTTTAGGCGCCTCAAAGCGAGCGACCATGACAAAGCGTACGATATCTCCCAGTGCGACCCGCTGAGCCCGCATCTTGGCAGAAATATCTGGCATGCCGTTATGCACCACGGCGAGCTGGCCAGGTAGCGCAACCCGCCCCGCCAAGGCGAGGGTCCTGTCATAGTCGGAGACAGTAATGATCCGTTTTGCCAAAGGGGCAATGAGCCGTTCGATAAATCGATACAGGAAGCGGCGCCTTGGAGATACACCTTCGGTAAATGCCCAGCCATGGGCCGTGAATATGCAAGGAGCAGGCAGCCCTATAGCGCTGATACGTCCAATAATTCCGGCCTTAGAAGAATGCAAGTGAATCAGATCTGGCTTCAAGCGCTTTAGCACGCCACGCAGCTCGAATATCGCTTTAATGTCAATAACCAGATCGATCTCTCTGGTCAAATACTTCAGAGAAATACAACTTAATGATCGATCCTGCGCGTGCTGCAGAAAAATGCCCTGCCCACCAACCAAAATAGTTATGTCATAACCACAAGACTGAAGGCCCGCAGCAAGGTCAAGAAGATGGACACTGGCCCCTCCCATCACGTCAGAACGGGTTATGACAAAGATCACTTTCATAGAAAAACCAAAAAATCCATTTAAAGCACCATCACTCACGTACACTGGAGATAAAATTTAAAAAACCTGATCGCCCGAGTATGCTATCCCACTTAAATTCAGACGCATCGAAAAAACAATCATCGCTAATAAGACTGGAGGAAATACCAATATAGCGCTGCAATTCATCAAGCCATAAAAAACGCACACCGTAATCACTGGAAAACTTTGAAGCCCAATGATATCTATTACTAAAAACAACTAACCCACTCGCCAAGTACTCTAGCGTTTTCGTACTAGTCTGGATGTTAAATGGATATAGATTCGGCGTATAATTCAACCCAGCCCACGCCTGGCTGTATAGCCTGGGCAGTTCGTCGCGAGAAACCCTCCCCGCAAACTCGACTTTTGTATTTTCACGAAACAGATTACGTACTGACGCGTCGACTTCGCCGACAATAAGAAGCTTATATCCAAGCGCCGATAAACGCTGAAACTCCTCAAGCACCCCATTACGCCCAGCAATAGAACCTGAATAGACTATGTCAAAGTCTGGACAAGGATTTGGCTTCTGAAAAAGTGCAGCATCCACGCCCATATCTCGCAAAATATAGGGAACGCCTGATGCAAACCCCATACTCTCTCGAACGACTTCATTCAAGAAAATACGCCCACTAGGCTGGCCGTTAACAATCTTTTTCACGGTGTCCTTCAACACCGAGCACGGAGCCACGGAAAGACTTTGATACTCATGCACCTCAGCGGCACCAAAAGCTTTTCTCCGCCAAAAAGGACGCAAGCCCATAAAATAAATATTTACCTCGTTATCAGGATAGAGTTCTTCCTCTAGCGCCAGCTGAACCTCGACATTGGATTGCTCAAGAAATTTCTTGTACGCATAAGCCTCAGGAGTATAAGCATGTTTTTTTAAACCCACACCAACCTTCATAACACCGCCCCCTGATAGCACGAACGATAACCTAGGGATGCTCTTAAGTAGCCCTTCATTTTCAGCAGACTTCAGCCTTTCCCGATTTTAAAAGCGATGATTCGACCAAAAACGATCAAGGCATCCGCTCGTTCCTGAGCTTTTTAGCCGCCTCAAGCATCCTGCGACGAGTATTTTCCGCATTACGGGCGCATCTCTCCTACATTCGTCAGCAAATATCGGCGCGACATCCACAGGTTCGACAGTGCGAACAGCGTCACCAGTTGTGCGGTGTTCTTGGCCAGGCCACGGAAACGCGTCTTCACATAACCGAACTGACGCTTGATCACCCGGAATGGGTGTTCAACCTTGGCCCGAACCTGCGCCTTGGCCTTCCCGATCTTGCGCTTGGCTTTGTACAGCGCGCTGCGCTTATCAAGCTTCTTGTAAGTGCTGCGGCAGGCGGCGATCTGCCAGATCACCTCACGGCCTTCATATTCCGGGCGCTTCTCTACGCCGGTATAACCCGCATCGGCTTCCACCATGTTTTCCTCGCCGTGCAGCAGTTTGTCGACCTGGGTAACGTCTGCAACGTTGGCTGCCGTTCCCACCACGCTGTGTACCAGGCCGGAGTCGTCATCAACGCCGACATGCGCCTTCATGCCGAAGTGATACTGCTTTCCCTTCTTCGTCTGGTGCATTTCCGGGTCGCGCTTGCCGTCCTTGTTCTTGGTCGAACTCGGCGCATTGATCAGTGCGGCATCGACGATGGTGCCTTGGCGCAACGACAAACCTCGGCCACCTAGGTAGCCATTGATCACGGCCAGGATGCCGGTAGCCCGTTCGTGTTTCTCCAGCAAGCGACGGAAGTTGAGGATGGTGGTTTCGTCCGGAATGCGTTCCAGGCTAAGTCCAGCAAACTGGTGCAGGATGGTGGCCTCGTACAGAGCTTCCTCCATCGCCGGGTCGCTGTAGCCAAACCAGCTCCGCATCAGATGTACGCGCAGCATTGCCATCAACGGGTACGCCGGACGACCACCCTCGCCTTTAGGGTAGTGCGGGTCGATCAGAGCGACCAAACGTTTCCACGGCACTACCTGATCCATCTCGATCAGGAACAAATCCTTGCGGGTTTGCTTGCGCTTACCGGCGTACTCCGCGTCGGCGAAGGTCATCTGCTTCATCGGAAAACTCAGTGAGGGAATCCGAGCATTTTGCCAAAATCAGGAAGTCTTTTCAGACCATCCTTAGAAAGCATTAAATATTTTTTAATTAGACAAAAGAACGTGATCGAAAAATATTTTAGAATTAACAAAAGCCGGCTTAAAGTTAAAATACAACATTAAAAACCCAAATAAAAATAACTCAACCCACCACAAATCAACTCAACCACTTCTAGGTAAAAACATTTTCACCAAATAACTTAAAAACCGCAAGGTAAAAACAACCCCAATGTTATTAACAACAGATTTAACTGCAAACGGCACAGATTTAATTTTATCTATAGTTTGAACATCAACAGCCTGCACCAAATAAACTGCAGCCTTGGCTTTTTTATAACTGCCATACCCCTTAAACAAATCAACTATCTGGAGCCGCCCCACACACATCTCATCGAGTTGCCCAGACAAATTGCCATCATGCCTTCTGTATGTAACAAAAACCCTACCAAGATAAGACAAAATCCCACCCGACCTTGTTAAATCCAACCACATGATCCAATCTTCGATTATGAACCCTCCCCTGTAACCATTAACTTCCTTGACTTTTTCAAGCCTTAACATGGATGTTGGCGCTGGAAGATTATGATTATGAAGGAAGATATCATTAAAATGATAACTATTACTTTTTCTTACAATCTCCTTCTTGCATCCATTCTTATATAAAACCTCAACAGCACCAAAAACACCAACAAAACTAGAGTTCGCTTCTAAATGCTCAACTTGCTCACGTGTTTTGTATGGCCGCATGATGTCATCTGATGCAATACTCGAATAATACTCACCTTCACACCACGCTATAGCCTCATTCAAAGTCTCACACAAACCTTTATTAGACCTTGCTCTAAACTCAAACCGCCTAAATCGCTTCTCACACTCAGGGACAAGCTCTTGGATCTTACTTACAGACTCATCTTTCGAACCGTCATCGATTATGATCAACTCGATATTTTCATAATCTTGTTCGATGACGCTCTTGATACATTCCTGCACATACTCTGCATGATTATAGCAAGGAATCACAACGCTTACCAATGGCGCTTCTTTATCTTTAAACATTTTGCACAACCTTAAACGAATAGCCAAAAAATACTGCCATCAAGAACCAATAAAAAAAGTAATTAACCGAATGCGCAATTGAAACCCCTTCAAGCCCAAAAATGCTCGTAAAGTAATAGGTCAGCCCGTAGAACGATGCCGCAAAACCAATCTCTGACAATATAAAAATCTTCACCATTGCCTTGCCCAGCATCAAATAAGCTAAAATCCAGCTGCCAATTTTTAATGTATCCCCCACCATCTGCCAGCCAAACAAAACTTCCATCTCAGCAAATTCAGCGGTAAATAGCGCTCGTATTATAAAATCCCGCAGCAGATAGATAACCACCCCACACGTAGCTGCAACTGGTAAAATAATTTTATACCCATCCAGTATTTCATTTTTAATTTCAACTGGATCTTGCAGCTCCGAAAGCTTAGGCAAGTAATACACACTGAGTGTAGTTGTAACCAACATAAGATAAGCAGCACTTAAGCGCCACATAGCTTCCCAATAGCCGGCAGCCTCCCAGCCAAGGGTTTCGCCCAAGTGGTTACGAATCAGAATGTGGCTGAGAGGGACACATGCTGCAGTGGTAAGCGCCATGGCAGTAAACTTTGCCAGATTCTTAGCGGCTTTCTTTTCTATGCCACCAAGCATGTAGTGCAGTTTGAACCAACTGGCTTTACAGGTAAGTGAGAGGGTGACAAAGAAGGTTAGTGACTGGTAAATGGCTAGTGCAACTAGAGCACCGTACAAGCCCAACTGAATCGCCATTGCGGTAGTTATCGCCAGTGCAAAGAGACTACCGGCAATATTAGCGATTACATAGCGTCGTATTTCCTTTTTGCCATTAAGAATTGCAAGCAAAAGTGTATTGAATACAAACAAACCGAGCGTTAACGCAAACCAGGTAAACACACTGCTAAGGCTCTCGTCTTTTAGAAACCACCCTGCCAATTGCTTATTAAATGCAATTACAGCAACTGCAACCAATATAGAGCCGATCAGAGAGATGGTGCCGGCTGTTCGCCATACTGCATGCTGCTTAGATTCGTCTTGGTGATACTCAGCCGTATATTTAGTAACACCAGTATTAATTGCACCACTGGCAAGTGTTGTAATCATCTGTACAGCATTCTGGAACTGGCCTAACGCAGCATAACCCGCAGGCCCAACATAGATAGCCAGTATCTTGTTAAGGCCCAGCAGGGTCAACATTTTTATAACAACGGCGATACCATTGAGCAGACTGGTTTTAATGAGCGTCATGCGTTATTGCATCTTAAAGCTGTTACAAGCAGCAACCACAGCACTTACTTGATCATCTGTCATCACAGGGCTGATTGGCAGGCTAAGTACTTGCTGGTGCATGACCTCTGTCAATGGATAAGATTGATCATTCCATCGCTTATAAGCCTGTTGTCGGTGTGGCGGAATTGGATAGTGAATCAGTGTTTGGATACCAGCTTTAGCTAAATGTGCCTGAGCGGCTTCGCGTTCTACTATGCGGATCACATAAAGATGAAAAACGTGCTTTTCTAATGCTAGCAACGTGTTATCAGCTGATATTGGCTGTGAAACTATCGGATTCTTGATGCCTTTGGCATAAGCCAGTGCAATCTCTTTCCGCCGCTCTGTTTCAGCCTCAAGATGCTTCAGCTTTACGCGCAGCATAGCGGCTTGCGTTTCATCAAGCCGACTGTTTACGCCTTGGTATAAGTTCTCGTATTTTTTATGACTTCCGTAGTTACCCAGCGCTCGAATCGTTTGTGCAAGCTCGTCATCATTAGTTGTTACAGCGCCTGCGTCACCTAATGCCCCCAGGTTTTTACCTGGATAAAAGCTGAAACCAGAGGCATGACCCCAGTTACCTGCCTTTCTGCCATTGATTGCTGCCCCGTGTGCCTGAGCGGAATCTTCCAGCACTAACAAACCATGTTCATCAGCAATACTCATAATTTCTGGCATGTCTGCCAGCTGGCCATACAGGTGAACCGCTATAATCGCTTTCGTTTTATCCGTAATAGCCGCACGGATCTTTGCCGGGCTAATGTTGTATGTAGCTGGATCTGGCTCCACCAAAACTGGCGTAAGACGATTTTCGGTAATGGCTAGAATACTGGCGATGTAGGTATTGGCAGGAGCAATGACCTCATCACCTTCCTTAAGTTTGCCAAGCTCTTTCCAGGCGCGCAGTGTCAGTGTCAGTGCATCCAGGCCGTTTGCCACACCAATACAATGCTGGGTGCCACAGTAGGCCGCAAACTCTGACTCAAATGCTTTCAGTTCAGCGCCTTGAATATACCAACCAGAGTCGATGACACGGGTAGCGGCTTCTATCAAGTCTTGGCGGTATTGCGCGTTGATGGTTTTGAGGTCAAGGAATGGGATTGTCATCTAATTTTATCCGCCAGATTTTCTTTTGCTTTTTCAACAGCTTCTTCTGTGATTTCAAAATAATCGTTAATTTCATCCTCACTGGTTTTTACTGCACCAATTCGAGTGTGAAATTTAATAACTCCTTTATTCCCTTTCATAACATCAAAATGTGACTTTTTAAAACCAAGCTGATTGAAACCAAATTCATAAACCAGGAAAGCACTTTCTAATGCTGCATACCGTGTTTTTTTTTCGTTTAAAATCCAACTACCCCAGCAGAAAGAATCATTACGAATATCATAGATTCGAACTGTTCCGCATGGCGTACCATCTAAACGCTCAATTATGAAGTAATATTGGGTACCATTTCTTTCATCATCTTTGTATTTTCTAATCCATTTTTTTTGGGCTTCAACATCTGAACTTACCGAAGAAAGAAATGTGTTGTAACGATCATCCAACCGAAGACTAAGTATAAATTCAGCATCAGAGTCTTCTACAAATCGCAGACGAATGCTTTTAGATTCTAAAATCATTTAACCACCTTCAAAAAATCTTCATAATCACGAATATAGTCGGCTTCATCATAGTGCTCGCTGGCCAGCACCAGCAATACGCAATCCGGGGTGAAGTCGTGCATTGTCCCCCATACCAAAGCCTCTTGAAGTAAACCGATATTGGGCTGGTTCAAGTCATAGGTGATTTTCTTTTTACCGTCATCCAGCGTGACTTTACAGGAGCCATTCACCGCAATTAGATACTGTTGAGTTTGGTGATGTGAGTGCTGACCGCGTGGTACTCCTGGTTGCGTACCGTAAATGTAAAAAACACGCTTCACCTCGAAAGGGACATCCTTTTGGCCTTCAATCGCGACTAATTGCCCACGGTGGTCTCCAAGAATGCGGTGCTTGATAATGCTCATACTTGCTTCCCTGCGAGCCTGAGGAGGTATTGACCATAGCCATTTTTACTTAATGCCTGTCCCTGCTCTTTTAACGCTTCCTTACTGAGCCAGCCATTGTTGAAGGCGATCTCTTCCAGACAAGCCACTTTCAACCCCTGGCGATGCTCAATGGTCTGCACGAAGCTGCTCGCCTCCAACAGGCTTTCATGAGTACCGGTATCCAGCCACGCAAACCCCCGCCCCAGCAGTTCAACATTCAGATCGCCGCGCTCTAGGTAGGCCTGGTTGACGCTGGTGATTTCCATCTCGCCACGGTGGGAGGGTTCCACCTGCTTGGCGATTTCCACCACATCGTTGTCGTAGAAGTAGAGCCCGGTTACGGCATAGTTGGACTTGGGCTGCTCGGGCTTTTCTTCAATGGAGATCGCTTTGTTGTTCTCATCAAAGGCGACGACGCCAAAGCGTTCAGGGTCTTTCACCTGATAGCCGAATACGGTAGCGCCGGACGTGCGAGCAGCGGCCTGTTTCAACTTGGGCGAGAAGCCCTGGCCGTAAAATATGTTATCGCCGAGTACCAGGCATACCGAATCGCTTCCGATGAATTCTTCACCAATGATGAAGGCTTGAGCAAGTCCGTCCGGAGTTGGCTGAATGGCATAACTTAGACATATGCCAAAGTCACCGCCGTCACCGAGTAATCGCTGATAACCACCAATATCTTCAGGGGTACTGATCAGCAGGATGTCGCGGATACCGGCGAGCATCAGTACCGACAGCGGATAATAAACCATCGGCTTGTCGTAGATAGGTAACAGCTGCTTGGATACGCCTTTGGTGATCGGGTAAAGACGAGTGCCGGAACCGCCGGCGAGAATGATGCCTTTCATATGCTTGCAGTGCCTTGTGCGGTGGAGCCGAGTCGTTCGCGTTGGTAACTACCGTCCTGTACGCGGCGGCACCAGTCTAGGTTGTCCAGATACCACTCGACTGTCTTACGAATGCCGGACTCGAAGGTTTCTTTAGGTGTCCAGCCCAGTGCGCGCTGGATCTTGCTCGCGTCGATGGAGTAGCGCAGGTCGTGGCCTGGGCGATCCTGAACGTGAGTGATCAAGCTGCGGTAAGAGCTGCGGTCTTCTCGCGGGCGCAGCTCATCAAGAAGATCGTAGAGAGTATGCACGACTTCGAGGTTCTGCTTCTCGTTGTGGCCGCCGATATTGTAGGTCTCACCAACCCTGCCCTCGGTAACCACCTTGTACAGGGCGCGGGCGTGGTCTTCGACATAAAGCCAATCGCTCACCTGGTCGCCCTTGCCGTAGACCGGCAGCATCTTACCCTCCAAGGCGTTGAGGATCACCAGCGGGATGAGCTTCTCAGGAAAGTGATAAGGGCCATAGTTGTTGGAGCAGTTGGTGACTAGAGTCGGCAGACCGTAGGTGCGACGCCAGGCGCGCACCAGATGGTCGGAGCTGGCCTTGCTGGCCTTGCTGGCGCTGTAGGGGCTGCTGGGTGCGTAGGGGGTGGTTTCGTTGAACAGATCTTCAGGGCCTTCCAAGTCACCGTACACCTCCGACTCGCTGCAGGAAATCGAGTCTTTGAAGCCGGATTGAAGCCGGTAGGCTATACGACCCACGCGGCCGACATGAGCATGGGTTGTGCCGCCCAGAGAGAAGTCAGGTGCGAGGCTGCCTGCGCCTGCCCGGCCCGCAGAAGAGGTTTCGGCGCCTTGAAAGAGGCCGCAGTCAATCAGCAGCGGATGCTTATCGTCCACCTGCAGCTGATGGCATGAGCCCGTCACGCCTGTTACGGCGCCGTCATGAACAATGGAGGGGTACCGCACGAGTCAATCCCTTAACGCTGGCGAAATTTAAAGGGACTCGGCCCAGTAGTGCGGATGACTGTTCAGATAATGGTAATTAACTGAACCAGTTGGAAATTTGGCAACGGCGCGCCCTGTGAAAGGGCGCTCATTTTGCCGGTTTTCCATGATTTCGCAAGCATGACAAGAGCGTGACGCCAGGCGACCGCCTGATCAGGAGAATGACACTCTCAAGAAGGAAAAAGCGCAGTTACTCGTCTTCATTGACCCGGTCACGCAGCTCCTTGCCCGGCTTGAAATGCGGCACGAACTTGCCATCCAGGCGGACAGATTGGCCGGTTTTCGGGTTGCGCCCAACGCGCGGCGCGCGGTAATGCAGCGAGAAGCTGCCAAAGCCGCGAATTTCGATACGATCCCCCGTGGCCAGTGCCTGGGACATTTGCTCCAGCATGGTCTTGATGGCTAACTCGACATCCTTGGAGGACAGCTGACCCTGATGAGTGACAATTCTTTCGATCAACTCCGACTTGGTCATGGTTTTCCCTTCTTTTTCAAGCGGCTAGAAGACTCGACGGTTCGGTTGTAGCACGCGGGTCAGCTTTTGAACAGCCTAAAAAACAAGGTGTTAGCGAGTTTTGCGGTTAGTTGTGATAACGGGGCTTTGCGTAGGCGATCTGCTTCGGGGCAAAGCTTTTGGGTATTGCTTCGATATTGCGGGATGGCCGCCATTCGCTGCAGGGCGCAGCTCCTACAAGGGCGATGTAATTGGGGGATGCGGAAACGAAAAAGGCGGCCCGAGGGCCGCCCTTTTCTGGATGGATTAACCGAACTTAGTTCTGTTTTTCCATTTGAGCACGGAGCAGATCACCAATGGTGGTCGGGCCGGTGTTCTCAACGTCTTGCTTGCTACGCAGTTCCTTCATCGCGTCTTTCTCGTCTTCAACGTCTTTCGACTTGACGGACAGGCTGATGACGCGGGACTTGCGGTCGACGCTGATGATCTTGGCTTCTACTTCGTCGCCTTCTTTCAGGACGTTGCGCGCGTCTTCAACGCGGTCACGGCTGATTTCGGAGGCTTTCAGGGTAGCTTCGATCTCGTTGCCCAGGTCGATGATGGCGCCCTTGGCGTCTACTTCTTTCACAACGCCACGGACGATGGTGCCCTTGTCGTTGATAGAGACGTAGTTGCTGAACGGATCATCTTCCAGCTGCTTGATACCCAGGGAGATACGCTCGCGCTCGGGGTCAACCGACAGGATGACGGTTTCCAGCTCGTCGCCCTTCTTGAAGCGACGCACGGCTTCTTCGCCGGCTTCGTTCCAGGAGATGTCGGACAGGTGAACCAGGCCGTCGATGCCGCCGTCCAGACCAATGAAGATACCGAAATCGGTGATCGACTTGATGGTGCCGGAGATCTTGTCACCCTTGTTGAACTGACCGGAGAAGTCTTCCCACGGGTTGGTCTTGCACTGCTTGATACCCAGGGAGATACGACGACGCTCTTCGTCGATGTCCAGAACCATGACTTCCACTTCGTCGCCGACGTTAACGACTTTCGACGGGTGGATGTTCTTGTTGGTCCAGTCCATTTCGGAAACGTGTACCAGGCCTTCCACGCCCTCTTCCAGCTCGGCGAAGCAGCCGTAGTCGGTGAGGTTGGTGACGCGGGCAACAACGCGGGTGTTTTCCGGGTAACGAGCCTTGATGGCAACCCATGGGTCTTCGCCCAGTTGCTTCAGGCCCAGGGATACGCGGTTACGCTCGCGATCGTACTTCAGAACCTTGACGTCGATCTCGTCGCCAACGTTGACGATCTCAGACGGATGCTTGATACGCTTCCAAGCCATGTCGGTGATGTGCAGCAGACCATCTACGCCGCCCAGGTCAACGAACGCACCGTAGTCGGTGAGGTTCTTGACGATACCTTTGACTTGCTGGCCTTCCTGCAGGGATTCCAGCAGAGCTTCGCGCTCGGCGCTGTTCTCGGCTTCCAGGACGCTGCGACGGGAAACGACAACGTTGTTGCGCTTCTGGTCCAGTTTGATGACCTTGAACTCGAGCTCTTTGCCTTCCAGGTGAGTGGTATCACGCACCGGACGGACGTCAACCAGGGAACCCGGCAGGAACGCGCGGATGCCGTTGACGTCAACAGTGAAGCCGCCTTTGACCTTACCGTTGATAACGCCCTTGACCACTTCTTCAGCGTTGAACGCAGCTTCCAGAACCAGCCAGGACTCAGCGCGCTTGGCTTTCTCGCGGGACAGCTTGGTTTCACCGAAGCCATCTTCAACCGCGTCCAGCGCGACGTGGACTTCGTCACCGACCTTGATGGTCAGCTCGCCTTGTTCGTTGAAGAACTGGTCGAGCGGGATGACGCCCTCGGACTTCAGACCGGCGTGGACGGTAACCCAGTCACCGTCGATGTCGACCACGATACCGGTGATGATGGCGCCCGGCTGCATGTCGAGGGTTTTCAGGCTTTCTTCAAATAGTTCTGCAAAGCTTTCGCTCATGTTGATTCCTGTTGATCAAGGGCGGGGATTCGCCCAAACCACACTCCAGACAATGTGGGTTCGTTCATGTGAAAAGAGGCCTACGGGACTAGGACTGGTCTCCCGCATGCCTCCTGGCGGATTCAGCGATTTAAGGCAATCGAGAACCCTTAACCGGCGAGATCGCGATCAGCGACCTCGCGCAGAATTCGTTCAAGCACCTGCTCGATGGAAAGCTCGGTGGAATCCAGCACGATCGCGTCGGCTGCCGGCTTGAGCGGAGCCACCGCGCGCTGGGTATCGCGCTCGTCGCGCGCCCGTATCTCGTCGAGAAGACTCGCGAGATTAACATCATCGCCCTTGACCTTCAACTGCAAGTAACGGCGACGGGCACGTTCCTCGGCGCTGGCCGTCAGGAAAATCTTCAGTGGCGCGTCGGCAAACACCACGGTGCCCATATCGCGACCGTCTGCCACCAGGCCTGGCATCTCCTGAAACGCACGCTGACGCTGCAGCAGCGCTTCGCGTACAGCCGGCAGCGAGGCGACCATGGAAGCGCCCGCCCCTATCTGCTCGTTACGGATGGCGTCGGTCACCTCCTCGCCTTCGAGGATGATGCGTTTGTCGATGAACTGAACATCGAGATGCGCGGCCAACTGCTTGAGTGACTCTTCATTGGTCAGGTCGATGCCGTGGTTGCCAGCGGCGAAGGCCAGCAGGCGATAGAGCGCACCGGAGTCGAGCAGGTTCCAGCCCAGCTGCTTGGCCAGCAAGGCGCAAAGCGTGCCCTTGCCGGAGCCGCTCGGCCCGTCGACGGTGATTACCGGGGCATTCATGCCTTGTCCTCTACAGCCACGTTGATGCCGACTTCAGCCGACAAGGCCAGGAAGTTGGGGAAGGACGTGGCGACGTTGGCGCAGTCGTGAATACGAATTGGCGCACTGGCGCGCAGCGAGGCGACGCTGAAGGACATGGCGATACGGTGATCGCCATGCGCCCAGACTTCGCCGCCACCAATGGCGCCGCCTTCGATGATGATGCCGTCCGGGGTCGGCTCGGCCTTCACGCCCAGCGCGATCAGGCCGTCGGCCATGACCTGAATGCGATCGGACTCTTTCACCCGCAGCTCCTCGGCGCCGCGCAACACGGTGCGACCTTCGGCACAGGCAGCGGCGACGAACAGCACCGGGAATTCATCGATGGCCAGCGGCACCAGATCTTCCGGGATATCGATGCCTTTAAGCTTGGCCGCACGCACACGAATGTCGGCCACGGGCTCGCCGCCGACTTCACGCTGGTTTTCCAGGGTGATGTCGCCACCCATCAGCTTGAGAATGTCGATCACACCGGTGCGGGTCGGGTTGATGCCTACGTGCTCCAGCACCAGCTCGGAGCCTTCAGCGATGCTGGCAGCGACCAGGAAGAAAGCAGCCGAGGAAATATCCGCCGGCACTTCGATACGCGTGGCGGTCAGCTTGTGGCCGGACTCGACGCTGGCAGTGCTGCCCTCGACGCTGACCGGGTAGCCGAAGCCGCGCAGCATGCGCTCGGTGTGATCACGGGTCGGCGCCGGCTCGGTCACCGAGGTGCTACCAGCGGCGTACAAACCGGCCAGCAGCAGGCAGGATTTGACCTGGGCGCTGGCCATGGGCATTTCGTAGGCCATGCCGGTCAGGCGCTGACCGCCTTTGATGCTCAGTGGCGGGCGACCTTCCGGGCCGGTCTCGATCACCGCGCCCATTTCACGCAGCGGCTTGGCCACGCGATTCATCGGGCGCTTGGACAGCGACGCATCACCGGTCAGCGTAGTGTCGAACGGCTGCGCAGCCAGCAAGCCGGAGAGCAGGCGCATGGAGGTGCCGGAGTTACCCATGTACAGCGGGCCGGCCGGCGCTTTCAGGCCATGCAGGCCGACGCCATGGATGGTCACGCGGCCGTGGTGCGGGCCTTCGATGACCACGCCCATGTCGCGGAAGGCCTGCAGCGTGGCCAGGGCGTCTTCACCCTCGAGGAAACCCTCGACCTCGGTAGTGCCTTCGGCCAGCGAACCCAGCATGATCGAACGGTGCGAGATGGATTTGTCACCCGGTACGCGGATACGTCCAGCCAGCGAGCTACCAGGTTTTGCCAGGAAAATCAGATCAGTCGAGTGCATAGCGTCCACATAGGCCCTGCGGGCCAGAATTTTGCTGAAATGTTCGCGGGCCACGCGGGCGCGGGTGAACACGCCCAGCAGTTGATGCCCATCCCCGGCGTCGACCGCATCGCGCAAGGCGTCGAGGTCGTCGCGAAACGTATCCAATGTGCGCAGCACGGCCTCGCGGTTGGCGAGGAAGATATCGTGCCACATCACCGGATCACTGCCGGCGATCCGCGTGAAATCGCGGAAACCGCCAGCGGCATAGCGGAAAATTTCCAGGTTCTCGCTGCGCTTGGCCAGCGAGTCGACCAGGGTAAAGGCCAGCAGGTGCGGCAGATGGCTGGTGGCGGCAAGCACCTGGTCGTGATGCTCGACCTCCATCGCCTCGACATCCGCCCCCAGCTCGCGCCACAATCCTTCGACCAGCGCCAGAGCCGCCTCATCGCTGTACTCGCAGGGCGTCAGGATGACCTTGTGGCGACGGAACAGCTCGGCGTTGGCCGCCTCCACCCCGCTCTGCTCGGACCCCGCAATGGGATGGCCGGGCACCAGACGCACAGCCTTGCCGGAAAATGCCAGACGCGCCGCGCGCACGACATTACCCTTGGCGCTACCGACGTCGGTCAGCACGGCATTGCCGAGATCCAGCGCGGCCAGCTGAGCAAGCAGCTTCTCCATGGCCAGGATAGGCACTGCCAGCTGGATGACATCAGCCCCCTGACAGGCGGCAGCAAGGTCGCTCTCGCAACGATCGACAACGCCCAGCTGTACCGCCAGACGACGCGATTCGGCATCCAGATCGACCCCCACCACCTCCCGGCACAGGCCGCGCTCACGCAGGCCCTTGGCGAAGGAACCACCGATCAGGCCGAGGCCGACCACCACCAGGCGGCCGATCTTAGGGGCATTGGATTGCACAGCAGTGACAGTCACGCCGATAGCACCTTGGCCAGTGCCTCGAGGAAGCGTGCGTTCTCTTTCGGCAGGCCGATGGAGACGCGCAGGAAATTCGGCATGCGGTAACCGGCCATGGGTCGCACGATCACCCCTTCACGTAGCAGCGCCTGATTGATCGCGGCGGTGTCGCGGCCAAAATCGACGGCGATGAAGTTGGCCCTGGAGGCAATCCAGCTCAGCCCCAGGGCACGCAAGCCCTCTTCCAGTTGCTGCATGCCGGCATCGTTGAGGCGACGGCTCTCGGCCAGGTAATCGGTATCGGTCAGCGCCGCACAGGCAGCAGCCAGGGCGAGACTGTTGACGTTGAACGGCTGACGCACGCGATTGAGCACATCGGCAATCGCCGGCGAGCTGATGGCGTAACCGACGCGCAGCGAGGCCAGGCCGTAGGCCTTGGAGAAGGTGCGCGAGACCAGCAGGTTCGGGTAGCGCGCCAGGTAATCCAGACCGTCCGGCAGCTCGTCGCCTTCGGCGTATTCGATATAGGCTTCGTCCAGCACCACCAGCACCGACTCCGGCACCTTGGCCAGGAAGGATTCCAGCGCATCCGGCCCGAACCAGGTACCAGTCGGGTTGTTGGGGTTGGCGATGAAGACCACGCGAGTGTTGTCATCGATGGCGGCAAGCATGGCCTGCAGGTCGTGAGCGTAATCCTTGGCCGGCACGATCTTGCCCTGTGCGCCGACTGCCTGGGTGGCGATGGGGTAAACCGCGAAGGCGTAGTCGCTGAACACGGCGTTGAGACCAGGTGCCAGATAGGCACGGGCAACCAGTTCCAGGATGTCGTTGGAGCCATTGCCCAACGTCACCTGCGCGACGTCGACGCCGTAACGGGCAGCCAACGCAGTCTTGAGGGTGAAGCCATTGCCATCCGGGTAGCGGGTCAGTTCGTCCAGTTCGGCGCGAATCGCTGCCAGCACCTTGTCGCTCGGGCCGAGCGGGTTCTCATTGCTGGCCAGCTTGACGATACCAGCTGGATCGAGCCCCAACTCACGGGCCAACTCGTCGACTGGCTTGCCTGGTACGTAGGGGGACAGCTTTTGCACGCCTGGCTGGGCCAGGGCTAGGAAATCGCAACTCATGTACAAACCTCTTCAATCCAATTGCTCGCGGCACGCCCTAACCTCACCCCTAAAACCGTTCGGCGGCAGCTGCATGACCGCGCTCCACCAGCCTGCACCCCAAACCAGAGACGCCTGCGATTCGCTCCCCTCGCCCTCCGGGAGAGGGGCTGGGGGTGAGGGGGCTTTCAGCGATCAGAGGCAATCCGCTCGCTAGCCACCCGATAAATTTCCTGCAACACAGCCTCGGTTTCTTTCAAGGCCTGATCATTCCAAAAGCGCAGCACCATGATGCCTTCATGCTCTAAATCCAACGTTCTTGCAGCGTCGTCTTCACCACCGTGCTGCGAACCGTCCAACTCCACCGCCAATTTCGCCGCCTCACAGTAGAAGTCGAGGATATAAGGCGGCAACGGGTGCTGCCGGCGAAACTTCAAACCGCCCAGCCGCCCCGAGCGAAGGCAATACCACAGACGGACCTCGGCATCGGTTGCCGTCGTGCGCAATTCCCGCGCACGCTGCTTATGCCATGCGGGAAGCGGTCTGTGCTTGGGTGGCATCCTTGCCCTCTCTTTAAATTGTGATAACTCCTACCCTCACCCCCGGCCCCTCTCCCGGAGGGAGAGGGGAGACAAGCAAGGCCGCGCTAGGCCGCAATCTCTTCGCTACGAAGATCATACAGCTGCACACACTTGATCAAACCCCACCGTACACCTCCGCTCTCCCTTGGGAGAAGGAGGACAAGCAAAACGGCGCAGGGCTGAAATCTATGTCCAGGCTAACGATCGCACTGACTGCACGTGATTGATCAAACCCTCACCGTACATCTCCCCTCTCCTTCGGGAGAGGGGCCGGGGGTGAGGGGCTTTACCTCACAGCACCGCCTTCGGATATGACCCCAGCACCTTCAGCGCCACGGCGTCCTGGGCAAGTTTTTCCAACACATCCTTGATCAGCGGATCACGGTGGTGGCCGACGAAGTCGATGAAGAACACGTAGGTCCACTTGCCACTGCGCGAAGGACGAGTCTCGATGCGAGTCAGGTCGATGCCGTTATTGTGGAACGGCACCAGCAACTCATGCAGCGCGCCCGGCTTGTTGCGCATGGAGACGATGATCGAGGTCTTGTCGTCGCCGGTCGGCGGCACTTCCTGGCTGCCGATGATGAGAAAACGCGTGGAGTTGTCCGGGCGATCCTCGATCTTTTCCGCCAGCTTGGTCAGGCCATACAGATTGGCCGCCATGTCGCCAGCGATAGCCGCACTGTTCCACTCGCTCTTGACCCGCTTGGCCGCATCGGCGTTGCTGGAGACCGCCACGCGCTCGACGTTCGGGTAGTGCGCATCGAGCCACTTGCGGCACTGTGCCAGCGACTGGGCATGGGAGTAGATGCGGGTGATCTTGTCGGTCTTGGTGGTCTCGCCGACCAGCAGGTGATGGTGAATGCGCAGCTCGACTTCGCCACAGATGACCATGTCGTGCTCGAGGAAGCTGTCGAGGGTGTGGTTGATCGCGCCTTCGGTGGAATTCTCCACCGGCACCACGCCGAAGTTGACCGCACCGGCAGCCACTTCGCGGAACACCTCGTCGATGGCCGCCATCGGCACGCTGATCACCGCATGACCGAAGTGCTTCATCGCCGCTGCCTGACTGAAGGTGCCTTCAGGGCCGAGATAAGCGACTTTCAACGGGTTTTCCAGCGCCAGGCAGGAGGACATGATTTCGCGGAACAACCGCGCCATTTCCTCATTGCCCAGCGGTCCCTTATTCCGCTCCATCACGCGTTTGAGCACCTGAGCTTCGCGCTCGGGGCGGTAGAAGACGGGCGACTCGCCCTCCTTCAACTCCTTCATTTTCACTCGCGCGACTTCTTCCGCGCAGCGCGCACGGTCGCTGATCAGCTCGAGGATGCGCTCATCGAGGTTGTCGATGCGTACCCGCAGCGCTTGCAGTTCCTGCTCGGACATATCAGGCGTGCTCCTTCTCGAACTCGGCCATATAGGCCACCAGCGCCTCGACCGCATCCATGCCAACGGCGTTGTAGATAGAGGCACGCATGCCCCCGACCGAGCGATGCCCTTTCAGGTTGAGCAGGCCGCGCTCATCGGCACCCGCCAGGAAAGCCTTGTCCAGCTTCTCGTCAGCCAGGCGGAACGGTACGTTCATCCAGGAACGCGCGTTGTGGGCGATGGGGTTGCTGTAGAAATCGCTGTCGTCGATGGCCTTGTACAGCAGGTCCTTCTTGGCGCGGTTGATGCGCTCCATGGCCTCGACGCCGCCCTGCTCCTTCAGCCACTGGAAGACCAGGCCGGAGAGGTACCAGGAATAGGTCGCCGGGGTGTTGTACATCGAACCGTTATCGGCGGAGATCTTGTAGTCGAGCATGGTCGGGCAGCTGGAACGGGCGCGACCGAGCAGGTCTTCACGGACGATCACCACCACCAAACCGCTCGGGCCGATGTTCTTCTGCGCACCGGCGTAGATCAGGCCGAACTGCGACACATCCAGCGAACGCGAGAGGATGTCCGAAGACATGTCGGCGACCAGCGGGGTATCGCCGACCTGCGGCACCCAGTCGAACTGCAGACCGCCGATGGTCTCGTTGCTGCAGTAATGCACGTAGGCAGCGTCTTTCGACAGCTGCCAGTCGTTCTGACCGGGAATGGCGAAGTAATCATGCGCCTGGGCGCTGGCAGCCACGTTGATGGCGCCATAGCGACGCGCCTCTTCGATGGCCTTCTTCGACCAGATGCCGGTTTCGACGTAATCCGCCACGCCGTCTTCCGGCAGCAGGTTCAGCGGAATCTCGGCGAACTGCTGACTGGCACCGCCCTGCAGGAACAGCACCTTGTAGTCGTTGGGCACAGCGAGCAGATCACGCAGGTCCTGCTCGGCCTGACTGGCGATGGCCACGTACTCATCGCTGCGATGGCTCATCTCCATCACCGAGAGGCCCTTGCCTTGCCAGTCGAGCATCTCGGCCTGGGCGCGTTGCAGTACAGCGGTCGGCAGCGCGGCCGGGCCGGCGCAGAAGTTAAAAGCTCGCTTGCTCACGTCTGTCTCTCTCAGATTCACAGAACGCCACCACCAGGCGATGGCATGTCCACACTGCTTGCCGATGGGTATCGCTGCGCTCAACCCACCCTACGCTCTGCGGGAGGCACTTTAGCGGCGACAGTCGCGGCTAAAGCCCCTCCCACAGGCTCTCACTCCTCGCTGCCTTCCTCGGCGTCGGCGACTGGTGCTTCGGCGCTTTCGGCGACTTCAGCGCCCTCTTCACCTTCGACCAGTTCGTCCTCTTCCACCGCAGTAGGCTCCTGCACACGCTCCAGGCCAACCAGGGTCTCGTCCTTGGCCAGCTTGATCAGGGTCACACCCTGAGTGTTACGTCCGGAACTGGAGACTTCGTCGACACGGGTGCGCACCAGGGTGCCCTGGTCGGAAATCAGCATGATTTCCTCGCCGTCCTGCACCTGAATGGCGCCGACCAGCTTGCCGTTACGCTCGCTGGTGACCATGGCGATCACGCCCTGGCCGCCACGACCGCGACGCGGGAACTTGCCCAGGCCGGTACGTTTGCCAAAGCCACGCTCGGAAGCGGTGAGTATCTGCGCACCGGACTCCGGAATCAGCATGGAGATCAGTTGCTGATCCTTGCCCAGGCGCATGCCGCGTACACCGCGGGCGGTACGGCCCATGGTGCGCACCTTGCTCTCGGCGAAACGCAGCACCTTGCCGGCATCGGAGAACAGCATGACTTCCTTGGCGCCGTCGGTGATGGCGGCAGCAATCAGGGTATCGCCCTCTTCCAGCTTCAGCGCGATCAGGCCGGCGCTGCGCGGGCGGCTGAACTGCACCAGCGGGGTCTTCTTCACGGTGCCGAATGCGGTGGCCATGAAGATGAAGGCGCCGGTCGGTTCGGCGACCAGTTCGGGGGTTTCACCCTCGACTTCTTCGATTTCCTCGGCCTCGACCACTTCGGTGGCTTCGCCTTCGATCACCACGCCTTCGTCGTCCAGGTCTTCGTCAGCACCGGCGCTCTGCTGCAGCGCTTCGAGGTCGATCTGCAGCATCGCGGTGATGCGCTCGCCCTCATCCAGCGGCAACAGGTTGACCAGCGGGCGACCGCGCGCGGCGCGCGAGGCTTCGGGGATTTCAAAGGTACGCAGCCAGTACACCTTGCCCTTGCTGGAGAACAGCAGCAGGGTGGCGTGGCTGTTGGCGACCAGCAGATGCTCGACGTAGTCCTCGTCCTTCACCCCGGTGGCGGACTTGCCCTTGCCGCCGCGACGCTGCGCCTCGTAGGCGGCCAGCGGCTGACTCTTGGCGTAGCCACCGTGGGAGATCGTAACGACGCGCTCTTCTTCGGTGATCAGGTCGGCAATGGTCAGATCCAGACGCGAGGCGACGATCTCGGTGCGACGGGCATCACCGAACTCGGCCTTGACCTTCTCCAGCTCCTCGCGGATGACTTCCATCAAGCGCTCGGGGCTGGTCAGGATGCGGATCAGCTCGCCGATCAGGCTGAGGATTTCCTGGTACTCGGCCAGCAGCTTCTCGTGCTCCAGGCCGGTCAGACGGTGCAGGCGCAACTCGAGGATGGCCTGGGCCTGCTCCGGCGACAGGTAGTACTTGCCGTCACGCAGGCCGAACTGTGCATCCAGACCTTCCGGGCGGCAGGAGTCGGCGCCAGCGCGCTCGACCATGGCCTCCACGGCGGACGATTCCCAGGCAGTGGCGATCAGGCGTTCCTTGGCCTCAGCCGGCGTCGGCGAGGCCTTGATCAGCTCGATCACCGGATCGATGTTGGACAGGGCTACCGCCTGGCCTTCAAGGATGTGCCCACGTTCACGCGCCTTGCGCAACTCGTAGACGGTACGACGGGTCACCACTTCGCGGCGGTGACGGATGAACACCTCGAGCATGTCCTTGAGGTTCATGATCTTCGGCTGACCGTCGACCAGCGCCACGACGTTGATGCCGAACACGCTCTGCATCTGGGTCTGGGCGTAGAGGTTGTTCAGCACCACGTCCGGCACTTCGCCACGACGCAGTTCGATCACCACGCGCATGCCGTCCTTGTCGGACTCGTCACGCAGCTCGGTGATGCCTTCGATCTTCTTCTCTTTGACCAGCTCGGCGATCTTCTCGATCAGACGCGCCTTGTTCAGCTGATACGGCAGCTCGGTGACCACCAACTGCTGGCGACCGCCGACCTTGTCGATGTCCTCGACCTCGACGCGGGCGCGGATGTAGATGCGCCCACGGCCAGTACGGTAGGCCTCGATGATACCGGCACGACCATTGATGATGCCCGCGGTGGGAAAATCCGGACCGGGGATGTACTGCATCAGGTCATCGACGGTCAGCTCGGGGTTGTCCATCAGCGCCAGGCAGCCGTCGATTACCTCGGTGAGGTTGTGCGGCGGGATGTTGGTGGCCATGCCCACGGCGATACCACTGGAGCCGTTGACCAGCAGGTTCGGCACCTTGGTCGGCATGACAGCCGGGATCTGCTCGGTGCCGTCGTAGTTGGGCACCCAGTCGACGGTTTCCTTGTCCAGGTCGGCCAGCAGTTCATGCGCCAGCTTGGTCATGCGCACTTCGGTGTATCGCATGGCCGCGGCGTTGTCGCCGTCAACCGAACCGAAGTTGCCCTGGCCGTCGACCAGCAGGTAGCGCAGGGAGAAGTCCTGCGCCATACGTACGATGGTGTCGTACACCGCGGTGTCGCCGTGCGGGTGGTATTTACCGATCACGTCACCGACCACACGGGCGGATTTCTTGTAGGGCTTGTTCCAGTCGTTGCCCAGCTCGCTCATGGCGTAGAGCACACGGCGGTGTACTGGCTTCAAGCCATCGCGCGCATCCGGCAGCGCACGCCCGACGATCACGCTCATCGCGTAGTCGAGGTAGGACTGTTTCAGCTCGTCTTCGATATTGACCGGGAGGATTTCTTTGGCCAGTTCGCCCATGAGAAGCCTGGTTCCTTTTT
Organism: Pseudomonas alcaliphila JAB1; assembly: GCF_001941865.1. Taxonomy (NCBI): domain Bacteria; kingdom Pseudomonadati; phylum Pseudomonadota; class Gammaproteobacteria; order Pseudomonadales; family Pseudomonadaceae; genus Ectopseudomonas; species Ectopseudomonas alcaliphila. The sequence continues at coordinate 2,143,862 of NZ_CP016162.1, read as the reverse complement.
CTGGTGAAACTCCGCGCCATTCTTCCTGAACGCCATGGAGCTCGTCGCGATAGCCTCAAGCCATCAGCGACTCACGACAAATCAACGAGTTATGTCACGATTCGATGCAGTGAAGGTGGCTGTAGTCAGCCCCCTTGAAAACTGCCGGAGATTACCACAAAGCGCGCCACACACCTACCCCGAGCACCCTCATGGAGAAGCGGAGCAAACGAGACAGAAAGAGGCGAAACGACCAACCTGCTGGGGCTGTTGCACGGCCAACGAAAGCAAAGGCTTCGCCCCTGGGCGGGGCTCCTACGCCGAACCACCGAACACCGCAATCTGTGTAGGAGCAGCGCCCCGCGGCGAATGGCAGCCATTCCACGACATCTGGTCCATACCCCAAAAGTGGCGAACAGCAAGAAGCCGCAAAAGCAAAGGCTTCGCCCCGAGGGCGGGGCTCCTACAATGTGGATGCGCTACTCGATCAGCTCAGTGCAGGCGCTTGCGACACATCAACTGCGCCAGCTTGGCGCTGTCGGGGCGCTCGATCACGCCTTTCTCGGTCACGATGTAGTCAACCAGGTCAGCCGGCGTCACATCAAACACCGGATTTACGGCATGCACATCCGCTGCGACCCGGTGCCCCGCCACCTCCAGCAGCTCACGACCATCACGCTCTTCGAGCACGATGTCTTCGCCGCTTTCCAGGCTCATGTCGATGGTCGAACTGGGCGCCACCACCATCAGGCGCACGCCGTGGTGCATGGCGTTGACCGCCAGCTGGTAGGTACCGATCTTGTTCGCCACATCACCATTGGCGGTGATACGGTCAGCCCCGACGATGACCCAGGTGATGCCCGTGGTTTTCATCAGGTGAGCGGCAGCCGCATCGGCATTGAGAGTGACCGGCACCCCGTCGCCAGCCAATTCCCAGGCAGTCAGCCGCGCGCCCTGCAGCCAGGGGCGGGTTTCATCGACATAGACCTGCTCGACCAAGCCTTCCAGATACGCCGCGCGAATCACCCCGAGCGCCGTGCCAAAGCCACCGGTCGCCAGCGCACCGGCATTGCAGTGAGTCAGCAGCACCTGCGGGTTGCCCTGATGCTTGCGAATCAACTCCATGCCCAGTTGCGCCATGGTCAGGTTGGCCTCACGGTCGCTGAGATGAATCCCCACCGCCTCGGCCTCCAGCAGAGCCAGGATGTCGTCGCCATCCTTGAGTCGCGCCAGGCGCTCACGCATGCGCTGCAGGGCCCAGAACAGGTTTACCGCGGTAGGACGCGAGCGCTCGAGACTGGCAAAATCCGCCTCCAGCGCCTCGCGCCAGTCACCACCAGCCTGCAGCCGAGCTCGGACGCCCAGCACCAGGCCATAGGCAGCAGCGATGCCGATAGCCGGCGCGCCGCGCACCACCATATCGCGAATCGCGTCAGCCACCTCGGCGGCAGAATCGAAGCGCAACCAGATCTGCCGATGCGGCAGCAGGCGCTGATCGAGCAGGTACAACGCACCATCGCGCCACTCGATTGCCTGAACCTTCTCCACCGCCAGCAATTGCTCGCGCATCGCGCACTCCATCTGTCACCGCCAAAAAATCGCGGATTATACGCAGACCGACCAAGACCAGCCGAACAATCCAGCACGCCCTCACGACTTCAAGCCAGGTGCGTTCATCTATACACTGGCGATCTTCCTTGCATCGATCAAGCCAGACGGACAATCCCCCATGCCCGAAGCCCCTCTCGACCTGCTGCTCCTGCCCACCTGGCTGGTGCCCGTTGAGCCGGCCGGGGTGGTACTACGCGACCATGGCCTGGGCATCCGCGACGGACGCATCACACTGATCGCGCCGCGCAGCGAAGCCTTGCGCCACCCGGCAACCGAGGTGCGCGAGCTGCCGCAATGCCTGCTTGCCCCCGGCCTGATCAACGCCCACGGCCACGCCGCGATGACGCTTTTGCGCGGCATCGCCGACGACCTGCCACTGATGACCTGGCTGCACGAACATATCTGGCCCGCCGAGAGTAAGTGGGTCGACGAGGATTTCGTCCGCGATGGCACCGATCTGGCCATCGCCGAACAGATCAAGGGCGGCATCAGTTGCTTCTCCGACATGTACTTCTACCCGCAGACTGCCGCCGAACGCGTGCATAACGCCGGCGTGCGCGCGCAGATCACCGTCCCTGTACTAGACTTTCCGGTACCCGGCGCACTTAACGCTGCCGAAGCGCTGCGTACGGGCCTGCAGCTGTTCGATGACCTCAAGCAACACCCGCGTATTCGCATCGCTTTCGGCCCCCACGCGCCTTACACGGTCAGCGACGACAAGCTGGAACAGATTCGCGTACTGGCTGACGAGCTGGATGCCGGCATTCATATGCATGTGCACGAAACCGCGCAGGAAGTGGCCGAAGCCGTCGCCAAGCACGGCGAACGCCCGCTGGCGCGCCTGGCTCGCCTCGGCCTGCTCGGCCCGCGCTTCCAGGCGGTACACATGACGCAGATCGATGACGAGGACCTGGCACTGCTGGTGGAGCACAACTGCAGCATCGTGCATTGCCCCGAGTCCAACCTCAAACTGGCCAGCGGCTTCTGCCCGGTCGAACGCCTGTGGCAGGCCGGCGTCAACGTCGCCATTGGCACCGATGGCGCCGCCAGCAACAACGACCTCGACCTGCTCGGCGAAACCCGTACCGCCGCCCTGCTGGCCAAGGCCGTGGCCGGCTCCGCCACCGCCCTGAACGCTCACAGCGCCTTGCGTATGGCCACCTTGAATGGCGCCCGCGCACTGGGACTGGAAACACAGACCGGCTCGCTGGAACTGGGCAAGCTGGCCGATGTGGTCGCCTTCGATCTTTCCGGTCTGGCCCAGCAACCGATCTACGACCCGGTATCGCAGCTCATCTATGCCTGCGGCCGCGACTGCGTGAAGCATTTGTGGGTTGGCGGCAAGCAGCTGCTGGACGACGGCCGCCTGACGCGCATGGACGAAAGCGAGCTGATTGCCAAGGCCAGGGAATGGGGAGCCAGGATTGCCCAAAGGTCGCCGGATGCAGCCTGAGAAGAATGCAATCGCCCCGGATTGCATCCGGGCTACTCTCACGGAACGACTGCGACAAACTGACATACATTGAACGAATCCGCGCCGCCCCACGCCCGTTCTTAAACTGGCAACATAGCGGCGATACGCTTTCCATGCTTTGAATAGAGATGCTTATGAGCAACGTCGACCGCGCCGAAATCGCCAAATTCGAGGCCCTGGCACACCGCTGGTGGGACCGCGAGAGCGAGTTCAAACCCCTGCACGACATCAACCCGCTGCGGGTCAACTGGATCGACGAGCGCGTCGGCCTGGCCGGCAAGCGCGTACTGGACGTCGGTTGTGGCGGCGGCATCCTCAGTGAAGCCATGGCCCAGCGCGGCGCAACGGTGATGGGTATCGATATGGGCGAAGCGCCGCTGTCGGTCGCCCAGCTGCACCAGCTGGAGTCCGGCGTCGAAGTCGACTACCGGCAGATCACCGCCGAAGCACTGGCAGAAGAAATGCCGGAACAGTTCGACGTCGTCACCTGCCTGGAAATGCTCGAGCACGTACCCGATCCCTCCTCGGTCATCCGTGCCTGCCACAGACTGGTCAAACCGGGCGGCCAAGTGTTCTTCTCCACCATCAACCGCAACCCCAAGGCGTACCTGTTCGCCGTGATCGGCGCCGAATACATCCTGCGCCTGCTGCCACGCGGCACCCACGACTTCAAGAAATTCATCCGTCCGTCCGAACTCGGCGCCTGGAGCCGTGCGGCCGGGCTGGAGGTCAAGGACATCATCGGCCTGACCTACAACCCGCTGACCAAGCACTACAAGCTGGAGGCGGACGTCGACGTCAACTACATGATCCAGACGCTGAGGAAAGACTGATGCGTTTGCGCGCTGTACTGTTCGACATGGACGGCACCCTGCTCGACTCGGCGCCGGACTTCATCGCCATCACCCAGGCCATGCGCGCCACTCGCGGCCTGCCGCCACTGGCAGACAAGGCCATACGTGACCAGGTATCCGGCGGCGCTCGCGCCATGGTCGCCTGCGCTTTCGATGAAGACCCCGACTCGGCCGCGTTCGAAGCCCTGCGCCAGGAGTTCCTGGAGCGCTACCAGGAACACTGCGCAGTCCTCACCCGCCCGTTCGATGGCATCGAAGCCCTGCTCGACGACATCGAACAGGCGCGCCTGTTGTGGGGCGTCGCTACCAACAAACCGGTGCGTTACGCCGAGCCGATCATGCAGGGGCTGAATCTGGCCGAGCGCTCGGCAGTGCTGGTCTGCCCGGACCATGTCGAGCAAAGCAAACCCGCGCCGGACATGCTGCTGCTCGCCTGCCAGCAGATGGGCGTCAAACCCGAGGAAGTGCTGTTCATCGGCGACGACGCGCGCGACATCGAATCCGGCCGCGCCGCCGGCTGCCACACGGCAGCAGTGACCTATGGCTATATCCACCCCGAGGACAACCCACGCAACTGGGGCGCCGACGTGGTCGTGGACCACCCCCAGGAACTGCGTGCGGTGCTCGATCGCGCCCTGTGCAGTTGCTGATCGCGCAGGCCGCCATTCTCCAATTTGGCGGGTTTCACCCGCCCTACCCTCAAGAGCTCTGCGAAGGATCCCCACATGTTCGACTACACCGCCCGCCCAGACCTGCTCAAGGATCGCGTCATCCTGATCACCGGTGCCGGCCGCGGTATTGGCGCGGCCGCCGCCAAGAGCTTCGCCGCCCATGGCGCGACGGTGCTGCTGCTGGGCAAGACCGAGGCCAACCTGAGCCAGGTTTATGACGAGATCGAGGCGGCCGGCCACCCGCAACCGGTGGTGATCCCCTTCAATCTGGAAACCGCCCTGCCGCACCAGTACGACGAACTGGCGGTGATGATCGAGAACGAGTTCGGCCGCCTCGATGGTCTGCTGCACAATGCCTCGATCCTCGGCCCGCGCACGCCGCTGGAGCAGCTTTCCGGCGACAACTTCATGCGTGTCATGCACGTCAACGTCAACGCCATGTTCATGCTCAGCAGCACCCTGCTGCCGCTGCTGAAACTGTCGGAGGACGCCTCCGTCGCCTTCACCTCCAGCAGCGTCGGTCGCAAGGGCCGCGCCTACTGGGGCGCCTACGCAGTATCGAAATTCGCCACCGAGGGCCTGATGCAGGTCATGGCTGACGAGCTGGACGGCATCGCCAACGTGCGTGCCAACAGCATCAACCCGGGCGCCACCCGCACCGCCATGCGCGCCCAGGCCTATCCAGGGGAAAACCCGGCGACCCGCCCACTGCCGGAAGAGATCATGCCGCTCTACCTCTACCTGATGGGCCCGGACAGCAAGGGCATCAACGGCCAGGCGTTCGACGCCCAGTGATTACCGACCATGGCCCGCTGCCAGTCAGCGAGCCATGGCACGACCAAAATCCACCGCCGTCCTTGCCAAGCGGCAGCACATTGCCAGCATCGCCGTCAGGCAACCGGCAACCCCTTGCCGATCAACGCTTTAAAAAATACCTAAGTGACTGACTTCAAAAGACTTTAAGCTCACTTGAACCACCTGGCACGAAATTCGCTCTAACCCTCTCGTCGCACCATCAGCGCCAGAGGTTCAGCTCCATGGGTCCCCCCAGCCAATCCAACACCATCGATTTCGATGCCGCCAAGCTGCAGCGTCTCGGCTTTACCGGCAGTCGCAATCTGCCGCTCAAGCCCGCGAACCTGATAGAGCTGCGCCACCAACTCAGTCTGCAACTGCAGACCAGCCTGGACGTGGAACGAATCCTCACGCTGTTCTTTCGCGAAGTGCAGCGCCTGGTGGCGCTCGATGCGCTGGCTTTTCAGCATCCATCGCATGACCTGCGCCTCGAGCAGGGCGAGCGCGCTCCGCACTCTGCCGGCTATCGTCTGAGCCATGAGGGGGAATACCTGGGTGAGCTGATTTTCCGTCGCAAGCAGCGCTTCGCCGAAGACGAACTGATCCAGCTGGAATCGCTGCTGGCCAGCCTGCTGTTCCCGCTGCGCAATGCCCTGCTCTACCGCACCGCGCTGCAAAGTGCGCTGCGCGACCCGCTAACCGACACCGGCAACCGCATCGCCATGGACCAGGTGCTGCAGCGTGAGGTGGATCTGGCCCGCCGCAACCTGCAACCGCTGTCACTGCTGATGCTCGACATCGATCACTTCAAGAGCATCAACGACAAGCATGGCCACACGCTTGGCGACGAAGTGCTGAAAGCGGTCGCGCAGACTCTGAAGAACCAGTTGCGCAATATCGATATGGTCTTTCGCTACGGTGGCGAGGAATTTCTGGTGATTCTCTCCGGCACCAACCGTGAGGGCGCTGCGCTGGTAGGCGAGCGCCTGCGCTTTGCGGTGATGGAACTGCAATGCCTGGATGCCGGCCGCGCCATCGACGTTTCCATCAGCCTGGGCTGCTCCAGCCTGCTGCCGGGCGAGTCTGCCGAAAGCCTGCTGCGCCGCGCCGATAACGCACTCTATGTGGCCAAACGCGAAGGCCGTAATCGCCTATCCATGGCCGGCTGAGAGGCCGCCCTGCGTAGCCCGGATGAAATCCGGGAATGCTCTGAAGGCAATGGTTCAAGCTACATTCGGGACACAGAATGAAAAAAAGGACTCCGCGGAGTCCCTTTTTGTTTATCAGCGCTTGCGACCGAAACCGGGGCGCTGACCATCGCCGGCGGGCGGACGCTTGCCGGGTGTTGCCGGACGCGGCTTGCGTGCCGGACGCTCGGACAACTCGACGGCCGGACGCGGCTGACGCTTCTTCACATCGCTCGGGCGCTCCGCTACCGGCGTGCCACGACCGTTTTCACGACGCTCATCACTGTCTTTGCGCGGGCCACGCGGCGCGCGCTGCTCGCCATCTTCACGGCGCGGCGCGCGGCTCGGGCGGGCATTTTCGGCGCCCGCCTGATCCTTCGCCGGACGCAGCACACGCTTGCCGCGCACCTCGACCGGTTTGGCCGACTTGCGCTGCAGACGGTCGAGCTTCTCGCGGGTCTTTTCCTTCATCGCTGGCAGCGCCTGCGGGGTCAGACCAACTTCGGCGCTGAGAATGTCCACTTCACGCTGATCCATTTCGCGCCAGCGGCCCATGGTCAACTCGGAAGTGAGGAACACCGGGCCGAAGCGCACGCGCTTCAGGCGGCTGACCACCAGGCCCTGGGACTCCCACAGGCGACGCACTTCGCGGTTACGCCCTTCCATCACCACGCAGTGGTACCAGTGGTTGAAGCCTTCGCCGCCGGGCGCTTCCTTGATGTCGGTGAACTTGGCCGGACCATCCTCGAGCATCACGCCATTCTTGAGGTTCTCCAGCATTTCCTCGGTGACTTCGCCACGCACACGCACCGCGTATTCGCGGTCCATCTGATAGGACGGGTGCATCAGGCGGTTGGCCAGTTCACCGTCAGTGGTGAACAACAGCAGGCCGGTGGTGTTGATATCGAGGCGACCGATATTGATCCAGCGGCCTTCTTTGGGGCGCGGCAGACGATCGAATACGGTGGGGCGGCCTTCCGGGTCATCACGGGTGCAGATCTCGCCATCCGGCTTGTTGTAGATCAGCACGCGGCGAACCGAGCCGGTGATTTCTTCACGCTTGAGCAAACGGCCATCTAGGGCGATGGCGTCGTTGGCATCGACGCGCTGGCCCAGGGTCGCAGCAGCGCCGTTGACCTTGACCCGACCTTCGGCGATCCAGGTCTCGATTTCGCGGCGCGAGGCCAGCCCGAGGCGGGCCAGGACTTTCTGCAGTTTCTCGCCTGCAGGACGCGGTTGTTCGTGCTCAGTCATCTTGGGCACCTCCCGGTGTAGTAAAGGATGATCGAAGGGCGCGCATCATACGCGCTGTAGAGCCCATAGGGTAGACGATGCTGCGGCGATCGAACCAAGAACACGACACGGAAGTGTAGGAGCCCCGCCCCGGGGCGGGGCCTTTGCGTATAGGCCAAGTATTATCGACGCCCCGCCATTCGCCGCGAGGCGCGGCTCCTACACCGGATATGCGATCAATACTTGCGCCTTCCGGTGGCCTCCAGCGCCAGCAAGCGCATATCGGCCTCGGCCAGCAGCGCCAGGCGCTCACCCTTGTCCAGGCGTTTCCAGCCTTTGATTTCCTCACGGCTGCGGCCGCAGCCCAGGCAGATGTCCTTTTCGAACTCACAGACCTTGATGCACGGACTCTTGCTCATTGGATCGCCTAAACCAGAAAGGATCGGATGGGCGCAAGAATAAAGGCCGAGGGACGAACAGCGAGATTGAAGTATTCGATAAAGGGCTTAAGCGATATCAATGCAACGGCTGATTGCCGTCCAGGTCGGCCAGATCGTCTTCGACCGCTTCATCCTCTTCGTCTTCTACCAGACGCAGGTCATCGAAATCAGTCTTGAGCCCCTGTTCCATGTCGTCCAGCTCGGCCAGCAGGCTACGGAAGCTGGTTTCCTCGCGAGGCTCGGCGGCTTCACCGTCCTCCTGCAAGGCCAGATCGGCACGCGCCTGCAGCCCTGCCGGTACCTCGGCATCGTCGTCCAGCGCCAGTTCAGGCTCGGGCTCCAGCTCACGCAGGGCGGCGAGCGGCGGCAGCTCGTCGAGGCTTTTCAGGTTGAAGTGGTCGAGAAAGCCCTTGGTGGTGGCGAACATCGCCGGACGGCCCGGCACGTCGCGATAGCCCACCACGCGAATCCACTCACGCTCGAGCAGGGTCTTGGTGATGTTGCTGTTGACCGCCACGCCCCGCACGTCCTCGATCTCGCCACGGGTGATGGGCTGGCGGTAGGCGATCAGCGCCAAGGTTTCCAGCAGCGCACGGGAGTAGCGCTGCGGGCGCTCTTCCCAGAGCCGGCCAACCCATGGCGCGAAACGCTCACGCACCTGCAGGCGGTAGCCCGAGGCCACCTCCTTCAACTCGAAGGCTCGCCCTTCACAGGACTTACGCAGGATCTCCAACGCCGCCTTGAACTGCTCGGGCTCGGGCCGTTCGCCCTCTTCGAAGAGTTCGAAGAGGCGATCGAGCGACTGCGCCTTGCCGGAAGCCAGCAGAAAGGCTTCGAGCAATTGCGCCAGGTCTTTGGGGTCGTTCAGGTTCATTCGGCACGGGCTCGGACGTGGATGACGGCGAAGGGCTCATTCTGCACCAGCTCGACCAGGGATTCCTTGATCAATTCGAGCACCGCCATGAAGGTTACCACCACGCCGAGACGCCCTTCCTCGGCGGCGAACAGCTCGACGAAAGGCACGAAAGCTCCGCCCTTGAGGCGTTCCAGCACTTCACTCATGCGCTCGCGGGTGGACAGCGCCTCGCGGGTAATCTGGTGGCTTTCGAACATGTCGGCGCGGCGCAGCACCTCAGCCATCGACAGCAACACCTCTTCCAGGCTGACGTCCGGCAGCAGCTTGCGCGCGCGGGCTTCGGGTGCATCCAGCCTGGGCACGGTCACGTCGCGGCCAACGCGCGGCAGTTCGTCGATCCCCTCGGCAGCGGCCTTGAAACGCTCGTACTCCTGCAGGCGGCGAATCAGCTCGGCGCGCGGGTCGTCTTCTTCCTCCTCGGCCTCGGTCGAGCGCGGCAGCAGCATGCGCGACTTGATCTCGGCGAGCATGGCGGCCATCACCAGGTATTCGGCAGCCAGCTCCAGGCGTACCGAATGCATGAGTTCAACGTAGCCCATGTACTGCTTGGTGATCTCGGCAACGGGGATATCGAGGATGTCGATGTTCTGTTTGCGAATCAGATACAGCAGCAGGTCCAGCGGCCCCTCGAAGGCTTCGAGGAAAACCTCCAGGGCATCCGGGGGAATGTACAGGTCCAGCGGCAATTCGGTGACCGCCTCACCATAAACCAGGGCGAACGGCAGCTCCTGCTGGGCGCCGGCCTGGCTGTCCGGGGTTGGCGTGGCGGGCTCACTCATCGACTGGCGCTCCTTCAGCGGTAATTCAGGCCCATGGCCATGCGTACTTCGGCCAGGGTTTCGCGCGCTTCGTCACGCGCGCGCTCGGCGCCTTCGGCGAGGATGCTGCGCACCAGGTCCGGGCTTTCCTCGTAGTCGATGGCGCGCTGCTGCAGGGGCATCAGCTCGGCCTGCAAAGAGGAGCACAGCGCGCTCTTGCAGTCGAGGCAACCAATCGAGGCGCTACGACAGCCCTCGATCACCCAGTGCAATTGCTCGTCACCGGAATACAGCTGATGCAGCGACCAGACCGGGCAACGCTGCGGCTCACCCGGATCGTCACGGTGTACCCGTGCCGGATCGGTGGGCATGCGCCGCAGTTTTTCCTCGAGCTCGGCATCGCTATCGCGCAGGAATATCGCGTTACCGCTGGACTTGGCCATCTTCTGTCCGTCGAGGCCAGGCACCCGCGAAAACTCGGCAAGAATCGGCTGCGGCTCGCTCAGAATCACCTTGCCACCACCTTCCAGATAGCCGTACAGGCGCTCCTGATCGCCCAGAGTGATGCTGGTCTGTTCCTTGAGCAGGGCCCGCGCCGTCTCCAGCGCCTGTACGTCACCCTGCTCCTGATAGGCCTTGCGCAGGTTGCTGTAGAGCTTGCCGAGCTTCTTGCCCAGCTTGCCGATGGCCGCTTCGGCCTTCAGCTCGAAATCCGGCTCGCTGCCGTACAGGTGGTTGAAACGGCGCGCCACTTCACGGGCAAATTCGATATGAGGTAGCTGATCGGCCCCCACCGGCACCTGTCCGGCGCGGTACAACAGGATATCCGCAGCCTGCAGCAGCGGGTAACCGAGAAACCCGTAGGTGGAGAGATCCTTGCTGCCCTGGTGCTCCTGCTGCTCCTTGTAGGAGGGCACGCGCTCAAGCCAGCTTAGTGGGCAGATCATCGACAGCAACAGGTGCAGCTCGGCGTGTTCCGGCACCTGCGACTGCACGAACAGCGTCGCGGAGCTGGGGCTGACGCCTGCAGCCAGCCAATCTACCGCCATATCCATGACGTGCTGGGAGAGCTGGCCGGCATCGGCGTATTCGGTGGTCAGGGCGTGCCAGTCGACAATACAGAAGAAGCAGTCGTACTCGTGCTGCAACTTGACCCAGTTCTTCAGCACGCCGTGATAGTGCCCGAGGTGAAGACGACCGCTCGGACGCATCCCTGACAGCACCCGACGCTCGGAGTCGTTAAGGCTCAAACCGTTCTATCCAAAATCCAGACAAGGCCAGGGAGTATAGGGCAGCTGCATCCACAACGGAAAAGGCGGTGTCAGAGATCGCTGAACGGCGTCGGATCACCGCAGCCGACACGCAGGACTTCCGGGCTGTCGTCAGCAAGATTGACCACGGTGGACGCTTCCAGCCCGCCAAAACCTCCGTCGATGATCAGGTCGACATGGTGTTCGAGAATCTGGCGCATTTCGTAGGGGTCGGACATGGGTAGGTCATCGCCCGGCATGATCAGGCTGACGCTCATGAGCGGCTCGGCCAATTGTTCCAGCAACGCCAGGGCGATCGGGTGGCTGGGTACGCGGATGCCGATGGTACGGCGCTTGGGGTGCAGCAACATGCGCGGCACTTCGCGGGTGGCGTTGAGGATGAAGGTGTAAGGACCCGGGGTGTGATTCTTCAGCAAGCGGAAGGCTGCAGTGTCGACCTTGGCGAACAGACCGATCTGCGAAAGGTCCCGGCAGACCAGGGTGAAATTGTGCTTGTCGTCGAGCTGACGCAGGCGACGAATGCGCTCTACGGCATTCTTGTCACCGATCATGCAGCCCAGCGCATAGGAGGAGTCGGTCGGATAGACCACCACGCCGCCGCCACGAATGATTTCCACGGCCTGTTTTATCAGGCGTGCCTGCGGGTTTTCCGGGTGAACCTGGAAAAATTGACTCACACTTGCTCCCAGCTCATGAAGTGACAGCGGATGGCTGTGCATGTTCGAAGCGCTCCCAGAGCGCAGTCAGGTCATCAGGCAACGGGCGATACATGCCCAACTCGGACCAGTCGCCAGGTGCGTGGAAATCACTGCCGACACTGGCCATCAAGCCGAACTCGCGCGCCAGAATCGCCAGGCCACCGACTTGTTCGGCCGGCTGCATGCCATTGACCACTTCCAGGGCATGACCGCCAGCCGCCGCGAAATCGGCCACCAGGCGTCGACGCTTACTGCGAGTAAAGTCGTACTGCCACGGATGCGCCAGGCTGATCCAGGCTCTGGCCGAACGCAGGGTGGCGATGGTTTCTTCCAGCATAGGCCAGTGCTGCTTGACGTCACCCAACTTTCCCGAGCCCAGCCACTTGCGAAACGCCTCGGCGCGATCGCGCACATGGCCGGCGCGCACGAGAAATTCGGCGAAATGTGGCCGGGCCGGCGCATTGCCGCTATCGCCCAGTTCCTGCTGAACGGCCCGCGCGCCCTCCAGAGCGCCTGGCATACCTTTGGCGGCGAGGCGTCGGTCGATCTCTTGCGCACGCTGCCAGCGCCCATGGTGCAAGGCATCGATGGCAGCACACAGCGCCGGCGCCTCGCGCTCGAAGGCATAGCCCAACACGTGGATGGTCGCTCCACCCCAGGTGCAGGACAGCTCGATGCCATTGATCAGCTGCATATCCAGAGCCGTCGCTGTGCGGCGTGCTTCATCCAGCCCTTCTAGGGTGTCGTGATCGGTCAGTGCCAGCAGCCGCACACCTCGCTCATGCGCCCGGGCCACCAGTATGGCGGGGGCCAGGGCGCCATCGGAGGCGGTGCTGTGGCAGTGCAGATCGACAATCATGGCGGCGCTTTCGTTGAGATTGATGTTTGTTATTATGCCCCACATCCGCGCCAAGGCTGTTGCCATGTGGCGAAAATGCTTCATCCCTCCCCGCTTCGACCCTAAATAAGGATTGAGATGCTCTACGCCATCATCGCCACCGACGTCGAAAACTCCCTGGAAAATCGTCTGGCCACCCGCCCTGCTCACCTCGCTCGTCTGGAGCAGTTGAAGCAGGAAGGTCGCCTGCTGCTGGCCGGCCCGCACCCGGCCATCGACAGCAATGATCCAGGCCCGGCTGGCTTCAGCGGCAGCCTGGTGGTTGCCGAGTTCGACTCCCTTGAAGCTGCCCAACAATGGGCCGATGCCGACCCGTACCGCACAGCCGGCGTGTATGCCAACGTTTTGGTCAAACCCTTCAAGAAAGTGCTGCCCTGACGAAGTGCCACCCACGCTGCTTTCGCACACAAGGAATCGCGATGCGCTCGATCCCGCTGTCCCTGCTGGTCACCGTGATGCTGACCTGTGCTTCGGTACAGGCAGAAGAACAACCCGCTCAGCCGTCCGTCCCTGCAGCTGCGGTCGACAGCCAGGTGTTGGAACAGCGCCTGGCGCAGAGTGAGCAACTGCGCAATGAGCAGGAAGCGAGCAGCGCCGTGCAACTGCAGCGCCTGCGCCAGGAAAATCAGCGCCTGCGCCTGCAGCTCAAGGAGAGCCAGGCGCAGGCTCAACCCCGGCTGCTCAGCGAGGAACAGACCTGGTTCGCCCTCGGCGCCGCCCTGAGCCTGATCTCGCTGCTGTTCGGCGTCCTGTTACGTGGCTCTCGCAAGACCCGTCGCGAGTGGATCAACTAAGCCATGAATCGACTGCTACTGATCGATGATGATCAGGAACTCTGCGAGCTGCTTACCCGTTGGCTGACCCAGGAAGGCTTTCAGGTCACCGCCTGCCACGAAGCCGCTGGCGCCCGTCAGGCACTTGCCGCACAAGCCCCCGAGGCTGTGGTGCTGGACGTGATGCTGCCGGACGGCAGCGGCCTGGAGTTGCTCAAGCAGCTACGGGGCGAGCATCCGGACCTGCCAGTGCTGATGCTCTCCGCCCGCGGCGAACCGCTGGACCGCATCCTCGGCCTTGAGTTGGGCGCCGATGACTACCTGGCCAAGCCCTGTGACCCTCGCGAGCTGACCGCGCGCCTGCGCGCCGTGCTGCGCCGCACCGTGCCCGCGCCGGCCAGCAGCCAGCTGGAGCTGGGCGACCTCAGCTTCAGCCCCAATCGCGGGGTGGTCAGCATTGGCGAGCATGACGTCCCCCTGACGCTTTCCGAAAGCCGCCTGCTGGAAGCCCTGCTGCGCCAACCAGGTGAGCCGGTGGACAAACAGGCATTGGCGCAACTGGCCCTGGGCCGCAAATTGACCCTGTATGACCGTAGCCTGGACATGCACGTCAGCAACCTGCGCAAGAAGCTCGGCCCGCACCCGGATGGCCGCCCACGCATTCTCGCCCTGCGCAGCCGCGGCTATTACTACGCGCAGTGAGTGCTCCCTGGCGCAGCGTAAATAACCCGCAACATTGCCTTTACCCAAGCTTTACCCACAGCTGACTGCCCTTGACCTTGACCGCCGCATAATGAGCCCATCCGGTACTTACCGGCCTCGGAACCTGTTTACGACCTGCTGCGCGTCGGCCCTGCTGCGTTGAAAACAGACTCGGAATGCTCATGTACAACAGTACACTCCGCTTCCTCGTCTGTTTTCGCCTTGCATGACTCTAGCTCGCTAGATCGTAAAACAGGCTCTCAAGACAAGGAGAATCACCATGCGTAAGACCCTCACCGCCCTGCTGCTCGCCGCCACCCTGCCGACCCTGGCCTTCGCCATGCCCATGCAAGACGGTGGCCCTCGCCACCATGATCGCGGCCACGGCATGTTCAAGGAGCTGAACCTGAGCAAGGAACAGCGCCAGGAGTTTCGCAAACTGATGGGCGAGCAGATGAAGACCCATCGCGACATCACCAAGCGCTACCTGGACAAACTGCCGGAAGCCGAAAAGCAGGCCATGAAGAAGGAACTGGACAAGGCTCGCGCCGACCAGCACAAGGCCCTGCGTGACCTGCTCAACCCCGAGCAGCAGAAAGCCTTCGACGAGCACCAGAAGAAAATGGAAGCTCGCCGCGCAGAAATGGCCGAATTCAAGGCCTGGAAGGCCGAGAAGGACAGCAAGACCAACTGATCGACACCCCCTAGACCCGCCGCCGCGCTCCCTGAGCCCGGCGGCTTTTGCATGAGGAATCACCGTGCGTTCACTGTTCTGGCGCATTCTGGCGACCTTCTGGCTGGGCATCGCCCTGGTGGCCGGTCTGTCGCTGCTGCTGGGCCGCGCCCTGAATCAGGACGCCTGGATTCTGAGCCTGCACCCAGGCCTTGACGATCTCGATAGCAAGTGGGTCAAGCGCTATGAACAGCAAGGGCCAGCCGCCGCCCAGGATTTTCTCGAACAGCGCAAGCGCAAGTACCGTATCGACACCCAGGTGCTTGGCGAGAGCGGCCAGCAGCTGGTCAAAGGCACCTTTCCGTCCCGTGCTGCCGCCTTCGAGGCGCGTCACGGCGACGACCGTCGCTTGCCATGGCGGCGTCTGACCGCCGAATACACCAGCCCGGAAAGCGGCGAAAGCTACCTGTTCATCTACCGTATTCCACACCCGGAATTGGCAGCCTGGCACCGCGGCAGCCTGTTCTGGCCACTCAGCGCCATCGCCATTGCCCTGGTGGTGCTGACGCTGTTCAGCCTGATGCTGACGCTGTCGATCACCCGCCCGCTGGATCGCCTGCGCGGCGCCGTGCATGACCTCGGCCAGACCGCCTACCAACAGAACAGCCTGGCTCGTCTGGCCACGCGCCGCGACGAGCTGGGCCTACTGGCCAAGGACTTCAACCGCATGGGCGAGCGCCTGCAAGGCTTGATCGGCAGCCAGCGTCAGTTGCTGCGCGATGTTTCCCACGAACTGCGCTCGCCCCTGGCGCGCCTGCGTATTGCACTGGCATTGGCGGAGCGCGCCGATGCCGCGGAGCGAGAAAGGCTCTGGCCCCGTCTGAGTCAGGAGTGTGATCGACTGGAAGCGCTGATCAGCGAAATTCTTGCACTGGCCCGCCTGGACGCGGATCCGGGCGCCGCACAGCCCGTCGATCTGGCCGCCCTGCTCGGCAACCTGCAGGAAGACGCTCGCCTGACCGCCCCGCAACAACAGCTGCAGATCGATCTCGACCCGCGCGCACGCCTGGAAGGCTGGCCAGACATGCTGGAGCGCGCGCTGGACAATCTGCTACGCAATGCCTTGCGCTTCAGCCCAGCGGATCAACCTGTCCTCATCAGCGTGCAAAGCCAGGGGCAAAACGTAACGCTGAGCGTGCGCGACCATGGCCCTGGAGTCGCCAGCGAATACCTGGAGCAATTGGGTAAACCGTTCTTCCGCGCACCAGGCCAGAGCGGCTCCGGCCACGGCCTCGGCTTGGCTATCGCGCGGCGGGCGGCGCAACGTCATGGCGGTGAACTGCTGTTGAGCAACCATCCGCAAGGCGGCTTCATCGCCACGCTCAGCCTGCCGGCCAGGCAGCAGGCAGGCTGAAGCGCGTTTCGCTCAGCCCTCCCAGGCGCTGACGAAATCCTCGACGCGGACCTCCGGGGCGCGGCGCAGCTCACGCTCCGGCGTACCAAGGTAGAGGTAGGCGATGATCTGCTCGTCCGCCGCCAGGCCCAGCCCCTTGGCCACATGGGCGTTATAGGCCATGTCGCCGGTACGCCAGACCGCACCGATACCCTGAGCATGGGCGGCCAGCAGCATGCCATGCGCGGCACAGCCGGCTGCTATCACCTGCTCGGAAGCGGGTACCTTGGGGTGAGCCTGAACCCGGGCGATCACCACCACCAGCAATGGCGCGCGCAGCGGCATGCCACGCGCCTTGTTCAGCGCTTCCGGCGCAGCATGCGCATCGGCGACCAGCAAGGCCTCGGCGAACAGCTCGCCCATACGCTCACGCGCTTGCCCCTCGACCGTCAGAAAACGCCACGGACGTAGCTGACCATGATCAGGCGCACGCAGGGCTGCGCGAAACAGCATCTCGCGCTGAGCAGCATCCGGGGCTGGTTCGACCAGGCGAGGAACGGAAACACGGTTGAGCAGAGCGTCGAGGGCATCCATCGGCCACCTCCAAAAACAAAGATGGCGCATTCTCAATGCTGCAAGCTGCAAGCTGCAAGCTCAGCGGTATGCGGGGGACGGCGCATCAGCCTGTAGGCGCTGCGCCTCGCGGTGAATCGCAAGAACATCGCAAAGCAAGAATCTTCGCCCCGGGGCGGGGCTCCTACACAAACCCCGCAGGCGCCGGCCTACCCTGTAGGAGCCGCGCCTCGCGGCGAATCGTAAGAACACCGCAAAGACAAAAGCTTCGCCCCGGGGCGGGGCTCCTACACAAACTCCGCAAGCGCCGGCCTACCCTGTAGGAGCCGCGCCTCGCGGCGAATCGTAAGAACACCGCAAAGACAAAAGCTTCGCCCCGGGGCGGGGCTCCTACACAAACTCCGCAAGCGCCGGCCTACCCTGTAGGAGCCGCGCCTCGCGGCGAATCGTAAGAACACCGCAAAGCCAAAAGCTTCGCCCCGGGGCGGGGCTCCCACAAAGGCGCTTCGGGCATCCTGCCAGATAAGCATCAGGCGATGCCCTGCTTCACCTGCGGCTTGAGATACCGTCAGGCTACCCGGTCGGGCGATATCACCGGTTGCACCGGCGGAGTGAGCGGCGGCAGACCGTAAGCCTTGCGCGCGTCGTCGCAACGCGGGTTGTGCTCACCGTTCGCCCATGACGCTTCGAACTCGCGGCAGCTACTCGAGCGCTGTTCGTACATGGTGCAACGCACACCACAACCGACGTCGCCCAACAGCTGGGTGCAACGTGCCGGTTTGCTCTCCGTGCCACGCATGGCGACGTAATGGGGGCTGATCTGGATGACCTGCTCGTCCGGAACGCTACCGCCCGCGGATTGGCACTCGCCCCAGAAGAAGGACACACGAAAAAACGCGCAGCAGGCGCCGCACGTGAGGCAGGGATTAGCTTCGGACATTTGAGGAGAACTCGGAAACCGACGGACGTCGGCAACTGGCGGCTATTCTATGCTCGGCGATGCGCTTGTAAAGCCCCCCACCGTTGCGGTTTACAGCCGCCCGTCCGCAGGTAGAATGGCGCATTTTCCAACCCGCCAGAGCCCTCTACATGGCCTTGCCGACGCTGCGCATCATCGGTTTCATCATCGGCATATTCCTGATTACCCTGGCGATCAGCATGGCCATCCCGATGCTGACCCTGCTGATCTTCGAGCAGCCTGAAGATCTCAATGCCTTTCTCTGGTCCAGCCTGATCACCCTGATCGCCGGGCTCGCCCTGGTTATTCCCGGCCGGCCGCAGAACGCTCAGTTACGCCCGCGTGACATGTACCTGCTGACGACCGGGAGCTGGACCTTGGTTTGCAGCTTTGCCGCGCTGCCCATGATGCTGATCGCCCATATCAGCTACACCGACGCCATCTTCGAAACCATGTCCGGCATTACCACTACGGGCTCCACCGTATTGACCGGGCTGGATGACATGTCGCCCGGTATTCTGATCTGGCGCTCGATGCTACATTGGCTCGGCGGTATCGGCTTCATCGGTATGGCCGTCGCCATTTTGCCGCTGCTGCGTGTGGGTGGCATGCGCCTGTTCCAGACCGAATCCTCGGACTGGGGCGAAAAGGTCATGCCACGCTCGCACATGGCCGCCAAGTATTTGTTGCTGATTTATCTGGCCCTGACCCTGCTCGGGTTTCTGGCCTTCTGGGCTGCAGGCATGAGCCCTTTCGACGCCATCAACCACTCCATGGCATCGATTTCCACAGGCGGTTTCTCCACCTCCGATGCGTCCCTGGCGAATTGGCCAGAACCAGCCGTGCATTGGACGGCAGTCGTGCTGATGCTGCTCGGCGGCATGCCATTCATGCTTTACGTCGCCTTCGTCCGTGGCAATCGCCAGGCGCTGTTCAGGGACCATCAGGTTCGCGGCTTCATCGGTTTTCTGCTGCTGACCTGGCTGGTATTCGGCACCTGGTTGTGGATCAACTCGGACTATGCCTGGCTCGATGCCTTTCGCATTGTCGCGGTGAACGTCACCTCGGTGGTCACCACTACCGGCTTCGCCCTCGGCGACTACACCACCTGGGGCAGTTTCGCCGTGCTGCTGTTCTTCTACCTGACCTTCGTCGGCGGCTGTTCCGGCTCGACATCGGGCGGCCTGAAGATCTTCCGTTTCCAGGTCGCCTACGTGCTGCTCAAGGCCAACCTGATGCAGCTGGTGCACCCGCGCGCGGTGATCAAACAGCAGTACAACAGCCACAACCTGGATGAAGAGATCGTCCGCTCGCTGATCACCTTCTCCTTCTTCTTCACCATCACCATCGGTGTGCTGGCCCTGGCCCTGACCCTGGTCGGCCTGGACTGGGTCACCGCGCTGACCGGCGCCGCCACCGCGGTGTGCAACGTCGGCCCAGGGCTTGGCCCGATCATCGGCCCGGCCGGCAACTTCGCCAGCCTGCCGGATTCAGCCAAGTGGCTACTCAGTGCTGGCATGCTGCTCGGCCGCCTGGAAATTCTGACCGTACTGGTGCTGGTCACCCGTAGTTTCTGGAAACACTGACCGATGCCCCTAGCCAGCCTGCGCATCCTCGCCTTCATCAACGGCATCTTCCTCGTCACCCTGGCGCTGAGCATGCTGGTGCCGGTGATCACCCTGTTGATCTTCGAGCAGACGCAGGGCATCAATGCCTTTCTCTGGTCGAGCCTGATCACCGCACTCACCGGTATCGCCATGATCGCTCAGGACAGGCCCCAACAAACGCAACTGCGCCCCCGCGACATGTACATGCTGACGGTGTCGAGCTGGGTGATGGTGTCGATCTTCGCCGCCTTGCCATTCATCTTCGCCGAACGGGCGAGCATCACCGACGCGTACTTCGAGAGCATGTCCGGCATCACCGCTACCGGCGCTACCGTATTCAGCGGCCTCGACGACATGTCGCCGGGTACGCTGATCTGGCGTTCACTGCTGCACTGGCTGGGCGGCATCGGCTTCATCGGCATGGCCGTGGCGATCTTGCCGATCCTGCGCATCGGGGGCATGCGCCTGTTCCAGACCGAGTCGTCGGACCGCTCGGAAAAGGTCATGCCGCGCTCACACATGGTCGCCAAGTACATGGTGCTGGCCTATGTCGGCCTGAGCACAATCGCGGTGCTGGCGTTCTGGTGGGCGGGCATGGGCCTGTTCGATGCGATCAACCACGCCATGTCGGCGATCGCCACCGGCGGTTTCTCCACGTCCGACTCTTCACTGGGCAAATGGCAGGAACCGGCGATTCACTGGGTCGCCATCGTGGTGATGGTGCTCGGCAGTCTGCCGTTCGTGCTCTATGTCAGCACCCTGCGCGGCAACTACCGCGCACTGTTTCGCGACGCGCAGGTGCGTGGTTTCCTGCTGTTGCTGGTGGGCAGCTGGTTCGTGCTGGCGGGCTGGAAATGGCTCACCACCGACCTGTACTGGCTCGATGCGCTGCGCCTGGTGGCGGTGAACATCACCTCGATCATGACCACCACCGGCTTTGCCGTGGGCGACTACCACCTGTGGGGCCCGTTCGCCAGCATGATGTTCTTCTACCTGGGTTTCGTCGGCGGCTGCTCCGGCTCCACCGCCGGTGGTCTGAAGATCTTCCGCTTCCAGGTCGCCTATATTCTGCTCAAGGCCAACCTCAGGCAGCTCATTCACCCCCGTGCGGTGATCAAGCAGCAATACAACCGCCACCGCCTGGATGAAGACATCGTTCGCTCGATCCTCGCTTTCGCCTTCTTCTACACCATCACCATCGCCACCCTGGCGCTGGCGGTGGCGATGTGCGGGGTGGACTGGATCACTGCCCTGACCGGCGCTGCGGCGATGGTCTCAGGCGTTGGCCCAGGCATGGGCGAGATGGTCGGTCCGGCCGGCAACTACGCCACCATCCCCGATCTGGCCAAGTGGCTGCTGAGCTTCGGCATGCTGCTCGGGCGCCTGGAAATCCTGACCGTGCTGGTGCTGCTGTTCCCGGCCTTCTGGCGTCACTGAGCAGGCGCGCTACGCAAGCCCGCGACGACTGCGATACTCACCAGGCGTCTCACCGAACCAGCGGCGAAACGCCCTGAAGAAGTTGCTCGGATCGGCGAAGCCCAGCAGATAGGCGACCTCCAGCAGGGTCAGGTCGACCTGCCCAAGGTACTGCTCGGCCAGTTCACGACGGGTGTCATCGAGCAGTTGCTGGTAGCTGGTGCCCTCCTCCTGCAGACGCCGCTGCAGAGTACGCTGCGACAGGTGCAGCGTTTGCGCCACCACTTCACGCCGCGGCTCGCCCTGAGGCAAAAGGCGACACAGCACCTGACGTGCCTGATGGGTGACGCGACTGCTGCAGAAACGCGCGAGGTATTCGCCGGCAAAACGGTCATGCAGTTGCGCCAGCGCCTCATTGGCACTGGGCAAGAGCGCTTCCAGATCGGCACGCTCGAAGATCAACCCGTAATGCTCGGCATTGAACTTCAGCGGAGCCTGGAACACCTGCTGGTAGGGCGCCAGGTCGGCAGGTGGCGGACCTTGCAGGCGAATCTCGCGCGGGCGAATGGGCTTGCCGGTCATCCAGCGGCAAAAGGCCAGGCAGTATGCCAGCGACGCCTCGGCGCTCTGCCTGGCCGGCGGCAGGCGGTCGCCATGAATGGCCAGGGTCAGCGCATAGCCGTCGGGTTGCGGCAAGAAATTCAGGTCCGCGCCCTCACCGATGATGCGCTGGTAGCGCACCAGACGGGTGAAGCCATCACGCAGGTTGCGGCTGGACATCAGTGCATAACCCACCACATGGAAGGACGCTGGGCGCACCACTTGCGCCATGTTCAGGCCGATCGCCGGGTTGCCCGACAGCGCCACGGCGCGCTGCCACAGACGGGTCATGCCGTCCTGCGGGAAGCGCGCATCGGGGTCGTTCAGCGCGGCGTAATCCATGCCCAGTTCGGCGAACAGGCTGGTGCAGTCTACGCCGCCCAGCTCCAGCGCCTGCACGATGGCCAAGGCCCAGTTGGAGGATGTGGTTCTTTCGCTCATCGTCTTGTTCTTGTGATCAATCAGCAAGGCCATGGTTGGCGGCGCAAGGATACTAGACTGGCACCTTAAGTCAGTGGCCCACGGAGACAGCAGGTCTAGACTCGTAGGTGACAATAACAGGAGGTGCGCCATGACCGCCCAGACCACCGAACGCTACCAGAGCTTCGCCGAGTTCTACCCCTATTACCTGCAGGAACACAGCAACCCCGTATGCCGCCGCCTGCACTATGCCGGCAGCCTGCTGGTGCTGGCGATCCTCGCCTACGCCCTGCTCAGCCAACAATGGCTATGGCTGCTGGCCATGCCGCTGGCCGGTTATGGCTTCGCCTGGGTCGGCCACTTCGTCTTCGAGAAGAACCGACCGGCCACCTTCGACTATCCGCTGTACAGCCTCATGGGCGACTGGGTGATGCTCAAGGATGCCTTTACCGGCCGCATCCGTTTCTGACGAGACGGATGCACGCCTGCCTACAGAACAACAAGAACGAGAAACCATGAACAGCCGCGCCCGCTTTACCCATATGCAAGACGGCCAGGCCGAGGACTGGGCCATCATCGCCCAGGACTTCGCCGCCTACGCCGCCCAGCTGCCTGCCCGCATCCTCGATCACCTGCGTCTGCTCGACGGCGATTTCGGCGGTTTTCCGGTCGACCGCCTGACCCACTCGCTGCAGACCGCCACCCGCGCCTATCACGACGGCCGCGACGAGGAATACGTGATCTGCGCGCTGCTGCATGACATCGGCGATACCCTCGGCAGCTACAACCACCCGGACATCGCCGCAGCCATCCTCAAGCCCTTCGTCAGTGCCGAGAACCACTGGATGGTGGAGAAACACGGCATCTTCCAGGGCTATTACTTCTTCCATCATCTGGGCATGGATCGTCACCTGCGCGAGCAGTTCAAGAATCACCCCCAGTACCAGGCGACCATCGAGTTCTGCGCCAAGTACGACGCGGCCGCCTTCGACCCTGACTATGAGAGCCTGCCACTGAGCTTTTTCGAGCCCATGCTGCAGCGCGTGTTCGCCCGGCCGAAGAACTCCATCTATCTGGCTGCTATGGAAAATACCGGCGCCTGACCGCTGGCCACTGTTACGCCACCGTTCGGCGGCCATGCTTGGCTGGCCGCCACCCCTTGGTTATGATCCCCGCCCAGCGAGCCTCTGGCTCAGGTCTTGCAGACCAGCCAGGCGTCCAGCAGAGACGCCAGAAATCCAGCAGGGACAGTTCCAGCAGATGAAGCCAGCAATCACCAGCCGTGCCAACGGGCTACCGACGCCGCCGTTGCGCGAATACTATTCGCGCGTACTGGCCTATATCGCCACGGCCGCCAGCATCGCCGCAGGCACCTATGTCGGGCACTTCGCCTACGACATTCTGTGGATGGTGCCCTACGCCCTGCTCTACCCTCATCTGGCGCACAACCTCAGCCGCCGCTTCAAGCGCGACCATCCGCAACAGACCGACCTCGCCCTGCTGTTCTTCGATGCCCTGCACGCCGGCGCATCCTGCGTGCTGCTGGGTTTCTCCGCCGTACCCAGCCTGATGTTCCTGCTGATTCTCTGTTTCAGTGCCCTGGTGATCGGTGGCATGCGCTATCTGGGCCTGGGATTGCTGGTGGCCGCCAGCGGCATGGCGCTGTGCGCCGCGCTGGTTGGGGTTCATCCCAATACCGACACGCCGACGCTGGTGGCGCTGGTCAGCATCCTCTTCGCCACCCTGTACATCTGCATCACCGCCTACTTCGTCAACCAGCAGGGCCTGCGCCTGGCTCAGGTGCGCAGCGAGATCAAGCGTGAGCAGGAAAAGGCCGCGCGCCTGGCGCGCAACCTGGCCAAGTACCTGTCGCCGCAGGTCTGGGAATCGATCTTCACCGGCAAGAAGAGCGTGCGCCTGGAGACTCAGCGCAAGAAGCTCACGGTGTTCTTCTCCGACATCAAGGGTTTCACCGAGCTGTCGGAAGAGCTGGAAGCCGAAGCGCTGACCGACCTGCTCAACACCTACCTCAACGAAATGTCGAAGATCACCCTGAAATACGGCGGCACCATCGACAAGTTCATCGGTGACTGCGTCATGGTGTTCTTCGGCGACCCGAGCAGCAACGGCGCCAAGAAGGATGCGGTCGCGGCGGTTTCCATGGCCATCGCCATGCGCAAACACATGAAGGTGCTACGCCAGCAGTGGCGCGCCCAGGGCATCACCAAGCCACTGGAAATTCGCATGGGCCTCAATACCGGCTACTGCACGGTGGGCAACTTCGGCGCCGACACGCGCATGGACTACACCATCATCGGCCGCGACGTGAACCTTGCCAGCCGCCTGGAAAGCGCCGCCGAATCCGGCGAAATCCTGATCTCCCACGAGACTTATTCGCTGGTCAAGGACGTGATCATGTGCCGCGACAAGGGCCAGATCGCCGTCAAGGGCTTCACCCGCCCGGTGCAGATCTACCAGGTGGTGGACTTCCGCCGCGACCTGGGCGCCACCTCCAGCTACGTCGAGCACGAACTGCCGGGCTTCTCCATGTACCTGGACACCAATGGCATTCAGAACTTCGACAAGGAACGGGTGATCCAGGCGCTCAACCAAGCGGCCGAAAAGCTGCGCGACAAGGTCATTCTCTGAGGCGAACCGCTTGGAGTGCCATTCGCGGCTGAAGCCGCTCCTACGGTGAAGCAGGCGCCGAACCTGCCTTTGTGGGAGCGGCTTCAGCTCGTAGGGCGGACTCAGGAGCGAAGCGAACAGTCCGCCGTTTCCGTATATCACACATCCGACGGCGTACTGCTTCGCGAGTACGCCCTACCGCCAATAATCCCTGCGCCCCCTGCGCCTCAACCAGCGCCGCGCAACGCCCGCGATCCAACCAGTAGGGCGTCCCGGTACGCCCTACTGCCAATACGCCCTACGCCTCCAGTGCCTCAGCCAGCGCCGGCTCGCCATCGATCAGCGGCTGCAATGCCAGAAACTCCAGCGCCGACGCGCGCCAGGACTGCGCTGCCGCCAGTTCCGCGCAACGCCCCCGGTCCAGCTCCAGCGCAGCCAGACAAGCAGCGCGCAGATCCTCGGCCATCACCCCACTGATTCCCTGTTGCAGTACATCCAGTGGCCCGGCCACGGGAAACGCAGCCACCGGCGTACCGCAAGCCAGTGCCTCCAGCATCACCAGGCCATAGGTATCGGTACGCGAAGGGAAAACCAGCACCGAAGCATCCTGGTAGGCCTCGGCCAACGCCTGGCCATGGCGATAACCGACGAAGCGCACCTGCGGATATTGCCCTTGCAACGCCTCACGCTGCGGGCCGTCGCCAACCACGCGCTTCTCACCTGGTAGATCCAGATCGAGAAAGGCTTGCAGGTTCTTTTCCGGGGCGATGCGTCCGACGTAGAGAAACACCGGCCGCACCGGACGTGAACGCGCCTCGTCCGGCCGAAACAGCCGGGTATCCACGCCCTTGCGCCACAGCTTCAGCCTGCGCAGAGCCCAACTGGCGAACTCCTCACGCAGTCGCTCGGTGGTCACCAGCACAGCCTGACTCGGGCGATGGAAGGCGCGCAAAAAGGCATAACCGAAGCGCGGTGCAATCCAGGGCCAGCGCGTGCTGACGTACTCCGGGAAGCGCGTATGGATCGCCGTGGAGAACGCCAGCCCACGCTTGACCAGCCAACGTCTCGCCGCCCAGCCCAAAGGCCCTTCGGTGGCCAGATGCACGCAGTCCGGGCGAAAGTCGCGAATTGCTCGCCCCACACGCCACAGATCCCACACCAGCGGAATCTCAGGGTAGGTCGGACAGGGCACAGCGCGGAAATCGGCTGGCGACAGCAGCTTGACCTGGTGACCCAGCCCACGCAGTTCGCCGACCAGCGCGGCCAGGCTGGTGACCACACCATTGACCTGAGGCGCCCAGGCGTCGGAGACGATCAGTATCCTCATGCGCCAGTCTCGAGGGCGACAGCCTGCTCCTCGCTGGCCAGTTGCGCCTCGGCCAGACGATAGAGCTCGATCTGCCCATCCCAGTGCTCGATCAGCGCTGTGCAGGATTCGACCCAGTCGCCGCAGTTCATGTATTCCACGCCACTCACCTGGCGAATCTCGGCATGGTGAATATGGCCGCAGACCACGCCCTGCAGGCCGCGCTTGACGCACTCGTGAGCGATGGCCTCCTCGAAGTCGCTGATGAAGTTCACCGCGGTCTTGACCTTGTGCTTGAGGTAAGCCGACAGCGACCAGTAGCCGTAGCCCCAGCGGCTGCGCCAGTGATTGAGCCAGCGGTTGAGGGTCAGGGTGAATTCGTAAGCCGAGTCGCCGAGGAAGGCCAGCCAGCGGTGGTAACGGGTAATCACGTCGAACTGGTCGCCGTGGATCACCAACAACTGGCGACCATCGACCGTGACGTGCACAGCCTCGTCGACCAACTGGATGTTGCCTAGCAGCAGGCTCGAGTAACGACGCAGGAACTCGTCATGGTTGCCGGTGACGTAGATCACTTCGGTGCCGCGCTTGCTCATGGTCAGCAGACGGCGGATGACGTTGGTGTGCGCCTGCGGCCAGTAGATGCCACCGCGCAGTTTCCAGCCGTCGATGATGTCGCCCACCAGATAGATGCGATCAGCGTGATGGCGCTTGAGAAAGGCCGCCAGGTGTTCGGCCTGGCAGTCGCGCGTGCCGAGGTGGACGTCGGAAATCCACAGGGTGCGGACTCGTTGCTTGCGGCTGGGCTTGGCGAGCTGGGCGCTGGTCATGGGCGACCTCCGGCTGGGTTTAGACGAGCTTGAGGGGTCGCGGTGAAAGGCTTGTGACGGGAAAAAGACGGTTCCATGACACGGCATTGCGAAGCCCGAGGCGTTACACTCCGGCGGTTGCCGAGGAAACTGCCATGCTCCCGATCCTGTCCCTGCGTCATTACAGCCACGAAGTGCTAAGCCATAGCCACGACCACGCGCAACTGGTGTTCGGTTTGGCGGGTGAACTGCAGTTCGAAGTGGACGGCCAGGGCAGCCAGGTGCTGCGCCATCACCTGGCCGTAGTGCCGGCCGAAGCGCGCCATACCTGCGGCAGCCCACGCGGCAGCCAGTGCCTGGTACTGGACCTGCCGGCTAACGACTGGCTGGAACGCCAGCTCGGCCACCATGCGAGCGATATCCAGCGTTTGCTGGACAAGCCCAACGCCCTGCAACTCGATCCCTCGCAGGGGCAGTTGCTCAACTGGCTGGCCAGCAGCCCGATCAATGACCCGATCATCGCCGGCCAGGGTGCAGCTCTGCTGCTCGGCAGCCTGGCCTGCAGCCGCCAGCATGCCGAAGCGCCCGGCTTGCCGATGGCGGCCCTGGATCGCTATATCGAGCAGCACGCGGCGCATCCGCTGCAGGTGGCGGACCTGGCGCGCCTGGCCGGTCTGTCGGTGGCGCGCTTCCATGCCCGCTTCCTCGCCGAGACCGGCAGCACGCCCATGGAGCATATCCGCCAACGGCGCCTGCGCCTGGCCGAGCAACTGCTGCGTGGCAGCGACCTGGCCGTTGGCGAAATCGCCGCACGGGTCGGCTACAACTCGCAAAGCGCCTTCACCGCTGCCCTTTCCCGCCACCTGTGCATGACCCCAAGGCAATTGCGCCGCACGCGCTAACACCCTTATTCGCGCCCCGCCCGTGAAATCGCCCCGGATTTCATCCGGGCTACAGCGGGTTCGCCGCACGCACCCGAGATGCTAACGAGAGCCTGGCGACAAAACTCATCACTCCCGCGACAGACAGCTATCGCCTGCGCCGCCTAGACTGCGCCGCATCATCGAGGAGTACCCCATGCAAACCATCGAATGGCAGGATTTCGAGAAAGTGGAACTGCGCGTCGGCACCATTCGCAGCGCTCGTCCCAATGAAAAGGCAGTGAAGCCGGCCTACGTGCTGGATGTGGATCTCGGCGAACTGGGCGTCAAGACCTCCAGCGCGCAGATCACCGCGCATTACAGCTGTGGCGAGCTGATTGGTCGCCAGGTGCTGTGCGTGTGCAATTTCGCCCCCAAACGCATCGCCGGGGTACGCTCGGAAGTGCTGGTCACCGGTGTCTATGACAACGACAACCGTGTCGTCCTCGCCGGATTCGACCAGCCATTGCCCAACGGTGCGCGCCTGGCATGACGGAACGTAACGCCCTGCTGGCGATTCACCTGGGTGCCCTGCTGTTCGGCCTGTCGGGCATTTTCGGCAAACTGGCGGCGACCACGCCGAACATGATTGCAGGCGGCCGCGCGTTCTTCGCCGTGCTCGCCTTGAGCCTGGCTGCGGTGCTCTGGCGCAGCCGCAATGCGGTTCGCCCGAGTCTACGGCAGATGGCTCTGCTGGCACTCGGCGGCCTGCTGCTGGGCACGCACTGGGTCACCTTCTTCGAAGCGGTGAAGGTTTCCGGCGTGGCCATCGCCACCCTCGGCTTCGCCAGCTTCCCGGCCTTCACCGTACTGCTGGAGGGCCTGCTGTTTCGCGAGCGCACCCGCCCCGGCGAGTTCGCCATGGTCGGCGTGGTATGCGTGGGGCTGATCCTGGTCACGCCCGAGTTCAGCCTGAACAGTGACGCCACAGTCGGATTGCTGTGGGCGGTGCTGTCGGGCTTTCTG
This sequence comes from Pseudomonas alcaliphila JAB1, assembly GCF_001941865.1. Lineage (NCBI taxonomy): Bacteria > Pseudomonadati > Pseudomonadota > Gammaproteobacteria > Pseudomonadales > Pseudomonadaceae > Ectopseudomonas > Ectopseudomonas alcaliphila. Next base: position 2,115,333 of record NZ_CP016162.1, on the reverse strand, counting down.
TTCGCCCTGCTGTCGCTGCTCAATCGCGCCAGCACCCGTGGCCTCGACCCGGTAAAGGCCGCGCTGTACCAGAACATCACCGTACTGATCTGCTTCCTGCCGCTGGCCTGGCCACTGCTGCCCAGCGTGCGCCCGGTGGACTGGCTGTGGCTGGCCATGCTCGGCATTTTCTGCACAGGCCTGGCACACAGCCTGTTCGTCGCCAGCCTGCGCGTGCTCAAGGCGCGCACCACAGCAGTGATCTTCGCCCTGGAACCGGTCTACGGGATTCTGTTCGCCTGGTGGCTGTTCAGCGAGCAGCCGACGCTGCGCATGCTGGCCGGAGGCGTGCTGATCGTCAGCGCCATCTTCGTTTCGGCGCGAATGGCGCGCTGACGCCCGAAATGCCTTGCTGCAGCGCAAACAAAGGTAGGAGTCGGCTTGCCGACGATGCAGTGATCATCGCCAGCAAGCCGGCGCCTACATACCCAACCGATCGCCAGGCGCCCTGCTGATCAGTTGACGCTGTAACCACGCCCCGTCAGGCAGGCGCCCAACGCCCGGCGATAACGCTCGGTGGAATCGGCGCCTACTGGACGGGTTGTGGTGGCAGGGTCGAAACCGCTCTGTCCCACGGCCCAGCTGTGGCACTCATAACGATCACGCCCCTGTTGCTCGACACTCTGTCCGCTGGCTGGATAGGCGATCACTTCATAGCTGGCGACGCTATTGCCCTGTATGGCTGGCGGCGGTGTGACGACCTCATAACGCTGGGCATTGGCGTTCCACAGGTAGTAGGTGCCTGCTGCGACGAAGTACAGCGCACTGCCAATCCATAGCTCACGAGCGCCATCCGGCAAACCATGGCGATGACCGCCGGGGCCGGGGCCCCACTTACCCCAACCAGGGCCACCTGGAGCAGGCCCGCCAGAACCGGGCGGGCCTGCCAGTGCCTGGGCAGAAAGCACCAGACTCATCAATGCCAGGATCACGGAGCGTTGCAGCGACATACTTCACCTCTCACAGAATGGCCATATCGGCTCGAGGCAAATTATTCGCGCGTACTCGCAGGCGCGGGGTAAGCCCTGTGTAAAAAGGGGGTAAAGCTTCTGATACGTACCCGCTCAAGCGCGGTCGTTGTGACCCAGATCGCGACCTGGATCGATCAGATCGCGCACCCGCTGCTTGAGTACCTTGGCCTCGGGGAAACCACCATCGGCCTTGCGTTCCCAGATCTGCTGGCCATTGCAGAGGATGCGGAACACGCCGCCAGTGCCTGGCTCCAGGCTGACCCGGCCGAGCTCGTCGGCAAAGGTACTCAGCAGCTCCTGAGCCAGCCAGGCGGCGCGCAGCAGCCACTGACACTGGGTGCAATAGGTGATGACGATTTCGGGCTTCTGATCGGGCATGGCAGCGGCTCTACGGTGGGGCTTGATGCCTATAATAACGGCCTTTGTCTATGCTCCTGCCGGAATCCACCATGCGCCGCCTGCTCTTTTCGCTGCTCTGCCTGTTCGCCCTGTCCAGCCTTCCGGTCATCGCCGCCGAGCGAGTCGGCCTGGTGCTCTCGGGCGGTGCCGCCCGTGGCCTGGCGCATATTGGCGTGCTCAAGGCGCTGGAGGAACAAGGTATTCGCATCGACGCCATCGCCGGCACCAGCATGGGCGCCATCATCGGCGGGCTCTATGCCGCCGGCTATTCGGTGGCGGAGCTTGAGCGCCTGGCGCTGGAACTGGACTGGCAACAGGCGCTGTCTGACTCACCGCCGCGCGAGGACATCCCCTTTCGCCGCAAGCAGGACGACCGCGACTTTCTGATCAAGCAGAAACTCAGTTTCCGCGACGACGGCAGCCTTGGCCTGCCGCTGGGCGTGATCCAGGGGCAGAATCTGGCGCTGCTGCTGGAAAGTCTGCTGGTACACCGCAGCGCCACCCGCGACTTCGATCACCTGCCGATCCCCTATCGCGCCGTGGCCACCGATGTGGTCACGGGTGAGCAGGTGATCATGGGCAGCGGTCATCTGCCGCAGGTGATGCGCGCCAGTATGTCGATCCCTGCGGTGTTCGCCCCGGTGGAAGTGGATGGCCGCCTGCTGGTCGATGGCGGCATGGTCAACAACGTGCCAATCGACGTCGCGCGGCAGATGGGCGTCGATCACGTCATCGTCGTCGACCTGGGCATGCCACTGAAACCGGCCAAGGAGCTGCTCACCGTGGTCGACGTGATGAACCAGTCGATCAACCTGATGATGCGCAAGAACTCCGAGGCTCAACTCGAAACGCTGGAGGCGGACGACGTATTGATCCTGCCGCCTCTGGCCGGCTTCGGCGTCGCCGACTTCACCCGTGGCGAACAGATGATGGACGCCGGGTATCGCGCCACGCAGATTCAGGCCGAGCGCTTGGCCCGTTTGCGTACCAGCAGTGCCGGCAACCCGGCACTGGCCATGGCGCGCTCGCGCGAACAGCGCACACCGGTGATTCGTGAGATCCAGGTGGAAAACGACTCGAAAGTCGGCGACGCGGTGATTCGCCGGCACATTCGCCAGCCGCTGGGCGAACCACTGGACATGGATCGTCTGCAAAAAGACATGGGCACCCTTTACGGCCTCGACTACTTCGAGCGCGTGCAATACCGGGTAGAGCCACTGGACGAGCGCGGCAGTGCGCTGGTGATCGATGCCCGCGGTAAACGTACCGGCACCGACTACCTGCGCCTGGGGTTGAACCTGTCCGATGACATGCGTGGCGACAGCGCTTTCAACATCGGCGCCAGTTACCGCATCAACGGCATCAACGAGCTCGGCGCCGAATGGCTGACACGCCTGCAACTGGGTGACCGCCAGGAGCTCTACAGCGAGTTCTATCAACCGCTGGACGCCGGCTCACGCTACTTCGTCGCGCCCTACCTGTTCGGCGAGGCGCAGAACGTCGAAGCGATCCTGGACAACGACCCCATCGCCGAATATCGCCTGGAGCGCTACGGCTATGGCCTCAATCTCGGCCGGCAGATCGCCAACAACGGCGAGATTCGTTTCGGCATCGCTCAGGCCTGGGGCGAAGCGGATGTCCGCGTCGGCGAGCGCGATCTGCCCAGTTTCAGTTTCAGCGAGGGGTATTACGAGCTGCTGTACTCCTTCGACACCCTGGACAACCTCGACTTCCCGCGTACCGGCGAGGACATCGGCCTGATGCTGCGCAAGTATGACCGCGGACTAGGCTCGGACGAGGCATATCGGCAATGGCAGCTGAAGCTGGACAAGGCCTACAGCCATGGCCCCAACACCTGGCTGTTCGGCGGGCGCTACGGGCGCACCCTGGATGAGGCGGAAGTGGTCACCTCGGGCTTCATTCTCGGTGGCGCCCAGGAGCTGTCGGGCTTTCGTCAGGACTCGCTGAGCGGCCAGAACATGGCATTGGCGCGGATGATCTACTACCGGCGCATGACGCCAACCTCGATGTTGCCGCTGAACTTCCCGCTATACCTGGGCCTGTCGCTGGAGCGCGGCCGCGCCTGGAACAACGACAACGCCTTCGACAGCGGCTACATCAACGCAGCCAGCATCTTCCTTGGTCTGGATACGCCGCTGGGCCCGCTGAACTTCAGCTACGGCTTCAACGACGAGCGGGAAAAGGCGCTGTATCTCAATCTGGGCAAAAGCTTCTGAAACGACGAGGCCGCGCATATGCGCGGCCTCGTCAGGCCCAGCAGCAGAGTCGATCAGGCGATTTCCGCCAACAACTGGCGCGCAGCCTTCCTCTGTTCGTCATCGCCGTGGTCGATCACCTCGTTGAGGATATCGCAGGCCGTGGCGATATCGCCCTGTTTGATATAAGCCAGGGCCTGGTTGAGCTGGGCCATGTGCTCCGGATTGCCCGCCAGGTGGTCGATGTCGCCCTGCAGAGCAGCGGTGGCATCGGCATCACCGGCGAAAGCGTCCAGGAAGTTGTCATCCAGCGCCGGCACCTCATCACTAAGCACCATTTCCATCTCACCGAAGGCGCTCAACTGCTCGTCTTCATGATGCAGTTCGAACACCTCGGGCAGCTCCTGCAGGTTGCTGGCGAACGACGCATCGAACTCCTGCTCAGCAGCGGCCTTGGGTTTGGCCTTGGCAGTTGCCGGGAACGGGCTGACCAGATCCCAGTCGGCATCCAGCGACAGGTCGTCGAGGTTGAGCTGAAAATCAGGTTCAGTCGAAGGCTCTGCCGCAGGTTGCAGGGCAGCGACAGGCTCGATCGGTGCCTGCTGAATCACCCGCAGATCAGGATGACGCGCCTTCAGCGCATCGATGCGCGCGGCGTCGAACGCTTCGGCACGCAGCACTTCCTCCTCGCGCGCGAAGCCCACTCCATCGCCCAGCAACGCCAGCACTTCCAGCAGGCGGAAGCGCAAGTCACTACGTTGTGGCTCCTGCGCCAGCGCCTTGTTCAGCTCACCACGCGCCTCGCTGAGACGGCCGTAGGCGATATAGACATTGGCTGCCTCGAGCGGGTCGACCGGCCCTGGCGCGCGCGCCGGGGCTGGAGTCGGCACCACCTTGGCCACAGGAGCTGCGCTAACGGGTGCGACCACCGCAGCGAGTTGTGGACGAGACTGTTGCTGAGGCGGCTGCGCCTTGGGCTGTACCTGCACCACCGACTTGGTTTTCTCGCCGCGCCGCCGCACGGCCCAGAAAAGCGCACCGAGCAACAGCAGAAGCCCAATACCACCGGCCAGCAGCGTCGACCACCAGCCGCGCGCTGCTGTCGCGGGTTCTTCGACACTGGCCGGCGCGGTGGAATTAGGCTGAGTAACCGACTCAACCGGCGTACGCGCAGCCAGCTCAGCCAACTGAGCGTCCTTCTGCGCCAGTTGCTCCTGCAGCTGCTGCAGTTGCAATTGCAGTTGCGCCAACCCCTGCTGCAGTTGCAGATTCTCCGCAGCCTGGTTGGCCAGTTCCAGATCGACCTGGCGCTGCTTCTCGGCCAGCAGCTCCAGGCTTTCGCTTTGTTGCGGCGCTGGCTCGAGGGCAGCCAGAGGCGCGCTCACGGGCCCTTCGGCAGTGTTTGCAGCGAGCGCAGGTGCGGCCTCGGCAGCGACCGGAGCAGCGGTCGCCTGGACAGCCTCCGCACGGGCGGCATCCGGCAGCAGCAGCTCGGCGCCAGCCTGTAGACGACCTGGATCACCGCCAGCAAAGGCATTCGGGTTGAGGGCAAGAATGCCCTCCATCAGCGCCTGCTGAGATAGCGTACTGCCCTGCTCACGCAGGCGCGCGGCGATGGACCAGAGGCTGTCGCCACGGCTGACCTGATGACGGTGCCCAGCCGATGCCCTCGGTGGCGTGACCGTGCTGACCGGCGAGAGCGATGCCGCGGCGCGAGTAGAGGGTTGCGAAGGCGCCGTAGCGCTTGGCGCAGCCACGGCGGAATAAGCCGAAGAGCCTGGAGGATCCAGCAGCACGGTGTACTCACGCAGCAGTTGGCCATTGGGACGCGCCACTTCGACGATGAAGTTCAGGTACGGCTCGCGTACCGGACGGTTCGACACCACGCGGATCACACTACGTGATCCCTGCAGAAGCGGCGTGAAACGCAGATCGTTGAGAAAGTAGAAGCGCTCCACCCCCGAACGACTGAACACCTCGGCTGGTGCCAGACCGACACGCAGATCCTGCGCGCCCAGATCACCCACTTCCAGCAGCTCGATCTCGGCCTCGAAAGGCTGATTCAGCGCAGAATGCAGCGTGATTTCACCCAAACCAAGCGCCGGAGCCATTCCCGAATAGAGGGCGGACCCCGACGCCAGACCCAACATTAATTGACGCACCCGAGCCATGTGACCTCCAGGGTTATCCGGCTCGAACGCCACCTCCTCGACTTCCTGTCTGAGCATCCCTTGGCCGGGAGGCTGGCGCCCTTGATAGTTCGAGAACGGGCGACAAGGTCCTTGTCGAGGCCGTCTCGAATTGCATTATGGCTACTAATTCACAAAGTAGCGGCTTGGCGGCCAGTTTGCCGACGAAAGCACGGTGCCATCAAGTTAAATCAGTCAAAAATCAGGCACAGAAAAAAACCGATCGAAAATTGATCGGATTTTTGACAGTGCAGGCGGTTCACTTCATCAGGTTGCCGAGCACTCGAGCGTGCACCTGCTGACAGCGACGCAGATCCTCCTCGTCGATGCCGGCGAAGACTTCATGGCGCAGTTGGGTGGAAATCGCTTCGATCTTCTCGATCAAAGGCTGTGCATTGGGCTGCAGTGCAATCTTCTTGGCACGGCGGTCTTCGGGTACCGCCACGCGAATAACCAGCCCCTGACTTTCGAGACTGTCGAGTAGACGCGCCAGCGTCGGCCCTTCTACGCCGATGCTTTGCGCCAATTCACGCTGGGTCGGCATTTCACTGAAGCGCGCCAGGTGCAGCAGCACCAGCCAGCGGGCCTGGGACAGGCCCAGCCCTACCAGGCGTCTATCGAGTTCGGAACGCCAGGCACGGGATAGCTGGGCAACTTGCATGGCAAAGCGATGTTGATCGGGGTAAGACATGGGCAAGCGGACTCATACAAAGGTCAAAAACTAATTATTAGCCAGCTAGCCATAACCCGATGCGCAGGGCAAGCGCAGATTGCGCCATGAGCGTTGCAGAATGCGACCGGCTCGTTGCGCCCCGACTACAACTCAGGCCGCCACCCTGTTGCGCCCGAAAGCCTTGGCCTCGTATAGCGCTCGGTCAGCCTGTTCGTAGAGCTGGCTCAATTCAGGCTGACTATCCGGACTCAGGCAGGCGACGCCGATGGACATGGTCAGTACATCGGCGCTATCGGAGCCGCGGTGGGCGATGCCCGCCTCCTCCAGCGAATGGCGGAGGGCCTCGGCGCGTTGCCTGGCTTCATCGGCACTGATGTCGAACAACAGCAGCGCGAACTCCTCACCGCCAAGCCGTACGCCCATATCCAGTGGTCGCCGCGCCGCCTGCTCGATCAGTGCACCGACACGCTGCAAAGCCGCGTCGCCAGCCTGATGACCGTAGCAGTCGTTGTAGGCCTTGAAATGGTCGATGTCGCAGAGCAGCAACGCAATCGATATGCCGTCACGCTGCGCCTGGCGCCACAGGCGCTCGAACTGTCGATTGAAGCTACGACGATTGTGCAGCCCGGTCAGGCTGTCGTGGTAGGCAAGCAGCTGCATCAGGTGGCTGATCAGAAAATGCTCGCGTGATTTGTATTCCAGGAGGTAGCAACCGACAGCGCCGATAAGATTGCCGAAGACCAGGAACAACAGGTTGTTGATCAGCCTCGGAGCAGGCAGCCCCGCGGCCAATTCCGCCAGCACATAGGCGAGCAAAATCACCAGGGAACAGGCAAGGGCCTCGCTCAAGCGCAGGCCGACCAGGAAGTACGCCGCCATGCTCACCAGCAACAGACCTTCGTAGGGGTAGCCGGGGTCGGCGCGATGGGCAATACCGACAATCATCGCTGCCCCCACGCCGAGCACGAGGATGCAGGTCATGCTCAGCGGTAGCAGAAGATGGCTGTGGCGACGCCGCAGGATCAGGGTCGCGCAAACCAGCAGGATGACCAGCACCACCAGGCGCACGGCGATCACCCAGCCTAGGTGTGATGCAGGCACCACCAACATGTCGAGCGCAGTCAGGGCCAGCCAGATGACCGTGGCCACGCAGAGCGCGATACGTTTGAGCTCGAAGCCGTCCTCGAGCATGTGCGCACGATATTCACGTTCGAGAGCGCGGAAAAAACGCAATCGACGAAACCCCAGGCTCAACTGGTCGGCATAGGGGCTCGAACGAACTTCGTCGGGCCAGGCGTGATAGTTAGGCACCCTCACCTCGTTATCTGGCGGCCTGCCCACACCATAGCAGACCGGTGAAAAACTACCTGCGTTGCCATTGCTGCGTTAAAAACAGGCTGGAACGCCAGCCCGGTCAAATGCTCATTTACAACTCGTAAAGTCGAGCGCGACTCCGACCGTTTTTCGCCTGTTTTTGCGGGGCCGCCATCGGTATTGCACTGGCTGCCTCGGCTCGGGCTTCCTGCTTCGCTCTACCTCCTGCATCCATGCAGTCGTCGCCTACGTTTTTCAACGGCCTGTTAGCCCTGTGAGCGAAATGCCGCCAGAATCAGGCGACCGAGTTTCACCGAGGGCGCTTAGACCTCGAACTCGGCCTGCAGCGCCGCACGCACGCAGTAGAGCACGGCCTCGTCGACGCGACCGGCGAACAGCGGCGCGACTTCACTCACGGCCGGCAGCTCGCCCTCGCCGTCGAGGAAGGTCTCCTGAATCTCGCCCAGCAGTTCCTCAGGAAGATCCAGCGCCTGTTCCAGCGTCAGTTGTTGCTGGCCGATGGCCTCGGCCAGCAGGCTGTAAACGTTCTTCTCGCTGCAGTTAAGCTGGCCGGCAATCTGTGCGGGTGTCATTCCGGCGCGGGCCAGGCTGACCAACTCGTGACGCAGATCGGCCACCGGCGCCGGCGTGTCATCCGCGCCGCTACCATTGAGTACCTCCAGGAAGGCCTGGCCATAGCGCTCCAGCTTGCGCGCGCCAACGCCGCTGACCTCGGCCATATCGCTCAGCGAGCTGGGCTGGCTGCGCAACATTTCCAGCAGCGTGGCATCGGGGAAGATCACGTACGGCGGTACGCTGTGTTCCTCGGCCAACTTGCGGCGCAGACTGCGCAGCGCCTCCCACATTTCCCGCTCATGGCCACGCACCAGTTGACTGGCGGCGCTGCTGGAGGCCTTGGCCGCCTGCGCCGGCTTGGGCTCACGGCGCAGTTGCAGGCTGACCTCACCGCGCAGCAGCGGCCTGCAGGTCTCACTCAGACGCAGACCACCAAAGCCGTCCAGATCGACATCGGCCAGACCGCGGGCGACCAACTGGCGAAACAGGGTTCGCCACTCGACCTCGGAAAAGCCCTTGCCAACGCCGAACACCGCCAGGTGCTGATGGCCGGCGGCGCGAATTTTCTCGTTGTCTCGGCCGAGCAGAATATCCACCAGATGGCCGACACCATAGCGCTGGCCGCTGCGATAGACAGCCGACAGCGCCTGGCGCGCAGGCTCGGTGGCATCCCAGGTCTCGACGCCATCGATGCAGTTGTCGCAGTGCCCGCAAGGGTTGGGTAATTCTTCATCGAAGTAGGCCAGCAGCGCCTGACGGCGGCAGCGTGTCTCTTCGCACAGGGCGAGCATGGCGTCGAGCTTGTGCTGCTCGATGCGCTTGTGGCGCTCATCGCCTTCGGAATTGTTGAGCATCTGCTTGAGGAAGATCACGTCCTGCAGGCCGTAAGCCATCCAGGCATCGGCCGGCAGACCGTCACGACCGGCGCGACCGGTCTCCTGGTAGTAGGCCTCCAGCGACTTGGGTAGATCCATGTGGCAGACGAAGCGCACGTTGGGCTTGTCGATGCCCATGCCGAAGGCGATGGTCGCCACCATGATCAGGCCTTCCTCATTGAGAAAGCGCTTCTGATTGAAGGCACGCAATTCGTTGGGCAGGCCGGCGTGATAGGGCAAAGCCGGGAAGCCCTGACTGCTGAGAAAGTCGGCAACCTCCTCGACCTTCTTGCGCGACAGGCAGTAGACGATACCGGCATCACCCTTGCGCGCGGCGAGAAAACCCAGCAGCTGCTTGCGCGGCTGATCCTTGGGCTGGATGCGGTAGAAGATGTTCGGCCGGTCGAAGCTCGACAGAAAGCGCTCGGCGTTGTCCAGGTGCAGACGCTGGACGATTTCCTCACGGGTACGTTTGTCCGCGGTGGCGGTCAGGGCGATGCGCGGCACATTGGGAAAGAGCTCAGCAAGCTGACCGAGCTGCAGGTACTCAGGCCGGAAATCATGGCCCCATTGCGACACGCAGTGCGCTTCGTCGATGGCGAACAGGGCGATATCCAGGCCCTGCAGGAAGCTCAGCATGCGCGGCTGCACCAGGCGCTCGGGCGCCAGATAGAGCATCTTGATCTGCCCGCGACGGATACGGTCGGCAATCTCGCGCTGCTCGTCAGGGCTCAAGGTGGAATTCAGCGCCACGGCTGCCACACCCAACTCGTCGAGGGTGGCCACCTGATCGTCCATCAGCGCGATCAACGGCGACACCACCACTGCCAGGCCCTCGCGCATCAGCGCCGGCACCTGGAAGCACAGCGACTTGCCGCCGCCGGTAGGCATCAACACCAGGGCATCGCCGCCGCCGGCCACGCGCTCGATGATCGCGGCCTGGTTGCCGCGAAAGGCGTCGTAGCCGAAAACGTCTTTGAGAATGCGCATGGCGTGGTCGAGCATGAAGGCCTCCAAATCTAGCCGCGCATTATGCCGCAGGATCGCAGGCAACAGGGCGCCTACCCGTCCGAAGCCGCTCAATCGCCGTTAGTAGAGCGCCCGTGCTGGTCGCAGAGGCAGCGGTGAACTAGAATCCTTCCTCGTTTATCCCCTAAGCCTCAAGGTAACCCCACGATGTCCTTCGCCGAGCAACTGTCCCGCCTGCAAGCCTTTCTCGATGCCGATGAGCTGCACGAAGAGGCGTTGGACTACGTGGCCGCCCATGGCTACCTGACCGCCCTGGCGATCTGCCCGGATCAGGTACCGGAGCGTGAGTGGATCGATGCACTGTTCGCCGAGCCGCCGCACTACCGCAGCGACGCCGAACGCGAAGAGATCGAAAGCACGCTGATCCATCTCAAGGCCCACATCGCTCGCCAGCTGGCCGGCGAGGAAGAGCCCGAGTTGCCGTGCGATCTGGATCTCGGTGACGAACCGGATGACTCCGACCTGCGCGGCTGGTGCATCGGCTTCATGGAAGGCGTGTTCCTGCGTGAAGCGGTGTGGTTCGAAGATGCCGAAGACGAAGTCAGCGAGTTGCTGCTGCCGATCATGGTCGGCTCCGGTCTGTTCGACGAACAGACCGAGTTCGCCGAGATCGCTCGCGACCGCGACCTGGTAGACAGCATGATCGACCAGATTCCCGAGCTGCTGACCGCCCTCTTCCTGCTGTGCCAGGCCCCGGAAGAAAAACCCGCACTGCTCAAGCCTCGCCACTGACCCCATTAGCCGGGGCACGCCCCCGGCTGCCGCCAAGACCCGCCCATGCCGCGTGACATCCAGCCAAGCCGCCATCGCAGTGTCCGTTACCTGCTGCTAGCCATTGGCTGGTTGAGCGTGGCACTCGGGGTCATCGGCATCTTCCTGCCCGTACTGCCGACCACGCCATTCCTGCTCCTGGCGGCAGCCTGTTTCGTGCGCAGCTCACGGCGTTTCTACCTCTGGCTGGTCACCCACCCGCGCCTGGGGCCATGGATTCGCGACTACCTCGAAGGCCAGGGCATCCCGCTCAAGGGCAAGGTCTATGCCCTGGTGCTGATGTGGGCCAGCATCAGCTTCTCCTGCTATCTGGTGCCCATGCCCTGGGCGCGCGTGTTCATGCTCAGCAGTGCGGTGCTGGTCAGCCTGTATATCCTCAAGCAGAAGACCCTGCCCAATTCCTGAGCGCTCTGCGCAGCACGGATGCTATCCAGCAAACCAGCGCCCCCCGGATTGCATCCGGGCTACGGGAGCCAGTCACTTCCTCGACAAGCTTTTGACGCTGCCCTCTTGCTCTGACGAAGCGGCCGGCAAAAAGCCGACACCTCACCTAGACTCTGCCAATCGAGCCAGGAGACCACGACCCCATGCGACGGCTGCGCGTTCAGGGATGGCGGTGGCGGCTGCTGATCCTGTGGATCGGCGGCGGGCTGCTGGCCGCGCTGGCAGTAGCCGATTGGGACTTCGCCGTGATCGTGAAGAATGCGGAAAACCGCTACGGCAACCTCGGCCCTGCACGCAAACGCATTCTCGACTGGGAGGAGTTGCTCAAGAGCAGCACCAGCCTGAACGAGGCGGACAAGCTCAACGAGGTCAATCGCTTCTTCAACCGCACCATCCGCTTCGTCGACGACATTCAGCTCTGGCGCGAGAACGACTACTGGGCCACCCCCGTGGAAATGCTGGTCAAGGGCGCCGGCGACTGCGAGGACTACTCCATCGCCAAGTACTTCACCCTGCGTCGTCTCGGCATCCCCAGCGAAAAGCTGCGCATCACTTACGTCAAGGCACTGAACTACAACCAGGCGCACATGGTGCTGACCTACTACGCCAGCCCTACCGCCGAGCCACTGGTGCTGGACAACCTGATCAACGACATCCGCCCTGCCTCGCAACGCAAGGACCTGCTGCCGGTGTACGCCTTCAATGCTGAAGGCCTCTATCTCGCAGGCTCCAACACACGCAAGAGCGACACCAAGAAGCTCTCTCGCTGGCAGGACATCCTGAAAAAAATGCGCGCGGAGGGCTTCGCCATCGGCGAAGGCTAGGAGGAACCCATGTCCCTACTCAAGCAGCTGTTTCTCGCCATCTGCCTGTTTCTGGTGGTGGCCTTCACCGGCAGTTTCATCGCTGGGGTGGAGAGCTCGCGCGAACAGTTGATCAGCCAGCTGCGCTCGCACGCCCAGGACGCCGCCACTGCGCTGGGGCTGTCGATGACGCCGCATGTGGACGACCCGGCGATGATCGAGCTGATGGTCAGCTCGATCTTCGACAGCGGCTACTTCGCCAGCATCCGCGTGGTGCGCATCGCCGACGATAGCGTGATCGTCGAGCGCAGCACCGAGATCAGGCCCGAGAATGTACCCGGTTGGTTCGTCGACCTGGTCGATCTGCAGCCCCAGGGTGGAGATGCGCTGATCATGCGCGGCTGGGAGCAGGCCGCAAGGGTCGAGGTGCTCAGCCATCCGCAGTTCGCCCTGGCCAAACTGTGGGACAGCGCCCTCGGCAGCCTGTTCTGGCTGCTGCTGTGCGGCCTGGTCAGTGCCGTGCTCGGTGGCTGGCTGCTGCGTACCCAGCTGCGGCCGCTGGACAACATGGTGCAGCAGGCGCAAGCCATCAGCCGCCGCGAATTTCTCACCCTGCCCCGTGTGCCACGCACGCCAGAGCTCAAGCGGGTGGTGCTGGCAATGAACCAGATGGTCGACAAGCTCAAGACCCTGTTCGCCGAAGAGGCCGCGCGCAGCGAGAAACTGCGCGAGGAGGCCTATCAGGACAGCCTCACCGGCCTGGCCAACCGCCGCCAGTTCGACATACGCCTGAGCAATCAGTTGGTGATCAACGAGCAGCATCCGGATGGCTACCTGCTGCTGCTGCGCCTCAACGACCTGGGCGGTCTCAACCAGCGTCTCGGCGGCCAGCGTACCGACGCGCTGATCGCCGCGCTGGGCGATCAACTCAAACAACTGCTGGCGTTACCGGGGCGCAGCCAATGGCTGGCCTCACGCAACCGCGGCGGCGAGTTCTCGCTGCTTGCACCCGGCCTCAATGGCGAAGACGCAGAGCGCCTGGCCAGCGAGCTCAGCGAAGCCCTGAACAGCCTGAAGCAGACCGGTGCCAGTGACTGCGATCCCGTTGCCCATATTGGTATTGCCGCCTTTCGCCCCGGCGAACAGAGCGCGGCAGTGCTGAGTCGCGCCGATCAGGCACTGGCTCAGGCACAGAGCAACACCGACAGGTGCTGGGAACGCCTCGACGACTTCACCGCCCAGACCACTCAGGGCCTGCACGACTGGCGCGGCTGGATCGACGATGCGCTGAGCCAGGGCAAATTGCAGTTGTATTTCCAGCCTGTAGCCGAATGCGCGACGGGCAGGCTCATGCAGCACAAGGTCCTCGCGCGCCTGCTCGATCCAGCCGGCGAAGCCATCACGGCCGGGCGCTTCCTGCCCTGGATCGAGCGCCTGGGCTGGGCCGCGCGCTTCGATCTGGCGATGCTCGAACACAGCCTGGAGCACCTGGCGCAACATCCTCACCCGCTGGCGCTGAGCCTGTCTGCCGCGACCCTGCGCAATGATCAGGATAAAGCGCGCCTGCTCGAGGCGCTGAACAGTCATAAAGACGTAGCGCACCTGATGACGCTGGAAATCGACGAACGCCACCTGCCGCCACCCGCCGAGCTGGAAGCGCTGAGCCAGGCGGTTCGTGAGGCTGGTTTCAACCTGGGCCTGCAGCATTTTGGTGGGCGCTTCAGCCTGATTGGCAATCTCACCCACCTGGGCCTGGCCTACCTGAAGATCGATGGCACCTACATCCGCGCCATCGACCAGGAGAGCGACAAGCGGCTGTTCATCGAAGCGATCTTCCGCGCCACCAACAGCATCGACTTGCCGCTGATCGCCGAGATGGTGGAAACCGAAGAAGAACTCGCAGTGCTGACCGAACTGGGCATCCATGGCGCCATGGGCCGTCTGATCGGCGCACCGGCACCATGGCGGTGAGTGCTTCTGTAGCCCGGATGAAATCCGGGAAATATCGCGCCGAGCATCCCCGGATTGCATCCGGGCTACGTTCTGCTCCCTCTCCCATTTATGAGAGAGGGTTGGGGAGAGGGCATCATCGCCCTAAGCAGAAACAATCGGCTCGTTTACCTGCCAACCGAGCCTCACACCAGATGATGCTCGTCGTCGCCGAGCAGGCCGCTCAACCCCTCGATCTCCGCCCGCGCGATGGCACGCTGATCGAGCTTCTGGCGTGCGGCCTCGGGCAGGTCGGTGTAGCGGATCACACCGCGCTCTACAAGCACGCTGACTACGTCTTCCAGCACGCGCACCAGCTCCAGGTCGGACTGCTTGAGGCTGTCCAGACGCGCCTTGACCTCTTCCTTGGCCGCCAACCAGGTCTGCAGCTCGTCGCTCTCGACCGCCAGGTTTTCCGTCATCCCTTCAAAGGGCTCATGTTCAACCCGCAACAAACGCCCGGCCGCGTCGCGCTGTACGTAAACCATCGCTGCCTCCAGCAAACGCCATAAAAAAGCCCGCTACTCGGAACGGGTAGCGGGCTTACTCTAGTTGAGTGCTCCAACCAAGGAAACTCTGATAAGCATTTCCCTTTACCTGAGAGGCCGCCAGCGCAGCGCTGACGGCCTCCCTCACACCTCAGGCGACCAGCTGATTCTGGTCCAGCATGCCCTGGATGACCTCCGCAGCATTACCACCGGAAAGAATGGTGTTTTCCAGGGTGATGGTCTGATCCACCGGCGCGCCACCTCCGGCGCTGGCGATATTGATCACCGTACTGCCCGGCTCGCTGACGAAGTCGAAGCTCAGGTATTGGGTCAATACGTCGGCACTGGCTGGATCGCTGACACCTACCAAAAGCTGCGACAGATCCAGCTTGTCCGCGCCATTGCCGAAGTCCTTGACGATATCGTGGTAGTTGCCGCCACGATCATCGGCGTTCCACACGAAGGTGTCGTTGCCGGCACCGCCAATGAGGATGTCGTTGCCCTTGCCGCCGATCAGGGTGTCATTACCATTACCGCCCTCCAGACGATCATTGCCCCCCAGCCCATGGAGCGTATCGTTGCCACCCAACCCCAGCAGCACATCACTGCCTTCGCTGCCCAGCAAGGTGTCGTTGAGCGCCTCATGACCCATCACCACATTGGGCTGCACTGCAACGCTGGAGCCGATACCGACCACCAGGCGCGCCGTGCTGACGTCGCCATCAGGCTGGGTCAACTGGTAGGTGAAGACATCTTCCTTGCCCAGGTTGGCGTAGTCGGGATCCGGTGTGTAGGTGTAGGAGCCGTCGCTGTGCAACAGCAAGCTGCCCCACTGCCCGTCGATGGTCTTCGAGGTGCTCACGGCCACGAAGCTGCCGTTATCCAGCACGCTGAGCGTCGCCCCCTCGCTACCCTTGCTATCCACCGCACCCCATGGATGATCGCTGTAGAGGTAGTTGTTGGCATCGGTCAGCACGTTGCCCGCCACCGCCGTGGCAGTGTCGACCAGCATCGCGGCTGCCACGGTGATCAGGGTGATGTTATCCACCCGGACACGGAAGCTGCTGCTGTTGTTGGTGCGATCATTGACCTCGAAGTAGAGACGATAAGTACCCTCGCCCACGCTGTTGCTGGTGACGGTAGTCGAGTTACTGGATGCATGGGTGCCGCTCTGCACCAGCGTCCAGGCACTGCCGTTCTGCTTGTACAACGTCCAGGTGAACTGGTCTCCCGAGCCGCTGCTGCTGAAGTTCCTGATGCTGCCCAGGTCGAAGGAGACCTTGGCCGTGTTGCCCTCGGCCACCTCGAAGGTCGGTGTTGCAGCCTTGGTGCTGACACCGGCGCTACGATCACTGTCGACGAGCTGCAGGGCATTGCCCTGCACGCTGACGCCATTGGACGAATT
Source organism: Pseudomonas alcaliphila JAB1 (assembly GCF_001941865.1). Taxonomy (NCBI): domain Bacteria; kingdom Pseudomonadati; phylum Pseudomonadota; class Gammaproteobacteria; order Pseudomonadales; family Pseudomonadaceae; genus Ectopseudomonas; species Ectopseudomonas alcaliphila. Next base: position 2,099,152 of record NZ_CP016162.1, on the reverse strand, counting down.
GACAGCGGTAACGCCCCATTTGCTGCCCGCCACAGCCATGACATCGGCCTGCGTGATCACCGTGGTTTCATTGCCACTCACGTTGCCGTTGTCGGTGGTATCGAATATCCAGGGGTTGTAGCTGGGCCCGGACGAGGCCTGATTGCTGGTACTGGAAAAGTCCGCCAGCACCTTGGTTACCGGGTCGGGCGTGACCCATTTCTGCCCGACGATGGCCTGGTTGTAGTTGTCGTAGGCATAGACCTCGCTGCTGTCGGTAATGGTCAGCTTCAGGTCGGCAGACACCGCATCGCCATCGCGATCGATCAGGGTGTAGCGGATGGTATCCGTCACATCCTCGGCGACATCGTCGTTGAAGTTGTAGGTGTAAGCCCCGGTGACCAGGTTGACGCTGAACGAGCCGCCACCCAAGGTGGTGAAGGTCAGCGTATGGCTCGCGGGATCGTAGGCAGCCGACTCGCTGGTATACGTGACACCGTTGTGGGTGATCGCAGCAATCGGCTGCAGACCCGGGCCATCGGCACCGAAACCATTGCTGCCTTCGCTGATCAGGTTGCCGGAGATCACCGTACCCGTCACCGTACCCTGCAGGGTATCGTTGAGCTGGTTGAGGTTGGAGACCAGGATGCCATCGGTGTTGACGCCCGCCTTGCCGTCATAGGCAATGGGGTTGAGCAAGGTCTTGTCGAGGTCACTGCCCAGCCCCATACCCAGCGCATAGGACTTGATGTCCTTGGCCGTGAGGAAGGCGATCCAGTCCGCCTCTTCGCCAGCATCAATACCATCGCCCAGACCCGGGTTGTACTGACTGCCACTGTTGTTGCTGCCCGGATTGGCGTTGGACAGCGTCGGCTGGCCGTCGGAGAGGAAGTACGAAACGTTCTGTACCCCAGCGCCGGTGAGTTTGCCGGACGAATCGTAGGCATTCATCGCCTTGATCAGTGCATCGTCATAGTTGGTCGAACCGTTGCCGGCGTTGTTGGCCAGGTCGGTGAGCCAGGCCTTGGCATCGACGGCGCTCATCCAGACATTGCCCACAGCACTCGCGCTGTTGGCGAAGGTCACGATGCGCACCATCACGTCACCGAGGTTGTCGTAGCTGTCGATCAGACGCTGCACGGCATCCTTGGCCAGCGCCAGCTTGCTGCTGAACCCGCTGACACCCGACGGCGCTTCGTCCATGCTGCCGGACAGATCCAGCACTACCATCAGGTTGGTCTGGATGCCTTGCGGCTCGCTGGTAGACTTGGCGATGTCGTCGGGCGTGGCCGGCGAGTCGTCATCCACCGTGATCGTCAGGCTACCCGTGGCCGGAGCCGAAGGCGCAGCGGAGTCCCAGACCTTGTAGGAGAAGGCCAGGTTCAGGTCGTTCTCGTCTGCCGTACCATCGACATCTGGTGCCGGATGGTCGAGTGGCTTGAACAGCTTGAAGCTGTATTGCCCAGTATCCGAATTGGTCAGGCTAAGGGTGAAGACCGGATTGCCACCGGCATCGTACGCACTCAGCGTCTTGCCATCTGCACTGAGCTGATAGTTGAGCGCCGAACCGCCTGAAGACAGGCTGCCAAGACCACTGGCATCCCAAGCGAAACCACCGAAGTTGTCCACCTGATAACCCAGTGGCCCACCAGCCGTGGTGGCGTTACCAGCCAGATCGTTGGGGCCTCCGGTCAGCCCATGGGTCAAGCCATCCTCGTCGACGCTGCCGGAAGCCTGGCCGCCGACCGGGTCATTGCCGCCAAGCGTGAGAGTCACGGTGGCCGTGGAAACGTCGCCATCACCGTCGGTGATCTGATAGGTGAACACCTCCGTACCGGCGCTGGCCCCACTGCCGGCGCTGTAAACCAGATTACCGCTGGGATCGATGACCAGCGTACCGCCCTGACTACCCTGGCCGATGATCTGCACCGGCGAGACGCTTGCCTTGCCATCGTTGCCAAAGCTGTCGTTGCCAGTGAGGTCGTTGACGTTGCCGACGACCTGATCGACTGCCGTGCGTGAGACCTCACCGAGAATCTCATCGTTGACCGCCATCGGTGCGTCATCACGGAAGCCCAGCACCTTACCCAGGTCGATACTGGCCGAATCCTGATCGTCGTCGGCGTCGGTGATGGTGGCCTGCAGTCCGATCTTGTCACTGCCCAGCAGATGCAGTTCATCAGGCTGGGCAGTGGGATGAACCACAGCCCGCAGTTGCGTCAGGGTCACCAATCCTGCGGCGTCGACGCTCAGGGTGAAAACCAGCTCGTTACTGGTTTCGGTGCGACCTTCGAGCACCGAGCCGTTGAACACCAGCTTGACCGCTTCATCGCTCTCGGTATCCACCAGCCCGGAATCCGGCGATTTGATCACCAGCGCGTAGGCCAGGGAACCAGGGCCGTCGGCACCATACTCGGCGTTGAAGGCCGAGCTGAAGTTACGGCTGACCGTCGCATCCGGCGTACCCAGATAAGTCTCGTCCACCTGCAGCGGCATGCCCCAGGTCACGTTGGTGTTGACGTCGTTGTAGTCGTAGTCGGGAGCGTCGGTGAGGTCCTCCCAGTTCTGGTTGCCCGGTTCAGCGTTGTCCTGCAGGTGCGAGCCGCCCGGGTTGAACTCGGCGCGGTCGAACAGCACGTTGGCACCGCCAGCACCGGTCAGTGGCACCCCTCCCAGCAAGGCCTGCCAGTTGCCATCAGCGTCCTGCTGGAAGGTCAGCTCGGCGCCATTGCTCAAACCAACATTGGCGGCGCCATTGGGGATGATGAAGAAACCGACCTCACTCGGGTCGAGCCCATCCAGATCGAAGGTGGCTCCTGTCGCCTGCGCCTTCACATCAGCCCAGATCACCTTGCCCACGGATGGATTGCCCTCGGCATCTCGCGAGTAATAACCGTAGCTGTTGTGATAGCCGGCATCGCTGCCGAGGAAGGTGGCCTGCGACTCGAAGCCCGGCTGCATGGCCTGGATGGTCGGGGTGTCATCATCGACGGTGACCACCAGCTTGCCCACGGCGGTATCACCATCACCGTCGGTCACGGTGTAGCCGATCTGCAGTTTGATGTCGTTTTCGTCCTGGCCAGCCGGATGCATCAAGGGTTGATGCAACTTCAGCTGGTACTTGCCGAGCGCCGGATCGGTCAACACCACGGTTACCAGCGTGCCACGCTCGGCACTGCTGATGGTCAGCGTTTTGCTGTCGCCGTTCCAGGTCGAAGTGACGTTCTCGGTGCCCAATACGCTCGGCCCGAACAGGGAGATGCCACGCAGACCATCGGAGCCGGCGTCGAATACCAGCGTGCCAGAGACCGTGGTGTTCGCCCCTGTCACATCGCCCTCACCACCGTTGATGCCATTGGGCAGGCCTTCATCGTCCAGCGCGTAGGCGGCATTGGTGATGCCCGCGGAGGGGCCATCGTCCTCGAAGCCGACTACCTTGCCCAGATCCAGACTGGCACTGTGAGAGTCGCCATCCTTGTCATAGACGGTCACGCCGAGCTTCAGCACGCCGGCGCGAATCAGCGCCAACTCGTCATGCTTGCTGGTATTGCCATGGGCGATGGCCTCGTATTGCACGAGGGTCACACTGCCACTGCCGGCATTGACGCTGACCTTGAATACCGTGACGCCGTTGGCCACACCCAGCACGTTGCCGTCGGCATCCTTGTACAGGCGAATATCGCCGCCTGCGGTAGCATCCAGCCCAGAGTCGACGCCGTCCCGGCTCAGGTCCAACTCGAAACGGGTACGCGACGTATCCTGGCCATCCGAACCGGCATTCACCGTGAGCTTGAACAGATCCTTGCCGTCGATGCTGGCATAGCCGAGCACATCACCATGGCCTTGCTCATCGTTCGGCGCGACATGACCATTCTCGTTCTGGCTGGAACCGGTGGTACCCACCGATTCGTCGACGTACAGCTTGGTGCCATGCTGCAGCTCGAACTTGGTGATTTTCGGGCCGTCGTCCTCGAAGCCGACCACCTTGCCCAGATCCAGGCTGGCGCTCTGCGGGTCGCCGTCCTTGTCGTAGACCGTCACGTTCAGTTTCAGCACGCCATCCTTGAGCAGCGCCAGCTCGTCGTGGCTGCTGGTGTCGCCATGGGCGATGGCCTTGTACTGCACCAGGGTCACGCTACCGTCAGCGGCATTGACGCTGATCTTGAACACCGTAACGCCATTGGCTTTACCCAGGATGCTGCCATCGGCCTCCTTGTACAGCAGGATATCGCCACCGGCCGTGGCATTCAGCCCGGAGTCCACGCCATTGCTGGCAAGGCTCAGGGAGAAGCGGGTACGGCCACTGTCCAGGCCATCCGAACCACCATCGGCGATCAGCTTGAACAGCTTCTCGCCGTTGATCCGGGCGTAACCCAGCACATTGCCGTGGCCCTGCTCGTCATTCGGCGCAGCCTGGCCGGGTTCGTTCTGGCTGGAACCACCTTTGCCAACGGATTCGTCGACGTATAGCTTGACGCTGTGACCCAGCTCGAACTTGATGATTTTCGGGCCGTCGTCCTGGAAGGAGAAGTAGGACGAATTGCCGCCAGCAAGCTCGACCTTCGCGGTACGGGTCACCGCGTCACCATCACCGTCGACACGGGTAACCTGATACTGCAGCTGCAACGAGCCCTGGTGTTTGATCAACAGATCGACCGCCTCGTCGAAGCGCTGATTATTGTCTGGATGACGGATCGCTTCGAACAGCGTGGTCTGCAGTTGCGGTTGCCCATCGACAGTGACGATGGCGATGGTGAAGACCGTATCGCCAGAAGCATCGACACCCTTGATCAATTGGCTGTTGGCCGGGTCAACGAACAGACGGATGGCACCGCCATTGGTGGCCGACAAGGTGGTGGCCAGCCCCTTGGGCGGCACCCCGGAGAAGCTCAGCGTTCCGCTGAGTGAAGCCTCGCCATCAGCCCCGGCTGCCCCACCGATGGTGAACAGCGAGGTCAAGCCGCCGGCAAGCTCAGTGGTGACCTTGGCCAACGCGCCATTGTCGTCGTTCACGTAGCCCTGGCTCTGGTTATCGTTGGCGGCGTAACGATCATGATTGCCACGGGTTTCGTCCAGCGCCACTTCCAGCTGAACCAACGCTTGCTTATTGACCCCTAGACTCAGGGTCGGCACATCGTCCTCGATATTGATCACGAACAGACCGCCAGCTCCCTGCGGTATCTGCAGCGGGTCGCCATCGCCATCGGTGATCGCCAGCAACTGGGTGAAGTCGATGCCAAAGGCACCGTCCGACGACCAGAGCTCGTTGTCGTCACCATTTTTCAGCGGATGGTCGATTGGCCCCTGCAGTTCGAAGCTGAAGTCGCCGTTGGCCTTCAGCACCAGGGTGAATACCGGATAACCGCCTGCAACCGTGGCCGTCGCAGTAAGCGTGGTGCTGACCAGATTGCCGTCGTCATCGAGCTCCTGGGTGACCCTGTAGTCGAGCGGCTCACCGCCGGACGTCAGCCCTTGGGCGTTCAGCAACTCGGCGGCGCTCCCCTCCTCCACCAGGCTGAAATCGCCGGGCCCATCGGCGCCGAAGGCAACCAGCGAGAGCAAACTGGCCGCACCCGTCGCAGTGCTGATCAGCAACGTCTGGCCAGTACCATCCGGGTTGCCCTGATGGGGATCGGTCAGCTTGTCCTCATGTACCGTACCGCCTACCGGTGCAGGCGTCTTGACCGTCCAGGTGGCCTGGATATTGACATCGTTGTAGTCGTTATCGCTGTCGCTGTTGATATCCTCCCAGTTCTGGTTTCCGGGCGCGGCGTTGTCTTGCACATGGGTCTTGCCTGCGGGGTTGAGCGCCGGGTTGTCGAAGAGCACATCAGCGCCACCACTGCCGGTTAGCGGCTGACCATCAGCCACCGCCTGCCACTGGCCATCGACCCACTGGAACGTGAGCGCAGTGCCGTCAGGTATGTCATTCGAGGCACCATTGGGGGTGATGAAGAAACCCACTGACGCGGGATCAAGCCCCTGCAGCGTGATGGAATCACCGATCTGCATGGCGGTGGTATTACCCCAGACCAGCACGCCACTGACCGGTGTGCCATCAGGCCCCTTGATGTAGTAGCCGTAGCTGTTGAGGTAGCCGGCATCACCGCCCTTGTAGGTAAGGGTCAGACAGTGACTGGAGCCACCATCCACCAGCTCAGGCACATCGTCCTGTACGTTGATGACGAACAGTCCGGCAGCATCGAGCGGCATATCCAACGGGTCACCATCGCCGTCGGTGGCGGTGATCAGCTGGGTGAAATCGATGCCAAACCCGCCTTCCGACGACCACAACTCATCGTCGTTACCATCCTGAACCGGATGATCGATGGGCCCCTGCAGTTCGAAGCTGAAGTCGCCGTTGGCCTTCACCACCAGCTCAAATACCGGATAGCCTCCTACAGCAGTGGCCGTGAGCGTGGTACTGAGCAGATTGCCACTGCCATCGCACTCTTTGGTCACCACGTATTCCAGGGGCTCACCGCCGGAGGTAAGGCCTTGCGCCCATAGCAGGCTCTCTGCCTTCTCGGCATCCACCAGGCTGAACTCACCGGGGCCATCGGCGCCGAACGACACCAGGGCGGAAAGGCTTCCGCCACCAGCGGCAGTGCTGATCACCAGTGTCTGCAACGCACCGTCGGGGTTACCCGCATGCGGTTCGCTCAGCAAGTCTTCGTGCACAGTGCCCCCCACAGCAGGTAGCTGCGGATTGGTTTCGTTGAGCGTCGGCACATCATCTTCGATATCGATCACGAAACTGCCGGCATCGAAACCGTCGTTCAGCGGGTCGCCGTCACCGTCGGTGGCCACCAGCAGGCCGGAGAAGTCCAGCGCCAGGCTGTTATCACCCAGGGTTTCCGCGTCGATGCCATCGGCCTCCGGATGATCCAGCGGGCCCTCCAGGGTGAACAGGTAGCTGCCGTCCGGGTTGACCACCAGGGTAAACACCGGTGCGCCGTCCTCGCCGGCCGTCGCGGTCAGGGTGCTGCCGTCGGCCGAGACGGCGTAGAACAGCTCGACATTGCCCGAGGTCAGGCCCAGGTCCTGCAGGCCGATCAGCGCACCCGGGGCGGTGCTCAGCTGGAAGCCGCCGCGGCCGTCGGCGCCGAAGTTGACCAGGGCGTCCAGCGCCCCGACATCGCCTTCGACCGTCAAGGTCTGATCGCCGCCTTCGGCATTACCGTTGTCCAACGCGTCTTCATGCACCAGGCCGCCCACAGTGGGCCGTTCGCCCGGGGCGCCGACCAGTACCGGCACATCGTCCTCGATATCGATGACGAAGCTGCCGGCATCGAAACCGTCGTTCAGCGGGTCGCCGTCACCGTCGGTGGCCACCAGCAGGCCGGAGAAGTCCAGCGCCAGGCTGTTATCGCCCAGGGTCTCCGCGTCGATGCCATCGGCCTCCGGATGATCCAGCGGGCCCTGCAGGGTGAACAGGTAGCTGCCGTCCGGGTTGACCAGCAGGGTGAACACCGGTGCGCCGCCCTCGCCGGCCGTGGCCGTCAGGGTGCTGCCGTCGGCCGAGACGGCGTAAAACAGCTCGACGTTGCCCGAGGTCAGGCCCAGGTCCTGCAGGCCGATCAGCGCACCCGGGGCGGTGCTCAGCTGGAAGCCGCCGCGGCCGTCGGCGCCGAAGTTGACCAGGGCGTCCAGCGCCCCGACATCGCCTTCGACCGTCAAGGTCTGATCGCCGCCTTCGGCGTTGCCGTTGTCCAACGCGTCTTCATGCACCAGGCCGCCCACGGTGGGCCGTTCGCCCGGGGAACCAACCAGTACCGGCACGTCGTCCTCGATATCGATGACGAAGCTGCCGGCGGCGAAACCACCCGCCACGGCGTCGCCATCAAAATCGGTCGTTTGCAGAATTCCGGAGAAATCCAGCGCCAGGCTGTTATCGCCCAGGGTTTCCGCGTCGATGCCATCGGCCTCCGGATGATCCAGCGGGCCCTGCAGGGTGAACAGGTAGCTGCCGTCCGGGTTGACCACCAGGGTGAACACCGGGTTACCACCCGCCGTGGCAATCAAGGTCGTGCCGTCGGCGGAAACCGAATAGGCCAGCGCCACACCGCCCGAGGTCAGGCCCAGGGCGATCAGGCTGTCGAGCGCTTCGGCGCTGCCGCTGAGGGAGAAACTGCCGCGCCCATCGGCGCCGAAATTGACCAGCGCATCCAGGGTGCCGGGCCCGCCGCTGAGCGTCAGGGTCTGGCCGCCTTCGGCATTGCCATTGTCCAACGCGTCTTCATGCACCAGGCCGCCAACGCTCGGGCGTTCGCCCGGTACGCCTTGCAGTTCCGGGGTGTCGTCGTCGACGCCCAGCGTCAGGCTGCCGGCAGCGGTGTTGCCGGCGCCGTCGGTGATGCTGTAGCCAAACAGGAAGAACAGGTCGTTCTCGTCGCTGCCGCCAGGTTCCGGTGCGGCATGGTCAAGCGGGGCGAACAGGCTGAACTCGTAGGTGCCAGCCGCCAGATCGGTGAGCTGCAGGGTGAATACCAGCGTGTCGCCGGCAAAGGCGCTGAGGGTCAAACCATCGGCGCTGACGCTGTAAGTCAGCGAAACGCCCTGCGAGCTGATTCCCAGCGCCGCCAGCCCTTCGCTGCTCCAGGCGAAGCTGCCGATGCCATTGGGGCCGAAGCTGTAGCCCAGGGTGCCGATGACCACCGTGTCTTCGCCGGCCAGATCGTTTGGACCACCGGCAATACCACCCGGCAGCCCCTCTTCATCGACTGCATTGCTGGCTTCGCCGCCGCTGGGAAAACCCTCTGGCCCAGCCGGCAGCGGGATATCCGGATCGACGATCGGCTCGGCATCGGGGAATTCGGGGCCGGTACTGAGCCCTTCGGTGGGGAAACCTATCACCGGATCGAGCGCGCCGCCGACCTCGCCGAGCAGCACGAAGGAGTGGCCGCCACCGGCGCCACCCGCGCCGCCACCGGCTCCCGGGCCGGCCGCGGTGGCTTCGCCTTCGAGGGTCGGGTCGACGCCGGCCTCGATCGCCGCCTGCAGTTGCTCGACGTCGGTCAGGTCGCTGTCGCTGGGAACGGGGGGGGGCGCATCGGCCGTCGGGGCCTGTGAGGTGGGGCTGGAGGCGAGCATCTGCTCGTTGAGCGTCAAACTACTGTCGCGACCCAGGGTCAGTTGCTGGCCGTTGCTCATGGCCACCGCGATGGCGCCAGAGGCACCAGTCACGAGCTGCTCGCCCGCATAGACCCGGTCGCCTTCACTGATCGGCCGGCGCGATCCATCGCTCGCTACCGCGAACACTTCGCCGACAACCTGACTGACGACACCAATAAGAGTAGCCATGATTCCATCCTCACTACGGCTGCCGACCACCGCCGACACGTACCTACCGAAAGGGTCAGAGCACCTTTTCGAAGCCGAGGAGAAACCCAAGACAGCTGATTGAAATGGAACGGCGCAAAATCCAAAAAACGCTAATGACAAAAAAATGTCACTACAACCTGCGTCGAACTACTCCATCAGATGAATCCCCGCCCTGTGATGCCTGACAACCCATTTCAGCTGCGCAACCCACGGAAAATGAGGACTTGCGCAGCTCACAGGCTCAAACAATGTGCTGCTTTTCGCAGACTTCATAAGATTTTTTCTGAATATAGGTTGTGAAAAAAACATCTTAGGTTCTCCAAAAGTTGTTCTTAGCTCTGATGTTACAAGCCTGAAACGGTTTTACAGGCAAAAACGCCATTTTTATGGCGACAGGATAAGAACATCAGTCAGGAGAAACGCCAATGCGCACCCTAACCCCGCTATGGAGCGCCATGCTTTTGGCGACTGTTTGCAGTCAGGCGCAAGCCATGAGTCTTTCGGAAGCGATTCAGAGCACGTTGGACAATCACCCGGAAATCCACGCTGCCGCCAATAGCCGACTCTCATCGGATGAAGATGTGAAATTCGCCAAGGGCGGCTACCTGCCCACCGTTGACCTGCTGGTCGGTTACGGCCGGGAGCGTACGGACAGCCCCAGCACACGGGCACTTGGCAATCACAACAAGGAAACCCTGAACTACCGCGATGCCGAGCTGCGCCTACGGCAGATGCTGTTCGACGGCTTCAATACGCCCAACGAAGTCGCGCGCACCCAGGCAGTGGTCAACTCCCGCGCCTACCGCCTGCTCGGTACGTCCGAAAGCCTGGCCCTGCGCACCGTCGAGGTCTACCTCGATGTGCTGATGCGCCGCGAGATGGTCACCCTGGCCCGCAACAACCTGCAGGCGCACCAGCGCATCAACGACCAGATCGGTCTGCGCAGCCGCCAGGGCGTCGGCAGTACCGCGGATCTGGACCAGTCCGAAGCCCGTCTGGCGCTGGCGCAGAACAACCTCTACACCGAAGAGGTCAACCTGGCCGATGCCGAAGCCAGCTTCTTCAGCGCCGTGGGCCGCCTGCCCGATCAACTGGAAAGCCCGGCGTCGATCAAAGGCGGCATGCCGGCCGACCTGCTCGCCGCGCGGCAGACCGTGATGGACAACAACCCCTTCCTGAAATCAGCGCAGGCTGACGTCAACGCTGCCGAGAAGCAGTACGAGGTTGCCAAGTCGCCCTTCTACCCGCGCTTCGATCTGGAGCTGGCCACCTCGGCCGATGACAACGTGCAGGGCGATGAAGGCCACTACAACACCTGGCGAGCCGCGGTGGTGATGAACTACAACCTGTTCAACGGCATGCGCGACAAGGCTCGGCTGCAGTCGGCCGCACACCAGATCAACGAGTCGATGGACATCCGCAACAACGCGCTGCGCGTGCTCAACGAGAACCTCTCGCTGGCCTGGAACGCCATGGAAAACGCGCGCCTGCAAACCCCCAAGGCGCGTGATTACGCGGACTACACCTCACGGGTTCGCGAAGCCTATCAGCAGCAGTTCAGCCTGGGCCAACGCACGTTGCTCGACCTGCTCGACAGCGAAAACGAGCTGTTCACCGCCAATCGCCGTTACACCGAAGTGCGCTACGGCGAAGAGTTCTCGATGTACCGCGTCGTCGCGGCAATGGGTGATCTGCTGCGCCAGCAACAGGTCGTAGTCCCGGCAGAAGCTGTAGCCCTCACTGAAGTGAAGAGCGAGGCACGTTTGCCGGATATGAAGTAGTACCGGCTTGAGGAGTAGTAGAAATTGACCACCATGGAACGGCCAGGACCTGCCAGTGATCCGCGGCTCAGTCACGACGATCCGCTACTGGATGGGTTGTTGATCCTCTGCAGGCTGCACGGCTGCTCGGCCAGCCGTGGCACCCTGAGCGCCGGGCTGCCCATGCCGGAGCAACGCTTGAGTCCCGACCTGCTGCCGCGCGCTGCGGCACGGGCCGGACTGCAGGGGCGCCTGCTGCAGCGCGACCTTGCCAGCATTTCCTCACTCAACCTGCCAGTCCTGCTGCTGCTCAAGGACGGTCGCTGTGCGGTCCTGCGCCAGTGGGGGCCGAAGCAGCAGGCGCAGATCCTGCCCTGCGAGACCGATGGTGGCGAACAATGGGTCAGTCGTGAACAACTGGCCGCCGAGTACAGCGGCCGGGCGTTTTTCGCCCGCCCCCGACATCAACTGGAAGAAGCCCGCACCCCCCTGGTGCCGCGCATCGAAGCCTGGTTCCGCGACACCCTCAAGCTGTCGCGCTGGCTCTACACCGATGCCGTCCTGGCCAGCCTGCTGATCAACCTGCTGGGCCTGATGGTGCCGTTGTTCGTGATGCAGACCTACGACCGTGTAGTGCCCAACCAGGCGACCGCGACGCTCTGGGTGTTGGCCATTGGCCTGTTTATCGGCACCGGCTTCGAGCTGCTGCTCAAGGTGCTGCGCGCACACCTGCTGGACACGGCGGGCAAGAAGACCGACGTGGTGCTGTCGGCCACCTTGTTCGAGCGCATCACCGGCATGTCGATGAAAGCGCGACCGGCTACCGTGGGCGGCTTCGCGCAAAGCATTCACGACTTTCAGGGACTGCGCGATTTTCTCACCGCAGTCACGCTGACCAGCCTGATCGATCTGCCTTTCTCCCTGCTGATGCTGCTGGTGATCGGACTGATCGGCGGCCCGTTGGTGTTCATCCCGCTGCTGGCCTTCCCGATCACCGCGTTGTTCGCCTACATCATCCAGATACGCCTGCGCGATACCGTGCAGAAGAGTCTGCAGCTCGGTTCGCAACGCCAGGCGCTGCTGATCGAAACCCTCGGCGGCCTGGAAACGCTCAAAGCCTGTGGTGCGGAAAGCGAGCGCCAGCACCAATGGGAGCAAACCCATGGTGCCCTCACCCGCCTGGACGGCCATGCGAAATTCCTCGCCTCGCTGGCCACCAACGGCACCCTGTTCCTGCAGCAGTTCGCCGGCATGGCCACCATAGTCGCAGGGGTCTATCTGATCATCGCCGGCAATCTCAGCGTTGGTGCGCTGGTGGCCTGCTACATGCTCGGCAGCCGCATCCTCGCACCACTGGGACAGATCGCCGGGCTGATCACCCGCTACCAGCAAGCGCGCCTGACCATGACCAGCACCGACGCCCTGATGGCCCTGCCGCAGGAGCGTGAGGACAAGCAGCGCCCGCTGGACCGCACCCAGCTCAAGGGCGCCCTGGAAGTGCGGCAGATCAGTTTCACCTACCCCGACCAGAGCGCACCGGCGCTGAACAACGTCAGCCTGCGTCTGGGAGCGGGTGAACGCCTCGGCATCATCGGTCGCAGCGGTTCGGGCAAGAGCACCCTGGCGCGCTTGCTGATGGCGTTCTACAGCGCTGACGAAGGGCAGATCCTGCTCGACAACCTCGATCTGCGTCAGCTCGACGTCGCCGATCTGCGCCACCAGATCGGCTACGTCGCCCACGACCTGCCACTGCTGGCCGGCAGCCTGCGCGACAACCTGACCCTGGGCGCCCGTTACATCAGCGACGCACGCATGCTGGAAGTTGCCGAACTGACCGGCGTGGTCGACCTGGCACGACAGCATCCGCAAGGCTTCGACCGCCCGGTAGGCGAACGCGGCCAGTTGCTCTCTGGTGGCCAGCGCCAGGCCGTGCTGCTGGCCCGCGCACTGCTGCTCGACCCGCCAATCCTGGTGCTCGACGAACCCACCAGCGCCATGGACAACACCAGCGAAGACCTGCTGCGCCAACGCCTGCACAAGTGGGTGCAGGGCAAGACGCTGATCCTCATCACCCATCGTGCCTCCATGCTCAGCCTGGTGGATCGCCTGGCCGTGCTGGACAACGGCCATGTGGTGGCAGACGGGCCGAAGGAAGCGGTGATCGAAGCCTTGCGCAAGGGCCGCGTCGGCCCAGCCACCCTGTAGGAGCGACGTGCGATGCAAGCGACCCAGAACCTCGGCAACTATTTCGGCAGCCTGCGCGAGAAACGTCAGGACATCGAATTCATGCCGGAAGTGGAAGGCGCCATTCTGGAGGACTCGCCCTGGCTCAGCCGCGCCACTATCTGGGTGGTCAGCGCCTGCCTGCTGGCAGCACTGGTCTGGGCAAATTTCGCCGTGCTGGAAGAGGTCACCACCGGCGAGGGCAAGGCTATCCCGTCGAGCAAGGTGCAGGTGATCCAGAACCTGGAGGGCGGCATCGTCAGTGAGATCTTCGTGCGCGAAGGCCAGGTGGTGGACAAGGGCGATACCCTGCTGCGGCTGGATGACACACGTTTTCTATCCAATCGCGGGGAAACCGAAGCGGATCGGCTGGCGCTCATCGCCCGCCTCGAACGACTGAGCGCAGAGGCCGAAGGCCGAGAACCGCACCTGCCCGAAGAAATAACCCGCGACGCGCCACAGCTGGCCGAGGATCAGCTGGCCCTGTATCGCTCGCGCCAGCAACGGCTGCGCAGCGAACAGCGCACGCTGGGCGAACAACTGCGGCAGAAGGAGCAGGAACTCGCCGAATTTCGCTCCAAGGCCCAGCAGTACCGCTCCAGCCTCGGCCTTCTGCAGCAGGAGCTGAACATGTCGCAACCCCTGGTGGCCTCGGGCGCCATCTCCGAAGTCGAGGTGCTGCGCCTGCGCCGCAGCGTGGTGGAAGTACGCGGCTCGCTGGAAGCCACCAACCTGGCCATCCCGCGCGCCGAAGCGGCGATGAGCGAGATCAGGAGCAAGATGGAGGAGTCCGAGCTGGCATTCCGCGACGAAGCCTTCAAGGAGCTCAACGAATTACGCACCGAGCTGCAGAAGATCACCGCCACCAGCGTCGCCATCCAGGACAAGGTGACCCGGACCACCGTGACCTCGCCGGTGCGTGGGGTGATCAAGCAGCTCAAGGTCAACACCATCGGTGGCGTGGTGCAGCCGGGCAGCGACATGCTGGAGATCGTGCCGCTGGACGACAGCCTGCTGATCGAAGCCAAGGTGCGTCCGCAGGACGTGGCCTTCCTCCATCCCGGCCAGAAGGCCATGGTCAAGTTCACCGCCTACGACTACACCATCTACGGCGGGCTCAAGGCCAACCTGGAACTGATCAGCGCCGACACCATCACCGACGAGGAAGGCAACAGCTTCTACCTGATTCAGGTGCGGACCGACAAAAGCCACCTGGGCAGCGAGGAGAACCCGCTGCTGATCATCCCCGGCATGGTCGCCACGGTGGACATCATCACCGGCGAGAAGAGCGTGCTGGCCTATCTGCTCAAACCCGTACTCAAGGCGCGCTCGGAGGCCATGCGCGAACGTTGAATACCTGCCGTGCACGCTGCGTAGCCCGGATGAAATCCGGGATTGATTGTCGAGACGCAGAACCTTCCCGGATTGCATCCGGGCTACGCGACTGACGCAGCACCGTAGGGTGCGCCATGCGCACCGGGCCCATCCCCGACACAGTGAAAATCATCAAAGCTGGTGCGCGCGGCGCACCCTACATGCCCCTGCCTCGCGCTTGACCGCCGGACATTCATTAGAGTTTCCCGGATTGCATCCGGGCTACGCGGCCGAAGCGATATCGTAGGGTGCGCCGTGCGCACCACCCTAGCGCCGGTGATTGCGGGTGAACACCTCTTCTCCCATCGCCGCGATCTGGCCTTCGATCAGCGCATCGAAGGGCCGCAGCAGCGCGTCGAAACGCTGTGGCGCCTCCAGCACATCCAGCGCGGCTGCGATCGCTTCGATGGTCGACAGCGCCCCTTCTTCGGGCGCCTTGCGCAGGCGATAACGCGACGGCGCAGCGGCGTTCAGGCTGACTCGCGGCAATGCCGCCAGCGACGGATTGAGGTGCAGCAGTTTGCGCGCCTTGCGCCAGGTGCCATCGGGCACCACCAGCAGCAACGGTTTCTCGTTCGGTGTGTAGCCGCTCAGGGCGACAGCCTCTGCGCCAGGAAACAGCAGGCAGGCTCGATAATCAGGCTGGGCGAGCAACTGCGGCAGGTCATCGAATACCTCGCCGACGCGCAGCTCGGCATGGCGCAACCCAAGCGCAGCCAGGCGAGCGGTATTGAGCGCATGGCCGACCTCGCTCGGGTGCTGCAGGACAAGCACACGAGTACGACTCTCGAGGTCGGGAATCAGCGGGCAGAGGCAATGGCCAAGCGGGCGCTGGCAGCGGGAGCAAGTCGGACGAGGCATGCCGCGCAGTGTGCCAGAACACCTCGAACTCGCGTAGCCCGGCTGCAATCCGGGATCCCCAGACTGCACCCGGCTCCAGGGTCAGCGGTTGAAGCGCTCTGCCAGACTGTGCAGGTAATCAGCCATTTCCTCCAGCTCGCGACTGATGGCCGCGCCCTGATGCGCCTGCCCGGCACTGTGATCGGAAAGTTGGGCAATCCGCGTGATCTGCCGGCTGATGTCATCGGCCACATGGCTCTGCTCTTCGGAAGCAGCCGCCATCTGCTGGCTCATGCCGGTGATGCGCGTCACCGCAGCGCTGATGCCCTCCAGTGCATCGCGTACCGACTCCACGCTCTGCACGCTGCCACGGGAAATGTCCTCGCCTCTGCCCGCCGTCACCACCGCACGCTCGGCCCCTGCACGCAGATCGGAAATGATCTGGTGAATCTGCTCGGTGGACTGGCGAGTACGCGAAGCCAGTGACCGCACTTCATCGGCCACTACCGCGAAACCGCGGCCCTGCTCCCCTGCGCGCGCTGCCTCGATGGCGGCGTTGAGCGCCAGCAGGTTGGTCTGCTCGGCAATCGAGGTGATCACATCGGCAACGCTGCCAATGGACTGCGTGGAGTTGGCCAGTTCATTGACCGCCTGACCAATATCGTTGACCGCCGTGGCCATCTGGCGCATGGAGTCGAGGCTGCCTACAGCCAGATCGCGCCCCTCACGGGCCAGACGATCGGCTTCTTCGGCAGCATGCGAGGTGTTCTGTACGTTGTGCGCGACTTCCTGAATGGTCGCCGCCATCTGGTTGATGGCCGTAGCCGATTGATCGGTCTCGGCACGCTGCTGATCGAGCATATGCGCGCTGGATCGCGACAACTCGGCCGATTGCGTGGCGCGCTTCTTGACGTTCTCGCCGGCATCTTCCAGCCGCGTCAACGCCGTCTGCAAACGCGCTTCCTCACTGATCATCGCCATGTCCAGCAGGGCCTGGGCACCACGATTGTCGCTGTAGGTCAGCGCGACAAGGCCGCTGGTAAAGGCTTTTGGATGATCAGCCAATGTTCTCCGGATCAACTGTCGCGTGCAGTAGAGCTGATATGAGCCGAGGGCGAACAGCGTCAGCACGATAAAAGCCATCAGCGGCCAACCAGAAACCACCCAGTGCGCCGCAACGATCAGCAGCGCCGCGGCAATCAGCGGCCAGGAACGCACCACATCGTAGGTCCAGTACTCCAGCTTCGGCACCGGTGGTTTGCCGGCCCGCAGACGGGCATAAAGCGCTTCGGCACGACGTTTCTGAGCCTCGGTTGGCAATGAGCGTACCGACTCGTAGCCCGAAACCCGGCCGTTCTCGTAGACGGGTGTGACGTAGGCACTGACCCAGTAGAAATCGCCATTCTTCGAACGATTCTTGACGATGCCCATCCAGGGTTTGCCCTGTTTGATGGTGTCCCACATATGGCCGAACACTGCCGGTGGCATGTCCGGGTGACGCACCAGATTGTGCGGCTGACCGATCAGCTCCTCGCGGGTGAAGCCGCTGATCTCGACGAAGGCGTCGTTGCAGTAGGTGATCTTGCTGTTGAGGTCGGTGGTGGAAATCAGGCGCTCTTCCGCTGGGAAGGTTCTTTCCCGCTGAGTCACGGGCAGGTTATTGCGCATCGAGGCTTCCCTGTTCGAATTGAAGTGGGTGCAGACGTATGACTAAGTACTAGCACAGCCTAATAACCGCGCCAGCTAAAGGTTCTAAGCCTTTCGGAGGAGAAAGGCGACCCTGTTTCAGATCTGATTCAGCTGCGTCTTGAGCAAATCGCGAAAGGTCTGAATCAGCGGCTCACGGGTACGTCCCCGGCGCAGGATCAGCGAAAACGGGGCCTGGTAGCCAAATACAGCTGGCAGCAACACACGCAGCTTGCCTTGGTCCGCCCAGGGCTGAGCGTAGTGTTCCGGCAGATAGCCAATGTAGGCGCCGGACAGCACCAGAATCAGCTGCGCCTCCATCGACTCCACGGTGGCCGCGCTGTGCTTGAAGCCATGGCGAGCCAGTTCGGCCTGGCTCCAGTAGCCACGGCCCACCATGCGTTGCTGGGTGATCAGCTCTTCGGGAATCCTGCGCTGCTCGAACAAGGCATGCCGCTCGCTGCAATACAGCCAGTGCTGCTCACGGTACAGCGGCTGGTAAACCAGCCCGTTCATGCGTGTGGAAAAGGCGCCGATGGCCAGGTCCAGGCGGTTGTCCAGCACCGCCAGTTGCAGCTCGTAGGGGCTCATCACCGACAGGTGCAGATGCACGCCAGGGTGTTCCTGGCTGTAGGCGCCGATCACTTCGGCCAGCGGCAGAGCCGGATCACTGACAGTGGAGTCCAGCACGCCGAGGTTGAGGGTGCCGCGCAGTTCACCCTTGAGCGCCGCCGAGTAACGCTCGAAACCTTCCAGTTCGCCGAGCAGGCGCAGGGTTTCCTGGTGGAACAGTTCGCCCTTGCTGGTCAGGCTGAAACCGCCACGCCCGCGATGACAGAGCACGATGCCGAGCTGACTCTCCAGCTGGCTCATGTAGGTGCTGATCGCCGACGTGGACAGGTTCAGCTCCTGCTGCGCAGCGGCGAAGCCCTGATGGCGCACCACGGCGACAAAGATCTTCAGCAGTTTCAGATCGGGTAAAGCGAGGGACATGGCGGCGCACGGCAGAGGAACGGAGCGCCAGTGTAGCGCCCTGCCCTTGCCTGGCACATCCAGCAAACGTAGCCCGGATGAAATCCGGGACAACACCCAGCCTATTTCCCCGGATTGCATCCGGGCTACATGACTGCACAGCCCTGTTCCAGGCACAGACCGGCGAAACAACTGGTGCGCGCGGCGCACCCTACGGAGCGGCGCTAGCTTGGTAGCCCGAATGAAATCCGGGGCAGCGCACGTCGTAGCAATAGTTCAGCAATCAATGAACTAAGTATTTGTTCGATACGATTTAACCCGCTCGCACGCTGAGCCAACAATGCTGCCATAACCAGGCGCCGACTCGAATCGGCCGCCACCGGGCGCCACACCACGCCCCTTGCCAATCTGCCGCTGACCCTCGCCCTCTTCAGGAGACGGCCATGCGACTGGAAATCTTCCGCACCCTCTGGGGTTATCGCGGCAGTTGGCAGCAAGCGCTCGACGAAGCCCTCAGCGCCGGCTTCGACGGTATCGAAGCGCGCATTCCCGAGGCTGCCGCGCAGCGCGCCATCAATGCCCGTCTGCTGCGCGAGCAGAACCTCCCCTATATCGCCACCCTGTTCACCTCCACACCGGTATTGCCACGCCAGAGCGATAGCCCGCAGGTGCATCTCGAAGACCTGCGCATGAAACTCGACTGGGCCGCCGAGCTGAGCCCGCGCCTGGTCAACGTGCTACCCGGCAACGATCGCTGGGCGCTGAGCGAACAGGTCGACTTCTTCGCCCGTGCCGTCGAACTGGCCTCGACCTGTGGCCTTCACGTCTGTTTCGAGATTCATCGCGGCCGTTCGCTGTACAGCCCCTGGGTCACGCTGGACGTGATCCGTCAGGTACCCGAATTGCGCTTCACCAGCGATATCAGCCACTGGCTGGTGACCTGCGAGCGCCTGCTCGACGACCCCGCCGACGACCTGTCCGCCTTCATCGAACGGGTCGATCACATCCAGGCCCGCGTGGGCTACGACCAGGGCCCGCAGGTTCCACACCCCGGCGCGCCGGAGTACGCCGAGGTGCTGGCGTTCCATCAACGCCATTGGGAAAGCATCTGGAGCAGCCAGGAGAAACGCGGCCTGCAGAGCACCACCCTGACCCCCGAATTCGGCCCGGACGGCTACCTGCACCACCTGCCCTTCACCGACGTGCCGGTGGCCGACCTGTGGCAGCTCAACCAGTGGATGGCGCGCTGCGAGCGCCAGCACTTCCACCGTTTCACCAGTCGCTGAGGAACCGTGATGAACACCAATGCCAAGCATTTCACCGAAATCCCCGTAGTCGATATCGCCGGCCTGTTCAGCAACGACCCGGCCGCACGCCTGGCCGTGGCCGAGGAACTGGGCCGCGCCGCGCGCGAGGTGGGCTTTCTCTACATCAGCGGCCATGGCATCGAGCAGACGCTGATCGATGGGCTGCACCGTGCCGCCGAGGACTACTTCGCCCAGCCTCTGGACGCCAAGATGCGCCACTACATCGGCGCCTCGGCCAGCCACAAGGGCTTCGTGCCCGAGGGCGAGGAACGCTACGGCGCCGGCAAGCCGGACCACAAGGAAGCCTTCGACATCGGCTTCGAGGTGCCCGCCGAAAACCCGCTGGTGTTGGCCGGCACGCCGCTACTGGGGCCGAATGACTGGCCGACCCTGCCCGGTTTCAAGGAGTCGGTGCAGGCCTACTACGCGCGCATCTTCCAGCTCGGCCGCACGCTGTTTCGCGGCTTCGCCCTGGCCCTCGGCCTGCCGGAAAACACCTTCGACGAGATGGCCAACTTCCCGCCGTCGAAGCTGCGCCTGATCCACTACCCCTATGACGGCGACGCCCATGATGCACCCGGCATCGGCGCGCACACCGACTACGAGTGCTTCACCATCCTGCTCGCCGACCGCCCGGGGCTGGAGGTAATGAACGACCTCGGCCAGTGGATCGACGCCCCGCCGCGCGCAGGCACCTTCGTCGTCAACATCGGCGACATGCTCGAGGTGATGAGCGCCGGCACCTTCGTCGCCACCTCGCACCGCGTGCGCAAGGTCAGCCAGGAGCGCTACTCCTTCCCGTTCTTCTACGCCTGCGACTACCACACGCAGATTCGCCCGTTGCCGCAGTTCGAGGCTGCTGGCCAGAGCTACGCAGCCATCAGCATCGGCGAGCACATGTGGAGCCAGGCGCTGCAGACCTACCAATACCTCAAGAAGCGCGTCGAGGACGGCCAGTTGCAGCTGCCCGAACGCGCCCGCGCTCCATCCAGCTTCGGCCACCTGAAGCACCAGCCGAGCGCGCTGTGACTTTCCCCACTGCCAACACAAAAAACTGATCCGGAGATAAACACAATGGCAAACCGCACCCCGCTGCGCACCACCGCCCTGGCCCTGGCCTGCACCCTCGCCGGCCTGTTCCAGTTCGGCGCCGCTCACGCCGCCGAAACACCCAAGACCCTCTCCAGCGGCGAGCTGAAGGTGGGCATGGAGATTTCCTACCCACCGTTCGAATACTACGAAGGCGACAAGGTGAAAGGCTTCGACCCGGAAGTTTCGGCAGCTCTGGCCAGTCGTTTAGGGCTGAGCGCCAGCTTCAGCGACATCACCTTTCCCAACCTGATCCTCGGCCTCGACGCTGGCCGTTTCGACACCATCATCTCCGGCATGTACATCCTCCCCGAGCGCCTAGAGAAAGCCGACGCCATCCCCTACGCCAAGACCGGCGCAGCGATCATGGTGCGCAGCGACGCCGAGAAGAAACCGGCCACCCCCGAAGAGCTGTGCGGTCTGACCGTCGGCCTGCAACAGGGCACTTCGTGGATTCCAGCACTGCAGAAGGTTTCCGACGGCTACTGCAAGGAACAGGGCGCCGGCGCCATCACCATCAACCAGTACCCGACCACCTCGGAAACCTCCCAGGCGCTGCTCTCCGGCCATATCCAGGCGCACCTGGAGATAGACGCCGCCTCGCTGCTGATCGTCGAAAAATCCCGGGGCCGCATCGCCATCAGCTCCAAGGGTTCGATCTACCCGCAGGTGTTGGGCATCTACGTGAAGAAGGGCAATGCCCAACTGTTCGACGCCCTGAAAGCCGCGCTGGACGAGTTCAAGGCCAGCGGCGAATACGCCGAACTGCTGAAGAAATACAACCTGGAAGAAGCCTGAGGTAAGTCCGTGGGCGGGTCCGTCATGACTCGCCCACGGCCGCTGCGTTGAATGACCGCTTCACCACGCTGGCCGGTACTCGCTCCGGCCAGCGGCCTTTTTTCAGCTTGAGTCACAGGTGCCCCATATGCCGTTCGAATGGAGCTATTTCTTCTCCCTGTTTTCCATGCCGGCCTTCTGGGCGGCGTGCTGGACGGTGGTGAAACTCAGCAGCCTGGCCTGGCTACTCGGCCTGGTGCTCGGCTTTGGCCTGGCCAGTGCCAAGCAGGCCGCCAGTCGCTGGCTCAGCGCACCGGCTGCGGTCTACGTGTGGTTCTTTCGCAGCGTGCCACTGCTGGTGCTGCTGATCTTCGTCTACAACCTGCCGCAGCTCATGCCTGCCAGCGGCAAGGTGCTGTCCAATCCCTTCTACGCCGGCCTGTTCGCCCTGGTACTGACAGAAGCGGCATACATGGCGGAAATCCATCGTGGCGGCCTGCTCTCGGTGGCCAAAGGACAGCGCGAAGCCGCCCGTGCCCTGGGCATCGGCCGGCTCGGCGCGCAGCGGCTGATCGTGGTGCCGCAGGCCTTTCGCATCGCCCTGCCGACCCTGACCAACGAGTACGTGACCATCGTCAAGCTGACCTCGCTGGTCTCGGTGATCTCCCTCAGCGAGCTGCTGCTGGTCGGCCAGCGCCTTTACGCGCAGAACTTTCTGGTGCTGGAAACCCTCGGCGCCGTGGCCGTGTACTACGTGCTGATCGTCAGCCTGTTCGGCTGGAGCCTGCAGTATCTGGAGCGCCATCTCGACCTTGGCCGGCGTAAACCCGGCACCCTCGCCGACGCCCAGGTGGCCAAGCTGCGCAGTAGCCTGCCACAGGTGGCGACCGGCAACGCCCGGGTTCGTGAGCCAGGTACTCCGGCGGCGCTGTACCTGAGCAACATCCACAAGCACTACGGCGATCACCACGTACTCAAGGGCATCGACCTGAGCGTGCAGCCTGGCGAGGTGATCTCCATCATCGGCCCGTCCGGCTCCGGCAAGACATCGCTGATCCGCACCGTCAACGGCCTGGAAAGCATCGACGAAGGCGAGATCGTGCTGTTCGGCGAGAGTTTCATCCAGGCCGGCGACCGCCCCGAGAACCGTCGCCAGCGCGACGGTGTGCGGCGCATCGGCATGGTGTTCCAGAGCTTCAACCTGTTCCCCCACCGCACCATCGTCGACAACGTCCTGCTCGCGCCGCGCTACCACGGCCTGGGTGATAACGCCGAACTGCGCCGGCAAGCCCTGGCGCTGCTGGACAAGGTCGGCCTGCTGGCCCATGCCGACAAGTATCCGCACCAGCTGTCCGGCGGCCAGCAACAGCGCGTGGCCATCGCCCGCGCCCTGGCCATGCAGCCGGACATCATGCTGTTCGACGAGCCCACCTCGGCGCTCGACCCGGAACTGGTGGGCGACGTGCTCGCGGTGATCCGCGACCTGGCCCGCGAAGGCATGACCATGCTGATCGTCACCCACGAGATGGACTTCGCCCTGTCGATATCCGACCGCGTGCTGTTCATGGAAGACGGTCATGTCCAGCTCGATGCCTCACCCGCCGCCATCCGCCAGGGCGACCACGAACGCGTACGCCGCTTCATCGGCCTGGAGAACGCATGAACGACATCGCCACTCTGCGCCGCGACCTGGCCGCAGCCTACCGCCTGGCCGCCCTGTTCGGCTGGGACGATACCCTCTACACCCACTTCTCGGTACGCCTGCCCGGCGCTGGCGAGCCGCGCTTTCTGATCAACCCCTTCGGCCTGTTCTTCGAGGAGGTTCGCGCCAGCGACCTGATCGTGGTGGACATGCACGGCAAGGTGGTCGAAGGCAACGCCGACTACAACGTCGCCGGCTTCACCATCCACAGCGCCGTGCACATGGCCCGCGACGACGCCCATTGCGTGATCCACACCCATACCCTGGCCGGTATGGCGGTGGCCGCGCAGGACGCCGGCCTGCTGCAGCTCAACCAGATCAGCACCGAGTTCCACCAGCGCCTGGGTTACCACGCCTACGAAGGCGTGGCGCTGGATCTGGACGAACGCGCACGCATCCAGGCCTCGCTGGGCGACAACATCGCCCTGCTGTTGCGCCACCATGGCCTGCTCAGCGTCGGTGCCAGAGTCGCCGACGCTTTCTACGTCATGTACTACCTGAACCGTGCCTGCGAGATCCAGCTTGCCGCCACTGGCGGCGGCCAGGCCTGCAGCGAGATTCCCGCGCACCTGGCGCAGCATGCCTGCGAACAGCTACAGGGCGCCGAATGGCAGCGCCAGCTGCTGTGGCAGGCCTGGCTGCGCAAGCTTGATCGCCTCGATACCAGTTACCGCGACTGAGGTGCGTGCCACGCCAAACCTTATGAGCCGGGGCTTACAGCCTTACTTCAAACAATCCTGAAGTAAGTTTTTGCCCCAGCCGATTTTTCCCAGCGCCTGGCCGGCCAAGAATCCGGCCACAACCAGAACGAGCCTGAGGCCTACCCATGGACAAGACTTTCCACCAGCCCCTGGGCGGCAATGAAATGCCCCGCTTCGGCGGCATCGCCACCATGATGCGCCTGCCCCATATCCAGAGCCCCGAGGAAAAACGCCAGCTCGATGCCGCCTTCGTCGGCGTACCGCTGGACATCGGCACCTCGCTGCGCTCCGGCACCCGCTTCGGCCCGCGCGAGATTCGCGCCCAGTCGGTGATGATCCGCCCGTACAACATGGCCACCGGTGCCGCTCCCTTCGACTCGCTGAACGTCGCCGATATCGGCGACGTGGCGATCAACACCTTCAACCTGCTCGACGCCGTGCGCATCATCGAAGAGGCCTACGACGAGATCGTCGAACTGGGCATCAAGCCGCTGACCCTGGGTGGCGACCACACCATCACCCTGCCGATCCTGCGTGCCCTGCACAAGAAGTACGGCAAGATCGGCCTGGTGCATATCGACGCCCACGCCGACGTCAACGACCATATGTTCGGTGAGAAGATCGCCCACGGCACCACCTTCCGCCGCGCCCAGGAAGAAGGCCTGCTCGACAGCCAGCGCGTGGTGCAGATCGGCCTGCGCGCCCAAGGCTACACCGCCGAGGACTTCAACTGGAGCCGCAAGCAGGGCTTTCGCGTGGTGCAGGCCGAAGAGTGCTGGCACAAGTCGCTGGAACCGCTGATGGCCGAAGTGCGCGAGAAGGTCGGCGGCGGCCCGGTGTACCTGTCGTTCGACATCGACGGCATCGACCCGGCCTGGGCACCCGGCACCGGCACCCCGGAGATCGGCGGCCTGACCACCATCCAGGCCATCGAGATCATCCGTGGCTGCGCGGGCCTGGACCTGATCGGCGGCGACCTGGTGGAGGTCTCGCCACCCTACGACACCACCGGCAACACCTCGCTGCTCGGCGCCAACCTGCTGTACGAAATGCTCTGCGTGCTTCCGGGGGTTCAGCGCCGCTGACCGCCGGCTTTTATTGCTCCGCCCGGGCGCCCCGCGAGGCGTCCGGTACATCCCTACAACAACAAATCAGGGTGCCCAGATGAATCGCGAAGAAGCCATGCCGCTGCTGGACGACCAGCCGCCGGCCGATACCTCCTACAGCTTGCGTCAGTTGCTGATATTCCTGATCCCCTCGCTGCTCGGCGTGCTGCTGTTTCTCACCCCCATCGTTTATGAAGAAAAGGTCACCATCGGCCTCGGCGTGATGGCCGATGCCCTCAAAGCAGGCTTTAGCGACTGGCTGCCCGCCATCGCCACCGCGCTGTTGCTGCTCTCCGCCGCCCTCGGCCTGTTCGGCAGCCTGCTCAAGCCACGCTGGCTCACCGAGCGTCGCGCGCTGAACGACCTGTTCGTGTTGCCGCCGCTGTGGCTCGGCCTGCGCGTGCTCGGCGGGCTGTTCGCAGCCATGACCTTCTGGCAGTTCGGCCCGGAATGGGTGTGGAACGCCAACACCGGCGGGGTGGTGCTGAAAGACCTGGCGCCAGTGCTGATCACCTTCTTTCTGGTCGCTGGCCTGATCCTGCCGCTGCTTACCGACTACGGCCTGATGGAGTTCATCGGCACCGTGGTGCGCAATGTGTTCCGCAAGATCTTCGGCTTACCGGGACGCTCGGCCATCGATGCCATCGCCAGTTGGCTCGGCTCCGGCACCGTCGGCGTGCTGATCACCGCGCAGCAGTACCAGAAGGGTTTCTACAGCGCGCGGGAAGCGGCAGTGATCGCCACCAATTTCTCCATCGCCTCGATCGCCTTCAGCCTGCTGATCACCAGCTTCATGAAGCTCGACCATCTGTTCGTGCCCTTCTACCTGACCGTGGTGATCGCCGGTCTGGCTGCTGCCATCATCACCCCGCGTATTCCACCGCTGTCGTGGAAGAAAGACGAGTACGTCGCCGGGGTCGGCAAGCAGATCAAGGAAGACGTGCCGGCCGGCACCTCGCTGCTGCGCTGGGGCCTGCTGCAGGCGGTCAGGCGCGCCAACGCCAATCCCTCGCCGGGGCAGATGGTCAAGGTCGGCGTGCACAACGTGGTCGACATCTGGCTGGGCCTGCTGCCGCTGGTAATGGCCATTGGTACGGTATCGTTGGCCATCGCCGAGTTCACCCCGATCTTCAACTGGCTGTCCGCTCCCATCGTGCCGCTTCTCGAGCTGCTGCAACTGCCGGAAGCCACCAAGGCAGCGCCGGCGATGCTGGTGGGCTTCGCCGACATGTTCCTGCCGGCGGTGCTGGGCAAGGGCATCGAGAGCGAACTGACCCGTTTCGTGGTGGCCTGCGTGTCGCTGACCCAGCTGATCTACATGTCCGAGGTCGGCGTGCTGATCATCAAGGCCAAGCTGCCGCTGAATCTGCTCGAGCTGTTCGTCATCTTCATCATCCGCACCCTGATCACCCTGCCGATCATCGCGCTGATGGCGCACTGGATCGTCGGCTGACGTCGACACAAGGACCTGACCATGACCACCTGCGGCGAATTTCTCGTCAAGCAACTGGAAGCCTGGGGCGTCGACACCGTGTTCGGCATCCCCGGCGTGCACACCGTCGAGCTCTATCGCGGCCTGCCATCGAGCAGCATCCGCCACGTCACCCCGCGCCATGAACAGGGCGCCGGCTTCATGGCCGACGGCTATGCCCGCGTCTCGGGCAAGCCGGGCGTCTGCTTCATCATCACCGGCCCCGGGATGACCAATATCCTCACCGCCATGGGCCAGGCCTATGCCGATTCGATCCCGATGCTGGTGATTTCCAGCGTCAACGAGCGCGCACGCCTCGGCCTGGGCAAGGGCTACTTGCACGAACTGCCCAACCAGCGGGCGATGACGGCTGGCGTCACCGCGTTCAGCCATACCCTGATGAGCGTCGATGAACTGCCCGGCGTGCTGGCGCGCGCCTTCGCCGTGTTCGAAGGCGAGCGGCCGCGCCCGGTGCATATCGAGCTGCCGCTGGACATCATCACCGCCGACGCCACGCACATGACCCCGGCGCCACGGCCGACCGTGCGCCGCCCGGCGCCGAACCGCACGCTGATCCGTGAGGCCGCCGGCCTGCTCAGGCAGGCCGAACGCCCCCTGCTGCTGCTCGGTGGTGGCTGCGTGGCTGCCGAATCCGAAGCGCGCGTCCTGGCCAGCGCCCTGGATATACCGACCGCGCTGACCATCAACGCCAAGGGTCTGCTGCCGCCGGGCCATCCGTTGCTGCTGGGCAGCAACCAGTCGCTGCGTCCGGTGCGCGACCTGGCGCTGGAAGCCGATGTGGTACTGGCCATCGGCACCGAACTGGGCGAGACCGACTACGACGTGGTGTTCGACGGTGACTTCCGCCTGCCCGGCCGGCTGATCCGCATCGACATCGATGCCCAGCAACTGCAGCGCAACTTCACTCCGCACCTGGCGATCCAGGGCGATGCACGGGTGGCCATGCGCATGCTGCTGGCCGAGTTCGACCCGCGCGAAGCCAGCGCAGCCAGCCCCGGCGCCCGGCGTACCGCGGCCGTGCAAGCGCGCCTGAACGAAGACTTCAGCGGTTGGGCGCATTACCGCCAGCTGTTCGATTGCATCCTCGATGCCCTGCCGGATGCCCGCTTCGTCGGCGACTCGACGCAGACCGTGTACAGCGGCAACCACTTGGTCGAACTGGACGGCGCGCGGCGCTGGTTCAACGCTTCCACCGGCTACGGCACCCTCGGCTATGGCCTGCCGGCGGCCATCGGCGCCAAGCTGGCCGAACCTGCGCGGCCGGTGATCAGCCTGATGGGTGATGGCGGTATTCAGTTCACCATCGCCGAGCTGGCCAGTGCCGTAGAGGCAAGGGTCGGCATCATCGTGCTGTTGTGGAACAACGCCGGCTACGGCGAGATCAAGCGCTATATGCAGCGCCGCGACATCACCCCGATTGCCGTCGACATCTACACCCCGGACCTGCTGGCCATAGCCCGTGGTTTCGGCTGCGCCGCCGAACGTGCGCGTGACCATGCGCATCTGACCGAACTGCTACGCGGCGCGCCGCATGATCGTCCCTTGATCATCGAAGTACAGGAGGCCGCGCCCTTTCATCCCTGACGACATTGATCGCGGCTAAAGCCCCTCCCACGGAAATCGGGGTGCCCCTGTGGGAGGGACTTTAGCCGCGGCATCCCCCGTACTCCCCGGATTGCATCCGGGCTACGGACATAACCACAAGATTCAGCTGTACCACTGACTGCCGCCCACCAATACCAATAATCAAGCACCGGGGAGTCGTTCCATGTTCAAGAATCTCAGCCAGCATTTCGGCCAGGACGGTCTGGCCCCAACCGATAAAGCGCATCGCAGCCTCGGCCTCGGTGGCACCATCGCCCTGTGGTTGGGCGCCAACGTGGTGGTCACTACCATCCTCACCGGCATGCTGCTGGTGCCGGATCTGAAATTCACCCAGGCCATGCTTATCGTCCTCATTGGCTCGGCTATCGGCATCCTGCCGCTGGTGCTGGTCGGCCTGATGGGCCAGCGCAGCGGCCTGACCACCATGGTTCTGGCACGCGGCAGTTACGGCGTGCATGGCGCCAAGCTGCCGTCGTTGGTCAATCTGCTGACCCTGCTGGCCTGGAGCTGGATCCAGGCACTGCTGGCCGGCATGAGCCTGAACTACGCGGTGGAGCACCTGACCGGCTACTCCAACCTGCCGCTGTTCACCATCCTCTGCGAAGCTCTGGTGCTGCTGATCGCCCTGCGCGGCCACCTGGGCATCGAGCGGGTCGAACGCTGGGCCGCCATCGGCATGCTCCTGCTGGCCGGCGCGGTGTTCTACGTGATGGGGCAGAAGTTCGAGTTCGAAAGCCTCTTGGCCATGCCCACCGAACCGCGCAACGAAATCACCCCCGGCATCGCCTTCGATATCGTCATCGCCACCGCGTTTTCCTGGATTCCGCTGGCCGCCGACTACAACCGTAACTGCCGTAGCCAACGCGTGGCAGGGATCGGCACCTGGGTCGGCTATGTCGCCGCCACCCTGCTGGCCATGGGCCTGGGCGCGACCGTCTCGGGCTTCTCGGTGCTGAGCGGCATGGAGCAGACCTACGACCCGGCCGTACTGCTGGCCGGCTTCGGTTTCGGCCTGCCGGCGGCCATCGTGGTGTTCCTCTCGGTGATGACCACCAACGTCATGTGCGTGTACAGCGCCTCGCTGTCGTACCTGAACATCAGCCCGAAAACCCCGTTCTGGAAACCGGCGCTGGCCATCGGCGTGCTGTCGATCCTCGGCTCGCAGATCCCCGGCATCCTCGACAACTTCCAGAACTTCCTGCTGGTGATCGGCAGCGTGTTCATCCCCGCCTTCGCCGTGCTGATCGCCGACTACTTCCTGATTCACAAGGGCGACTACGCGGTGGATGAACTGCTCAGTGAAGACGGCGGTCGCTACCGTTACCTGAACGGCTTCAACCCGGCCGCCTTCGTCGCCTACGGCCTGGGCGCGGCGCTGGCCTATTACTGGGGCTGGGTCTCACCGCTGGCCTGGGGCGCTTCGCTGCCGGTGTTCCTGATCACCGCCGCCAGCTACGCCGTGCTGCGCCGCTGGGTGCTGGTGCCGCGAGCACAGCTGGCGTAGCGTGATGACAACCGTGGCGGGTTGCACCCGCCCTACCGGAAACGACGCCCCGTAGGGCGGGTGCAACCCGCCACCGAGGCCACCGCAGGGTGCGAACCCGGTTTAAGGAACCACCATGAAAATCGTCAGCCGTGACCGCTGGTTCGAGGTGGAGCACCGCCACGACGGCATCTGCCTGATTCACGAGCCCTACGTACGCCCCTTCTATCGCTGCAACATGTGGCATGTGCAGGGGCGCGAGCATGACGTGCTGATCGATTCCGGCTCCGGCCTGGTCAGCCTGCGCGAGCAACTGCCGTGGCTAACCGAAAAGCCGCTGCTGGCGGTGGCCAGCCACTGCCACTTCGACCATATCGCCGGGCATCACGAATTCGATGAGCGATTGGTGCATCCGGCCGAAGCCGATATCCTCGCCGCGCCGGACGGCGCTAACACCCTGGCCACGGATTTCGTCAGCGACGACATGTTCGAGGCGCACCCGGATTGCCCGTTGTGCTACGCCGAATATCGCGTACGGGCAGCGCCAGCCACACGCCTGATCGAGGATGGCGACGTGCTGGATCTGGGTAATCGGGTATTGCAGGTGCTGCACACGCCAGGGCATTCACCCGGCGGCATCAGCCTATGGGAAGCGCAGACGCACACGCTATTCTCCGGTGACATCCTCTACGATGGCCCGCTGATCGAAGATGCCTACCACTCGAATCTGGAAGATTACGCGCGCAGCCTTTCGCGCCTGCGCGAGCTGCCCGTACGCACCGTGCACGGCGGACATTTCGCGAGTTTCTCGGGAGAGCGGATGCGCGAGCTGATAGACGCCTGGTTCGACGCCCATCGGCTCAACTGACGAGTTTCAGCGACGCTGACGCTCACGGCGCAGGCGTTGCTGCTCGGCTTCACTGATGCGAATCGGCTGAGGTTGCGGGGCGAGGCCAAGGGCCTGCAGCAGGGCTTGCAGTTGTTCTTGCAGCTTGGCGAGCATGGGTACGACCTCCTGCCAAGTAAAGGGAAGAGCCAGCGGCTCACCTATAAGATTAGGCCGGGCCAAACGGATTTCAACCAGCCCCCGTCAAATAACCGGACTCTTGCGTCGATACGGGAACACGTCGATCACCTTGCCCGCCCTAATCGCCTCCTGCAATTGTTTCCAGTAATCAGCCTCATAGAGATTGCCATGCAACTGGCTGAAGAGCCGGCGCTGCTTGATATCGGCGAACAGGAACGGCGGAAACTCCTCGGGGAACACGTCCATCGGCCCCACCGAATACCAGGGCTCGGAACTCATCTCGTCCTCGGGGAAACGCGGCGGCGGGATGCGCCGGAAGTTCACTTCGGTGAGAAAGCAGATCTCGTCGTAGTCGTAGAACACCACGCGGCCATGGCGAGTGACGCCGAAGTTCTTCAACAACATGTCGCCGGGGAAGATATTGGCCGCCGCCAGTTGCTTGATGGCCAGGCCGTAGTCATCCAGCGCCTCGCGCACCTGCGCCTCGTTGGCACTTTCCAGGTAGAGGTTGAGCGGGGTCATGCGCCGTTCGGTCCAGCAGTGTCGTACCAGCACGGTGTCACCCTCCACCACCACAGTCGACGGTGCCACCTCCAGCAACTCGGCCAGGCACTCAGGCTCGAACTTGGCCTTGGGGAAGCGGAAGTCGGCAAACTCCTGGGTATCGGCCATGCGCCCTACGCGGTCGACGCTTTTCACCAGGCGGTACTTCTCGATCACCGTCTTGCGGTCCACTGTCTTGGCGTGAGCGAAGCGGTCCTTGATGATCTTGAACACGGTATTGAAGCCCGGCAGGGTGAACACGCTCATGACCATGCCACGCACGCCGGGCGCCATGATGAAGCGATCATCGGTGCTGGCCAGGTGGCCGATCAAGGCGCGGTAGAACTCGGATTTGCCGTGCTTGTAGAAGCCGATCGAGGTGTACAGCTCGGCGATGTGCTTGCCCGGCAGGATGCGCTTGAGAAAGCCGACGAACTCGGCCGGAATGGCCACGTCCACCATGAAATAGCTACGGGTGAAGGAGAAGATGATCGACACCTCCGCTTCGTCGGTGATCACCGCATCGGCCTGGATGCCCTGCCCTTCGCGATGCAGCAGCGGGATTGCCAGGGGCCACTGCTCCTCGCGGGTGTAGATGCGTCCGATCAGATAGGCACCCTTGTTGCGATACAGCACCGAGGAAAACAGCTCGATGCATAACTCAGGGTCCTTGCACACCCAGTCCGGCAGGCTGGCACGCAGTTGCTCGTGCAGACGTTGCAGGTCGCGCGACAGATCCTCGTAGGGGGCGTCGAAACGGTAATCGTCGAAGATCGCCTGCAGCGCCAGATGCAGCTCGCCAGCCGGCCGATAGCTGCGCGTCTGCGCTGCGCCGGGCTGGTTGCGTAGCGATGGCCGGGTGGTATGGATGAACATGCAGCCATCGCTGATCTGGTCATGGCTGAACAGGCTGCAGAAGATCGAGTTGAACCAGGTTTCCGCCAGCTCATCGTCGAAACGCAGATCGATCAGGGCGATATAGGCGCTCTTGACCAGCGGCCACTGCCCGACGTCCAGCAGCGAAGCATCGAACCCTTGCAGCAGATGC
This sequence comes from Pseudomonas alcaliphila JAB1, assembly GCF_001941865.1. Taxonomy (NCBI): domain Bacteria; kingdom Pseudomonadati; phylum Pseudomonadota; class Gammaproteobacteria; order Pseudomonadales; family Pseudomonadaceae; genus Ectopseudomonas; species Ectopseudomonas alcaliphila. The sequence goes on along the minus strand of NZ_CP016162.1, from coordinate 2,067,114 downwards.
TCGCGGGTTTCTGCAACCTTCTCCTCGTACAGATTGATCCGCGCCGCCGAAGCCTGCTGCGCCTCCTGCCACTGCGCCTGCTCGAAGCGCACGCGCGCGCCATCGGTGATCTGGCGAAAATGCTCGCGGTAATCATCGAACCCCTCGAGGATCAGGCGAGCGATCTCGCCAGCCGGCCATTGCTGCGCCATGGAAGTACCTCGCAAGAAAATGAGTGAAGCGAGCTTAGCCTCAACGCCTGCCAAAGGTAGCCCGGATGTAATCCGGGGACTATCGCTCAAGTCCTCCCGGATTTCATCCGGGCTACGGGATGGCGCAAATCTCGTTCGAAAGCGCAATGCGGATTGCCAGAACCCTGCCCAGCAGCAACACTCTCGACCCCACCCTGCCGGATACTTCGTCTTGCGTACCGCCGATCTGCTTCGCCTGCTGCTGCTCGCCGCCATCTGGGGCGCCAGCTTCCTGTTCATGCGCGTTGCCGCGCCGGTGCTGGGCAGCATGCCGACCGCCTTCTTCCGCGCCAGTTTCGGCATGCTGGGCTTGCTTGCCCTGCTACTGTTGTTGCGCACGAATTGGGACTTTCGCGGCAAGTTTCGTATATGCCTGGTACTCGGGCTAATCAACGCCGGCGTGCCGTCAGTCATGTACTGCCTGGCGGCGCTGATCCTGCCGGCCGGTTACTCGGCAATCTTCAACGCCACCACCCCGAAGAAATACGCAGTGTTATGATTGACTCCTGACCACCATCAGGAGCCGCCACAGTGCCCACCGCCTTCTCATATGTGCGATTTTCATCCGACCAGCAAAAGCATGGTGCCTCCCTGGCGCGCCAGCGGGATATGGTGGCCGAGTGGCTGAAGGCCCACCCAGACCACACCCTTTCCGATCTACGTTTCGAAGATTTGGGCGTATCCGGATTCAAAGGAGACCACCTCGATAATGCTTTCGGCAGGCTCCTGGCCGCTGTGAAGTCTGGAGAGATTCAGCCGGGTGACAGTATTCTCATCGAAGCTATCGACCGTGCTGGCCGTCTCCCTCCCGACACCATGTTGAACTTGTTAACCAGCATCACGAGTGCAGGCGTTCGCCTTGTCAGTCTGGACGATGGGTTGATCTACGACAGCACTCCCGCACGGAGTAGCAACCTGTTTTTGTTGGTCGCCAAGTGTCAGCAGGCTTGGCAGTATTCCGATGCACTCAGCCGCAGGGTAAAGGATGCCTATCAGCGTAAACGTGCTAAGGCTGCTGCTGGAGAGGGTGCCAAACGCCGTACACCATTGTGGATTGATGAAGCTGGCCAACTCATTCCCGACCTTGCTCCGCTGATAACGCAGTGCTTCGAAGACTACGCTGCAGGCATTGGCGAACGCCGAATCATGGCGCGTATCCGTGGCCAACACCCAGCCCTTGCAAACCTGAACGCTAGCACGGTCAAGAAGTGGCTCAGGAATCCCACAGCTCTTGGTCGCTGGGGAGAGATTGAGAATGTATACCCGCCCGTAGTCACTCCTGATCTGTGGTTCAGGGTGCAGAAGCGCCTGGAATCTCAGTACAAACCCAAGAGCGCCAGCACTCAGTATTTCCTGAGCGGTCTGGTCAAGTGTGGTCGTTGTGGTGCCAATTTTGGCGTGCTGAAGTTCCCGCACTCCCCTCCTGCTATGACTTGCATGTCACGCCACCGCCTAGGCGCCGCAGGCTGCTCTAATAAGCGTTCTATCCCGTATGAGGTGCTAGACCATATCCGCGCTCAAACGTCCCACAGCGCTCTCCAGAGGGCCGCTCAGAGCCAGAACCTAACCCAGTCTGAGAAACGTGTGATCGAAGTTGACGGAGAGCTTAGGGAGCTACATCGGAAATCCTCTGATCTGGTCGAAGCCCTGGCCGAGTTCGGCAACCTCCCCGCCATCCGTGAAAAGCTTGCCGCAGTGTCTCAGCAGATAGCCGCCCTGGAGAATGAGCAGACTTTGCTAAAGGCATCCCCTGCCCCGCTCAGCCTAGATGACGTGATCGAAGCCGAGAACGATTATCTCGATGATGATCCGCAGAAGTTGAACGCGCTGTTGCAGGGAGTCGGGTATGCCATCCACTGCGATGACAAGACGATCACAGTGCATGAACCCAGTTTTGGCAGCGACAGCACTACGCAGGTATTTCGGTATAGCCATGTAAACCGACCGTCAAGCAACTATGTGCTTTACCAGGGTGACACCGAGATTCGTATTCCTGTGCCCAACGCGCAGCACTTCACAGAGCAAGCCCAGCAAGTGGCCGAGCTGGAACAACCGTCAACCAAAACCATTACTTACCGCGGCGGCCAGTTGATAGACGATGCCACCGGAGAGAGCGTGTCTCTCGACACCCTGTAGAGGAGCTGTAATCAGCAATAAAAAGCCTCGCCTTATTTGCGGGGCTTTTTGCTATCCGGCAACTGAAAAAGATTGAAAAAGTTCTTGATTTCTTGCAAAAAGTGTGTTGCACCTCTTGACAGGAAGCAACTTATCGCTTATAATGGGAGTACGAAGGAGAGAACTTTCTTGCAATAAGGAAGTGTACTTTTCTCTCCCTCGCCAGTTTTAAGACACGGCGACACAAGTGTCTTGTAGCGCATCCTCCTAGCAAAATCCCAGATTACCCTAATCGACAGTACCGGATTCGTCCTCTGGTAGTTGGGGAGCCGTGCGTCGTCCACGCTGTCGAAGACGACAATTCTCTCTGTGTTTGGTTTCCTCCGAACATTTAGCCCACACCTCCCGTGGGTTTTCTTTTACCTGCTATCACTTACCACACTATTTTTATTGGAGGTTCCCATATGGAACAGCAACATCCTATTGCCCGCTGTCGGGTATGCAATAACGAGTTCCCGAAAACAAGAATCGATAAAGTCGTATGTTCAAACACATGCAACGTTCGACTTCATCGCCTACGCAAGAAAGCGGAACGAGTCGAAGAACTCACCGCCATTGAGCAACTAAAAAGCATCGTCCAACAACTTGTTATCGATGTTCAAAACCTAAAACAAGCACAGGAGTAACACACACATGCAAAACGAAACAATCGACCACCTACGTCACACTCTCGCAGACCAACTTGCCCACGGCGCCAGACTTGAAGCTGAGCTAGAACAAGCTGTCGCAACTATCAACGGCCTTTTCGATATCGTCGGAAGCCTTGTAGATCATGTGAACGTATTCCACGCACAACATGGTATCGAGCCCATGGCACACCCTTTTGAAAATCTTGAATATCAGGCATTCCCAGAGGAGCAAGCACAATGAGTAAACACGTTATTAGCCATACATTCGATCAAGCAGCACTAGACAAGCTTATCGAAAACCACCTGTCTTTTTATAAGAGCCGAGAAGCTACGCACAGCCAACGTGGTGCAGTGGAATACGTCAGTGTAGATAGTCCGACACAAATGCTACATGCCTACGCCGAAAAGATTAGTGCTGGTTACACACTACACGAAAGCTTCCCGGTAAATGCTCACATGATGAACGGGACGGGGTTTTATTCGTTTTATGTGGTGAAGCCGGCACATATGCAGGCCGAGGATATTGCAGCAATCACAGCTGAAGTAACTGCTGAGTACAACGAACAACGTCTTGCAGCCTATGAAGCTCACAAACAAATGCTGATTGCCGAGTCTTTGGCTATGGCTAAGCGTGCTGCTGAAAAGAAGGCAGCTGAAGCTGAAGCGAAGTTAGTAGCACAAGCCGCTAAGGACGCTGAACAAGCTCTTGGAGTATTTGAATGATGCGTAGGGAACTACAAGAGCGGACATATAACGTTAACCGTCGTGGAAACGTTCAGACATGGCGCCAGCCTGAGAAAGAGCACCCGGAGCGTGATTGTTTAGAGTGCGGCGAACTCCACACTAAAGAGGGTGCTTTCTGTTCTTACTTTTGTCGTGTATCCCACAAGCGGGCAGCTTAACCCTGCCCCAAACTACCGAGGATTAAATATGAAAATCGGATTGAATGATCGAAGCACCCAGGAGCTTCTAGAGATTATGGCTCACTTGAATATCACAACGCCTAAACATTGTGTGCAAACCATGATCACCCAACTACATAAGTCGTTATTCCCAAATGTCGAGGATTACCATGCAACAACCAATCGAACACAAAACAAAACCGTGTAAATATTGCAACCAGCTTTTCGAGTACAAACGTAAAACCGCTGAGTTCTGCACAGAAGCCCATAAGAAAGCTTGGCAACGCGCTAGAACAAATCGACTAGACAAGCAACGAAAGTATCGATTCAGCACCAGCGCCTTTACGTTTTATCTTGCAGACGCTTGCCGCAGAAGCGGAACGATTCAAGTACTACCAAAAACCCTCAGCGAACTGGAAAAGCTCCACACCCTCTACAAGTTTTCATTGAAGGCCAACGGCTACGGTGAAGACGACCAATTCAGTCTTTGCCACTTGTTCCCCGTAAAACATCCTCGCTACATCGGCAGCATGCATGCCGACAATTTAGTTGTAAGTTACCGCGACCTTAATGCCAAACATGGGAATGCTTTCGTGCAATCCGCAGGCCACAAGATCAGCCGACTAGATTTGTCTGCCAAGTGGCTTGTGAGAGCAGAAGACACAAAGTCGTCCGTAGTGGCGAAGATCATTGAATATTACGGCGAAGACTTCACGGCCACTATCGCCGTCAAGCTCAAACTACAACCAGCCAAACGCCAAGCGTCCCTTGATTGGCTGATGCAGTGCAATGATTCCCGCGTGCCAGCTCATACCGAACTAGAGCAGATGACAACCGCAGCCCTAACCAAGTTGAAGTCTGAGATTAGCGGTAAGTCCGGTGGCTACCTCCCTGATTCAGGCATCGATGCTACTGGCGTTTTCTTATCTGAATTGAAGCGCCTTTCTCACACCCGCCCCGAGTTCGAACAAGTAGCAGAACGTTGGCTAGAAGCGATGCCGAGTATCGTTGGTCACTTCCACGCGCTGCATTGGTCACGTCCAAAAGCTGGAGGTTCTGAATCTGAATACCGGGAAGCCCTCGCTCCTATCGCACACCTTCGTCAAGCTCAGTTCGATCTGTTGCATGGTGGAAACGTAGAAGATTTTCTAACTGTGCTGAACACCTTCCTCACCTCTGAAAGCCTAGTGCTGCCTACTGCTCTCGAAAGTGTCCCGCTAACAGAAAGTAACCTGCCTCTCCAGAAAGATCATTACCCGAGAGCAGTTTTCAGCCCTGAAGACGTTCAGGAACTTGAAGCGCTAGAGCGGATGCAAGACGCAGCGCTTGAGGAAAACATCTTCGGCGCCATGCGCCAGCCAATCAAACCTAAAAGCGCCTGGGAGCGCTTCATTAGTTAAGGAAAATATTTATGTCTCATAAAGAAGCTCTTATGGCCAGCCTGCTGGCTGAGCCGAAGAAAGTAACATTCGACTACGGGGCGATGATTAGTCGCCCTGTTACACAAGACCTATTGAAATCAGTACAGCCGGACGGGTTCCCCCTGCCGCATGGCAGCACATACAGCGATATCACATCGTTGACCGAGGACATCATTAAACGTTGCTCGGTGGAAGGTTACAGCCTTTTGGAATCCTCACGATTCATTCACTTAGCTACAGACCAATTTAACGGGGCGCCAGCATGAGCGAGAAAGTAATTGCATCGTTAATCGGCAAGCTTAGATTTGATGTTGACACCAGCGGGTTACGCAGATTCGAAAAGATGCTCGATAGCATTGACGCTAAAATGAGAGCGTTAGATAAACAAGCCTCAAGGCTCCAGCGTAAGCTAGGCATCGTCCCCAGGGGCACAGCCAACATTCAAAAACAACTAGCTGCTAATGCAAAGCAAACGAATGCAGAGTTTCAACGTATGCTTCGCACTAGCAAGCTCCAGCTTGTCACAGAACAACAATCTCTAAAGCTCCAGACAGCCCAGCAACGCCTAGCACAGCAGACAGCCCGCACAGGCCAGGCACAAGCCAAGCAACAGGCACAGGCCCACAAAGCTACCCTTGAGAGTGCAAAAGTTCTCAACGCTCAAAAGATGTTCGGTCTACGCCAGGAACAACAGGCACTGAGGCTGCAACAGGAGAAACTTCGTCTAGCCGCTTCCAGCAGCCGTTTAGAAGCCACCAGAGCACGCACACAAGCCGCTGCAGACCGCGCCCGTATCACCGCAATCCGACTAGAGGAAAAGCTCTCTAGGAAGCTTCCACGGAGCTTACAGCCCGCAAGAGAACACCGTTCTCCGTGGCGTAGTGGTGGCCGTGGCTTCGGGTCGTCCATGAGCCATGTTCTGGCTGGTGGTGCAGGAGTCGGAATCGGCGCACAGATTCCCGGCCTAGCTATGTTCAGTGCTGGCCTACACCCCGCAGCCATTGGCCTAGGTGCCGTAGCAACAGCCGCAGTCGTGGCGGCTACAGCTCTAAACAACATGGCCAAGATGGACGTAGCCGCAGGCGATACACGCGCCATCGAACGCAAGCAGTTGCAAGTGCTGACCAAGGGCGATGCACAAGCCGCAGGCGCAGTGGAACGTGATCTAACAGGCTTCGCCAATGAGCTTGGATTGCTACGCGAGAAGATTGCCAAGCCGTTTGTTATGTCCAGTATCAACCTGACAGACGCTGGCCTTAAGCAGGATGAATCCATCGGCCTGATTAAAGGCATCATGCGTTTTGCTCGTGGTACAGGTACGAATGAGGATGATATGGGCGGCGCTCTACGCGCCATCGGACAAGCCTTCTCGAAAGGCCAGCTCTACGCCGAAGAATGGAAAGGCCAGTTTGCTGAACGTATCGCAGGAGCTGACAAGCTCGGTGTAGAAGCTTGGGCCAAAGTAACAGGCTCAGGTCTAACAGGTCAGAAAGCTAAAGCAGCATTCTCCGATGCAATGTCAGACGGCAAAATCTCCGGCGAGATGATGAATAAATTCTTCGTCGTGCTGGGCAAGATGATGGATGATAAATCCAATTTAGAGGGTCGCCTCGACACCATCGCAGCCAGTGCAGAATCATCCGCCGCACGTATTGCAAACCTGAAAGAAGAACGCCGGATTGCAACCTCAGAGCATAACGATGGTCAACTAAAGCAAAGTTCTATTGAGTTATTCCAGGCTAAGGAACGTCTAGAGAGAAGTTTAAACAAACTTATTCCAACATTCAGCTCCCTGGAGAGTGCAAGCTTACGATTTGAAGCAAGGTTTTATGACTTCGCCTCTACATTCGTAAACTGGCTATCAGCAATCCAGACCAAGCTAGATAGCTTCGAACCATCCCCAGAGTTCCTACGCTTCATCGAAGCCGTAAGCACGACACTGGATAAACTGTATGTAGCCCTTGAACCAGTGCTAACGCTCCTGAGTGACGTGGTAACGTTCATGGCGGGTATTGCCATTGATACCTTTACAGAGAGTTGGAAAACATTCTTCGGAACGTTTGCCGATGGGTTAGAGGGTATGCAAGGTATTCTCGATTCCATGCCGGATGCCGTACAACAATTTGTTGATCACATCCGCAACATGATAGGTCAATTGCTTGACCTTGTTGGTTTGGGTGATCGTTGGAGAAAGCACCAACAAGAACGGGAACAAGATAGGCAAGTTTCTAACGAAGTTGAAAAGCTGTCTAAAACTCCGTTCATGAAAGCCCCTATCACACCAGAGTTACAGCGCAGTATCAGCCAGCTATCCGCCCCATCTCCAGCACTACAGAACGCTATCGACAACAGAACCCAGAACACTAGCAACGTCCTGCAGTTCTCCCCGATTGTTACTGTAAACGCTGAGAGTGCAGACGCTACTGAAGTTGTCACCCAACTTGAAAACAAGCTTCAAGGTATGGCACAGGACGCTTATCGTGGAATGCTCCAGCAAACTTTTGACGTAACAAAAACCAGTTTGGTGCAGACAAAGAAATGACCACTTTTCAAATCTTGCAATTAGCACAAAGCGTGGTATTCGCTGGGGCTTTGGTAGCTGCCGTTATCGCTACAAACACGTTTAACACGAGGCTAGCATTAATCGAGGACAACCAACGCAGTCTTGAGGCTGCGTTCCTCTTGGAGCATGGCATTCAAAGCGAACAGCTTTCCCGAGTGTTAGGAGTTCTCAAGTCTCCATACCTGTGTGCCACACCGCCAAGCCTGAACATTAGAACGGGCAGCCACGATGTTCAGATTAACGACAGCAACATCATAGAGCGCTGAAAGCCTAGTGCCCTCTACTGCTCCTAAAACTTGTCCCGCTAATTCCAGGAAAACAAGCCTCGGGTTAGTAACACTCATTAGGAGCAAAAACTATCTGCGTCACGTCATGCGTGACAGACAAACATATTTAAGGATTCAAAAATGACTACTGAAAACTTTTACGCTGCTGGCCAGCGCCAGTTTCCAACCCTAGAACAGCAACAGGCGTGGTACGCCGATTACAAACTGGCAACCCCGTTAGTACGCCTAGCCGCTGACGATCCTAGCGACGACTGCGAACCTGAGGTCTGGGTAGACCAGATGTTTGCAGGAGCTGGCCTAGCCTTACGTGGCGAGTACAAGAAACCCGTCAAGCGTGGTCGTGGTCGCCCTAGAAAAGACGATCCAAACGTTTACGTTTAATTGTTCAAAAAACAACCAATTAAATCAGCCCTGGCTTTTAATCGAGCTGGGGCTTTTTCATGGATAACGCGCTACACCCCTGCAAATACGCTATATGCACTTGTGCAGAATTTAACCAAAGCGTTTTTCTCCCTCTCTTTTGCAGAATTGGCGATTGAAGTCGAAACGAACAATCACATTCCGCAGGCTGAAAGCCGAGATAGCATGATAGGTGCCATGCTAAACAGATGCACATTCATAGATCGCAGGATACGTCAACAGGAGAGTGACGAACGGCGTAACATCGAGGTGTTACATTCCAGAACAGGAGACGTTTACGTCGACAATCCCCATCTGTTACGGCTATTGTTCGGGCGAACTAGATTTGTTACAGTGCACCCATACACACGGTGGGAGGCTCCAGTCATGAACGTAGTCAGCTATCTGCGACTGTCGAAGAAAAGCGAAGAGAGTGCCGGCCTCGGCCTGAAAGCTCAGCGCGAGTATGTTGCTATGGCTGCCAAAGCTGCTGGCTGGAATGTAGTTGCAGAGTTCGTTGATGACGGCGTGTCAGGCACTATTGCCCTGGAGGATCGTCCGGAAGGCTCCAAAGCTCTCGCACTGTGTAAGGAACTGGGCGCTCCCCTCGTGGTGGCTAAGTTGGATCGTATTGGCCGTGACGTTGAACACGTAGCCCGCCTGATCAAGATGGTGGACTTCCGCGTCGCCACGATGTTGCACGCTGACAAGTTTCAATTGCATCTGTTCGCCGCCCTGGCCGAGCAAGAAAGATCGTTCATCGCCCAGCGCACCAAGGATGCTCTGGCAACCCTCAAGCAGGATGCAGAAGCCGGTAATGCAGAAGCCATTGCCAAGGTATCCCGTCGTGCTGAATACCTGTCACATGGCCGTACAGATGCCAACCGTGCTAAGGCCCGTGCTGTAGTTGCTGATCGCGTGAACAGCTTCCACGAGAGTATCCGTTCTGAGTTCGAAGCCTGCTTGTATCGTGGTCAGAAGTCTCTACGCGCTGTAGCGGATTGCCTGAACGCCCGTAACGTCACCACTAGCCGTGGTGGTCAGTGGTCTGCTGTGCAGGTATCCCGAGTAATGCAGTCTCTACAGCTGTCGTTTCCTGAGTGATACGAATAAACATCGTATAACCCACAAAACAGCTCGATACAGAGGCTTTTAGCCATTCTGGCCATACTGGTAGCACTTCAGTCGAAACACGCTGTAAACGCCTTACAGAGCGTCCTGTGACGCGCAGATATTTCGCTCAATATCCGGTTCAGGGTAGACCCCCTGCGTTCCTGCTTGTCGCATACGCGAGAGCGCTAAAAGGCCGTATTTTCTGGCGGGCGGGGGTTTGGATATTTATTTTCCGCACACCCCAGCATTGACGCAGGGTGCAGAGTTTCCACGACGGGCGGGGTTATTGAGTGAACGCGCCCAGAGTTATGAATTTCTTGCCACTCGGTGAGATGAAACGAATGACTAGCTTCTGATCAACGTGCCCGCTCTGGTAAACCTCAATCTTCATCGGCCCACTTGTAACTCCGCAGACTCCCTCGTCTACCATTTTCTGGGCTCCTCGCATGTTTTGATCCTTCGCGTAGTCGAACAATTTGATGAAGCTCTCGAACTCACTGCAATACACTGAATCTTCCGTCAGGGTGGCGGAATAGCTCACATCCACCCACTCAGCCTGTGCATTACCAGCAGCCAGCCCGGCAACCAAGCCAGCAACAACGATCATATTCCGCATGACGAACTCCTTTCGTTTTAGGTCAGACGAATCCAGTCTCCCAGATTCCCGCTTGCACTGGTAGCATCCGGCTATCGCGCAGAGCTTTCTGGCAGGAGCAGGATTATGGACAACCCAGTATTGCCAGCAGGCTGGATGCTGGAGCAAGCGTCCGACTACATGCTTGCAGCTCAGCACTTGGCAGGAGTATCGAACATGCTCCGCATATCTGAGATAAACGCCGCTCTCGGCGTTGAGATTCTGTTGAAAAGCTTTCTTGCCAAGCCGGACGGAAACCACGGGCAGATCAACGAGACGTATAAGGTTGACTCCAAGCTTCTGAAGCGAAGCGGTAACCAGTTGAAGGCGCTGGGGAAACTCGCAGAAGACGCCAAGCCATCTGGCCATGATCTACTTCTGTTACTGAATGCCATTCCTTTGCCTGTGCAGCAAGCCGCCGGCCTCTCTCAGCACAAGGAAATTATTGAGCGCTACCGCTATACGTTTACGTCAAGCCGCTACGTGTACGAAAAGAAAGCAACCAGGGGCACAAGCGACATACTTCTAGGGCGTGCAGTCGAGATGCTTTACAGCGCGATGGCATATGCCAGAGATGCAGGTTCAACAGACCCTGTGGTGAAGTCGTTCCCCGATGGTAGAGCCGCGCCAGCTCGGCACAGGTAGCACAGCAAAAAACCAGATTGCACAATCCTGTTCTGTCAATATTTTCCGACGAAGGGATTGACAGGAAAGTCAATATCCCTATAATAGAGCGTAGCGACCGAGGCGAAGCCGAGAGAGCTACGCGATACACCCAAAGCGAAAGCTTTGATTAGTAACTTAACTAAAGAGTTTAAAACAACATCTAGTACTGTGAGTGTAACGAACCTACTAGATATAGTTATAAACTCTTATATATAACTACTCAGACGTATACGTCTGAATATATACAATATCTAGTTATATAGTTATCTCGCAGCTTCGCTGCCCTTCTCCGCTGTGCCGCATGCCTCACGCCCAGCACTGCTGCGGCTCTCCAGTAGCGCTATCTGAGCTTCCAGCGACTTCCGCACCCGCTCCAGAGAATCTACTCGTTTGTAGTCCTCAGCCGCTTTGAGGTGTGCGTCTGACAGCTTCCAGCGCATACGCTCCAACTCAAGCATTAGCGCCCCGTGCATCTTGTGGTCAGCCACGAGCTTGCCGATTTGCATCCGTGCCCGTTCAAGCTCCTGCGTCAGCTGCTCGATTACCACAGCCTGTGCCAGTGCCTTTCTGCGCCACATACCACCGCCCACAGCCGCCTACCTCCCGCCAATGCTACGGGTGCAAGATTGCCATATTACTGGATATCTATACAGTACACTTTTCAATATTACCTTTGCCGACAGTATCCCACTCATGGGCGTATTGATCGGCGCGCTGTTCTTCCATGAGGGCATCACCCCGAGCAAGGCGGCGGGCGTGTTTCTCGGCCTGCTTGGCGTGGCGGTGCTGACCCGTACCGGCCCGGTAGCCTTCGACCTGCAACTGCTGCTGGGCGCCGGCGCCTGCCTGGTGGCCACCACCTGCTACGGCTTCGCTGGTTTCCTTACTCGACGCTGGATCGGCCAACAGGGCGGCCTGGACAATCGCCTGACCGCCTTTGCCAGCCTGGTGGGGGCCAGCCTGTTCCTGCTGCCGCTGTTCGTCGGCAGCCTGGCGCTGCAACCACCACCAAGCTGGGGTGGCATCGAGGTATGGCTGTCGCTGGCCGCCCTCGGCCTGGTCTGCACGGCGTTCGCCTATGTGCTGTATTTCCGTTTGCTGGCCGATATCGGGCCGATCAGGGCTAGCACCACCACCTTCCTGATCCCGCCGTTCGGCGTGTTATGGGGCGCGCTGCTGCTGGGTGAGCCGCTGAGCTGGAACTACCTGCCCGGCTGCGTGCTGATCGCATTGGCACTTTGGCTGGTGGTGCGCCCAAGCGTGACCAAAACGTAGCCCGGATGAATCCGGGAGACAGGCGGTGAAAGTTCCCGGATTGCATCCGGGCTACGGACTGGTAGTCAGGCCAGGCGTGGCGAAAGCCTAGAGGCCTTGCAGAACCACGAACCTGTAGGAGCGGCGCCCCGCCGCGAATCTGGGCAGCGCAAGCTTGAAAAGCTTCGCCCCGGGGCGGGACTCCTACGAAAGTAGCCATTTAGAAAGTAGCCCGGATGAAATCCGGGGCGCAGGCGGCGTGACTCCCCGGATTGCATCCGAGCTACGGACTGGCGGTCAGGCCAAGCGTAGGTGGATCGCGCTTCATTGATCCACCCTACGCCTGCAGCTGCTTTACTGCTGCAGCTCCTGCTCGGTGAACATATCGCTGAACAGCATGCTCGACAGATAGCGCTCGCCGGAGTCAGGCAGGATCACCACCATGGTTTTGCCCTGCATCTCTGGCTTCTCCGCCAGACGCACCGCCACCGCCATCGCCGCACCGCAGGAGATACCACAGAGAATGCCTTCCTCGCGCATCAGGCGCAGGGCCATGGCCTTGGCCTCATCGTCAGTGACCTTCTCGACCTGATCGACCATCGCCAGGTCGAGGTTCTTCGGTACAAAACCGGCGCCGATGCCCTGAATCTTGTGCGGTGCCGGCTTGACCTCGTCACCGGCCAGGGTCTGACTGATCACCGGCGAACTCACCGGCTCCACCGCCACCGACAGAATCGGCTTGCCCTGAGTCTGCTTGATGTAACGCGAAACCCCGGTGATGGTGCCGCCGGTGCCGACGCCGGAGACCAGCACGTCGATGGCGCCTTCGGTGTCACGCCAGATTTCCGGGCCGGTGGTCTTCTCGTGAATGGCCGGGTTGGCCGGGTTCTCGAACTGCTGCGGCAGATAGTAGTCAGGATTGGCGGCCACCAGCTCGTTGGCCTTCTCGATCGCGCCCTTCATGCCCTTGGCCGGCTCGGTCAGCACCAGCTCGGCGCCCAGAGCCTTGAGCACCTTGCGTCGCTCCAAACTCATCGAGGCCGGCATGGTCAGCACCAGCTTGTACCCGCGCGCAGCGGCGACGAAGGCCAGGCCGATGCCGGTATTGCCCGAGGTGGGCTCGACGATGGTCATGCCCGGTTTGAGCACACCGCGCTCCTCGGCGTCCCAGATCATGCTGGCGCCGATGCGGCACTTGACCGAATAGGCCGGGTTGCGGCCCTCGATCTTGGCGAGGATGGTCACGCCTTTCGGCCCCAGGCGATTGATCATCACCAGCGGCGTGTTACCGATGGCCTGGGAGTTGTCAGCAAAAATGCGGCTCATGATTCCTTCCTAAGCAGATGGACGATGAATAAGAGCACCAGCCTATGCCCAGGTGCAGCGTCAGTCCAGCCGAACAGAATGCCGCGCGTGCAGTCCATCGAAGATAGGTCACCCGATGGACTGTCCGATGAAACGACGCTACAGCTGGCCCCTCAAGGCTCTGCTCATTGCACTGTTACTGGTGCTGGCGGCGCAGTTGACGCTGCCTTGGTTGATCCGCGACTACCTCAACGACAAGCTCGCCGAGATGGGCGACTACCGTGGGCATATCGCTGATATTGACCTGGCCTGGTGGCGCGGCGCCTACCGCATCAACGAGCTGCGCATCGTCAAGAGTAGCGGCGACGTGCCGGTGCCACTGCTCGACGCACCGCTGATCGATCTGGCGGTGAGCTGGCAGGCACTGTGGTCGGAACGCGCCGTGGTCGCGGAAGTGTTCTTCGAGCGCCCGCAGTTGAACTTCGTCGATGGCGGCGAAAATGACCAGGCCACCCAGACCGGTGCCGGCACCGACTGGCGCGACCAGCTGAACAAGCTGCTACCGATCACGCTCAACGAACTGCGGGTGATAGACGGCCGCATCAGCTTTCACAACTTCACCACCGAACCCAAGGTGGAACTGAGCGCAGACCAGGTCAACGCCAGCCTCTACAACCTCACCAACGTCGGTGACGAGCCGGGCGACCGGGTCGCGCACTTCGAGGGTCGCGCGCTGTTGCTGGAGCACGCGCCACTGGAGGCCGAGGCAACCTTCGATCCATTCGAGCAGTTCGAAGATTTCGAGCTACGCCTGCGCGCGAAGGACATCGACCTGACGCGCTTCAACGACTTCGCCCACGCCTACGGCCGCTTCGACTTCAAGCGTGGCAACGGCGATCTGGTCATCGAAGCGCAAGCCGAGAACGCCCAGCTCAACGGCTACATCAAACCCCTGCTGCGAGATGTCGAGGTGTTCGACTGGGAGCAGGACGTCGAAGACGAAGATAAAGGTGTACTGCGCTCACTTTGGGAGGCCATCGTCGGTGGCAGCGAGACACTGCTGAAGAACCAGCGCCGCGACCAGTTCGCCACCCGTGTCGAACTCAGCGGTAGCGTGCACGACCAGCAGACCAGCGCCTTCCAGGCCTTTATCGCCATCCTGCGCAATGGTTTCGTCGAGGCCTTTACGCCCCGCTACGAACGCCCACCACCTCAACAGGACGGCAGCTGAGCTGTAGTCGTAAGCAGCGGTGACCGCCCATTCAGTGACTGAATACTGCGTCTGCGTTCACAGCCACCGGAGCGGCGCGTTATAGTCGCGCTCTGAATTTCTGCTGCGGGCCGGCCCCGCGCGTTACCGTTGCGAGGATTTTCCGATGAAGTTCGAAGGCACCCAGTCCTACGTCGCCACCGCCGACCTCAAGCTCGCGGTCAACGCCGCCATCACCCTGCAGCGCCCGCTGCTGGTCAAGGGCGAGCCGGGCACCGGCAAGACCATGCTCGCCGAGCAATTGGCCGAGGCCTTCGGCGCCAAGCTGATCACCTGGCACATCAAGTCCACCACCAAGGCGCATCAGGGCCTGTACGAATACGATGCGGTCAGCCGCCTGCGCGACTCGCAGCTCGACTCGGACAAGGTTCACGACGTTCGCAACTACATCAAGAAAGGCAAGCTGTGGGAGGCGTTCGAGGCCGACGAGCGCGTGATCCTGCTGATCGACGAGATCGACAAGGCCGACATCGAGTTCCCCAACGACCTGTTGCAGGAACTCGACAAGATGGAGTTCTACGTTTACGAGACCAACGAGACGATCAAGGCCAAGCAGCGCCCGATCATCATCATCACCTCGAACAACGAGAAAGAGCTGCCGGACGCCTTCCTGCGCCGCTGCTTCTTCCACTACATCGCTTTCCCGGATCGCGACACGCTGAAGAAAATCGTCGACGTGCACTACCCCAACATCAGCGGCGAGCTGGTGGCCGAGGCGCTGGACGTGTTCTTCGACGTGCGCAAGGTACCGGGCCTGAAGAAGAAGCCCTCGACCAGCGAACTGGTGGACTGGCTCAAGCTGCTGATGGCCGACAATATCGGTGAAGCCGTGCTGCGCGAACGCGACCCGACCAAGGCCATCCCGCCGCTGGCCGGTGCTCTGGTGAAGAACGAGCAGGATGTGCAGCTACTCGAGCGCCTGGCCTTCATGACCCGCCGCGCTTCTCGGTAACGGACACTGATCTGAAACTGTAGGAGCCAGCTTGCTGGCGATCCGACGCACTGCCGATGTCACTGATCGCCAGCAAGCTGGCTCCTACACAGAGCGCCCCAAACGGGGAATGATTCTGCAAGTGAGGGTGCAGCCATGCTGCTCAACCTGTTCAACGAAATGCGCGCGGCCAAGGTGCCGGTGTCGGTGCGCGAGCTGCTCGACCTGATCAACGCGCTCAAGCACAACGTCGTGTTCGCCGACATGGACGAGTTCTATTACCTGGCGCGGGCGATCCTGGTGAAGGATGAACGTCACTTCGACAAGTTCGACCGTGCCTTCGGCGCCTACTTCAAGGGTCTGGAAAACCTCAACCAGCACATCGAGGCGATGATCCCCGAGGAATGGCTGCGCAAGGAATTCGAGCGCCTGCTCACCGACGAGGAAAAGGCGCAGATCCAAAGCCTCGGCGGCCTGGACAAGCTGATCGAAGAGTTCAAGAAGCGCCTCGAGGAGCAGAAGGAAAAGCACGCCGGCGGCAACAAGTGGATCGGCACCGGTGGCACCAGCCCGTTCGGCTCCGGCGGCTACAACCCGGAAGGCATTCGCGTCGGCGATGCCGGCAAGCGCCAGGGCAAGGCCGCCAAGGTGTGGGACCAGCGCGAGTACAAGAACCTCGACGATCAGGTCGAGCTGGGCACGCGCAACATCAAGGTGGCGTTGCGCCGCCTGCGCAAGTTCGCCCGCCAGGGCGCAGCCGAAGAGCTCGATCTGGACGGCACCATCGACCACACCGCCAAGGACGGCGGCCTGCTCAATATCCAGATGCGCCCGGAGCGGCGCAATACGGTCAAGCTCCTGTTGCTGCTGGATATCGGCGGCTCGATGGACGCCCACGTCAAGGTCTGCGAGGAGCTGTTCAGCGCCTGCAAGACCGAGTTCAAGCACCTGGAATACTTCTACTTCCACAATTTCATCTACGAGAGCGTGTGGAAGAACAACATGCGCCGCACCAGCGAGCGCACCTCGACGATGGACCTGCTGCACAAGTACGGCGCCGACTACAAGGTGGTGTTCGTCGGCGACGCGGCCATGGCGCCCTACGAAATCACCCAGGCCGGCGGCAGCGTCGAGCACTGGAACGAGGAAGCCGGCTACGTCTGGATGAAGCGCTTCACCGAGAAATTCAAGAAGATCATCTGGATCAACCCCTACCCCAAGGACACCTGGAACTACACCGCCTCCACCGGCCTGGTACGCGAGCTGATGGAAGATCGCATGTACCCGCTGACCCTGCAGGGCCTGGAAGATGGCATGAAGTACCTGTCCAAATAAGCTAAGCCACAATGAAAAACGCCGCGAACCCTGCACAGGGTTCGCGGCGTTTTCGTAGCCCGGAGGCAATCCGGAAATATTGCGAAAGAGCACCCGGATTGCATCCGGGCTACGGACTGGACTCAGCGTTTGTCCGCATCGTCCGGTTTGTTCAGATCCATCACCGTTTGCGCTGGCTCTTGCGGTTTGGCCTCGGCAACCGGTGCGACAGGTGCACTCACCGCGTCGGCCGGAGCTTGCTTCTTGCGCATGCCAATGCGCTTGAACAGCCAGCCGCCCAGCACCACCGGGATGAACCAGAACTTCTTCAGCAGTACCAGCAGCAGCGCCAGCAAACCGGTCTTGGCCGCCACCTTACCGGCGACCAGCGCGCCCAGGCCGTATGCGGCTACGGTATCCAGATCCGGGTCGAACTCGGCATAGCGCTGGCCCGGGTTGAACTCGGTTGCAGCCAGCACGGCCGGCACGCTGGCCTCGATTTCTGCCAGTTGATCCATATTGGCGACGAAGTTCAGCACCAGCACGCCCTTACGGCCGAGCACGCGAATGTTGTAATTCAGGGTATTGGCGTCGCTATCGCCGAACTTCAGTTCCTTGGCCCAGTACAGCTTCTTGCCTTCGGCATCGTAGTGCGGCTCGGCGGCCCAGCCGACCAGTTGCACGGCCTCGTAGCCGTTCTCTTCACGCCAGGTGTTGGCCTCGCGCATGTCGGCCTGCATGTCCTTGAGCATGTCGCCGTAGTCGATATCGCCGGCGTCCTCATCGGAAACGTAGCCGCTGTCTTCGTATTCGACGGTCACACCCCAGGATTCATCGGCCAGCGGCGACACGCCAGCCGGCAGGATCATGCCCAGCGGCGGAACGTCATCTGGCGGATTGCCCCAGCCATCGACCAACAGACGCTGAGCGTTCTCACCGTCGAGAAACACCAGGGTATCGGGCAGGTTGAGGGTCGCCAGATCGTTGCCCAGGACGACGCGGCCGCTCTTGAACTCCAGGCTGGCGACGAATTCTTCAGGACTGATGTATTGCGCCGCATCTTCGGTCTCGATGACCTCGGCGTCGACCGCAGCGTTTTCTGGCTCGGTCTCGGGATTGGCGTATGCAACACAGGTGAATGGCAGGACAGCAGCCAGCGCGGCTGCCAGGATCGAATCCTTGATCGACATGGGAACTCCATAGGCACGGGTAGGTAAATGTAACTGCGTATTACGTTACCACGCGCATGGAACTCGACATGCGTCATACCGCAACTTTTTGCGATATTCCACCCCCTGCAAAGAAGACCACGGAGCACCGCCCCCGCAGGCGATGCTCCGCAGCCAACCTGGCGCCGGCCTTGGCTACCGTGCGTGATCCGAACGCCAGGGATCACGCCACCTCATACCAACTGGAAGTCGGCGATGGTCACGCTGGTGTGGTCGGTCACACCGACCAGGCGGATGCTGCCGCCATCTGCACCGCCCACCGTCACCAGCACATCGCTGCCCGCATCGGCGATGCTCACCCGACTGGCGAAAGTCGCCGCCGTCAGATTGAACGCCGCGATGTTGAGCAGGTCCTGCCCTCCAGCCGGGTTGGCGTCGAAACCGATGATGATGTCGTTGCCGAAGTTGGGGCCGAACACGAGGATGTCGTTGCCCTGACTGACATACAGAGTGTCGTTGCCGGCACCACCGATCATGGTGTCGTTACCCGCACCACCATCGAGGATGTCGTCACCGTCGCCGCCGTCGAGGATGTCGTTGCCACCCTCGCCGAACAGGGTATCGGCCCCCTCGCCTCCCAACAGACTGTCGGCACCGGCTCCGCCGTAGAGGGTATCGTTGCCGCCCAAGCCGCTGAGCACATCATCGCCGCCCAGGCCGCGCAGGGTGTCAGCGGCCGCCCCACCGGTCATCTGGTTGGCCAGGCCATTGCCCGAGGCATTGGCTGCACCGGCACCGAGATGCACGTAGTTCTCCACATTGGCGCCCAGGGTAAAGCTGGCACTGGTGGAGTAGACGGTATCGACCCCAGCGCCGGCAGCTTCGACCACCACATCGCCGGGGTTGTCGACATAGTAGCTGTCGTTGCCCGCCCCACCGACCAGGCGGTCGGCTCCGGCGCCGCCATCGAGCACGTCGTTGCCCGCGCCGCCGGTGATGGTGTTGGCCAGCTCGTTACCATAGCCGGTGAAGTTGCCCGTGCCGATAAAGGTCAGGTGCTCGACGTTAGCGCCCAGGCCGTATTCCTGCAGGGTGGTGCGCACGGTATCGGTGCCGCCACCTGCCGCCTCTATCACTTGGTCGCCCACGTTATCGACGATATAGATGTCGTTGCCCAGACCACCGAGCATGACATCGGCACCGAGGCCGCCATCCAGGGTGTCGTTGCCCGCGCCACCGTCGAGGATGTCGTTACCAGCCAGACCGTTGAGCACGTCGTTGCCGCCCAGGCCGAGGATATGGTCGTCCAGCGCCGTACCGTTGAGCGTATTGGCCGCGTTGGTGCCCATGATCACCGCACTGGCGATCACGGCCGTCGCCGCCGATGTCAGCACCTCGAAGGTGCCACGGTTGTCGGTATAGCTGACCTGCACCCGCACCTGCTGGCCGGCCTGAGCCGCCGTCAGGGTAAAGGACTGCGCAGTGGCACCGACGATATTGCTGAAGCTATTGCCACTGCCGACCTGCCACTGGTAGGCGAAGGTCACACCGACCAAGCCGTCGGCATCGGCGATCATCGCCGTGGAGGCGATCAGCACCTGGCCGACACTGGGCGAAGCATTGTTGAGTTGCGGCAGCCCGGTGGGCGCGTCGTTGACGTTGAGCACCGGCGCGGTGACCGCGGACACCAGGCTCTCCGGGTTGCCCATGTCATCGTTGAAGCTGACCACCACGCGCAGCGCCAGCCCGACCTCGGCATCGCCGGGGGTGAAACTCTGCCCCGTGCCGACCTGCACCCACTCGCCGGCCACCAGCGCCTGCCAGGCGTAGCTGAGCACAGCGAATTCGGTGCCGTTGGGATCGCTGACGGTGGCGGCAGCCAGCAACATGTCGTCCTCGGCCGGCGCCATATTGCTGATCAACACCGTGCCTTCGGCCGGGCGGTCGATCAACCAGACCACCTGGTCGGCAAACTGCACGCGGTCGATATTACGCAGGGTATCGGTGCCGTCGGAGACGATCTTGCGCGTGGTATTGAGCCCGTCCGGATCGAGCGGGTCGAAGGTGGTCACGGTGCCGCCGCCACCGGCAAAGCGGGTATGGCTGACGGTCCAGGTACCATCGAAGTTCTCGAAGATGTCGTACTCATCGGCCAGGCCGAAGTACACCGCGGTGTCGATGTCGTTCTCGTCCTTGCTATAGAGAATCTCACGCACGATATGCAACTGGCCGGGATTGAGCAGGCGACTGAACATGGCCTGATCCAGCGTCAGGCTGTCCGCCGTATTGGCAAGAATGCCGCTCTTGCCGGTAATCACCTTGGTCATGCCATCGGCCGTGCCAATCTCGTTGCCGGCGTCGTCACGGATGCTGATGCGCACGTTGAGCCAATGGGCGCCGTCGATATAGTCGTCGCCCCCGCGCCCCTCGATCACGTCGCTACCGCCGCCGCCGAGCAGGATATTGCCGGCATTGAAGGCGATGACGGCCTCAAGGTCGCCCTCCTCGGGTGCCGCCTCGAGCAATGAGCCGAGCATCTCGCGCAGACCATTGATACGGTCAACCCCGGCCTGGCTGAGGGCGTTGTTGGCGTTGAGCTGTTCCTCCTCGCCGGCATCCGGGTCGTTGCCGCGGTCGTCGCCGCGCAGCACATCGTCCCGATCCCAGCCCGACAGCGCCTCGACGTCGCTGAAGCGGTCGCGCAGCACCTTCAGCGGCTCGGTATCGAACACCAGTTGGTTGAGATCCGAGTAGGCTGACACCGTGCTGTCCTTGTGGATCACCCAGTCGAAGCCCCACATGCCGATGTTCTTTTGGATACCCGCACCGGCGAACATGATGTCGTCGCCGGAGTCGGCGTCGTAGTCGGTGTCGCCCTGGCCACCGTTGAGCACGTCGTGGCCGAGGATCGGGCTCTCGAAGAAGATGTCGCCGTTGTCGCCAGCGATGTAGTCGAAACGTCCGCCGCCTTCCACCCAGTCGTCGCCGGAACCGCCGAACAGCGCGTCGATACCGTCGCCACCGTGGATGAAATCGTTACCCGTGCCGCCCAGGATCTCCTTGCCGTCGGTGCCGCCGATGACGAAGTCATGGCCGTCGCCAGCGAATATCAGATCGAGGCCGTTGCCGCCATGGATCACGTCGTTGCCGGCGCCGGCCTTGATGATGTCGTCGCCGCCGATGTCGGTGATGATGTCGTCGCCGTCACCGCCCTGGATGATGTCGTTGCCGTAGCCACCCTCCAGACGGTCGTTGCCGCCGTCGCCCCACAGGGTGTCGTCGCCGATGCCGCCGATCAGGGTGTCGTTGCCTTCGGTGCCACCCAGCACCACATGGGCTTCACCGTTGTAGCGCAAATAACCTTCGCCACGTTCCACCATGGGCGTCAGCGCCTGCATGATGGGATTGCCCCAGACCGGGTCGGCGCCGATCTGCAGCGCCTGGTTCAGCTCGAGGATATGGTCTACCGAGGCGAACAGATCCCCCGGCAGGTGCGAGGAGCCCGGCTGACCAAGGTCGGTATTGGCCATCACCAGCGAGGCGAAGGAGTTGGCCTCCAGCGCCCCCAACAGGTCGAGCCCCTGGGTACGCGACAGGTAGTAGAAGCGGTCGCCGTCCTGCAGTTTTTCCATCTGTATTTCAAAGACGAAGTTGAAGGTCGAGCCGAGCATGCCGCCGAACGGCATCTTGCGCTCGGCCAGCCCGCCGATCCAGAAGTCCACCAAGTTCAGGCCGGATTCCCGGTCGGCCCAGGTTCCGCTGCTGTTGAGGAAGTCGGTGCGATCGCTCGGGCTGCCGCTACCGCCCATCACCAGCAGGGTGGCGGCGGCGCGCTTGGCCTCGGCGGTATCGGCCGCGAGGATACTCTCGTGTTGGCCGTAGGCGGCGATGAAGTTGATGATCGATGCCGGGTTCTTGATGTTCAGCGCGAAATCGACCCAACTGACGTAGGGCTTGAGGTTGCTGTCGCCGGTGGCGGCGAAGAACTGCTCGCGCGCGCTGTTGAGCGACGGCACGCCGGTGTCGCGGCCGCGGGCGATATTGATCGCCGCCAGGTCCAGGGGCAGCCCCACCAGGTTGTTGCGCAAGGCGCCGGTGACGAACTCGTCGATCTCGTTACCGGTTTGCCGGGTCATGCCGCGGATGATCGAGCCGGCCATGACATCGGCATCGGCGCTGCCGAACTCGACCGGATTGAGGAAGGCCTCGATCAGGCCGATGTCGCTGGACTGCATGTCGAAGCTCAACCGATCCACCGTTTCGTTGAGCATGGAGTGGCCGAAGCGGTACACCACGTGGGCGAACTCGGCGACGATGGCCGCATCGATCTCAATATCCGGCTGCACCATGAAGATATCGGTGAACGGCTGGATCTTGCGCACGAACTCCTCGAACACCAGGTGCTGGTACTGCATCTCGTTGACGAAGCGCGCGGCCTGGAACAAGCGCTCGCCATTCCAGATCAGCCCGTCGGCACTCTCCGGCACCTGGTCGACCTGCACCAGCAGCCACTCGTTGATAAAGGCCAGATCGCCGCTGGCGAGAATGGTCTGCTTGTTGGCCTCGACCAGTCGGTTGTGCTCGGAGTGGAACACATGGTGCACCGCGGTCAGGCCGATATTCTCGTTGCCGCGGCCGTCGCCGGTGATGTAGTGGGCGTCGAGCAGTTCGTTGTCGTATTCGAGTTTGCGTCCGGTCATGAGGTTGACCGCTACGTCATTGCCCACCTCGCTGTCGTTATCGGCCACCAGTTGGCCGTTGACTATCACCGGTACCGCGTTATGGGCGATATCGTCGAGGAAGGCATGGCCGGTGCGCACGGCCCCCTGGGTGCTGATGGGATTGTCCGGATCGCCCTCCACCTGCACTGGCGGGTTGCCGGGCATGATCAACATGGCGAAACCGTTCTCGCCACGGATGAACTGACCGTATTGGTCGGTGGCCAGCAGCGGCACGTTGGTCACATCGGCATCGGTGAGGTCGATGCCGAGCATCTCGCGCGCCTGCGCCTTAATGTCGGCCCAGGTGGCCAGGCCGCCGTTGGGCCCGTCGAGCATATGCCCGGTGGCCACCGGCTTGCCGTCGACCATCGCGTACTCGCGCAGGAACACCTGGTGCGAGGCGTGCGAGGTGTAGGTCTGGTTCTGGTCGACGAAGGGGGTGGTCTGGTTGACATGCTCGCGCACGTCGTCGGCCGTGCCGAGGATGCCATCCGGCCCCGGCTGGTTGGTGGCGCGGGTGAGCACCATGAAGTTGCTGTGCGAGCCCTCGACGTACAGCGGGTCGTCCGGCTGCAGCGGGATATACACGGTGCCGCTGCCGCCCTTGTTGACCAGATCCAGGCCATGGTCGAAGAACTGGCCGAACAGGCTCATCCAGGCGTTGAAAGGCGCGCTCAGGCCTTCGTCCGGCGAGACGTTGGGCACCAGCACGCTGCCGTTGTCCATGACGATGCCCAGATCGTCCAACAGCCCATCCAGCGCGGCCTGGGCAACCGCGACCTCGGCGCTGGTTTCGGCAACCTCGGCCAGCACCAGTTCGTGGGTGGCCGTATCGCTGACCAGCTGTGCAGCCGCGGCCTGAGCGTCGGCTTGGGCGGTTTCTGCGGCGGCAGCCGAAGCCGCAGCGAGTTCGCCAACCAATGCGGCATCCTGCTCGGCGTCATCGGTGGCGGCCACCGCGGCGGCATAGACCGCCAGCGCCGCATTGACGTCGCCACCGTTGGCAAAGGCATCCAGCAGCGCCAATTGCGCCGCTTGCTCGTTGGCCTGCGCTGTAGCCACCAGCGCCAGCGCCTCGCTGTGCGCCAGGGCTTCGGCATCGGCCTGCGCCTGCGCCTGCGCCGCCGCTTCGGCTGCAGCCTGGACCGCAGCGGCAGAGGCGGCCAGCAGCGCGGCGCTGGCCTCGACCAGCGCGCTATTGCCCAGCGCCGCCGCCTCGGCGGTTTTCAGCGCGGCCAGGGCGTTGGCCACCAGCTGCGCATCGCCGAAGACGTCGCTGGAGCCGGCGTACTCCAGCGCGGCCATCACCGCCGCCGGGTTGTTCAGGCTCTGATCGACGATCAGGTTGCTGATCACCCGCGGCTGCGAATCCACCACATAGCCGCTGGTTTGTTCATAGCTGGTCTGGGTGCCCGAACCGGGGAAGCCGGGGGGCGCGCCGGGGCCGTCGATGCCGTTTTCCGCGTCGCGGAACTCCGGCTCCAGCAGGCGCGGCATGGTCTGGTCGGCCGAGCCGTAGTGCTGCTGGCCAGGCACCAGGTTGTTGTAGGTGCCGTCGACCGTGCGCAGACCATAGGGCAGCAGCGGGTTGCCGACCAGGTCGTAGAGCGAGGCGCCACCGGCGTGGGCTTCGGCGATCTTGATTTGCTGGAGGATGAATTCCAGATCGGATTGGGTTGTCTTGACAGCCATTTTGTTGTGCTCCCTTTGATGTGAGCGCGACTGACGGAGACGTCAGTGAAACCACATGCATACGGCAACATTGCAACGGCGTGGCGCAGCGCAGGAATATGTGTGTCTGGGCAGATAGGGAAGGGCTCGGACCGCACCTGGCGATCGTTTGCCCCCGCGGCGGCTAGGCCGTGGGATGGGACTAAGGCGGCCCGTGACCATGCCACAAGCCGGTACCACACAAGCTCGCCGCTACGGGACGACGTGGACTGCTGTCCATCATTTGCGCTCCATCACAGGTGGCCTGATCGACGGCCGTGGCGCCCTCTCTTGCACCGCATGCCATCGCCAGCACCACGCTTGAGAATGCTCAAGACCCACTCCATGCGTCCTATCAAGCTACAGCTGTAACTGCCACCTCACCTGTCGCCTGAAGCACACGCCAACCTCTGCGGAGTTGGTGATCTGCACTCGGCGACCCGACAAGGCCAATCCTGAACTAGCTTGTTGATAGACCTCAGCACGTTGCAGCCAGCAAAAGGTCTTTCAGCACTTGGCTCCAAGCATCCGGGAGTAACAGCAATGACCATAGATGCAAAGGTCGAATCCATTTCAACGACCTTGGTCGAGAATGGTGATGGGACTTTGGTCGAACCCACTTCATCCGGCTGGCGTCGCCTGGGGTCGGCGAACCGTTCGGTGCAGTTCGTTCTCGCTGCTGCACTGATTCTCGGCGTAAGCATGACCTTCGTCGGCAGCCTGGTCAGCCAGCAAATCAGGCTGGCCGCAGCGCAGAGTGCGGGAGAAGGCGCGGCCATCTATATGGAGGCCTATCTCGACGAGTACGTGCAGGAACTGGCCAACGCGCGCAGCCTGAAACCCGAGAGCGTGCAGGCCATCGACGCGTTGGTGAGCCAGACCTCGCTCAACAGCCATATCGTCTCGGTCAAAATCTGGCTACCCGACGGCAGCAACGTCTACAGCAGCAGCAAGCGGCCGGTCTTCTACTATCACCCGGCCGGCCCCATCGCCGCCGCCATGCAGGGCGAGGTGGTCACCCGCCTGAGCCCGCTGGATCACGACGAACACGCCTACGAGCGCAGCTTCAACCAGCCGCTGTACGAAACCTATGTGCCGCTGCGCGAGTTCGGTAGCGGACGGATCATCGCCATCGGTGAGTTCTACGAGATGGAGCACGAGATCGACAGCATCCATCTGCAGGTCTGGGCAATCATCGCCGCCGCTACCCTGGCCATGCTCCTGCTGCTATTTCTCATCGTCCGCCGCGGCGACCGCATCATCGACCGCCAGCAGGCGATCCTACGCCAGCAGATGCGCGAGCAGGAGGCCTTGCACCAGCAGAACGCCGCGCTACAGCAGCGCGTCAATACCGCCAGCCGCGAGTTCGCCACCATCAACGAGCTGACCCACAGACGTCTGGGCGCCGACCTGCACGATGGTCCGGCGCAGCTCCTGACCCTGATCCTGCTGCGCCTGGATGAACTGGCGGCATTGTCGACAAGCACGACCAGCGAGCCATTGGAGACCATCCGCAACGCCGCCCAGGAAAGCCTGCGCGAGATTCGCGGTATTTCCCGTGGCCTGGCCCTGCCGGAAATCAACGAACTGAATCTGGATGAGCTGCTCAAACTGGTGGTGCAACGCCATGAGCAACGCAGCGAAACCAAGGTGCAGCTAGATCTCGGCGAGTTACCCGAGGCGCTGAGTCTGTCCTACAAGATCTGCGTCTACCGGCTGGTACAGGAGGCGTTGAACAACGCCTTCCACCATGCCGGCGGCCAGGGACAGCAGGTCAGTGCCGAGTGCCGGCAGGGCGTACTGGAAGTACAGGTGGCGGACACCGGCGCCGGCATCGATAAGGGTCTTCAGGCCGCGACAGGGTTACATCGCTCGCGCCTGGGACTGGTGGGCATGCGCTATCGGGTGGAGTCTCTGGGCGGGACGTTCGAGCTCGAATCGGCCCCCGGGCAAGGTACCCGGGTCACGGCCAGATTCGATTTACACGATGACGAAAACTGCCAGTAGCACCTGTGCCGTCACGGCGCACCGATGCCTACAGTCCAGGTCTTGTGGCTTTCCCAATAGCGGCGCACTGCCGCCACCGCCTCGACACGATTGCGCGCATGCAGCTTCTGCATCACGTTGGTCATGTAGTACTTCACCGTCTTCTCGCTCAAACCCAGCTTGGCCGCCACCTCACGATTGGTCAGACCGTTGGCGACCTCGCGGATGATCTGTTCTTCGCGGTGGGTGAGGTCTACCCCGCGCTGCTCGGTCTGGTGCTTGCGGAAGTTGCTCAGCAGGCGCGTCGCCAGCGCCGGGGTGATAAAGGTTTCACCCTTGGCCACGGTGCGAATCGCCTGAATCAGCTCAGGACCACTGACCCCCTTTAGCACGTAGCCCTGGGCGCCGCCCTCCAGGGCCGAATAGGCGTCGTCCTCGGACTCCGACACCGTCAGCATCAACACCTTGACCTTTGGCTGCGCCTTGTTGATGGCGCGTACCGCAGCGAAGGTATCACCCGGCATGTTGACATCCATCAGCAGCACATCGGGCTGACAGCGCGCGGAAATTTCCCGCGCCTCGTCGGCGCAACCGCCCTGCTCCACCACCTCGAAGTCCTCGACCCGGCTAAGGGTCGCGGCGACCCCCTGCCGTAGCAGCGGATGGTCGTCGACTATGCCTACCTTGATCTTGTCACTCATCGAATATGCTCCCCTCAAGGTTTATACCCTTGTCGCCATGGTGCCGGGCAAAGCCAGGCACCAGGCTTCCCGACTCAACTCAACTGGAAGTCCGCTACCGTCACCGTGGTGTGATTGGTGACTCCAACCAGGGTGATGGTGCCGCCATCCGCACCGTTGACCGTCACCAGGGTGTCGGCACCGGCATCGGCGATGCTCACCCGCGCAGCGAAGGTCGCTGCCGTAATCCCCAGCGCGGCGATATTGAGCAGATCCTGGCCCCCGGCAGGGTTGGCATCGAAGTCCGTGATCCGGTCATTGCCGAAGTTCGGCCCGAACACAAAGATGTCGTTGCCAGTACCACCGGTCATGGTGTCGTTGCCGGCACCGCCAGTCACCCTGTCGTTGCCGACGCCGCCATTGAGGATGTCGTTACCAGCACCGCCATCGAGAATGTCATTGTCACCATCGCCAAACAGTTGGTCGTTGCCGTTGCCGCCGAGCAACTGATCGGTACCGGCGCCCCCGTTAAGGTTGTCGCTGCCATCGTTGCCCCTGAGGATATCGTTACCACCCTGACCGTTGAGGGTGTCATTGAGGTTGCTGCCTCTTATGTCGTTGGCCAGTCCGTTCCCCGTCAACACTGCGGCGACATTGGCGGTCTGGAACAGGTTCTCGATATTGGCACCGAGGGTGAAGCTGGAACTACTCGACCGTACCTGATCGGTTCCACTATTAGCGGCTTCCACCACCACATCGCCGGCTTGATCGACAAGGTAGATGTCGTTTCCGCTTCCCCCTGTCATCGTGTCGACACCGGTGCCGCCGTTGAGTAGGTCGTCGCCCGTACCACCCTCCAGACGATCATTTCCCATACCACCAGCCAGGGTGTCGTTGCCACTTCCACCGATGATGATGTTATCCAGACCGTTCCCCGTACCGGCAAAATCACCGCCATTGGTCTTGGTCAGGTTTTCCACGTTGGCACCCAGGGTGTAGCTGGCCAGCGTGGTGCGAACCGTATCGGTTCCGCCATTGACCGCCTCGATCACCACATCGCCCGCGTTGTCCACCACATAGGTGTCGTTACCGGTACCGCCACTCATACTGTCGACGCCAGTACCACCATCGAGCAGGTCATTGCCCGCTCCGCCCTGCAGGTTGTCGTTGCCAGCCAAGCCCATCAACGCATCGGCAGCCGCACCGCCGATGATGATATTGGCCAGCGTATTACCGGTACCGGTGAAGGCCCCGCCATTGACCTTGGTCAGGTTCTCCACGTTGGCACCGAGGGTGTAGCTGGCCAGGGTAGTGCGTACCGTGTCGCTGCCGCCTCCGGCAACCTCTGTAACTACATCGGCGGTACTGTCTACTACATAGGTGTCGTTACCAGCCCCGCCGGCCATGCTGTCATTGCCGGCACCGCCATCGTGCCAGTCGTCTCCGGCGCCGCCTTGCAGGTTGTCATTACCACCCAGGCCATTGAGAGTATCGTTGCCCGTGCCGCCAATAATGGTGTTGGCCAGCGCGTTGCCGGTGCCGAGGAAAGCACCGCCATTGAGCTTGGTCAGGTTCTCCAGATTGGCGGCCAGGGTATAGCTGGCCAGCGTGGTACGTACCGTATCGGTTCCGCCATTGACCGCTTCGACGATCTGGTCGCCGACGCTGTCCACCACATAGGTGTCGTTGCCGACGCCACCGGTCATCAGATCGTCGCCCACGCCACCGTCGAGCAGATCGTTGCCGTTACCGCCCTCCAGCGTATCGTTGCCCCCCAGCCCATTGAGCACATCGTTGCCGCCCAGGCCCTGGATCAGCTCGGCCGCCGGGGTACCGTTGAGGACATTGTCGCCCTCGGTACCGACGATGATGCCCGCCAGCACCGCAGTAGCCACCGACGTCAGCGACTCCAGGGTATTGCCGTTATCGGTGTAGCTGACCACCACCCGGATCTGCTGCCCGGCCTGAGCCACGGTCGGGGTAAAGCTTGGGCCTGTGGCGCCGGCGATATCGGCGAAGTTGCCGCCCGTGCCGGCCTGCCACTGGTAGGCGAACGTCACGCCGGCCAGTCCATCGGCATCGGTAAAGGCATTGATCGCCGTGAGTTCGTCACCCAGCGACGGCGCCATGTTACTGACCAGCACACTGCCCACCGGCAGATCGTTCGGATCACCAGCCTCAACCAAGCTGGTCGGCGCCGAGAACACGGTTTCCAGCACGCCGTGGGCGTCCTTGTAGATCGCCTTGACGCGCAGGGCCAGGCCCTCGAACTCCGGCGCTACAGTGAAGTTCGGCCCGGTAGCACGGGCGGCCTCGCCGCCGATGTTTTCCGTCACGATATCTTCGAAGGTACCGTCGCCCTCAGGATCCACCTGCCAGTAGTAGCTGATCGGCCCGGTGATGGCGCCGTTCGGATTACCGACGCCGATGTTGTCGGCGTCGCGCACCAGCGCGGCCGAGACGCTGAGCACCTGGCCGACACTGGGCGAGCCGTCGCTGATGCGCAGCACGCCTTCCACCTCGGCATTGCGTCCTTCGACCAGCACCATGGCCTGGTCATTGAACTGGATGCGCTCGATATTGCGGACCATGTCCGCGCCATCGGCGCCGATCGCATCGAACAGGCCGTCGCCGTCGTTATCCACGGGCGCCGGGCCGATATGACGCACGCCCCACAGGCCGTCGCCCCACTCGATCACTTCATACTCGGACATCAGCCCCGAGTAGACCGCCGTATCGAAGGAGTTCCCGAGGTTGTTCGGGTCGACCGTACCGGGCATCAGCTCGCGGACGATGACCAGTTGCCCCGGGTTGTAGGTGCCGTTGAGCATGAACGGGATCATCGGCACCATGCTGTTGAAGGTGGCGATTTCCGGGCCCGTACCGTCGTTGTTCGCACGCACGCTGATACGCACGTTGAGCCACATGTCACCGTCGATCAGGTCGTCGCCGCCGTTACCGGCGATCAGGTCGCTGCCATTGCCGCCGAGGATGATATTACCCGTGCCAAAGGACGTGACCTCGCCGGAGGTGGTCAGTGGATCGGCCAGTTGGTTGATGAACGCCCGCAAGCCGTCGACCATGTCCATATAGTCGTCGCTCAGCACGCTGCCGTAGGCACCGGACAGAGCGATGGCCGTGGCGTCGCGGTCGTCGCCGTTGAGAATGTCGGCATGGTGCGAGCCCGACAGCCCTTCCATGAATTCGAAGCGTGCCAGCACCGACACATCGGACGGTGCCACCGGCGTTTCGTCGAAGGCGCGCAGACGGAAGTCGACGTTGACCCCGAACGGATCGTCGCGGAAGCCCGCCCAGTCGAAGCCGGAGCCACCGACGTAGCGGTCGCCCTCGCCGCCGTTGCCGAACATGATGTCGTCACCACCCTCGCCGTCCATGCGGTCGATGATGCCGAACTCGCCGATGAACACGTCATGGCCGATCACGTCGTCCAGGCCGAACTCATTGAAGTTGTCGCCGCCGTTGCCGTCGGGACCGCCCAGTTCCAGCCAGTCGTTGCCTTCGTTACCGAACTGCGCCTCGTTGCCACGGGTGCCGAGGATGAAGTCGTCGCCCGGGCCGCCGAACACCTCGGTGGAATCCTCGCCGGAGACGACGAAGTCCTTGCCGTGGCCGGCCATCACCAGATTGATGCCATTGCCGGCATGCACCACGTCGTTGCCTTCGCCGGCGCGAATGATGTCGTCACCGCCCATGTCGGTAATGATGTCGTCGCCGGCTCCGCCCATGTGCAAGTCGTTGCCGAAGCCACCCTCCAGACGATCATTGCCGGCGTCGCCCCACAGGGTGTCGTCGCCGATGCTGCCGATCAGGGTGTCATTGCCGTCCGTGCCGCCGAGCACCACGTGCTCGTCGCCGTTGTACTGCAGGAAGTTCGGCCCGCGAATCACTTCCGGTAGCAGCGGGTCGCCGCTATCCGGATCGGCGCGGCCGTCGACGCCCAGGCCGGTGTACTGCCTGGTTTGGTCCACTTCGAGGATAAAGCCCGGGGTGGAGAAGATATCCCCCGGCAGGTGGGTGGCATCGGTGTTGGCCATGACCATGCGCGAGAAGAAGTTGTTCTCCATCTCGGTGAGCATGTTCAGGCCAGCCAGCCGTTCCAGGTAGTAGAAGCGGTCGGCATCCTGCAAAGCCTCCATCTGCGTCTCGAAGACGAAGTTGAAGGTGGAGCCGAGCATGCCGCCGAAGGGCATGATCTTCTCGGCCAGGCCGCCGATCCAGAAGTCGATGGCGTTGACCCCGGTAGTGGCCGCCGGACCATAAAGGAAGGCGGCACGGTTGACGCCATCGCCATCGGCATCGAATACCCGCTCCTCGGCGGTTCCCTCGTTGATCAACGCCTCGCCGCCGAATACCAGGGCGAAGGCCACCGCCCGCTTCTCGGCCAGGGTATTGACGTCGAGAGCCAGCAACGCCGCATGCGTACCATAGGCGGCGATGAAGTTGACCAGCGAGGTCTGGTGCTTGAGGTTCATGGCGAAGTCGACCCAGCTGGTGTACGGCTTGAGCTGGCTATCGCCGGTCATGTTGTAGAACTCCTGACGCGCCGCGTTAAGCGACGGCACCCCGGTCTCCCGGCCGCGGGTCAGGTTGATGGTGGCCAGGTCCAGCGGCAGGCCGAGCAGGTTGTTGCGCAGGGCCTCGGTGACGAACTCGTCGATCTCGTTGCCGAGCTGCCGGGTCATGCCGCGTGCCAGGGCGCCAGCGGCTTCTTCCGCCGAGACGGTGATGTACTGCTCATTACCCGGTCCTACCGGCTGCAACGGATCGAAGTCCGGGTTGTTCAGCTGGTTGAACATCAGTGGATTGAGGAAGGCCTCGATCAGTCCCAGCTCGCTGGAGACGAAGTTCGGGTCGAAGCGATCCACCGTCTCGGTCAGCATGGAGTGGCCGAAGCGGTACACCACGTGGGCGAACTCGGCGAGGATCGCCGGGTTGAGGGTGCTGTCGTAGACCTGGGTGGCGTTGAAGAACACGTCCACCTGCGGCTGCACCTTGCGCGCGAACTCCTCGAACACCAGGTGCTGGTACTGCATCTCGGTGGCGAAACGCGCGGCCTGGAACAGCCGCTCGCCGTTCCACACCAGGCCATCCGGGCTGCCCGGCAGACTGTTCACCGGCTCCAGCAACCACTGATTGATGAAGTTGATGTCGTTGGAGGCCAGCACCACGTCCTTGGTATGCGCCACAACGCGGTTGTGCTCGGCATGGAACACATGGTGAATGGCGGTCAGACCGATATTCTCGTTGCCACGACCGTCGCCGGTAATGAAGTGGGCATCGAGCAGCTCATCGTCGTAGGTATTGCCGCTGCTCTGCCCGCCGCCGAGGGTCAGCCCCACGGCATCGTCGCCATCGGCCGTCTTCAGCGCGCCAGTCTGGCTGTTGAAGGGGTTGGCGTTATGCGCAATATCGTCGAGGAAGGCGTGATTGGTGCGAATCACATCGTTGGGCACCTCCACCCCACCCGGCCCGGCGGAAACCAGACCACCACCGGTGACGAACTGCGGATAGCCGTTGCCACCCGGGATGAACTTGCCGTACTGGTCGGTGGCCAACAGCGGCACGTTCACCACGTCGGCATCGCTCAGCACGATGCCCAGCATATCGAGCGCCTGGGCCTTGATTTCGGCCCAGGTCGGCAGGCCGCCATCGGCACCGTTGAGCAGGCGCCCGGTAGCCACCGGGCCTTCGTCGGTCATGGCGTACTCGCGCAGGAACACCTGGTGCGAGGCATGCGAGGTGTAGGTCTGGTTCTGGTCGACGAAAGGCGTGGTCTGGTTGACATGCACATGCACGTCATCGGAGGTGCCAAGCACACCGTCCGTACCGGCCAGCACCGCCTGGTTGGTGGCGCGCGTCAGTACCATGAAGTTGGCCGAGCCACCCTCGACATAGAGCGGATCATCAGGCTGCAGCGGGATGAACACCGTGCCGTTGCCGCCCTTGTTGACCAGGTCCAGGCCGTGATCGAAGAACTGGCCGAACAGGGTGAACCAGGAGTTGAAGCCCGCCGACAGCCCCTCGTCCGGAGCGCTGTTGGGAATAAACAGCGGCACCCCGCCCGGGATCGGCTGGCCATTGAGATCCAGCAGCACGCCGTTGGCATCCAGAGTACCCAGGCCGGCATCGACATAGGCCTGCACCGCCGCCAGGTTGGTGATGGTCTGGTCGACGATCAGGTTGGAGATGGTCCGTGGGTCGGCGTCCACCACGTCGCGCGGCGAGGCAGGATTGGTCGGATCGTAGGCATAGTTGCCGTTGACGAACACACCGCCCGGGCCCGGGCCATTGAGGTCGATGCTGTCGCCATCCGGGTCGTTGATGAAGTTCTGCGTCGTCGCGGTCGGGAACGGCTGATCCGCCGCACCGAAATGCTCCTGCCCGAAGACCAGGTTGTTGAACGAACCATCCACCGTGCGCAGGCCCCAGGGCAGGCGCGAGTTGGGGATGATGTCCATCAGGTCCTCGCCGGCGGCATGGCGCTCGGCAATGATGATCTGGTCGAGAATGAATTGCAGGTCGGAGCGAATCATCCGCAAGCCATTGCCGGGGCTGACCACATCGCTTTCCACCGGCAGCGGTGGCGGCGGCAAGGGCACCGAGCCCCCCGCCACCGGCTGGGTGGCAGCGGAAGACACTCGCTCCAGCACACCGTTATCGTCCTGATAGGTAGCGATCACACGGATTGCCAGACCATCCAGATCGGGGGTGACGCGATAGGAAACGCCATCCTGGGTGGACGGCCGGGCGCCGCCCTCGACGATGATGTCCTGGAAGATGCCCGAGCCGGCCACCGCCTCGTATTGCCAGACATAGCTGACCGGCCGACCGTTGATCAGGCCGTTGGCATTGTCCTCGTCGCCGACACCTGCGGCAGAGACCCGCAGCAACTGGCCGACCGCCGGGGTGCTATCGGGATTACCACTGCCAGCATCGAGAATCTGCAGCGTGCCCGTGGGCGAGAAATTGCCGCCCTGCTGGGTACCGGCCACTTCGTCGACGAACTGGCCGCCGACCCGCACCAGTGCACTGTCGGCAAACTGGATGCGCTCGATATTGAGCAGGCGGTCGGTGCCTTCGTCGCCGACGTTGGCGGTGACGATGGTCACGCCGGCAAGCGTGGTCACCGTGTAGTTCTCGCGCGGGCCGGCATACAACGCAGTATCGAAGCTATCGGCGCTGTCGAGAATCTCGCGCACGATCATCAGTTGCCCGGGGTTGTAGGTGCCGTCGAGCATCAGGTGCATCATGTCCTTCATGCTGTTGAAGGACGCGATTTCCGGGCCGGTAGGATTACCGTCGGCATCCATCCCGGCGCGCACGCTGATGCGTACGTTGAGCCAGCGGTCGCCGTCGAGCAGGTCATCGCCGCCGCGGCCTTCCAGCACGTCGCTGCCGCCGCCGCCGAGAATGATGTTGCCGCTGCCGAAGGAGCTCTGCGGCGCACCGAAGAACTCGGTGAGCATCTGCTGCAGGTTGGTGATGCGGGCAATGCCCTCGGCCGTCAGCAGGCTGCCCTGGGCACCGGCCTGGGCGATCAGCGCCGCGTCGGCGTTATCGCCGCGCAGGATATCGGCATGGGCCGAACCGGACAGACCTTCCACCTCGGCGAAACGGTCGAGGATACCGGCATTGGACGGTGCCACCGGCGGCTCGACGAAGTCGTCGACGATCAGGTCGACCTTCACCCCGAAGGGGTCGTCCTTGTACACCGCCCAGTCGAAGCCCGAGTTGCCGTCGAAGTGGTCGGCACCTTCGGAGCCGACCATGATGTCGTCGCCGCCCTCGCCTATCACTTCGTCGAAGCCGGGGCCGCCGATGAACACATCATGGCCGATCACCACGTCGGTGGCGAACGGCTCCAGGTTGTCGCCGGGCGCACCGTCCTGGGTACCGATCTCGATCCAGTCATCGCCTTCGTTACCGGCGGTCTGCAGGTTGCCCTTGGCACCGAGGATGAAGTCGTTGCCGGTGCCAGCGAAGGTGGTAGAAACGTCCTCGCCGGTGATGATGAAGTCGTTGCCATGGCCGCCGAGGATCAGGTTGAAGCCGTTGCCGCCGTGGATCACGTCGTTGCCGTCGCCACCCTTGAGCACATCGTCGCCGCCCTTGTCGGTGATGATGTCATGGCCGGCGCCGCCTTCGATCACGTCGTTGCCGTCGCCGCCTTCCAGGCGGTCATTGCCGCCGTCGCCCCACAGGGTGTCGTCGCCGATGCTGCCGATCATCACGTCGTCGCCCGCGGTGCCGCCGAGCACCACGTGCTCGTCGCCGGTGTAACGCAGGTAGTTGGTTTCGACCGCCGGGGTCTGCGGGTTGTCGCGGATCACCAGGGGGATCAGCGGATTGTCGCCAACCGGGTCGGCGCTACCGAGCCCGTCGTTGAACTGCGCAGACTGATTTACCTCGAGAATCAGCCCCGGCCTGGAGAAGATGTCCGCCGGCAGGTGCACCGCATCGGTATGACGCATCACCAGCTTGGCGAAGGAGTTGTTCTCCATCTCGCCGAGGAAGTTGAGGCCGTCCAGGCGTGCCAGGTAGTAGAAACGGTCACCGTTCTGTAGCGCCTCCATCTGCGTCTCGAAAACGAAGTTGAAGCTGGAACCGAGCATGCCGCCGAAGGGCATGATCTGTTCGGCCAGGCCACCGATCCAGAAGTCGATGTCGTTGACCCCGGTGCTGGCCGCCGGCCCGTTGAGGAAGGCCATGCGCGCGGCGTCGGAAATCGCCCCGCCGCCAAACACGATATCCATGGCCGCAGCGCGCTTGGCCGCCAGCGAGGTCGCCCCAGTGATGCTGGCATGGGTGCCGTAGGCGGCGATGAAGTTGATCAGCGATTCCGGGTGCTTGAGGTGCAGGGCGAAATCCAGCCAGCTGGTATAGGGCTTGAGCTGGCTGTCGCCGGTCATGGCATAGAAATCGGCGCGCGCCTCGTTCAGCGATGGCACGCCGGTATCGCGACCGCGGGCGAGATTGATCGCCGCCAGGTCCAGCGGCAGGCCAAGCAGGTTGCTGCGCAGGGCACCGGTGACGAACTCGTCGATCTCGTTGCCCAGTTGCCGGGTCAGGCCACGAACGATGGCGCCAGCAGCTTCTTCGGGCGTCAGCGTGCCATTGTCATTGAACGCCAACGGGTTGAGGAAGGCCTCGATCAGCCCCATGCTGCTGTCGTTCTGGAAGCTCGGGTCGAAGCGATCCACGGTCTCGGTCAGCATCGAGTGACCGAAGCGATACACGGTGTGAGCGAACTCGGCCATGATCGCCGGGTTGATGGTGGCGTCGTAACCGTTGGGGACAAGGAACTCGTCCACCAGCGGCTGCACCTTACGGGCGAACTCCTCGAACACCAGGTGCTGATACTGCATCTCGGTACCGAACTTGGCGGCCTGGAACAGCCGTTCACCATTCCACTGCAGGCTATCCAGATTGCCCGGCACGCTATTGACCGGCACCAGCAGCCATTGGTTGAGGAAGGCGATATCGCCAGCCGCGGCGGCCTGCAGAACCACTTCCTTGGTGTGTTCGACCAGGCGGTTGTGCTCGGCATGAAACACATGGTGCACGGCGGTCAGGCCGATGTTCTCGTTGACCCGGCCGTCGCCGGCCATGAAGTGGGCGTCGAGCAGTTCGTTGTCGTAGGTACCCGCCAGGCCATCGTTGACCCCGGCCACACCATCGGCATCGGCTACCAGCGGCGCGCCGGTCTGGCTGTTGAACGGGTTGGCCGAATGAGCGATGTCATCGAGGAAGCCGTGGCCGGTGGTCAGCGCCAGGGAAGCATCCACCGGCGCGGCCAGGTCGCCTTCGACCAGGCCACCGGCGGTCACCAGCTGCGGCAGGCCATTGCCGCCCGGGATGAAGTTGCCGTACTGGTCGGTGGCCAGCAGCGGCACCCGGCCGACGTCTTGATCGTCCAGCTCGATGCCCAGCACGTCGCGAGCCTGAGCCTTGAGCACGGCCCAGGTGGCCATGCCGCCCAGTTCCACGTCGTCCTCGGTACCGAAGATGCCATCGCCGCCCAGATCGCGGTTGGTCAGCAGCTTGCCAGTGGCCATGGGTTGGCCGTCCACCAGCACATAGGCGCGCAGGAATACCTGGTGCGAAGCGTGCGAGCTGTAGGTCTGGTTCTGGTCGACGAACGGCGTGGTCTGGTTGACGTGCACCCGGTTGCCGTCCGCATCCACCTCGACGCTGGCGCGGGTAATGACCATGAAGTTGGTTTGCGGCGACAGCGGGTTGTACAGCGGATCGTCCGGCTGCAGCGGAATGAAGACGAAACCGTTGTCGCCCTTGTTGACCAGGTCCAGACCATGGTCGAAGAACTGGCCGAAGAAGGTGAACCAGGTGTTGAAGCCGGCCGAAAGCCCTTCGTCCGGCGCAGTATTGGGGATAAA
Organism: Pseudomonas alcaliphila JAB1; assembly: GCF_001941865.1. Lineage (NCBI taxonomy): Bacteria > Pseudomonadati > Pseudomonadota > Gammaproteobacteria > Pseudomonadales > Pseudomonadaceae > Ectopseudomonas > Ectopseudomonas alcaliphila. The sequence goes on along the minus strand of NZ_CP016162.1, from coordinate 2,029,340 downwards.
TAACGACTGGCCAGCAGGAATCGCCACACCGTCGAGATCCAGCACGGTGCCAACGGGATAGGGGTTGCCATCCGGGTCCAGCTGGCTACCGTCGGCAAGCACGCCCAGCCCGGCATCAATGAAAACCTGTACCGCCGCCGGGTTGCTGATGGTCTGGTCGACGATCAGGTTGGAGATGATCCGTGGGTCGGCATCGGCCACGTTACCGGCGGCGCCGTAGTCGGTGTTGGTCACCAGCCCACCGGGCGCCGGACCGTTCATATCGAAGGTGTCGCCGTCCTGGTCGTTGCGGAACTGTTGGTCCAGCAACAAGAGGAACTCCTGGTCGGCGGCGCCCCAGAAGGTACGGCCCTCCACCAGATTGTTGTAGCTGCCATCCACTGTACGCAGCCCCCAGGGCACCTGGGAGTTGGGCAGCAACTCGCTCAGGCTCTGTCCGGCGGCATGCGCCTCAGCAATGAAAATCTGCTGCAGGATGAACTCGAGATCGGATTTGATGAAATCGGCCATTTCCTTCCACCTCTGAAACCCAGCGGCTGAATGCGCGAAATCGGAGGAATCCCTGGCCCAGAAGCAGCCCACCCCGTCCGTTGCGCATCACGCAATCGTCAGAGCGTTCCCGGGATAGAGGCCAAACGCTGCCACACCAACCTGCTGGGCTAATCGACGTGCAATCAGTATTTGGTATGTCCCTATGCTGAAGCTGGCACGAAGCCTAGCGTCAGAAATCAGGCAGTAGGAGACCCGTGCAGTTTCAGGTCGGCGAAATGCCCTAGCAAAGACGCCTCAGGCGTCCGGTAAAACGTGATTCCGATGGTGATCACCCCATGCAGGAGCTTGCCAACGAAAGCCGTGTCGACTTATTGGCTTGGATCACACGCCTAGACTTAAGTCCTAGCCAATAGGATTGTCAAGATACCGTCAATCGCCTCATTAATTATCCTTATTCCATATAAGCTTTTATTGAATAAAGATTTTTTTGATGAAACAAAACGAAACATCGAAAAATAAGACGCTTAGCCCCCTTGCACATCGACGAAAACCCCATCTATACCTAGATGGCGACACCCAAAGAGACAAGAAAACGTCTCCAATAGACGGTCCTGCACGCCAATCGTCGAAATGCCGTCACCCAATGCAGGACACCCAGCGAACATGCAGTGCCGGAGGGTCCCATGGACGTACCGCAGCCCCCGCGTTCCGAGCTGGCCGAGGTGCTCTTTCGCCTGCGCCGCACCTTCTACGCCCTGGCCGCCTTCAGCGGGGTGATCAACCTGCTGATGCTGACCCCGGCTGTTTATATGCTGCAGGTCTACGACCGTGCCTTGGTCAGCAGCAATGTCACCACCCTGCTGATGCTCACCGTGCTGGTGATCGGTCTGTATGTACTGATGGCGCTGTTGGAAGTGGTGCGCTCAAGCGTGCTGATCCGCGTCGGCAACCGCCTCGACATGATGCTCAACAAGCGCATCTTCGGTGCCGCCTTCGAGCGCAACCTGCGCCGCGCCGGCGGCAACCCGGCGCAGGCGCTGCAGGATCTCTCACAGGTTCGCCAGTTTCTCACCGGTAACGGCCTGTTCGCCTTCTTCGACGCCCCCTGGACCCCCATCTTCCTGCTGGTGATCTACCTGGTACACCCACTGCTCGGCCTGATTACTCTGATCGGCTCGTTACTGCTGGTGGGCCTGGCCTGGCTCACCGAAGTCAGCACGCGCAAGCCGCTGGCCGAGGCCAATCAGGCCTCGCTGGTATCCGGCAGTTTCGCCAACAACAACCTGCGCAATGCCGAAGTGATCGAGGCCATGGGCATGCTGCCGGCAATTCGCCAGCGCTGGTTCGGCAACCACCTGAAAATTCTCGAGCTGCAGACCCTGGCCTCCGACCGCGCGGCCTACATCGCCGGAGGCAGTCGTTTCGTGCGTGTCACCCTGCAGTCACTGATCCTTGGTGCCGGCGCCTTGCTGGCGATCCAGGGCACGATCACCCCGGGCATGATGATCGCCTGCTCGATCCTCTCCGGCCGTGCCATGGCGCCGGTGGAGCAGGTGATCTCGGCCTGGAAGCAGTTGCTCTCCAGCCGTGCAGCCTGGGCTCGGCTATCCGGGCTGCTGGCTGACTTTCCTGCGCACAAGCCGTCCATGCCGCTACCCAAGCCGCTGGGCATGCTCCACGTGGAGAACGCCTTCGCCAGCGCACCGGGCTCGCCCACGCCGATCCTGCGCGGCGTCAGCTTCAACCTGGCACCCGGCGAAGCCCTGGGCATCATCGGCCCCTCAGCCTCAGGCAAATCCACCCTGGCACGTCTGCTGGTTGGCGTCTGGCCGGCGCAAGGCGGCAAGGTGCGCCTGGACGGCGCCGACATCTATCAATGGAACAAGGCTGAGCTGGGTCCCTGGCTCGGCTACCTGCCACAGGACGTCGAGTTGTTCGAGGGCAGCGTCGCCGAAAACATCGCGCGCTTCGGCGCTATCGACGGCGAGGCGGTGATCCTCGCCGCCAGGCAGGCCGGCGTGCACGAGATGATCCTGCACCTGCCGCAAGGCTACGACACCCACCTGAGCGCCGACGGAAGCTCGTTGTCCGGCGGGCAGAAGCAACGCATCGGCCTGGCCCGTGCACTCTACGGCGAGCCATCACTGATCGTCCTCGACGAGCCCAACGCCAGCCTCGACGACGTCGGCGAAGCGGCGTTGCTGCAAGCGCTGCTCGACCTCAAGCAACGCGGCAAGACCCTGGTGCTGATCTCCCACCGCCCCACCGTGCTGAACATGGTGGACAAGGTGCTGGTACTGCGCGAAGGCGCGGTGCAGATATTCGGCAGCCGCGACGAGGTATTCGCTGCGTTGCGCCAGGCCAACGTGATCCCCACCGGCAAGGGGTCGCCGACCCTGGCCTCGGTACGGGCCAAGGAGTGACATGTCATGTCCGATCTGCAGTTCGAAAGCAAGGGGCTGATACTGACGGATAGCCCCTGCACGGTTGACATGGACGACGGCAAACCGAGTCGCTGGGGCTTGTCGCTGGTGCTCGCAGGCTTCGGTGGATTCATTCTCTGGGCCATTCTCGCGCCGCTGGATGCCGGGGTGGTGGCCAATGCCACAGTCAACGTCACCGACAACCGCAAGACCATCCAGCACCTGACCGGCGGCTCGGTAGGCGCCATCCTGGTGCGCGAGGGGGATCTGGTACGACGCAACCAGCCGCTGATCGAGCTGGACGCCACCCGCGCCATCGCCGAGCAGGGCATGGTCAGCGCGCAATACATAGTGGTCAGCACGGTGAAAAGTCGCTTGCAGGCCGAGCGTGACGGCGCCACACAGGTCGAGTTCGACCCCGAGCTGCTCAGCCGATTCGCCAACGACCCACGCCTGGATGCCTCCGTCGCCCTGCAGCAACGTCTGTTCACTACCCGCCGCACGGCGTTGACCGGCGAAGCCGAGATTCTCCGCGAGAACATCCACGGCGCCGAGGAACAGCTCAAGGGCCTGCGCCAGGTACAGCACTCGCGCAGCGCGCAGATCAGGCTGCTCAACCAGGAACTCGACGGGGTGCGCAGCCTAGCGGCGGAAGGCTATGTGACGCGCAACCGCATGCTCGAACTGGAACGCAACGCCGCCGAACTGAGCGCCTCGCTGGCGCAGAACATCGCCGACACAGGGCGTACGCGCAACCAGATCGCCGAACTCAAACTGCGCATCCTCCAGCTTGAACAGAATTACCAGCAGGAAGTGCAATCGCAGCTCAGCGATATGCAGAAAGAGGCCGCCGCTCTCGCCGACCGCCTGCGGGCGCTGGACTACGAAGTCAGCAACACGGTGATCCGCTCGCCCATCGATGGCGTGGTGCTGGGACTGTCGGCCTCCACCATAGGCGGGGTGATCCAGGCCGGCTCGCGAATCATGGACGTGGTGCCGGCCAATGAGCCGCTGCAGGTCGATGCCATGGTGCCGGTGCAGGCCATCGACAAGATGCAACCAGGATTGCCGGTGGACATCGCCTTCCCCGCGTTCAATCACGCGCAGACGCCGAACATCCCCGGTCGCGTACTGACGATTTCCGCCGATCGCCTTATCGACGAGACCAACAAGCAGCCCTACTACCTGGCCGAGATCGAGGTCACCGCCGACGGCATGGACAAGCTGGGCAGCAATCGCATTCGCCCCGGCATGCCGGCCACCGTGACGATCAAGACCGGTGAACGCAACCTGATGAGCTATCTGATGAAGCCCATGCTTGACCGTATCGACGGGGCCTTCAAGGAGCAATGACATGCTCGTACGCCAGATATTGTCAGGCCTCTGCTGCCTGGCCTGCCTGCCCGCCCACTCCATGGATCTGTTACAGGCCTGGGAATTGCTGCAACTGCAGGGCCCAACCTATCGTGCCGCCGTCCACGAGCGTGCCGCTGGTCTGGAAAACCCCGCTATCGGCAGAGCCGGGTTACTGCCGCAGATCACTGCCAGGGCCAGCAAAAGCCAGGTCGACGGCACCCAGGAGCAACAGAATGCACTTGGCCGGCGCACCGAGAACGATCTGGACTACGACTCGGAAAACCTCAGCCTGCAATTGCGTCAACCGCTGTATAACCGCCAGAAAATGGTCGAGTACCGCCAGGGCAAGCAGCGCGCCAGCTATAGCGAAGCGGTGTTCGATGCCAAGACGCAGAGCGTTGCCGTACGCCTGGCCAGCCGCTACTTCGATGTGTTGCTGACGCGCGAGACCATCGACCTTTCACGCGCCAAGCTCAAGGCTTTCGAGCAACAGGTAGCGGCTGCCAAACGCCGCTTCGATCTGGGCGACGGCACCATCACCGACGTCGACCAGGCCACCGCCCGACGTGACCTGGCGCAGGCCGGCGTGATCGAAGCCGAAGACAATCTGGTAGTCGCCCTGCGCCTGCTGCAGGAGTTGCTCGGCAACAACCCGGATCAACTCGCTACCCTGCACGCGGAATTTCCTACTCCGCCCCTGCAACCGGACAACCTCCAGGACTGGCTACAGAAGGCCCAATTGAACAACCCTTCGCTGCGTGCACGCCAGCTCAATCATGGCCTCGCCGAAGAGGAGGTCAAACGCGCCAGCAGCGCCCACTGGCCGACTCTCGACCTGGTCCTAGGCTATACCGACAGCGAGAGCGATTCGCTCTCCACAATCAACCAGACCAACCGCTACAGCTCCATCGGCCTGGAGTTCACCATGCCGCTATACTCCGGCGGCGGCGTCAGCGCGCGGGTGCGCCAGGCCACGGCGAGTCGTGAACAGGCCGGGGAAGAAGTCAATGCCAGCCGCGAGGAAGTGTTCTCCGCCACAACCCGTGAGTTCCGCGGCGTGCAGAGCGGCCAGGCACGCATTCGCGCCCTGCAGCAGGCCGTCATTTCCAGCGAGCGGGCACAGGACTCAGCGCGCAAGGGGTTTCTCGCGGGCTCCAGTACCAATGTCGATATCCTCAACGCCGAGGAACAGGTGTTCATCGCCCGCCGTGATCTGCTCGAAGCCAAACTTCGCTATCTGCTCGCACGCCTGCAACTGGCCGCTGCGGTCGGCCTGCTCGGCGAGGACGATATTCTCCAGGTCAATGACTACCTGGGTCCGAAGTTGGCACTCGGCTACTGAACCGGCGTTTTGTCCGATGCCCCTGGGCAGGTATTCAGCGCCAGTGGCGCTGCTGAGCGCGCCTGGTCTGCCCTGCGCCGAACATCCAGCCGCACAGCACCACCAGCACCTCCGCCAGCCAAGCCAGCAGCAGTGCGCTGATCACACCCCAGAGAATCGCATCCGGGGTAAACAGCACCTGATAACGGTAAGCCTGCAGGGTTTCCTCGAACAGCTCGTGATCCGCGCCAGTCGCCAGGTGCCAGGCCTGGGCGTACCAGGGCCCCTGCATGGCCTGCCATTCGCGTTCGAGCAAGGCGGAGCGCTGCACCAGGTGCCCGACGCTCTTGGCATCGCTGCGCATCACCGGGTCATCGCTGACGCGGTAGTGCGCAACCAGCGCGTCCATATCGCCCTTGAAGAAATTGCGCGCCGTTTCCTGAAAGCCTTTGAGACTCTGCTGCGACTCCAGGCGATGAGCCTCGACCCGCTTGGCGTAGTCATCGACGAAGCCCGGCACCTGCACGCCGAGCAACAGGCCGAAAGCGAACAGCGTCAGGCGCAGGTAGCTTCTAAGCATGAGATCAGGCCTTGCCGTGAGTGATGCATTCGCCGCGGCGCCACAGGCGCCATTCGCCCGGCTGGTACAGCGACCATTGTTCGTTGTCGGTCAAAGGTTCAGTGGCGATGACGGTCACTACGTCGTTGGGCGTGGTCTCTGACTGGAAATCCACCTTCAGGTCAGCGTCCTTGAGCTGCGCAGGGCCAAACGGCGCGCGGCGGGTGATATGCGCGAGCTTGGTCGAGCAGAAGCTGAACAGCCAGTCGCCATCGCTGAGCAGGCAGTTGAACACGCCGAGCTTGCGGTAACTGGCACAGGACGCCACCAGCACCGGCAGGAGCATTTCCACCGATACCGGCTCGGGAAAGGCGCGACGCACGCGGTTGAGCAGGTCGCAGAACGCCGCCTCGCTGTCGGTCTCGCCGACCGGTCGGTAGAAGGTAGTGGAGCCTTCCAGGCCCGCCAGTTGGCCGTTATGGGCGAAACACCAGTTACGCCCCCACAACTCACGACTGAAGGGATGAGTGTTGACCAGGCAGACCTTGCCGACGTTGGCCTGGCGGATATGGCCGATCACCACTTCGCTCTTGATCGGGTAGCGCTGCACCAGCTGCGCCACCTCGGATTCGCTGCTCGCCCGCGGGTCCTGGAACAGACGCAAGCCGCGCCCTTCGTAGAAGCCGATACCCCAACCATCACGGTGCGGCCCGGTGCGGCCGCCACGCTGCATCAGCCCGGTAAAGCTGAACACGATATCGGTGGGTACATTGGCGCTCATGCCGAGCAATTCGCACATCGAATCAATTCTCCTTGCCGAGGATCAGGCGCAGGCGCTCGGCTTCATCTTGCAGACGCGCTTCGATTCGCCTGCGGCCCATTGGCAGAAAACGCACCAGCAATCGCCAGAGCAGCGCCGGCAGGTCACCCGGCCGACGCGGAATCAGGTGTAAATGGAGATGGGGCACGTGCTGATTGGAATCCGGACCGTCATTGATCAGCAGATTGATGCCGTTCTTACCGAAGCCGGCCTCGCGCAGCGCAGCGGCGATACGCTCGGCCAGCGTCAACAGACGTTCACGCACCGGTGGCGGCAGATCACGTAGAAATGGCGCATGCAGACGGCTGACGATCAGCACATGGGCCGGACGCATCGGGAAGATGTCCAGCAGCACGATGAAATCTTCGTCTTCATACAGACGATGAGCGGGTAGACGTCGCTCGGCAATGGCACAGAACACGCAATCCATCAGGCCTCCCTTGCACAAGGCCATCATGCTGAACGCCTGGGCCGGCAGGCGCAAGGGGTCAGATCAAATACGCGGTTCCATACGCCCCGAGCGATCGTGCCCGTAGTCACGAGTTGGCAGGTCGTCGTCCTCTTCCATGCGCTCGCGCAGGGTGCGCGGGTCTTCGTCGGGCTCGGTTACATGCTCGCCCTGACGCCCCTTCCACCAACGCTCGATGGGCCAGCGAACAGCGACGAACAATAGATACATGGCAAGCGCGATCAGGCTATAGAGCGCCAGATCAGCGACCGCGCGCCAGGCGTTGTTGCCAACCTTGAGCAATATATCCATGGCGGTAACCGCGAGGGCGGGCGCGAACAGTTCGCGCGCCGGGTCGACAATGGTCGGGCTGAACAGCAGCACGGCCATCAGCACCCGCAGCGGCTCGCGCAGGTAGCGCCACATCCAGCTGGTCAGGCGCATCCACACCAGCAGGCAACCCAGAGCGGCAATCCCGTAGGCCGCCCAGGCCAGGAGGTAGTCGTTTTCATTCATCATAAGCAGGCGCCGGCGTGGCAGGTCTGGCAAAGGGGCGCTTATGATAGCGGCTTTTGCCCAGCGCGGCGCCCCTGCCGTCGCCCTCTCGTTCTCTGGAGCCACGCCATGTCCTCTGCCCCCATCGCCCGCCAGGAAGCCGGCAACGACCCTTATCACTGGCTGGAAAACCGCGACAGCAACGAGGTGCTGGCGCACCTGCAGGCAGAAAACGCCTACCTGGATGCCGTGCTGGAACCGCAACAGGCCCTGCGCGAGCAGCTGTTCGAGGAGATCAAGGGGCGCATTCGCGAGACCGATCTGTCGCTGCCGACGCCCTGGGGCGACTACCTCTACTACCAGCGCACCACCGCCGGGGACGAATATCCGCGGCACTATCGTTGCCGTCGCCCTGCCGATGGTTCGCTGGATGTCGACGCGGCCAGTGAAGCCTTGCTACTCGACCCCAACGAACTGGCCGGTGGCGGCTTTCTTTCCGTCGGTGCGTTCAGCATCAGCCCTGACCAGCAGCGCCTGGCCTACAGCCTCGACAGCAGCGGCGACGAGATCTACCGCCTGTTCGTCAAGGAACTGGACAGCGGCCAGATCAGCGAACTGCCCTTCGACGACTGCGACGGCAGCATGACCTGGGCGGGCGACAGCCAGACGCTGTTCTTCACCGAACTGGACGACACCCACCGCCCCTACAAGCTCTACCGTCACCGCCTCGGCGACGCCGCTGCGCAAGCCGTATTCGAGGAAGCAGATGGCCGCTTCTTCCTGCACTGCTACCGCTCCAGCTCCGAGCGCCAGTTGATCCTGCAATTGGGCAGCAAGACCACCAGCGAGGTCTGGGTGCTCGACGCGCAGCAGCCGCAGGGCGATTTCAGCTGCCTGGCACCGCGTGAGGAAGGCCACGAGTACGATGTCGATCACGGCATGCTGGACGGCCAGTGGTGCTGGCTGATCCGCAGCAATCAGAGCGGCATCAACTTCGCGCTCTACCGCGCCAGTGAGTCGCAGCCGCAGCGCCCGCACTGGCAACAGATTCGCGCCCACGACCCGCAGGTGATGCTCGAAGGCGCCACGCTGAACCAGCGCGCGCTCACCCTGGCCCTGCGTGAGGGCGGCCTGCCGATTCTGGAGGTGCAGCCGCAGGGCCAGGCGCCCTATCGCGTGCAACTGCCGGATGCGGCCTACAGCCTCTACGTGCAGGACAGCCTGGAGTTTCACAGCCCGGTGATCCGCCTGCGCTACGAAGCGCTGAACCGCCCCGCGCAAGTGCGCCAACTGGAACTGGCCACGGGCGCTCAGCAGGTCCTCAAGCAGACACCGGTGGAAGGCCCGTTCGATGCCGACGCCTACGAAAGTCGGCGTCTCTGGGCCACCGCGGCCGACGGCACGCAGATACCGATCAGCCTGGTGGCGCGCCGCGAGGTATTCGCCGCAGGGAAGCCTGCACCGCTCTATCTCTATGGTTACGGCGCCTATGGCGCGAGCCTCGACCCCTGGTTCTCACATGCCCGCCTGAGCCTGCTGGAGCGCGGTTTCGTCTTCGCCATCGCGCATATCCGCGGTGGCGGCGAGATGGGTGAAGCCTGGTACCGGGCCGGCAAGCTCGAGCACAAACAGAACAGCTTCGACGATTTCATCGCCAGCGCCGAACGCCTGATCGCCGAGGGTCTGACCACCACCGCACAACTGGCGATCAGCGGTGGCAGCGCCGGTGGCCTGCTGATCGGCGCCGTGCTCAACCAGCGCCCCGAGCTGTTCGCTGCTGCCATTGCCGAAGTGCCTTTCGTCGATGTGCTCAACACCATGCTCAACCCGGACCTGCCGCTGACCGTCACCGAGTACGACGAATGGGGCGACCCGAATCAGCCCGAGGTATTCGAGCGCATCAAGTCGTACGCGCCCTACGAGAACGTACGCGCCCAGGCCTACCCGCCCATCCTCGCCGTCGCAGGCTACAACGACAGCCGCGTGCAGTACTGGGAAGCGGCCAAGTGGGTGGCCAAGCTGCGCCGCGACAAGACCGACGCCAATCTGCTATTGCTCAAGACCGACCTCGGCGCCGGCCATGGCGGCATGAGTGGGCGTTATCAGGGCATCAAGGATGTGGCGCTGGAGTATGCCTTCCTGTTCCGTGTGCTCGGGATAGCACAGCCGTAGCAGCGACTTCAGCCGCGATTCCCCAAGCATCGCGGCTGAAGCCGCTCCTACGCCGATCACTCCGCCTTGCGCTGCCCGTCCAGCCCCTGGCTATTGCGGCGCAGTTGCTCATCGAGCTGCGGAATCGATTGATCGCCAGTGGATTTCGGCGCAGTCCCTGGGGGCGTTTGTCCCTGGGGCGGCGGTAAGAGGGGCGCCGATCCCTGGCGCTTGATCGTAGTGGGCGTGGAAGGCTGGCCGTAAGGCTGTGGCGTCGCAGTGCCCGGCGCACCTGCCCCAGGCGCGGACGGCATGCGCATCGGTTCCTGAGCCCAGGCCAAGCCGGCAAGGCTGGAGGCCAGAATCATCACGGCGAACATAGGCAAGCGCATGACATATCTCCTGTACAGCTGGCTTTCGTTCTATTCTGGCAACATATCCAGTCAAGCGTTCACCTCCCGATAACAGGTTCCGTCATGAGCACCAATAACAACCGCTACTACCTGTCCGCCCAGGCCGAAGAAGGCTACCGGCAGAAAGCGCTGAAAATGTACCCACATGTCTGCGGCCGCTGCGCCCGCGAGTTCTCTGGCAAGCGCCTGAGCGAACTGACCGTGCATCACCGCGATCACAACCACCACAACAACCCGGCCGATGGTTCCAACTGGGAGCTGCTGTGCCTGTTCTGTCACGACAACGAACACTCGCGCTACACCGACCAGCAGTATTTCGCCGAAGGCTCCACCGCCAGCCCTCAGGCTGCCAAATCGACCTACAAGGCCTTTGGCGATCTGGCCAGCCTGTTGAAAAAGGACTAGCAGGCCGTTGAAAAACGTAGGCGAGGCAGGCAAGACAAGGAAAACACGGCCGAAAAAGCGCAGTTTACGAGTTGTAAATGAGCATTTTGACTGGGCTCGCACGCGAGGCCGTTTTTGACGCAGTATTGCCAACGTAGGTAGTTTTTCAACAGCCTGCTAGGGGCCGGTGGTTAGCACCGTATAATAGGCGCTTTTGCGAGTGCCACCGTGGCCAACAAACGATACGCCTGCATCGGCCTCTTCAACCCGAAATCACCGGAAAACGTCGGCTCCATCATGCGTGCGGCGGGCTGCTATGACGTCAGCTCGGTGTTCTACACCGGCACCCGCTACGACCGCGCCAAGGATTTCATCACCGACACCAAGAAGGTTCACCAGGATATCCCGCTGATCAACATCGACGATCTGCGCAAGATCCTGCCGCTGGGTTGCACCCCAGTGGCGGTGGAACTGGTCGATGATGCACGCGCCCTGCCCGCCTATACCCATCCCGACCGGGCGCTGTACATCTTCGGCCCGGAGGACGGCTCACTGCAGCAGGAGATTCTCGACTGGTGTGGCGCTGAAGTCGTGTACATCCCTACTCAGGGCTGCATGAACCTGGCCGCGACGGTCAACGTGGTGCTCTACGACCGCCTGGCCAAAGGTAACAATACCCGCTCCGGCCCCTTGTTCTGACCCGACAGGGAGCGAAGCGGTAACACTCAACGCAGCAACCGCGTATCCAGCGTCTTCGACGGCCCACCGATGACGTTCTCAGTGATGTCGATGAAGTCCTTGGTGCTGACCTTGTCCAGACGCATCAGCCCACGGGTCACGTCATCCAGCGACAGGTTGCCCTTGTCCTTGGTCTTCTGGCGGATTTCCCGGTCCAGCTCCTGCAACAGCAGCACCGCACGCGCGGTGACAGCGCCGCTGGCATTGTCGGTACGCAGGCTGTTGACCGGCTTGCTCCAGCGAATCAGCTGCTCGCGGATCTTCTGATAACGGTCTTCGCTGATGCCCCCGGCGCGGCGCATCAATTCGATGGCGTAGTACTCGGCCAGGCCTTCGGAGATCCAGTCACTGCGCTCGCGGCCATAGATGCGGCTGAATACGTGCACCAGTTCGTGCACCAGAGAGCTGGTGCCGTTCTCGCTGACCAGGGGCCGGTCAGCGTGCATGAAGTAGGAGTTGGCCGCCGACAGGCCGCCACGCCACATCGGATCGCCAGCGCCGACGATCAGCAGCTTGTCCGGGTCGCGCGGAAACACCTGCTGCATCTGCGGCCAGACGAAGGTGAGGAAGGTCATGATATCCATGCGCCGCATGCCCTCGCCGACCGGCGCGGAGATGGCGATTTCGGTATCACCCAGGCGGGTGCGCCGGGTACCCAGCTTGCCGGCCAGCATCCAGCCGGTCGGACGATCGAACTTGCGCTGCGGGTTGTCGATGCGAAAGCGGTTCTTGCCGATGCGCGGCCAGCCGGTTTCCACGCTCGTCCAGCCCTTGGGCAGCTCGAACTGCAGGCGCGCCACCAGCTCGGTCTTGTTCTGCTGGTCGAGCTTGGCCGCCGGAATCAGGTCGTCGCCCCTGAACAATGCCCAGTCGTCAGTCATCCTGGCGTCGTAGCGCCCCGGCTTGCGTTCGCTGTCGATCAACACGCGGTAGTTCAGTACGCTCTTGCCCTCGCCTGGCTGCCACTTGCCGCGTCCGGCAACCTCCTGCGACCACTGGCCATCGGCCTGGAAATCGCTGAAACGCCCGTCTTCGCCAAGATTGAAGTCGAGGCTGCGCACGTACTCGCCCTTCTCCAGCGTGATGCTGACTTCAGCCTGATTGCTCTCGGGCAGAAAGCGCACCCGGTAATCCAGATCGACCTTCTGCGTGGCAGCGAAGGCCGGTAGACTCAGAAGCAGCAGAGACGCGTACAACGGCAAGCGAAGGGACATCGAACAAAACTCCTGATGCGGGACGTGGCAGCTTATGACAGCTGCGCCACAGGGCAAATTCCATTAACGGGGACAGATTTCCCACGAAGCCGCGCGGCAATCAACCCGCGCGGAAAATCAGATGATCTTCCCAGTCGTCTTCGGCCACGCTGTTCTCACTGAGCATGCGTCCTGATTGGGAAATGCGCTCGGCGTGTACAGCGTCCGGGTCGCCGCTGACCAAGTAGTGCCAATGTGGCAGGTCCTTGCCTTCGCTGACCAGGCGATAAGCACAGGTCGGCGGCAGCCACTGGAACTGATCGGCCTGCGCCGGAGTGAGCTGAATGCAGTCAGGCACATGTTTGACCCGGTTGGGATAATCGCTGCAGCGGCACGTCTGCAAGTCCAGCAATTTGCAGGCGATGCGCGTGTAGTAGACGGCGCCATCGTCCTCATCCTCGAGCTTCTGCAGGCAGCACAGGCCACAGCCGTCGCACAGCGACTCCCACTCCCCCTGATCGAGCTGGGCGAGGGTCTTGCGTTTCCAGAAGGGTTCGAGGTCGGCAGCCATGGCAGCGGTATGGACTCAGGCGAAAAAAGCGCGGCAGTCTAGCTTGAGCCCCAGCCCTGGCCAAGCGGCGCATGCCGAATGGCGCCATCAGGGATTGATTGTACGAGCCGGTCATCGCCGCTGGCGGGCTGCACCCGCCCTACAGATCTGCACCCGTAGGGCGGGTGCAACCCGCCAAGTGCCTCAATAACCGCGAGCGAAATCCACTTCACCCCGTAACGGCTCTCCCGCTTGCCAGCGCGCCAGGTTGTCGATGAACAGCTCACTCATCAGCGCCGGGTCGGTGGGCGCCGAGCTGTGACCGGTGAGCAGCAGGCGCGGTGCATTCCAGAACGCATGACCGGACGGCAGCGGCTCTTCGCGACAGACGTCGATCACCGCGCCGGCCAACTGGTTGCGCTCGAGCGCGGCGACCAGATCGGCATCGACCACGGCGACACCGCGCCCGGCATTGATCAGCACCGCTTCTGGGCGGAAATGGGCAAGCAGCCGGGCATCGTACAGATCGCGCGTGGCCGGCGTGTCCGGCAGCAGGTTGACCACGTAATCGGCCCAAGTGACCAGATGAGGCAGTTGATCCATCGCCGCCACGTCGAGAAACGGCGCCTGCTCACGCGCCTGACTGGCGACGCCGCGCAGCTCCACGCCGAAAGGCCGGAGAAACTCGGCGACGGCCTGACCGATATCACCGCAACCGACCACCAACACGCGGCGTCCACGCAGGCTGCGTGGCAGGCGGTGATCCCAACGCTGCTCGACCTGCGCCGCCAGGCGGGCGAACAGGCGCCGTTCATGGGCCAGCAGATGACCGAGCACGTATTCGGCCATCACCTGACCGAAGATGCCGACAGCACGGGTCAGGCGGTAGTCGCGCGGCAATCCCTCCGCCAGCAGTGGCGTGATACCGGCCCAGGTCGATTGCACCCACTGCGGGCGCACACCTTCGCGCAGCAACGGCGCGAGCAGGTCGGGCTGTCCCAGCCAGAGGTCGCAGTCGCGGGCGACCACACGCAGTTGTTCGAGCTGTGCGCCGGCGACCAGTTGCAGTTCAGGGCAGGCGCTACGAATACGCTCGGCGTAGAACGCATGATCCTCTTCGGCGATCAGCAGGCGCATGACTTACCAGGCCGTTGAAAAACTACCTGCGTTGGCAATACTGCGTTAAAAAAAGCCTCAAAATGCTCATTTACAGCATGTAAACTGCGCTTTTTCGGCTTTTTTTGCCTTGTCTTGCCTGCCTCGCCTACGTTCTTCAAGGGCCTGTTACACCGGATCGTTGCGGCGCAGCAGTTCGTCGGGCAGATGCTGAATGTACTCCTCCTCGGGGGGCGGCATCTGCAGGTGATAGCCCTGCTTGTCGAGATTCTCCAGCACGGTGGCGATATCTTCCCGAGACAACTTCCGCTCCGGGCTGAGCACCAGATCGAAGGCATGCGCAGGCGGGCCGAACACAGCGAGCAGCCCCTCGGGCACACGCTTCAGGGCATCGGCCTTGAGCACGTAGAGATACATCTCGTTCTTGCGCGGGCTTTTATAGATGGAACAGATGCGTTTCACGCGGATTCTCCTTCAGCGGCCAGGCAGTCAAGCAGCGCCTGGCCCATCAACTCCCGGCGCCAGCCACGCAGGGAGTCGGGCAATTGATAAGGACCATTGGGATAGCCGCTTTTCAGCAGGGCTTCCAGGGTTTTCTTGCGCAGCATCAGCTCGGGCACGATATCCAGGCGCTCGCCCTCGCGCTGGCCGACAGCGCGCAGTTTCTTCAACAGCGCAGAGGCTTCGATTGGCAACGGCTCGGGCAAGGCTTCGGGCCACTGCTCGGGCGGCAGCGCCGCAGCCTCGCGAATCAGCTGCAGCAGTGTCTCTCCGTCCTGACGCACGGTTTTCGGGTGCATGTCTTCGATGCGCGCCAGCGCCACCAGGTTATCTGGCTGGGTACGGGCCAGCGGCCACAACGAATGCTCGCGCAGGATGCGATTGCGTGGCTGGTTGCGCGCGCGCGCCTCGCGCTCGCGCCAGGCGCACAGCGCGCGCAGCACGGCCTGCTGCTGGCGCGAGAGTTTCCAGGCCAGCTTGGCATCGCGCCAGGCATCTTCCGGAGCGACTTCACGACCAAGATTGGCGACCAGCTCGGCACCGTCCTCCAGAATCCACTCGACCTTCTGCGGCGCCAGGCGGGCCATCAGGGCGCGATACACCTCGACGAGATGCGAGACGTCCTCGGCGGCGTAACGCACCTGCAGTTCGGACAGTGGCCGCTGCAGCCAATCGGAGCGGGTTTCTCCCTTGGGCAGCTCGATATCGAGCAGCGCCTGCACCAGGCGCGAGTAGCCCATGGAGAAACCGAGATTGAGGTAACCAGCCGCTAATTGCGTGTCGAACAGCGGCGCCGGCAGGCTGCCGGTCAGGCGTAGAAAGACCTCCAGGTCCTCACTGCATGAATGCAGCACCTTGACCACGGTCGGCGCTTCGAGCAGCGCGGCGAACGGCCGCCAGTCGCTGATGCGCAGCGGGTCGATCAGGTAGGCGCCGTCGCCACCGCTGACCTGCAGCAACCCGGCGATGGGATAGAAGGTGTCGACGCGCATGAACTCGGTGTCCAACGCGACGAAGGGCAGCGCCTGCCAGGCAGCGCAATGCTCGGCCAGGCTGGCGTCGTCGAGAATCCAGTGAATGTCGTTAGCCACGCGGCTCTCCCGTTAACGGGCATGCCGCACAGGCACCCCGCATTATCAAATGCCTACGCGGCATACCCGCCCCCTCATCCGGCGCTTCGCGCCACCTTCTCCCGGAGGGAGAAAGGCCCTAAGGAAGGCGTCGCTACGCGACTCTCACGCTAAGAATGCCGCGCAGTATATATGCCCAGGCCAGCGCACGGGGCGACAGCCTGCCGCCGATCACCGGAACTGTGTAATCTGTGCCGCGCACCACCTCCGACACGGAAGAACAACAATGCTGAAGAAACTGCTTGCCCTGATCGTCATGCTGCTGGCCGCAGCGGCCAGTTACCTGGCCCTGACCCCCAGCCCGATCGATCCACTGCCCTGGGACGCAGCGCCCGCCCCGGCGATGACGGGCGCACTGGAACCCAACGACACCCTGATGAAAGCCGAGCTGCTGGCGCGCGGCCAGGTGCATGGTCCGGAAGACACCGCCGTCGATAGCCAGGGTCGGGTATACGCCGGCCTGCATGACGGCCGCATCGTTCGCGTGCTGGCAGACGACAGCCTGGAAACCTTCGCTGACACCGGCGGCCGCCCGCTGGGCATGAACTTCGACGCCAGCGGCAACCTGATCGTCGCCGACGCCTACAAGGGCCTGCTGAGCATCGACCCGCAGGGCGCGATCAAGGTGCTGACCACCGAGGCTGAAGGCCTGCGTTTCGCCTTCACCGACGACCTGGACATCGCCAGCGACGGCACCATCTACTTCAGCGACGCCTCATCGCGCTTCGAACAGCCGGACTACCTGCTCGACCTGCTCGAGGCCCGTCCTCACGGCCGCCTGCTCAGCTATGACCCGGCCAGTGGCGAAACCCGCGTATTGCTGAAAGATCTGTATTTCGCCAACGGCGTGGCGCTGTCGGCGAACGAGGACTTCGTGCTGGTCAACGAGACCTATCGCTACCGCATCACCCGCTACTGGCTCAAGGGCGAAAAGGCCGGCCAGCACGACATCTTCATCGACAACCTGCCGGGCCTGCCGGACAACCTGCAGGGCGACCGCAATGGCACCTTCTGGGTAGCACTGCCGACCCCGCGCAAGGCCGACGCTGACTTCCTCCATCGCCACCCCTGGCTCAAGGCGCAACTGGCCAAACTGCCCCGCGCGCTGTGGCCGAAGGCGATCCCGTACGGCTTCGCCATCGCCCTCAACGAGAACGGCGAGATCGTCCGTAGCCTGCATGACACCAGCGGTACGCACCTGCGCATGGTCACCTCGGTGAAGCCGGTGGGCGACTACCTGTACTTCGGCAGCCTGGATAATGATCGCATCGGCAAACTGCAGATTCACTGAGAGCCTGCCCACGATCTTTCGATGAGATTCCACCTGCGAATAACGGTAAAAAGGCGAGGCGGTCATTCGCGGTGGTGCGCCAAGTTGGTGGGCTGAAGCGGATCGCCGCCCGGCCCACCCTACGGTAGGGTGGGCTTCAGCCCACCAAACCGAAAGACTGCAGGCTCAGACCTTCTGGGCAATCCAGATGGTATGTCGCGTGCCCCTGTTGCCATGGGCATACACCTGCACCGCCTCGCCCTTGAAGCCCGCCTTGCGCACCTTCTCCGAAAATGCCCGGTCGGCGCTGGACGACCACACTGCCAGCATACCCTTGGGCCTCAGCGCCTTGGCGCACTGACGCAGGCCGTCCATGCTGTACAGCCAGTCATTACCTTTCTGGGTCAGCCCTTCGGGGCCGTTGTCGACGTCCAGCATGATCGCGTCGTAGCACTGCTCGGCGGCCTGCAGCACCTTGGCGACGTCCTCCTGAATGATCACTGCACGCGGGTCATTCAACGGATAACCGGACTTCGCCCCGAGCGGGCCACGGTTCCACTCGACCACCCCAGGCACCAGCTCGGCCACCGCCACCTCGGCATCCGCGCCCAGGTGTTGTAGCGCCGAGGCCAGGGTAAAGCCCATGCCCAGACCACCGATCAGCACCCGCACATGTGGACGACTGGCGATCTGTTTGCAGGGAATCGCGGCCAGGGCATCTTCCGAGCCGTGCATGCGTGTATTCATCAGCTGCCCGCCATCACCACCGGCGATCTTGATGACGAAGTCTTCCCCATACTCAAACAGGTTCAGCGCACCATTCGTACCTGGGATTGGAGCGCTGTCGAGCAAGACAAAACGTTTCATGCAGAACCAAGACCTGTGTAGCGAGCGAGAGGGCAGGCAGCATGCCTGAATCGGCCGAGCAGCACAGCCCCGCCAGAAACGACGAGGCCCCGCGTTCTCACGCGGGGCCCCGAGTCTACTGCGATGAGCTCAGACCACGCCTTGCGCCAGCATCGCATCGGCCACTTTGACGAAGCCGGCGATATTGGCGCCCTTGACGTAGTTGATGCGGCCGTTCTCTTCACCGTGATAGACGCAGGCATGGTGGATGTTCTGCATGATGCCGTGCAGACGCTCGTCCACCTCGCCAGCGCTCCAGTGCAGGCGCATGGCGTTCTGGCTCATTTCCAGGCCACTGGTGGCCACGCCACCGGCATTCGACGCCTTGCCTGGGGCGTAGCAGATGCCGGCCTCGACGAACAGGTCCACCGCTTCCAGGGTCGAAGGCATGTTGGCACCTTCGGCCACGCAGATGCAGCCGTTCTTCAGCAGCGCGCGGGCATCCTCAGCGTCCAGCTCGTTCTGCGTCGCGCAGGGCAAGGCGATATCGCACGCCAGGCCCCACGGACGCTGACCGGCGAAAAACTGCAAACCGTAATGCTCAGCCATCTCGCGCAGGCGACCACGACGCACGTTCTTCAGCTCCATCAGGTACTGCCACTGCTCGTCGCTGAGGCCGCCCTCGGCGTACAGCGTGCCTTCGGAGTCGGACAGCGAGATCACCCGTCCGCCCAGCTCCATGACCTTCTGCGCCGCGTACTGGGCGACGTTGCCGGAACCGGAAATGGCCACACGCTTGTCCTCGAAACCCTGGTCGATACGCTTGAGCATCTCCTGGGCGAAGTACACGCAGCCATAGCCGGTGGCTTCCGGACGGATCAGGCTGCCACCGTAGCTCAGGCCCTTGCCGGTCAGCACCGAGGTGAACTGGTTGGACAGACGCTTGTACTGGCCGAACAGATAACCGATCTCGCGGCCACCGACACCGATATCACCGGCCGGCACGTCCAGGTCGGCACCGATATGGCGGTACAACTCGGCCATGAACGACTGGCAGAAGCGCATCACCTCCCCTTCGCTCTTGCCCTTGGGGTCGAAGTCCGCACCGCCCTTGCCGCCGCCCATGGGCAGCGAGGTCAGCGAATTCTTGAACACCTGCTCGAAGGCGAGGAACTTGAGTACGCCTAGGTTGACCGAGGGGTGGAAACGCAGACCGCCCTTGTACGGACCGATGGCGCTGCTCATCTGGATACGGTAGCCGCGGTTGACCTGCACTTGGCCACGGTCGTCGACCCACGGCACGCGAAACAGGATGGCCCGTTCCGGCTCGACCATACGTTCGAGAATGCCGGCCTCGCGATAACGCGGATTGGCTTCGAGGAAGGGCCACAGGCTGCGCACCACCTCTTCCACCGCCTGGTGGAATTCCGGCTGATCGGGATCGCGCTGTTTCAGGCGCGCCAGGAAAGAATCGACGGACAACGACATGCGGCACCTCGACACCACAAAGACAAAGTGGCCGGCACTCTAGCAGGCAGCAAGGCACCAAAACAGATCAAAATGTCGCCTTGATGAAACTTTTTAGTGCGCCATCCAGTGCGCCAAGATTGAAAAGCCTCTACAGCAAAGTTTTCCCAATTTAATTACGCACCGAATAAGGGCCAAAAGCGCACAAATATCGACCACGGCTTGCACCACTGGCGTCACAGCTTTGCCGAATGAAGCTGAACAGGCCCGTTCTTCGTGGGGATCGGATAGCAGGCTAGGCGGTATGATGCCGCAAACCCTGCTATGACACAGGAGACACCATGCCACTCGCTCAACTGATCAGCACGGAACACCTTCAACAACGTCTGGGACAGCAAAACCTGCTGATCCTGGACTGCCGCTTCGCCCTCGAAGACCCGGCCTACGGCCGCCGCAGCTACCTTGATGGGCATATTCCGGGCGCCCACTTCCTCGACCTCGAACAGGATCTGTCCGCTCCGGTGGTCAAGGGCGTCACCGGCCGTCACCCACTTCCCGACCCGAGCGCACTGGTCGAGCGCCTGCGCAGCTGCGGCCTGCGGGCGGACAGCCAGGTAGTGCTGTATGACGATGGCCCCGGCGCCTTCGCCGCGCACGCCTGGTGGTTGCTGCTGTGGCTGGGCAAACGTGATGGCCTGTACCTGCTCGATGGCGGCCTGAAAGCCTGGCGTGAAGCCGGCCAGGAACTGACCACAGCGGCACCGAGCAACGTTCCCGGTGATTTTTCCGCGCAACCGGACAACAGCCTGCTGCTGACGGCCGATCAACTGGCCCAGCGTTTGGGCAACCCGGACCTGACCCTGCTCGATGCGCGGGCACTACCGCGCTTTCGAGGCGAGGTCGAGCCGCTCGACCCGGTCGCCGGGCACATTCCCGGCGCGCAATGCGCCGTGTTCACCGACAACCTGGGTAACGATGGCCGCTTCCTTGCGCCAACCGCCTTGCGCGAGCGCTTCGACAAACTGCGCGGAGAACGCCCCCTGGAAAACCTGGTGGCTTATTGCGGCTCCGGCGTCACCGCCTGCCACAATCTGTTCGCCATGAACCTCGCTGGTTACCCACTGGCACCGCTCTATGCGGGGTCCTGGAGCGAATGGATCACCGATCCGACACGCCCGGTAGCCACGGGCGATTGATCGAAGGTTTTAAGCACCAATCGAAATATGCCCAATAACTCAGATCCGAAATCAATTTAAAAACAGACCTTTACAGCTGAAATATCGCACTAGACTTGAGAATGAGCGGCTAACCCCGCTCCCGGTGGGGCCTTTATCGAAGAGCCACTAGAAAAGCTGCCACGCGCCCGGCCCCACCGGCACCCTCCGCGAGGATGCCATGGGAATTGCCGCCTGCGATCTCAGCCAGCATGTGATCCGCCCTACCCTTCTCTATCTCGAACGCCATAGCGCCACGGCCGAAGCGCTGCTGCTGGGGGCTGCGGCCTGTCAGTCGGCACTGGGCAGCGCGCTGGACACCCCGCAAGGTCACGGCCTGTATCGCATCAGTGAACAGCGCCACCAGATACTCTGGGACCAGCATCTGGCCTTCGACCCGGAGCTTGCCAGCCGGGTACGTGGCCTCGCCAGCCAGCACGCCTTTCTTGAAGCGCCACACGTGGAGCTGACGGTCAATCTGCGTTACGCCACGGCCATTGCCTGGCTGCTGGTCGAAAGCGAGAAACTCGAGATGCCAGCCGCCGATGATCTGCCGGCCTTGGGCCGAATCTGGTGCAAGGTTTTTCAGCCCCAGGCTCGGCAACATGATTTTCTCGATGCCTGGCAACGCTGCATCGAGCCCGTCAGCCAGGTAGCCTGACCAAATAGTCAGAAAATCTAATTTAGAAAATCCGTACATTATCAAACCAATTGTCCGACAATGCGCTCTATTTAGGGAACTTCAGCGTCTTGGCAGGGGTCAGGAAAAACTGTAGCGTGCGCCCCCCGCCTCACCACAGGAGCTTCCCCGTGAGCAAACGTCTTCTCAAGACCGGTCTTGCCGTCGCCATCACCGCCACCTCGAGCCATGGTTTCGCCAGCGGCTTCGCCCTCAACGAACAAAGCATTTCCGGCATGGGTACCTCCTTCGCCGGCCGCTCATCGTCCGCCGATGACGCCAGCACCGTGTTCGGCAACCCGGCCGGCATGTCCCGCCTCAAGCGCGACGAAGTGTATGTAGGGGCAGCGGCGATTCATGCCAAGAGCGATATCAGCCACGCCAGCGCCAACGCCGGCCCTGCGACACTGGCAGGCAGCAACGACGGCGATATGGTGCCGACCACTGGCGTACCCATGGGCTATTACGTCAAACCGCTGGACGACAAGGTCGCCTTCGGTCTGGGCGTATACGTGCCTTTTGGCCTGATGACCGATTACGAGAGCAGCTTCCAGGGCCGCTACTACGCCGACAAGAGCTACGTGCGGGTGATCACCGTGCAGCCGACCTTGAGCTATCGCTTCAACGACAAGCTGTCGGTGGGTTTCGGCCCGACCTTCAACCACATCGAAGGCGAACTCACCTCCTCCGTGCTCAACCCGCTGAGCCCCGGTAGCAATGACGGCAAGGTGAAGGTCAGGGGTGACGACACCGCTGTCGGCTTCAACGTCGGTGTGCTCTACGAGTTCACCCCGAACACCCGTGCAGGCGTGACCTACCATTCGCGCGTGAAGTACGAACTGGAAGGCGATACTCGTGTTTCCGGTAGCGGCGCGCTGGCCGGTATCGCCGGCAAGTACGACGCCAATCTGGACCTGACCACGCCCGAGTCGGTGGATATGTCCATCACTCACGACCTGAGCGATGCGCTGACGCTGTATGTCGGCAGCACCTGGACGCGCTGGAGCCGCTTCAAGGAAATCCGCGTGGAGAACGACTCCGCGACGCTGCCGGCCAACCTCTCCACCATCGTCGAAGAGCAGAACTGGCACGATACCTGGGCCCATGCGGTCGGTCTGTCGTACAAGGTCAGCCCGCAGTGGACGCTGCGCACCGGTATCGCCATCGACCAATCGCCGACCAACAACGTCGACCGCTCGCCGCGCGTGCCCTCCGGTGACCGCACCATCTTCAGCGTCGGTGCCGGCTGGAGCCCCAACCAGGACATGACCATCGACGTGGCCTACTCCTACCTGCAGGAAGAGTCGGTGGACGTGAACCACGTCAGCGCTACCCGTGGCACCTACAGTGCGCGCTACAAGAACAGCGCTCATGGCCTGGGGGCTTCACTCAGCTATCGTTTCTAATCGCAGCGCAGCATTGGCTAACAGCCTATTGAAAACTACCTGCGTTGCCATTGCTGCGTTAAAAACAGCCTCAAAATGCTCATTTACCACGCGTAAACTGCGCTTTTTCGGCTGTTTTTGCCTTGCACTGACTGCCTCGCCTACGTTTTCAACAGCCTGTTACACTCACGCGGCAGAACAACAATAAAAGCCGCGTGAGAACATCATGACTGCCCTCTGCACCACCCTGCCCGACAATCTTCGCCTGCTGCTGGTCGACGACCACCGCATCTTTCTCGACGGCCTCTCCCTGGCCTTGTCGCCACTGAGCCAGAACCTGCAGATCCACACCGCGCACAGCGCTGCAGAAGCGGAGCAGTGCCTGCGCCAGCATGACTACGACCTGGTCCTGCTCGACCTGCGCCTGCCTGACGAACCCGGCATCGAGCTGCTGCAGCGCTGGCTGGCGCGCGGTGAGAGCACGCCGGTGGCGATTCTCAGCGCTAGTGATTCCGCGCTAGAGGCTCAGGCGGCGCTGGCCGCCGGCGCACTCGGCTTCATCCCCAAGAGCTCCGATGGTAACGCCCTGCGCCAGGCGGTGACCCGCGTCTTGCTGGGCGAAACCCTGCCGGCGCCAAGCAGCTCGTCACCGCTGACACCCAGGCAGTTGGAAATTCTCCGGTTATTGGCAGAAGGCTTGCCGAACAAGGCCATCAGCCGCGAGCTGGGTCTGGCCGAAGACACGGTGAAAACGCACCTCAAGGCGCTGTTCGAAACCTTCGCCGTGCATACCCGCACCGCCTGCGTCAGCGCCGCCCGTCAGCGCGGCTGGCTGTGATCAGGTGAGTGCCTGGCGTGCCTGCAACTGAGTGGCCAGCACCTGGCGCAAACGCGCCGGCAACAGGGGCTTGCCCAAGGGAATGACGTGCGCCGGCAGGCAGCGTTCATGCAGTTCCGGGCTCAGATCAGCAGTGATCAACAACGCCGGCAACATCTGCCCTGCCGCCTCACGCAATCGCTCGATGGCCTGCAGCCCGTCGCCCCGCTCGGCTAACCGATAGTCGCTGATCAGCAACTGCGGCGCCTCCTGACGCAGAGCCCGCAGCGCACTGGCCAGATCGGCACAGGCCTGCACCTCGCAACCCCAGCGACGCAGCAAGCCGGCCAGGGCTTCGCGCCCAGTGGCGTCGTCTTCGAGCAACAGGATGCGCCCGCGCAACGCCAGCGCAGCATCAACGCGTGGCGCCGGCGCTGGTACCTCGGCCAACGGCAGGCGCAGGACGAAACGCGCACCGGCGTCAGGTCGGGAATGCAGCCGCAGGGGATGCTCCAGCACCTCAGCCAGCTGCCGCACGATGGCCAGGCCAAGACCGAGTCCGCGCTCGGCATTACGCCCAGGATTGTCCAACTGACGGAACTCCTCGAACACCAGCGCCTGTTCCGCCTCGCTGAGACCGCGGCCATCGTCCGCCACCTCCAACACGATTGCGTCGCCGTCACGCCGCGCACTCAGCTTCAGGTGCTGCGCCTGTGCGTGTAGCAGCGCATTGTTGAGCAGATTGCGCAGCAGTCGCTCCAGCAACAGCGGATCGCTGTACACCCCGTACTCGTCACAGTGCAGCTCAAGTTGCAGCCCTTGTTGCTGCGCCTCTGGAGCCACTTCGGCAATCAGCCGCTCGAGCAAAGGGCGCAGGGCGAACACATGTGGCCTGGCCTGCACACCACCGGGCAAGGTCAGGCGGGTGTAGTCGAGCAACGATTGCAGCAGACGCCCCAACTGCTCTACCGAAGCGGCCAGACGCGCGCTGATGCGCCGGGTTTGCTGGTCACCGCCCTGTTCCACCAGGTGTTCGGCGTATAACCCCATGGCGTTGAGCGGCTGGCGCAGGTCGTGACTGGCAGCCGCCAGCAGACGCAACTTGCGCGCGTCATCGGCTTCGGCGCGCTGGCGCGCCAGGTCAAGCAGGCGCAGGTTCAGCCAGGCACCGCGCTGACCGTGCTCCTGCATATAAGCACCGACGCTGCCGATCAGGTTGGCACAGAACAGAAACAGGCCCTGGTAGGCCAGCTCACCGCCGGTTTCGCCGAACAGCACACCCACACCGATGAACAACAGGCAGAAGCTCCAGCTGCACAGACTGATCGCTCGGAACGACAGCCCAAGCAGGGCGTAGCCGAACAACAGGACGAGGAACAGGCCGTCGTAGGGCATCGCCACGCCCTGCTGCCAGCACAGGTGCACGATCAACGCGACGCTGACACCGTTGACCCAGTAGGCCGCGGCATAGACCAATGGCACCCTGGCAGGCGGTGCCTCGATCCGGCGACAGTAGAAAAAGGACAGCGCCAACACCGCCAGCGCGAGCAGGCGCAGCGGTAGCACCGAGAGACTGACCGTCAGCGGCATCAGCAGAAAATCCAGCAGCGCATAGATCAGCTGGAACAAGGCGGCCGTGGGGGCGATCAGGGGCAGACGCCGACGAATGCGCTGCACCCGATGCTCGGCAAAACCCGCCTCCAGCTCGGCGACGAAACGCAGCGAGCGATAGCCTCGGCGCTGCTGGGCCAACAGCAGGCGCTCGCTCATGGGCGGCATCCGTCAGGGATCGAGCGGCTCCGGCTGCTTCGCGGCAATGGCGTCATAGGTTTCCACACGGTGTCGGTCTTCACTGCTGAACAGCCGCTCGCGCAACTGGCGCTGCAGTTGCTCGCCATCCGCCTCGCTCAGCCCCCGACCTTGCAGGCTGGCCAACTCATTGCGATAGGCCTGGTAGTGCTGCTGCCAGTCGCGCTCGCGACGCTGCTCATCGAGCAGGCGCTGCACGGTGTCCGGATCATAGGTCATCGCCAGGAACTCGCGCACCTGTTGCTCGTCCGCACCATCACGCCAGAGTTGCTCGCTGCGCTGCAGTTGCTCCAGAGCCAGTTGCTGGCGCTGCTCACTTTCTCGCAGCGCATCGGGCAGACGCTCACGCAACTGTTCGAGCAGTTGCGTGCGCTGCGCCTCGCCGAGGTCATCACGCTGCTGCACTGTCAGGCTATCGAGGGTGTAACGGGCATAGGCCTGTTCGGCGCCGAACAGCGCTTCCTGCGCAGCGGCAGAGAAATGTGCGCGGCGCAGCTCGTCCAGGCGCGCGAATGCCGACTGCAGAGCCTGTAACTGCGCCTGCGGCTCGACCTGCTGCCGAGCATCCAGTGGCTGCTGCATCAGCGCCATGCTGGCACGCTTGTAGTCCAGGTAATCACCGAGCAGGCTGATCATCTGCCCGAGTGCGGGCTCCGGCAGGCGCCGGCCGGCATCGGCCAGCAGGGCCTCGATCACCGCATCGAGCCCGGAATGATCGACCGCGCTGAGGAAGTAATCGAAGTAATCGCGAACCGCCAGATCCAGCAGCAGATTGCCGGCCGCGTCGGTACGCAACTGGCCATCCACCTCGGTACCGGCCAGGCTGGGCAAGGTAGCGGCTATTGGCGGTTGCGCCTCGGCGGGCGCCTTGGCGGGGGAAGTCGAAGCCTGCTCGATCAGCGACTGCCGTGACGGCACGGCGACAGTGGCAGCAGGCCGTGCTTCAGGCACTGCTGCCGGCCAGCGCCAGTACAGGGTAAGGCCGCCAGCGACCACCACGGCAACCAGGGAAAGACTGAAGAATTTGGACATGCGACCTCACTGCGGCGAGTTGCCCCGCCGCGTTCACCGGGATCAGACGCCCTTGTTCTTCAGGCGGTTGGCATGCTGACGATACAGCGACACCGGCTCGGTCCAGCCACGAATGCCGAACAGGTGGTTGATCGCATCGACGTGGTTCATGTTGTAGCTGTCGTCGATCACCTGCCCCAGATAGGTGGAACATACGCCTACCAGGCCGTCGTTCTTCTCGCTGCCGAACACCAGGCCGGTGAAGGCCAGGAAGGGATCGGCCGCGTCGAACACGTTGGTATAGGACGAGTTACCGGTCCAGGAGTAGTAGCGGATGCTGTGCCCGCGCACGTTATGTACTTCGGTGGATTTGGCGCAGTAGCTGCTGGTGTTGACGCCCCACGGGTGGCGACTGTTCAGCGCACTGGTACCCGCGGTGGTCAGGGTGCCCAGCGCGTTGATACCGTTTTGCGGGTTGCTCGACCCGGACAGCAGATTGATCACCGCACCGAGGGCGTTGGCGATGGCATTGGCGCCGCCTTCGATACCGCTACCCGGTGGCAGCACGCCGCGCACCACGTCGGCGACCTTGGAGCCCTTGTTGACGCCGTTGATCGAGGTCACCGAGGCCACCAGATCCGGCCGCAACGAAGCCGCCACGCGCGAGGTCGGCGAGCCCTGACTGTGGCCGATCAGGTTGACCTTGCCGCCTCCGCCTGCGGCCCAGGGCACGATCTGCCGGGCCAGCTCGGCGCCGCGCTGCTCGCTGTCATTGAAGGCAGCGACACTGGCGACGTGCACCCGGGCGCCATCGCGTTCGAGGTTCCAGGGAATGGTATGGAAGTAATTGACCAGCCCGCCGATGGTATTGAACCCGGTCACGCCGTGTACCAGCACGATCGGATACTTGGTCTTGGTGTAGTTGGCCTGGGCCTCGACGGCGCCAAGCAGAGCGAGTGTTGCCAGGGCAGCGGTATAGACGCGACGCATGGGTGCCTCCTTATTGTTCTTGTAGGGCACGCCGGGTGAACTGCGTCCGGCGCCTGGCCAGTCTAGGCAGGCAGACGGACAAGGCCCATCGCCCAGATGGGTGAAGGGCCGTGAAGCGAGAAGAATCAGAGCCTGTTCAAAGTCTCGCGAGCTAGAGTCATGCAATACCGATGGCGGCCCCACAAAAACAGGAGAGGAACGGTCGGAGTCGCGGCCGACTTTACGAGCTGCAAATGAGCAGTACTCACTTCGTTCGCCCTTCGGGCCGCGCTAAAGCGCGTTAGCCGCAAGCGGCTTGCCGAGCCTTAACGCAGCAGGGCCGACGCGCAGCAGACTTTGAATAGGTTCTCAGGGTTGCGAGGCGATGGCCTTTTCGACGGCGGCAACCAGCTCGGGATCGTCAGGCTTGGTCAGACTGGAGAAACTCGCCACCACCTTGCCCTGACGGTCGACCACGTACTTGAAGAAGTTCCAGCGCGGCTGCCGGCTCTGCTCGGCCAGGCCCTTGAACAACGGGATGGCATTGGCACCGGAAACCGGCTGCGGTTCGGTCATGGCGAAGGTCACGCCGTAGTTGACGTAGCAGACGGTGGCCGTTTCCTTGCTATCGGCGGATTCCTGGCGGAAGTCGTCGGACGGCACGCCCAGTACTTCCAGGCCCTGATCCTTGTACCGTTGGTAAAGCGCTTCAAGCCCTTTGAATTGCGGGGTGAAGCCGCAAAAGCTGGCGGTATTGACCACCACCAGCGGCTTGCCCGAGAACTGACAGAGCTCGATGTTTTCACCTTTGGCGCGCAGCTTGGGCAGCTCACCCTGGAGCATGGCCGGGCATTCTGCGGCCAGCGCTGGCAACGCCAGGCTGGACAGCAACAGGGAACAGGCAAGACGACGAAGAGACATGGCAGTGACCTCAGACAATAACGCGATCTCACCACGCTACTCGCAGGCCCAGACGCAAGCAACTCGGGTCTGTACGAAAAGTCGTCGAGCGAAGGTCAGGCGAGGCAAAAACGGGTGAGGAAGCGGAGTTTACGAGTTGTAAATGAGCATTCCGAACCCGTTTTTAACGCAGCATCACCGAGCGCAGGCACTTATCGTGCAGAACCTAGCAGATACCGATGCCCAACTGCAGCAACGCCAACCCACCCTGGCGCCAGCCCCACCAGGCCAGCGCCAACAGTAGACCAAAGCCCAGCGTCAGGCCGGCGAAGAGCAGTACCTTGTAGCTCACGCCGGCGCACCTTGCAGCCGCGCCACCGGCACCTCACGCACCGGCCAGTTCAGCGCGGCAGCCATCACACTCAGACCAATGGAGATCTGCCAGACCAGGTCGTAGCTGCCAGTGGTGTCGTAGAGGTAGCCGCCCAGCCAGCCACCGAGGAAGGAACCGATCTGGTGGAACAGGAAGACGATACCGCCGAGCATCGACAGGTTGCGCACGCCGAACAGGGTCGCCACGGTACCGTTGGTCAGCGGCACAGTCGACAGCCACAGCAGGCCCATGGAGATACCGAACAGGTAGGCACTCCACTGCGTCAGCGGTGCCACCAAAAACAGCGTGATCACCACCCCACGCAGCAGATACAGCGCACTGAGCAGGCGCGGCTTGGACATGCGTCCGCCGAGCCAGCCGGCGATGTAGGTGCCGAAGATATTGAACAGGCCGACCAGCGCCAGCACCGTGGTACCGGTCAACGCCGGCAGGTGGTGATCGACCAGATAGGCCGGCAGGTGCACGGCAACGAATACCACCTGAAAGCCGCAGACGAAAAAGCCCAGCGCCAGCAGCCAGAAACCGGAATGGCTGGTGGCCTCGCGTAGCGCTTCGACCAGCGTCTGCTGCGGACCATTGGTCACTGGTGGTGGCGTCTCCTTGATCATCGCCGCCAGCGGAATCACCAATGCCACCAGCAGCCCCAAGGCCAGCAGTGCTGCCGACCAGCCGAGCAAGCTGATCAGACCGAGCGTGCCCGGCAGCATGGCGAATTGACCGAAGGAGCCGGCCGCCGCAGCAATGCCCATGGCCATGCTGCGTTTTTCCACCGGCACGGCGCGACCGACCACGCCGAGAATCACCGAGAACGACGTGCCGGACAGACCGATGCCGATCAACAGACCTGCGCTCAGCGACAACGACAGCGGCGAGTCGGCCATGCCCATGCACACCAGACCCAGCACGTAGAGCACGCCGCCGATGACGATGGCCTTGCGCGCGCCGAAACGGTCGGCCAGCGCACCGGTGATCGGCTGGGCCAAACCCCAGATCAGGTTCTGCAGGGCGATGGCGAAGGCGAATACCTCACGGCCCCAGCCAAATTCCGCACTCATCGGCGGCAGGAACAGGCCGAAGCCATGGCGCGTGCCGAGCGACAGCGCCAGGATCAGCGATGCGCCGAGCAGCAGCCAGGTGGTTGAACGCCATGCAGTTGTCATCGGTATCTCCAGCGGACGGTCGCCTGCGACCGTGTAGGCAGTGATGCGGCCATCAGGCCAGTTCTTCGAGCAGCCTCATCAGCTCGGCACGACGATCTGCGCCTAACCGGGCATTGAGTTCACGCTGCACCTGTTCCCACAGCGGCAGCGCCTGTTCGATGCGTTGCAGGCCGGCTTCTGTGAGCCGTACCTCGCGAGCGCGCAAATCGCGCCCTTCTCCCAGTTGCACCAGCCCCTGTTCCTCCAGCACCCGCAGGTTGCGCCCGAGCGTGCTGCGATCGAGCCCCATGGCTTCAGCCAACAGGGAAATGCTCGGTTGACCGAGCCGCTGCACATGACGCAACAGGGAAAACTGCGCAGCACCGAGCCCGACGGCCGCGAGGGCATCGTCGTAACGGCGGGTGACACCGCGGCTGGCGCGGCGCAGTTGGGTACAGAGACAGGAGGTCGGCAACATGGATACAGGTATATACCCGCATCGGCGATTGGCACTCATACAGTTGCCCACCGCCTCGCCATAACAGTTGAGATCAGAGACTCAGGGCCAGCGTCAGGAGCACGGCGGACTCGGCCAGTTCGACCAGTGCACCGGCGGTATCTCCGGTAGTGCCACCCAGGCGTAGCAGCAACGCGCGGCGTAGCCAGACGAACAGCAGCAATGCCGTGGCCAACGCCAGCAGCCCCGCCCAGCCGAACAGCAGCATGCCCAGTAGATGCACGCCCAGCACCCAAGGCAGTTGCCCGCGTGGCAGATGATCGACCAGGGCCTGACCCAGCCCACCGGCCCGCACGTAGGGCGTGGTTGCCAGCAGCAACGGCAACAGGCTGCGCCCCAGCCAGGGCAGCAGCAACAGGTAGATACCCTGTCCGACCTGCAGGAGCGTGAATAATGCGGCGAACTTGAGCAGTAACAGCAGCACCAGCACTACCACCGCAATGGGACCGCTGCGCGGGTCCTTCATGATCGTCAGAGTGCGCTCGCGATCACCGAAACCGCCGACCCAGGCATCAGCGGTATCGGCCAGGCCGTCCAGATGCAGGCCGCCGCTCAACCCCACCCACAACGCCAGAATGATCGCCGCCTGCAATAACGCCGGTGTCTGCCCCAACAGCAGATGAGCGCCCCACAGCAGCAGGCCGAGCAGCAGCCCCACTAGTGGGTACCAAAGCAGCGAGCGCCCCACCTGCTCGGGGGTGGGCATGCCCGGCAGGCTGACCGGCAGACGAGTGAGGAACTGCAGGGCGATCAGCAACGCGATCATGGCAACTCAGCCAGTTGCCCATCGGCATCCAGGCTCAGACGAAAACGCTGGGCATAGCCGACGTTGACCTGCAGCAGATCCTGGCGTGGCAGGCCACGCGCGCGCGCCAGCAGCAGGCGCATCACACCGCCGTGAGTGATCAACAGCAGCCGCTCTCCCGCATGGCGCTGCTGCAAGCGCCGCAAGGCAGCCAGCACACGCGCTTCGAACTGCAGCAACGGCTCGCCATTAGGCGGTGTGAACGCATAGGGATCGGCCCAGAAGCGACCCAGCGCCTCAGCATCGCTGTCCATCAGCTGGGCAGCAGTGCGCCCTTCCCAATCACCGAAATGCAGCTCTTGCAGATCCGCCTCGTAGTGCAGCGGCAAGGCATTGGCCAGCGCGACTTCCTCGGCAAAGCGCGCGCAACGCTGCAGTGGCGAGCTGATCAGGCGATCCCAGGGGCCGGCGTCCTGCACCGCTCCGCGCAGTTGCGTCCAGCCCTGCTCGGTCAGCGCATCATCCAGGCTGCCACGCAGCCCACCGCCCAGCTCGGTTTCACCGTGACGCAGCAATTCCAGATGCAGCATCAGCTCGGCCTTTCGGCGACGGCCGCTTCGGCGAAGGTCGCCATCTGTCCGTGCAGGGCGCAGGCCAGGCGCAGCAACGGCACGGCCAATGCAGCACCACTGCCTTCACCCAGACGCAAGCCCAGCTCCAGTAGCGGCTCCGCTTCCAGCGCCTGCAGCACACGCACATGACCGGGCTCGGCACCGTGATGGGCAAACAGCAGCCAGTCGCGGCAGCCAGGGTTCAGGCGCACGGCGAGCAAGGCCGCAACGCTGCAGATAAAGCCATCGACCAATACCGCCATGCCTTGCTGCGCGGCGGCCAGGTAGGCGCCGGTGAGTGCAGCGATCTCAAATCCGCCCAGGTGGATCAGCGCCTGCAATGGCCCGTCGATCTGCGCCCGGTGCAGGGCCAACGCGGCATCGATCACCCGCGCCTTGTGCGCCACACCCGCGCCATCCAATCCAGTACCGGGGCCTGCCAGTTCGCTCGCCGGGCAATCCAACAGCCAGCAGGCCAGCGCTGCCGCCGCAGTGGTATTGCCGATGCCCATCTCGCCACCGACGAACAGATCACAACCAACGGCACGCGCGCGTTGGATGCTGTCGCGGCCAGCTTCCAGGCAAATCATCGCCTGGGCCAGGGTCATGGCCGGATCACGGGCGAAGTTCTGCGTACCGGCACCGACCTGCAGATGACGCACGCCTGGCAGCGGCGGCAAGGGTGCGGCAGTACCCAGGTCGATCACCTCGAGCGCCGCATCCAACTGACGCGCGAGCACACTGATCGCCGCACCGCCAGTGACGAAGTTGGCCAGCATCTGCCCCGTCACCGCTTGCGGATAGGCGGAAATGCCCTCGGCCACCACGCCATGGTCACCGGCAAAGATGGCGATCGACAGCTTGTCCAGGCTCGGCCGCTCGCGCCCTTGCAGCGCTGCCAAGTGAATAGCCAGTGCTTCCAAGCGGCCGAGCGAACCCGTGGGTTTGGTCAACTGCTGTTGCCGCGTTTCGGCCTTGGCCCTTGCAACATGATCGAGCGGCTGACACGGCCCTTGCCACCATTGCAGACTCATAACGCATCCCCCTTGAGCACCATGGGCAGCCCGGCCACGGTGAACAGCACACGCTGGCTGCGCTCGGCCAGCGCCTGGTGCAGCCAGCCGGCCTCATCGACATAACGGCGAGTCAGCTCGCCCAGCGGCACCACGCCCAGCCCGGTTTCGTTGCTGACCAACAGGATGCGTCCTGGCAACGCATCCACACAGCCGAGCAACAGCTCGCGCTCAGCCTCAAGCCGCGCCGAATCCTCCAGCATCAGTAGATTGGTCAGCCACAGGGTCAGGCAGTCCACCAGCAGGCAACGGCCGGGCGCAGCCTGCTCACGCAGCACACGGGCCAGCGCCACTGGCTCCTCGACCAACGCCCAGTGCGCAGGCCGACGTGCGCGATGCTGAGCAACGCGCGCATTCATCTCGCCATCGAGCGGCTGGCTGGTAGCGATGTAGACGACCTCCAACCCGGACTCGTCGGCCAGCTTCTCGGCCAGCCGGCTCTTGCCGGAACGAGCACCGCCGAGGATCAATTCAAGCATCTTCACTCCGTAGGGTGCGCTGTGCGCACCATTTCAAAACCTGCGGCTGCCGCGCGCCCTACCCCAGGCCGCAAAGCGCCTTGAGTTTTTCGGTATCCAGGTGCAATTCCACCTGATCGGCCAGGCGTTCGATATCGCGCTCGCGCAGCGCCTGGTAATCCACCGTCTGCACCTCACGCAGCCCGGCCCAGCGCAACAACGCGGCGAGCGCCGAGGGTTGCTCGAACAGGCCATGCAAGTAAGTAGCAAGCACCTGCCCATCGGCGCTGAGGCCCCCGTCACTGCGGCCGTCATCGAGCTGCACGGCGCCATTGAGGCCGCCCCCACGACTGACGCCGGCGTGAATCTCGTAACCGCTGACATCCGCCTGTTCCAGACACAGCCGGCCGCGTACGTTGCGCAGCTGCTTCTCCGGCTCCAGCAGCGTCTCGAAATCCAGCAGGCCGAGGCCTTCGCTGCTGCCGGCAACACCCTCCAGGCCGTGCGGATCGTGAATCTGCCGACCGAGCATCTGCAGACCACCGCAGATACCCAGAACCTTGCCGCCGTAGCGCAGGTGGCGGGTGATGGCTGCATCCCAGCCCTGCTCACGCAGGCGCGCGAGGTCGGCACGTACGCTCTTGGAACCAGGCAGGATGATCAGATCCGCCGGGAGAATGGCTTGCCCCGGCCCGACGAAGGTCAGCTGCACCTGTGGGTGCAGGCGCAACGGATCGAAATCGGTGTGGTTGCTGATACGCGGCAGAACCGGCACCACCACGCGCAAGGCCTGTTCGTCCTTGGCCTGCTGACGGGTATCGACGGCGTCTTCGGCTTCCAGGTGGAAATCCATCAGGTACGGCAACACGCCCAGCACCGGCTTGCCGGTACGCTGTTCGAGCCAGTCCAACCCCGGTTTGAGCAACGCGATGTCACCCCGAAAGCGATTGATCACGAAGCCCTGGACACGCGCCTGCTCGCTCGGGCTGAGCAGTTCCAGGGTGCCGACCAGATGGGCGAACACGCCGCCCTTGTCGATATCGGCAATCAGAATCACCGGGCAATCCACCGCTTCGGCGAAGCCCATGTTGGCGATGTCGCCGGCGCGCAGGTTGATCTCGGCGGGCGAGCCGGCGCCTTCGACCAGCACCAGTTGATGACGCTCGAGCAAGCGCGCGTGTGACTCCAGCACAGCCGCCATGGCCACCGGCTTGTAGCCGTGATAGGTCAGCGCCTGCATGTTGCCGATGGCGCGACCGTGGATGACCACCTGGGCACCCATGTCGCTGTTGGGCTTGAGCAGCACCGGGTTCATGTCGGTGTGCGGCTCCAGGCCGGCGGCCTGTGCCTGCACCGCCTGCGCGCGGCCGATCTCGCCGCCGTCGGCGGTCACGGCGGAATTGAGTGCCATGTTCTGTGGTTTGAACGGTGCCACGGAAATGCCCTGGCGCCGAGCCCAGCGGCACAGTGCCGTCACCAGCGTGCTCTTGCCGGCGTCGGAGGTGGTGCCCTGCACCATCAAGGTCGGCATCAGGGCGTTTCCTCGAGGTTCGCCAGCATCGGCGCGCACTCAAGCAGCCCCTGCTCCAGACGCAACCAGCCACATTCGTCGGCCGGCAGGCCGAAGCGCAGGCTGTCCAGCTCGGCGAACAGCCGCACCAGAATGCCGCGCCGCGCCAGCAGCTCGGCGCAGGGCACGGCGCGACGGGTGCAGCAGAACTGGAACAGCGACGAGCCACCGGTCGACGGCAAGCCACAGTCGCGCAGCAGCGCCGCCAGGCGCTCGCCGTCGGCCAGCAGGCGCTCACGCTGGCGACGCTGCCCTTCGCCATCGACCAGCAAGCTGAGCGCCACGCTGCGCGCCGGGCCACTGACGGCCCAGGGGCCGAGCAGTGCTTCCAGCTCATCCAGCAGTGCCTGCGCGGCCAGGACGAAGCCCAGACGCAGGCCGGCCAGGCCGAAGAACTTGCCGAACGAGCGCAGCACGATCAGCCCCGGCATGTCGCTGTAGGCAGCCAGGCTGTGCTCCGGCGTGCAATCGATGAAGGCTTCGTCGACCACCAGCCAGCCGCCGCGCTCGACCAGTTCATCGCGCCAGTCAAGTAGGCGGGCCGGCTCGATCAGGCGGCCGGTCGGGTTGTTCGGGTTGACCACCAGCAACACATCCAGGTGCGGCAGCGCGCGATGCACCGAACCCTCACTGAGTTTGGTGACACGATGGCCTTCACGACGCCAGGCTGCGGCGTGCTCGGCGTAAGTGGGCGCGATGATGCCGACGCTGGCATTGCGGCGCAGACGTGGCAGAGTCTGGATCGCCGCTTGCGAACCGGCTACCGGCAGCAGGCTGACGGCGCCGTAGTAGTCGCGCGCCGCCTGCTCCAGGCCGTCATCCGCCTCAGGCAGGCGCGCCCAGGCAGACCCCGGTACAACCGGCAGATCCCAGCCGTAGGGCGCGACACCGGTGGACAGATCCAGCCAGTCCTCCAGGGGGATGCCGTAGCGCTGCGCGGCGGCGCGCAGTCGACCTCCATGCTCAAGCAACCCAAACCTCCCACAGCGTCAGAATCACCAACCACAAACCCACGCCAGCGACGACCCGATTCATTGCCCGCTCGATATCCCGTGCCTGCGGCGGCGGGCCTTCGCCCAACTGCGGGCGTTCATGCCGCTCGCCGTGATACTCCGCCGCGCCGCCCAGGCTTACACCCAAACTGCCTGCGCCAGACGCCATTACCGGGCCGGCATTGGGACTGTCCCACAAGGGTGCCTGCCTACGCCAGCAGCGCAGCGCCAGAGCCGTACGCCCAAGCAGTGCATAGGTCAGCGCCACCAGGCGCGCCGGGATGTAATTGAGCAGGTCATCGATCTTCGCCGCCGCCCAGCCAAAGCGCTCGAAGCGTTCGTTGCGGTAACCCCACATGGCGTCGAGGGTATTGCTCAGGCGGTACAGCACGACGCCGGGGGCACCGGCGACGATGAACCAGAACAAGGCGGCGAATACCGCATCGGAGCCATTCTCCAGCACCGACTCGGTGCCGGCGCGAGCCACACCGGTGGCATCCAGTTCGGCGGTATTGCGGCTGACCATCCAGCCGACGCGCTCGCGCGCCAGGGCCAGGTCGCCCAGACGCAGTGCGCGGGCCACCGGCTGCGCGTGCTCGTACAGGCTGCGCAGGCCAAGGGCGAAGTACAGAGCGAAGATCTCCACCGCCCAGCCAAGCGAGCTCAGGTGCGCCAACAGCCAGGTAAGCAGGGTCAGCGGCAGCACCGCCAGGCACCAGGCCGTTACACCATGGCTGCGCCAGCCGCCGCCGGCCGGGTTGAAGCGCTGCTCCAGGCGCCCCGCCAGGCGACCAAAGGCCACCAGCGGGTGCGCGCGGCGTGGCTCGCCCAGCACGGCATCCAGCGCCACGCCGGCACAGGTGATCAGCGCCAGGCTCATCGTTCACTCACCAGAGGATCCCCATCGATTCAGGTACAGCAATTCGGACAGCGGCCGAGGCGTGGCCCAGCCCTC
Organism: Pseudomonas alcaliphila JAB1; assembly: GCF_001941865.1. Classification (NCBI taxonomy): domain Bacteria; kingdom Pseudomonadati; phylum Pseudomonadota; class Gammaproteobacteria; order Pseudomonadales; family Pseudomonadaceae; genus Ectopseudomonas; species Ectopseudomonas alcaliphila. The sequence continues at coordinate 1,992,429 of NZ_CP016162.1, read as the reverse complement.
TTCCACCAGCATCGGTTTCTCGTAGAAGGCGTGCACCGGCCCCAGGCACAGCAGCGCCACCGGCTTGCTGCCAGCCGGCATGTCCAGCAGCCCGGCCAGCGCCTCGGGGTCGAACAACGACACCCAGCCCAGGCCCAGCCCTTCGGCCCGCGCGGCCAGCCACAGATTCTGAATGGCGCAGGCCACCGAAGCCATATCCATTTCCGGCAACGTGCGTCGCCCGAAGACATGCGCCTCGCGCCCCTCCATCAGCGCCACCGCCAGCAGCTCGGCGCAATCGCGGATGCCTTCGACCTTGAGCCGCATGAACTCATCCGAACGCTCGCCCAGGGCTTCGGCGGTGCGAACGCGCTCCGCCTCCACCAACGCATGGGCCGCCTCACGCAATTGCGGATCGCTGATACGCAGGAAGCGCCACGGCTGCATCAGGCCGACGCTGGGCGCGTGGTGCGCCGCTTCGAGCAGTCGCGCCAACACCTCGGCAGGCACCTGTCCGCCAGTGAAGTGGCGCATGTCGCGGCGCTCGGCGATGGCGCGGTACACCGCCGCACGCTCTGCTGGAGTGAAGGCATGCTCGCTCATGGACGCAGCAGCGCAGCGGCCGCCTCCGGATTGGACGGCAGATAGAAGTGGATATAGCTGGCCGTGAGTCGCCCCAAACGATACACCGCCTCGGCCACCGGCTTGCCGTTCGGGCAGCGGCCGAGCGCCAGAGGCTGCAATGGACTCTCCAGGCGCGAGTGGTGGTAACTGTGGCCGCGCAACTCGCCTTCCGGCAGCGTCACTTCCTGCAGGGCCAGTGCCGTCAGCCGTGGCTGCAAAGCCGCACTGCCGCTGAGCAGGCCCAGCATGCGGCCACTGCCGCCCTGCTTGTCGCGCAGCTCATCGAGCAAATAGAGCATGCCGCCACACTCGGCGAGCAGTGGCTTGCCGACCTGGTGATGGGCACGGATCGCCGTAGCCATGGCCTGATTGCCCTCCAGCTCTGCCAGGTACAGCTCGGGATAACCGCCAGGCAAGTAGAGACTGTCCACGTCCGGCAGCGCTTGATCGGTCAGCGGCGAGAAATAGCGCAGCTCAGCCCCCAGTGCCTGCAGCAGGTCTAGATTGGCCTGATAAAGGAAGGCGAACGCGGCATCGCGCGCCACACCGATGCGCACACCGTTGAGCAAGGGCGCAGGTTCGTCGATCTGCGGCGCGGCGAAGCTCACCGCCGGTGGTAGATCGACATCGGCGCTGGCCGCCAAGGCATCGGCGGCGGCGTCCAGGCGTGCATCCAGATCGGCCAGCTCAGCTGCCTGCACCAGGCCCAGATGCCGACTCGGCAACTCCACCGCGGCACTGCGCGGCAAGGCGCCGAACCAGCGAATGGTCGATGGCAAGGCATCGCGCAGAATATCGCCATGGCGCGTACTGGCGACGCGGTTGCCGAGCACTCCGGCAAACGGTAGATCCGGCTGGAAGGTGGCCAGGCCATGAGCCAGGGCGCCAAAGGTCTGGGCCATGGCCGCACCGTCGATCACGCCCAGCACCGGCACGCCGAAGTGACGGGCCAGATCGGCCGCCGACGGTTTGCCGTCGAACAAACCCATCACCCCTTCGATCAGGATCAGATCGGCCTCGCCCGCGGCCTGCCACAACAGCCGGCGGCTCTCCGCCTCACCCACCATGGCCAGGTCGAGCTGGTACACCGGCGCGCCGCTGGCACGGGCGTGGATCATCGGATCGAGAAAGTCCGGGCCGCACTTGAACACCCGCACCCGACGCCCTTGACGCGTATGCAGGCGCGCCAGCGCGGCGGTGACGGTGGTCTTACCCTGACCCGAAGCCGGCGCAGCAATCAGCAGCGCCGGGCAGTGACGTGCTTCCATCAAAATTCGATGCCCTTCTGCGCCTTCACCCCGGACTTGAACGCATGCTTGACCAGGCTCATCTCGGTGACCGTGTCAGCCGCCTCGATCATCCCCGGCAAGGCGCCACGGCCGGTCACCACCACGTGCTGCAACAGCGGCCGCGCCTCGATATCGGCCAGCACCGGCTCCAGTTCGAGATAGCCGTGCTTGAGTGCGATGTTCAGCTCGTCCAGCACCACCAGGCCGACGGTTTCGTCACTGAGCAGACGCCGGGCGACCGCCCAGGCTTCCTGCGCCTTGGCGATGTCGCGCTGACGATCCTGGGTTTCCCAGGTGAAGCCTTCACCCATCACGTGATAGCTGACTTCCTCGGGGAAACGGCGGAAGAAGGTTTCTTCACCAGTGCTGGCCGCGCCCTTGATGAACTGCACCACGCCGACCTTGATGCCATGACCGAGGGCACGCGCGACAATGCCGAAGGCGCTGCTGCTCTTGCCCTTGCCATTGCCGCTGTGCACCAGCAACAGGCCGTATTGGTCCTGGGCCTGGGCGATCTTCTCGTCGATCAGGGCTTTCTTGCGCTGCATGCGCGCCTTGTGGCGGGCATCGCGCTCGGTGGACTCGCTCATGCTGTGCTCCTGTACGTCAGGCACCCGCGCCGCCTGTTCATCGAACAGTACGAACGGCAATGAGGAAGAATCGCGATGATCCGCACGCACTCATCCAGGCGCCAATGGCTGGTCAGGCGAGCGGAAGACGAAAAAACACGAACGCCCCGGTCAAACCGGAGCGTTAGCCGGACAGCGCCCTCCGCGATGCCGTGAAACTGCGACAGGCCGGTCTCCGGGCTCGTGAGCGAACCATGGGTTCTGCGCCGCGCCTTCCCGTGCATAGCACAGTGGCTTTGCAGACTGCGTGAAAACTACTGCGCTCGGCCATGCGGCGTTAAAAACAGTCTCGTGCGCGAGTCCGATCAAAATGCTCATTTACAGCTCGTAAACTCCGCTTTTTCGCCTGTTTTGGCCTTGCCTGACCTTCGCTCGCTACGTTTTCACACGGTCTGCTTAAGCAGCGTTTGACTCACCTACCGTTGCGGGGGCAGCGCCGGCATTGGAACCGGCTTCCCTGTTTCACCCCTCGGCCGCAATTCGCAGCGACGCGGGGCACCTGAAGCAAGGCGCGCAGGGTAGAGGCTGGCGGCCCTGCGCGTCAACGCCAACGCCACTCAATGCCTGGGGTGTGAAACCTGGCGGTTTGCTCGCCAGCCACTCGACGAAGGTACGCAGGCGCTCATCTCCCAACAAGGCCTCGCGACTGTTGAAGGTCAGCGCCAGCTCCTTTTCACTGAACAGCCGGTGGATCTGGTTATGACAAGCACGGCAGAGCCACAGCGTGGCGGTAATTCGTTCCTGACGAGGATACCGCCTCTGTACGTAAGCCTTGTCGTGTAGTGACTTGGGAATCAGGTGATGGCGGGTCAAGGCCACAGGCCGTGCACAAAACTCGCAGGCCTCAGGTTGAGGCGGCAGGCGAATGGGGTCGGCCATAAACGAAAGCTCAGGGGTTGCGAGCGAGCTCTGGAGTGATAACACGCTTGGCGTCGAGATAGACACGCTGCCAGTAGACGTTGTCGAGGCTGTCCAGACGAACCGTGCCACCACTGGACGGCGCATGCACGAAACGCCCATCCCCCACATAGATACCGGCATGACTGACAGTGCGCCCGCCATTGGTGGCGAAGAACACCAGATCACCACTTTTCAGGGCATCGCGGCGGACATCAGGTGTGCGCATGGCACTCAGCTCACGGGTCGAACGTGGCAGGCTGATACCGGCTGCATCGCGGTAGACGTAGCCAATCAGACCACTGCAGTCGAACCCCCCTTCCGGGGTATTGCCGCCATAACGATAGGGCGTACCGACCAGACCGAGGGCGCGAAACAAGACATCTTCGGCGCCGCCCTGATAGGACGAAGAAGAGACTGGAGGACTGTAGGTAGGCTGAGGAGAGGGAGCGCGACTGCTACAGGCACTCAGTAGCAGAACGAGGGAGATAAGGGCGACACGGGTCGTGACGGGCATAAGCGAGGCGATCCTGAGCCTGAATGCGCTCTACTCTGCCGTCTACAGACAAACGGCGCAACCCTCGGCACCCGCTCAAGGCCTATCGAGACAGCCCTTGAACAGATTCTGCGGTTACGCCGTGTACATCAGTTATGACGCTTGGCAGCGACCTGATCTTCAACCGGAGCCAGGGCGAGGACGCGCTTGGCTTGCAGGTAACTGCGATTCCAGTAGCTGTCGTCCAGGCTGTCGATGCGCACACCACCGCTGCGGCTGCTGCTGGAGTGGATGAACTGATCATCACCCAGGTAGATGCCGGCATGACTGACGCGACCACGACCACGATCATTGAACAGGATCAGATCACCCGGTTCCAGATCGGCGCGCGCCACCTTCGGCGCATCGAGGTTGATCAGCTCACGCGTGGAACGCGGCAGTTCCAGGCCGACTTCCTCGCGGAACAGGTAGCCGATAAAACCGCTGCAATCGAAACCGGATTGCACCGAGGTACCGCCGTAGCGATAACGGGTACCGATCAGCGAACGCCCGAGATCGAGCAGGCTGTCGGCCAGTTGCGGCATTTCATAGGGTTGATCGTCGATCAGCGCGTTGATCTCATCATCGGCAGGTTCATCCTGCTCGATCATCAGGCGAGTCACAGGTTCGACTGCTGCATCGCTGATCGGTTGCTGCGGTTGCGTCTGCGGCGCATGGCCGGCACAGGCAGCGAGAAAGACTGTGAGTGCAATAGGCACGAGGGGTGCGAAGCGTTTTAGCATGGGCACGACCGTGTCGAGTGAATTTACAAGTCCGCGACTATGCCCTCTATAACGCTCATTTGCAAATTCTATCGACAGAATTGTGACTCAGTGGTCTCGCCACTTCATCTAAAGCGCCCAACCATCTGCATGGTCGGGCGACTCGGAAACCTAGCCGAGAATCTCGCTGAGCGGAATGAAACGCAACATATCACCCTCGGCCAGCGTACTGCCTTCCATGACCTCGGCCAGCCCTTCGGCCCAGGCGGCGCTGCGCAAAACGCCGGAACTCTGATTGGCATAGGGCACCACGCGCCCATGCTCCAGACGCGCGCGCAGGTACTCACGGCGCATACCCGGCTTAGCCCAGGTAAAACCTGCCGGCACCGCGAAGCCCAGTGGTTCGACCCGCTGCCCCCCAAGACGACGCAACATGTAAGGACGCGCCAGCAGTCCGAAGGTGACCAGTGTCGAGGCCGGGTTGCCCGGCAAACCTATTACCGGAACGCCCTGATAGTGGCCGAAGGTCAGCGGTTTACCTGGCTTGATCGCCAATTTCCACAGCGCCAGTTCGCCCGCCTCGCGCAGGGCTATGCCGAGAAAATCCGCCTCCCCCACCGAAACGCCACCGGTGGAGAGGATCAGATCGACCTCGCCCAGGGCGCCCAGCGCTTCGCGGGTGCGTTGCAGGTCATCAGGCAATATGCCCGCATCCACCACACTGCAGCCCAGCCGCTGCAACCAGGCAATCAGCAGACGGCGATTGCTGTTGTAGATCTGCCCCGGCCCAAGCGCCTGTCCCGGCTCGACCAGCTCATCACCGGTGGACAGCACGGCAACGCGCAGGCGCCGACGCACCGACAGCCGTGCGGCGCCTAGAGAGGCTGCCAGCCCCAGCTCGATTGGCCCCAGGCGGGTACCGGCCGGCAGCACGCATTCGCCGCTGCGGGTTTCCTGACCTTGAGCCCGTACGTTCTGCCCGACTTTCAGCGGCTCGCGGAAATGCACGCGCCCTGCCTCATCCAGCTCAACGTTTTCCTGCATCTCGACGGTGTCGGCACCTTCCGGTAGCGGCGCACCAGTGAAGATGCGCGCGCAGGTTCCGGGCTCCAGCGGTGTGGGCGCGGTGCCCGCCTGAATGCGCTGGCTAATCGGCAACGCCTGGCCACTGCAATCAGCCAGGCGCAGGGCGTAACCGTCCATGGCGCTGTTGGCCCAAGGCGGTAGATCCAGCGCTGCGATCAGCGGCTCGGCCAGCACACGACCATCAGCCTCGGCCAGCACGATCTGCTCGACCTGCTCAATTGGCGCCGCATCCGCCAGAGCCAGCAAGCGCTCCAGCACCGCCTCCATGGGCAGTAGACCGGGGTGATCGCAACCACTCATCCGCGTGTCTCGCAGGCGCCCACCTGTTTCAGATGCGGCACGAAGTTGCAGGGGCGGTGCCGTGCATCCAGTTGTTCGCCGAGAATGCCGTCCCAGGCGGTGCGGCAGGCATTGGTCGAACCCGGCAGGCAGCACACCAGGGTGCCGTTGGCCAGACCGGCCAGCGCACGCGACTGGATGGTGGACGTGCCGATATCGGCCACGGAGATCTGCCGGAACAGCTCACCGAAACCATCAACCTGCTTGTCCAGCAGGCAGGTGACCGCTTCCGGCGTGCTGTCACGCCCGGTGAAACCGGTACCGCCGGTGATCACCACGACCTGTACCTGATCCTCGGCAATCCAGGTCGCCACCTGAGCGCGGATCTTGTAGAGGTCATCCTTGAGCAGAACGCGAGCGGCCAGTTGGTGCCCGGCGTCGGTCAGACGGTCGACCAGCAATTGGCCCGAGGTGTCGGTCTCCAGCGTGCGCGTGTCGCTGACGGTCAGCACGGCAATGTTCAGCGGCACGAAAACCGCGTCGGCCTTATGGTTCATGGCAGGCATCCAATTGGGAGAGAATGGGCGCTGTTATATCACACAGCCTGCCTTCGGAGACTGCACACATGCCCGCATCCAACGCCCGCCCCACCTGCTCGGTGCTACTACTTTCCGGTGGCCGAGGCCTGCGTATGGGCGGCCGCGACAAGGGCCTGCTGGAGTGGCGCGGTCGGCCACTGATCGCGTGGTTGCATGATCTGACCAGACCGTTGAGCGACGACCTGATCATCTCCTGCAACCGCAACACAGAGCACTATGCACGCTACGCCGACCAACTGGTCGCAGATCAGGATCAGAACTTTCAGGGGCCGCTGGCGGGTATCCGCGCCGGCATGGCTGCGGCACGCCACGAGCAAATGCTGGTGCTGCCCTGTGACGCCCCCCTGGTGGACCGTGCACTGATCGAGTCACTGCTTGCCCACGCTGGGAGCCGGCCGGTGGTGATCCGCCAGGGCAACTACTGGCAGCCACTGTTCTGCCTGTTGCCTACGGGGCTCAAAGACGATCTGGAACACGCCTGGCAATCCGGTGAACGCAGCCCGCAGCGCTGGTTCGGCAACCTGGCCCCCATCGCCGTCGACTGCACGCTGGAAGATGCCCGCCTGGCCAACCTGAACACACCGGAAACGCTCGCGAACGGCATATCGTCTTGCTGAAGCGAGAAGCCCTGCGCGGAACTCATACGGCAGTTTCACGTCTGAGCGAGGGTATAGCACCTCTTTAGCTCCCAAGGAGACAGACCATGACCAAACGGATAATCCCCGCCCTGCTGATGGCAATCGGCTTCACTGTGCTGGCCGGCTGCTCCACGCCGTCGGTGATCACCCTGAATGACGGGCGTGAAATACAGACGGTAGACAAACCCAAGTTCGATGAAGAATCCGGCTTCTACGAATTCGAGCAACTCGACGGCAAGCGCGCCACGATCAACAAGGATCAGGTGCAGACCGTCAAGGAACTCTGAGACGAGAGCCCGAGGCACCGCTGAAGGACAACCGGGCTCGCCCCGGCTGCAGAAAGGGATATCGGCCTGCTGATTTTTTCAGGCTAACCCCTTGTGCAGTAAAAGTTTTTCGGTAGAATACGGCTCATTCGGAGTGTAGCGCAGCTTGGTAGCGCGTCTCGTTCGGGACGAGAAGGTCGCAGGTTCGAATCCTGTCTCTCCGACCAATCCCTTGTTTCAGCATGTCCATACATGTCTCGAAACCCCAGAAAACCCGGCCTCTGAGCCGGGTTTTCTGTTTCTGGCTGTCTCACATTATCCCAGGTCATCCCTACCTAATTGGTATGCCCATTGGTATGCTGACAAAACACCTATAACCCAGCATACCAAACAGCCATGAAACGAGCGGAAATCAAGCGCCGGCCGATGGCCGATACCACCCTCTCCAGCCTCGAACCCGAAGAAAAAACATACCGCGAACACGACGGCCAGGGTCTGTATTTCCGGGTGAAACCATCCGGCCAGAAGCTGTGGGAGCTACGGTACTCGAAACCAGGCTCGAAAGCCCGTTCCTGGCTGGGCCTAGGCCCCTACCCCAGCGTCGGTGGCGCCCTGGCCAGGACCAAGGCTCAGGAAGCGCGCACGCTCATCGCCCAAGGCATAGACCCTTCCACTCAGCGCAAAGCGGTCGAGGCGGAAGAGAAGGCACAATCCGAGAACCTGTTCGAACTCTTGGCCCGAGAATGGTATGCCACCCGCAAAGCAGGCTGGGGTGACGGGTATGCCAAGCGAGTGATAGGCGCCCTGGAACTGCATGTCTTCCCGAGAATGGGTAACCGGCCCTACGCCGATATCACCCCAATGGAATGGATGGAACTGTTCCGCTCCATGGAGAAGAAAGGCATTCTCGACCAGATGGGCAACGTGCGCCGCTTCTGCAAAGAGATTTACGACCTCGCCAGGGTTACCGGCCGGGCGATCAACAACCCTGTCGACGGCCTCGACAAGTTCCTCCAGAAGAAGCAGTCCACGAACTATGCCCACGTCGAGCAGGTCCAGCTTCCTGCTCTCCTACGTGCAATCAGCGCCTACAACAACAAAACAGTCAGGATTGGGCTGCGCCTGCTGGTTATCAACGGGTTGCGGCCCAGCGAAGTACGGGAGGCCCGCTGGAGCGAAATCGACTTGGACAAAGCTATCTGGGAAATCCCGGCTGAACGGATGAAAAAACGGCGGGCGCACATCGTTCCGCTATCCACCCAGTCAGTCGCCTTGCTCAAGGAGCTGCAACTGTACTCAGGCTCCTACGACCTGCTGTTCCCTGGGCGGAATGACCGCACCAAACCCCTGAGCAACATGGTTTTCAACATGGCCCTTCGCCGCATGGGCTATGAAGGGATGCAGACTGGTCACGGCTTCCGCCACATCGCCAGCACCATCCTCAACGAGAACGGCTTCGACGAGAATCACATCGAAGCCCAGTTATCGCATTCCAAGGCGGGGGTTGCGGGGGTCTACAACAAGGCTAAATATCTCGAGCAGCGGCAGGCCATGATGCAGTGGTATGCCGATCACCTCGACGCACTTGCAGCCGGCAACGTGGTGAGCATCAAGCGCAAGGTATAGGACAGTTCAGCCAGAACACCTGGGAGGGCATCAACAATGGCGAAAGGGTTCACTCTTCGATTAGGAGAACTCCTGATTACCTTGGGAATGCCGTCCACCCTGGCGAGTCAACTAACCGATGGCGACGAGGCCCGGCTGAAAAAGCCAATCGACGCTATGGAAGTCAGCATCACCGCTGAGGGTTTCCTCTTCGTCACGGCAGACGACCTAGGTAATCCCAAACTCGAACTAAAATACGAACCGGCTCACTTCGACAGATTTCTTTCGGAGTTAAGCACCGCATCAATACCGCGCGAGGCCATTTTTCGGCTCGATACTGCTGGCGCGAGCACTATTCTTCGCTTGTTTTACTCCTGGCTGAACACGAAGCAAGCCGCTGTCTTTGAAGAGGATATCAGGGCAGGAAAAATGACATTCGAGGAGGCCCGAGACATCCGCAAAGAGGTTTTTGACGTCCCTAGCTTCGCTCGGTTCTTTCAGGACAGCTGGCTCACTGGTGATATGCCGAAAGGTAAAAAAGGGAAGCGCCGTAGCTACTCGGAGAACATCGAAGCGCTATACGCCTTGGCCTGCCGTATCTACCATGAGACCCCACGTATGTCCTTTGAAGAAGCATGTTACTCCGCAACGGAACAGCGCCCAGACCTTGTGCCGCCGAGCTGGAGTAAAGACCCTGAAGGCAACCTGAAGCGAGAGGCAACGCGATACTGGGATAAATCACGATACAGCCAGAAAAACTACCGAGAGAGGCGGGACAGTTAATCGATAATATCTGCCCCTGACCTGCTTAATGCTTTGCAAGAAGGTGTGTCCCATGTTCCCAACGCCACCGAAGGAGGCGAAAACATGGCCTGTCAATTGCTCATTCCTTTCGATCTGCTTGAGCATCACTATCTCCCAACGACGCCTCAGCAAACCCGACTACTCGCGCGCTTACAGATGGGTCCCGTCAGCACCATCGCAGCACGCCGAGAACTCGGCATCATGTCGCCGTCCGCGAGGGTTAATGAGCTGCGCTCGCTTGGCTACCCCATCACGACGACACGAATCTCCGCTACTGAAGAGAATGGCCGGCACCATCGCCAGGTAGCGCTTTATCTACTGAAACTTCCGACAGAAGCAGCGTTAATGCCCCCAAGCGCTGAAGCCTGATCCATCAGCGACGACACAGCCAGAGTCCTCAGGGCCTCTGGCTTGTCGCACTGTTGTGCATAGCTCACACAACTTGACGCATTGCGCGCTCTCGAACCAAGGTTACGCAGGTATAGCAATACCCCTTTCCTCGGGAAACTCCACATAGAAAGTCATCAGGAATCGCCGCCATACGGATCTCGCATGGCCGCCCCTGGACTGTTCCACGGTAGTAGATCCAGAGCTCATCGCTGTGCGTGTAGCGCCCTATCCTGACCGGGCCTGCTACCTCGTCGAGGTATCGCTCGCCAGGACGGCAGACTTCGTGCTCGGGCTTCATTCTGATCATGGTGGTGCTCTCCTGTTCTGGAGCCGCCAGACTGCATGCGGTCAACAGGTAAATCGAACCCTACAGGGGGTCGCTCTCATTCCAAGCGACTTACAGCTAAGTGCTCACGCCCTCAAATTGAGGATGTGAGCACTTCTCCTCAATTTGAGGAAATCCCAAAAAGCTACGTTTCAAGCAGCCGGCGCAAGCGCTCTTCATACGGCTCGTCATGCTCCTGCTCGTCGAGGTTGTATGCCTGGCGCTCCAGGGTGATCAACGTCTTCAAGGTCTCGGCCAGCTCTCGCATGATCTTGGTGCGGTTCGGTAGCGCGATGATCTTGTGATAGAGGTCGTTCAGCCGGTCCTTCCCGAAGGCGTCCGGGCTGCGCATCATCTCGCCCAGCGACTCGGCCAGGTCGCGATGATCAGTCAGTTGCTCCAGCTCTTCCAGGAGCTTGTTGGTCAGGCCGCGCGAACGCCGGATATCAGCCCGGTGCGCCATCCGCACGTTGAAGATGGCCTCGGCATTGGCCTCGATGATCTGCCGCTCAGTTTCCGCCGCTTTGCTGGAAACCTCGCTGGAAACCTCCCGCTTGGAAACCAGTGCATCAGCTTTCGCCCGGATCTTCGCCTTCAGGTCGCGCGCCCACCCTTCGGCCTTGGCCCGCTTGCCGATCGCTGTGTGCGTGCAGCCATGGCGGCCGGCGATCTCTCGAATGGAAAGCAGACCAGCGCGATAGTCGCGTTCGATCGCTTCCCAGTCGAAAGTCTGCTTACTGCCCATCAGGTTGAGCCTCCACGGCGGTACCAGGTCGACGGGCATTCGCTGCCAGTGCTCTCAAGACCTCGAACAACCGCTCGCCCCGAGCACTGTCCAGCCCAAGCTGTCGGCGCTCGAGGCTGATCAGCTCCCGCAAGGCGATCGAGAGATCACGTAAGGCTGCCCCGCGCCGGGGCAGCGTCAGTGCCTGCTGCAGCCGAAGCTCAGGCCCCGCCAACTCCCTCGCCTCGGCTTCGACCTCCGCCGCCAGCTGATCCAATGCCGCGCGCACCAGTTCTAGCGCGCGTTGGGTGTCCTCAGTTTTGAGGAGACGGTCGAGTGCCCCGGCTCTCTCCAAGATATCCATCAGTGCAGCCCTCGATCATTGAAGGTGGTTTTTCTCAGGCGAGGGTCCAGGGCTTCCGTCCATGACCAACCACGGTAACGCCGCTTCCTGACCGTCTCCCAATTCACACCAAGCTCTTGGGCCCATTCCTTGGCCGTCTTGGTCACCTGCAGAGTCAGCGCTCCCTCCTTCGAGCCAAGCTCCCTGATCCATTCCTCTACCGTCTTGGTGATCGGCAGCGTCAACGGAAGCTCCTGATGGCAGAACACGTCCTCACGATGCTGTCTCATCTCGCCCTCCTACTCTGCTTTCGCTTGAATGCGCCACTCACGGTCGCCGGTCTTGGCCACCGTGTAGGCGTCAGGATCGAGCAGGCCACGCCGAGCCTGGTTGGCTCCCGGCACGCTCTTATAGGTCTTGGCCATGGCCTGCTGCTCACGCTGCGCAAGGGCGATCGCTTGCTTGGCCGCGGCCCGGGTGGAGCCCTTCTCCCGCGCTATTTCGTCAGCATCTAGCGGATAGTCGGTGCGCATGCGCTCACGCACGGTCGGCAGGAGGGATTGCACCGTCGGACGGGCCTCACGTCCGGTCGTACCCTGGACGGCGCCAGCACTGGCCCCGCCAGTGATCAGCAAGGGCGGCGCCGACGACCTGGTGGCCTCCGCTGCTGCTCGCTGCGCACGGCCAAGCCCATCTGGACGAGTCAGCACATCAGCAACAGCCCGATCAGAACGAGAGCGAATGGTGTCGCGCAGGCTGCGGCCGGCCTTGCCAACGAACTGGCTGAATAGACTCCCGACAGGAGTACCAGCCAGAGCACTCAGCACCAGATCCCCGGCAGTGCTGTTGGCATCCGCCATTTCTGCTGCACGGCGCGCGGTAGCGCTGTTGCCCAGGCTGCGCCCGGCCGCGGTGGACGCATTCACCTCGAAGTCCAGCAGATCGTTCCAGCGCTGGCGGGCAGCATCGTCCGGCAGCATGGCCGCCACCTTTGAGCGCATTTCCGATGACCTCAAATACTTGGTCACGTCAGCCATCTTCGCTGGGTCGTTGCCCATCTTGTTGACGATCGCCGACACAGCGCCGATGCGGAAACCTTCAAGCTCCGAAGCACTCAGCCGTCCCAGGTTGGCAGCAAGCTCCTCGGCACTGATGTTCCGGCTCAGGATCGTCCGACCACTCTCCACCGCATCGATATACTGGCTCGGCCCCGCCCAGGCCGCCCGGGCCTCGCGATAGGTCGGGCTGGCGGCATCCATCATGTCTAGCAGCTTGGTGCGGATACCCTTGATGACACGGGCCTCGCCATAATCGCCGGCGCGCTCGAGCGTGCCGACCTTGGAGTCGAGTGTCTTCTTGATGAAGTCCAGATCACCGGTACTCGGCACGCCCTGCACCGTGAATGAACCGTCCTCCTTCAAGTCGATAAACTTGCCGTAGAAGTCGCGGCCCTCATTGCCAGCGCGGCGTTCGGCGGCCCGATAGGCCTCCTGCATGACAGGACGCTTGAACAGTTCTTCAAGCTCATTCGACCAGGGCACCGGTTCCTGATAGGCCTTGGCGTAAAGCGGCTGAGCATCACGGGTACGCTGCGCCATCGCTTCTTCCACTGCCTGATAGGCGCTGCGCTGACTTCCGGTAGCGCGGCCAAGATCCTCGGAAAGACGGTTGAGGTTTTCGCGCTCTCCCTTCGTCAGATCCTGCAGTGCTTCGGTGATCCGCTGCGGCTGGGCCTGCTGCCGCTCCGTCAGCGCCGGGATGACCTGCGAGCGACCAGCGCCTGGCGTCTGCGCCACGCGCTCAAGCAGCCCCTGGACGTTCTCTCCACCAGCGTCGGCAGGCATGGCAGCCCCCGGGTAGCGCTGCTGCAGATCATCGGCCAGGCGGCGGAACTGGTCGACGGTCATGCCGTCGCGCTCCAGCGCACGCTCTACCTGCTGCACCGCCGAGCGCTCCGGCGAACGCATGGCACCGGCGGCAGCACGACCACCCATCATGGCCAGGGGAATACCGGCGCCGATTGCAGCGCCAGTGGTCATCCCGTCAACAGCACCCGGCAGTCGCTCCAGCAAATCGCCTTCAGCAGAGCCGAGGCCGTAGGCAGCACCATATGCACCACCGACAGCGGCGCCCTCACCAGCAGTCCGCAGAATGCTCGGAGCGGTTTGGGCAACTGGCATCTGAGAGGCCGCACGCGACACTGGCCCAGCGGCCGCACGCCCTGCCGATGGCAGCAGAGACGCGCCAGCCGTCGCAGCCATCGGCAGCAATCCACCCGCAATGCCGCCAGCGGCGCTGGCCATGGGGTTATTTTCACGCGCTTGGCGATCAAGTGCCCGCTCGCCCTCGACGTTGCGATCGTAGCGCTCGCGCCAGGTATCACCGTCATTGCCACTTCCGATGACAGGGTTCAGTGTTGCCGACAGCGCGCTACTGACCTCGTCGGCAAAGCCCAAGGTCAGACCATCGTTGATGCCACGCAGCAGCGAGCGGCCGGCACCGATGCCTGCATCCGCACTCTGCTGTCCTGCTGGCTGTTCAACAGGGGCGCTTTTCCATGCTGGCTGCTGCTCGTTCTCTCCCTCCACCAGAGGGGCATCTTTCCAACCGGCCATCATGGCTTCCTCCGAGTGGTGCCATCGGGGGCGACGAACAGCGCCCCAGACGGAAGCGCGTCATAATCGCTGTCGGTTTCAATCGGTACCGGACGCCCTGTAGAGGCAGAGCGCGACTGAGCAGAGTTCGGCACCTCACGCCCCAGTACAGAGTCAACATCCAAGGGTGCTGCCCCCTGGCCAGTGCGGCGGTTGTTGATAATCCCGGTACGGATGGCGATCGCTCGCTCGTTCAGCGCGCTGATCTCAGCCAGTCGCTGCCTGACCAGATCCGGGCTCTTCAGATTGGTCACCAACTCATTCCAGGCGCGCTGAGCATCGCCTTCGGTCTGGACCCCGGTGTTCAAGCGCAGACTTTCGTTGCGCAGTTTTTCCAGCGCGCTGTTGAGGGATGCGTAGTTGCGGGCGTTCTGATCACCGGCGCCAATGGCATTCAATGCGGTGCTCTTGGCGTTGGCAAAAAGCCCCAGGTTGAGCTCACCGCTGGCGATCTGCTTATCGATACGAGAGAGCTCGGTGTTCATCGTCATGGCACTGCCGATGGCAGAAAGATCTTCATCCTCCAGCCTCTGGACAGGCGCAGTAAGAGGGTTCGAGCCCTTGCCCAGTAGCGAGGCATAGGCGTTCGGTGCGGTCTGCAGCAGATAGCTGCGCTCAGCCTGGGCACGGGCGTCGCCCTGCAAGGCAGGATCATCGAGACCGGCCAGGATGCCGCCCAGTGCCTGCTGACGTTTCATGTCCACGTCGCCAGACTGGATCTGCTGCTGCAGACGCTGCCGCTCCAGTTGACCGGTGAAACGTTCATCCATGCCGGAGATGATGCTTTGCTGGGTTCGCTGCCTGGTGAACTCTGTATTGGCCTGGCGCTCCTCAAGCCTGGCTCGCTGGTGATCGCCAAGAGTTGGCGTACGGGATGAGTCAGGAATGATCGTCAGCCCTCCACCGCGCCTCTCGTTCTGCAGGGTCTGGGCGCGAATTTCGTTTGCCCGACCGAACTGCTCGATGGCCAGCTGACTGTCTCCCGGCTGCATCTGGCTGAAGGTGCCGAGGCCGTTGCCCAGGTTGTTGATGGACCCGCGCTGCGCCAGCGGCAGATCATCGGGCATGTTGGCAGCGATCGCAGGTACGTCCCGGCGCATGCCGCCTTGAGGCATTGGAGTTGCGGATGCTGAAGCCGTGGGAGTGGCCAGGTCGTTGGTCAGTTCCACCCCGCCAGCCGAGCCGCGGCGAGCATAGATCTCGCCCCCCTGGAGCCCCGCGCCGATTCCCGTGCTGCGCCACTCCTCCAGCCGTTCCTTGCGTTGCCGGCTGGGCATTCCCCAGCCTTCGTCGATTGCAGGCATCTAATAGCCCTCTTTTCCGTTGAGTCGAGGGCTCTGGTTATGTCACTGGCTGATACGCGCAAGCGCTAATGTGCGGGCTTTCACTGTCACGCAGGCGATGGTTTACTTGATGCATCACATGCGAGGCCTATTCATCGTGGGTAAGCAACTGACAGACATGCTCAGAGAGCTCACCGACCAGCGAGATGACTGGGAGAAGCGTGAGCTGCCAAACCTACCGACAGGCGAGATCGATATCAGCGCGTGGGTGAAGATCACTGGCGTCGGCCTAGGCAGCTATGGCCAGTACTTGATCTCAGAGCGCGGCGTGTCTTTCAAAGGCTGGACGGCCGACCAGCTTGCTGAAGCTCCGGTTTGGCAGCAGCTCGATATGCTCGCCGAAAATGAGCACCGCCTATCCTTTCCTTGCACACCACAGCAGCTCCTCGACTTTGTCAGGGGCGACGTATCTGGTTGCCTGGGTTCACTGGAACATCCAGTCGAGGCGCTCGTCAGTAGCAAGCCGACACTCCTCGAAGAGCGTATCGGCAAAATACTCGCAGCCTGCCGACAACTCGGATACGACCCGCTGAATATTCCCTATGCCGGCAAACCTGCCATAAAAGAAATCTGCCTTAGGGCTCCCAAGCTGTTCACTGAAGAAACCTTCAGAAAGGCATATAGCAAGGCTTCCACCACCTGCCAGATACGCCACTCCGGTCGAGAAAAATACGCTGGGAGGGGGAAATAACCCACTTTTCCCACTTTGCGGCCCACTCCCCCCTATCCATCAGGCTGTTCCTGTACCAATCAACATCAGGAAACAGCCATGAACACCAATTCACTCGACCATCCCTCTCTCAACGAAGTACAGCGGGCAAATCCAGAGACTGCTCTGATCCGCATTCAAGATGTGAGCGCCCTCACTGGCCTTAACCGGGTCACGATTTACAAGCGGATTGCATCTGATCCGACTTTTCCACGCCAGG
Source organism: Pseudomonas alcaliphila JAB1 (assembly GCF_001941865.1). Lineage (NCBI taxonomy): Bacteria > Pseudomonadati > Pseudomonadota > Gammaproteobacteria > Pseudomonadales > Pseudomonadaceae > Ectopseudomonas > Ectopseudomonas alcaliphila. The sequence continues at coordinate 1,975,769 of NZ_CP016162.1, read as the reverse complement.
TGCCTTTGAGCGACAGCAAGGCACGCGGGGCACCTGTGGGGTTCGTCCTGGCGGAAGTTCAAGCATGGTGTAGCGCCCGGATCGCCAAGCGCGATCAGGAGGCCCAGGCATGAGCGAGCTCATCGTCCATCATCACCAGCAAACCACTCTAGCCATCGATCCAGCAGACGGGATGGTCAACGCGAGCCTTCTGGTCAAGCGCTTCAGCGGCCGAAATCCTGTTGAATATCTGATGCTCGACAGCACAATCCCCACCCTCGCAAGGATTGCCGAAACCAACAGCAAGCCGCTTGCCAGTCACTGGCAGAACAGCCGGCTACGCACCAGCAATCGCCTAGACTTCCTTCGCGAAATCACTGCCGTCGGCATCATCCGCCAGACACCCGGAACAGTTGATGGCCACAAGGCAGCAGCGCCAGGAGTGGCTGGCAACGGCGTCCGCGACTTCGTCCCAGGCCTGTGGGTTCATTCGGACTTGGCTGCTGGCCTGGCTCGCTGGGCCGAATGCCGAGGAGAAAGCTGGCGACCAAGCCCGCTGGCTGAGTTCGTCGAGCAGGTGCTGGCCGAGCAAACCGGCGGTAAAGCTTCCACCCAGAAGGGTTCGCCGGAGAGCGCAGCTGAAGCCTTTGCCGGTCTGGTGAATGCCGCCACCTTGCAGAACCTGCGCGCGATGGATCAGTTGTTGATCGACGGCGGCCTGTCCCTCAGCGAGCGCCAGCAGACGTTGCATGCCCGCCTGGAGCAAGGCGCCAAACGGGAGAGCGAGCGCCAATGACCACCTTCATCAAGCTCCCAGAGGTGCGGAGCCGTACCGGCTTCTCCACCACAGAGATCTATCGACGAATCGCCCGTGGCGCCTTCCCCAAGCAGGTGCAGCTTGGCGCCAAGAGCGCTGCATGGGTCGAGGAGGAGATCGAGGCCCGGCAACAGGCCCAGATCGCCGCCGGCCGGAAGGAGGACAGCTAAATGCTGAGCACAAAAAAGGCCGACCAACAGGCCAGCCCCAAGAAAACGCCCCTGAATGATACCACCGCCGAAGCTCAGCGCGCCCGGCTGCTGGAGCGCCTACAGCTGGGGCCCGTGGACACCATCACGGCGCGCAGCGAGCTCAACATCATGATGCCCGCCGCCCGCATCAAGGAGCTGCGAGAGGCCGGCCACGACATCCAAACCCACCGTCTCACCCTGACCGATGAGCAGGGCCGAACTCATCACGGCGTCGCGCGTTACTACCTGGGTACCGTGCCCGTTCAGACCGAAGGAGCGACAGCATGAACCTCTACGACGGCCACCGAGTTGAAGATCATGCCTCTTTCCTGTTCGACGACGTGCTTCCTGCAGTTGTCGGCTACGCCGACAGCCAAGGCGTACCGACTGGGGTAGCCGCTTTCGCGGTGTTCCTGACCATGGCGGGAATCATGGCGATTGATGGTGTCGGACGCGACGAGATCATCCGCGCGATCAACGAAATGCGCTTTCCCGCCGACAAGCCCCAGGAGACGCTGCAATGAGCCGCCACCAACGTCACGCGACCTGCAGATCCCGCAGCGCCTCGGGGTGTTTCACCGCAATGCGCAGCAGCGTCTTGGCCGCCCCGGACGGTGATCGCCGCCCCTGCTCCCAGTCCTGCAAGGTACGCAGACTCACGCCCAGCAAGTCAGCGAAGGCACTCTGTGAAACGCCCACCTTGGCCCGTGCTTCTGCCACCGGCGAAAGCTCCACCTGCGTCGCACGCACCGCCTTACCAGCTTTCATATCGTGGACGGATCGCAGCAAATCCGCCTGGAACTGCTCCAGTTCTTTATCCATGATCGATTGCCTCTCTCAATTGGTTCAGGAAGGCCGCCGGCAAATTGTCGAACTTCGCCTTGGTGTAGGCGATCAGCAGCCAGATATAGCCTTCAGTCAGCGCGTTGTAATAGATCACCCGCGCACCGCCACGTTTCCCCATGCCGGCACGCGACCATCGAACCTTGCGCAGACCACCCGTGCCGGGAATCACATCGCCGGCCAGCGGGTTGGCGGCCAACCAGGCGATGAACTCTTCACGCTCACCCTCGGCCCAGATGGGGCCGGCGTAGCGCTGGAAAACTTCCGTTTCGAAGACCGTATACATGGGAAGAATAGTACGGCAATGCCGTATAGAGAGCAACCAAATGGCAATGACCCTTTTTTGGACCATCCCACACTTGCACTTCCCCTATCCCGGCGCTATGGTTCGCCTGTCGCGGTATGTCCCGCGGCCGGGCTTGGCCGCCCGATTCGTCCGAGGCGCTACAGCGCCCACCTTTGCATGCAGGCGCTTTTTTTGTGCCCGTCGTGCTGCTTTATGGCGGGTTGCGTGGGGACACCCTCGGGTGTGCCGGTTCCCTTGGACGCCGGTCGGCCAACCCTGCGTAACCCGTCACCACTCCCTGCTTGGCCGCAGGCGGTGACGGTTCCCCAGTCCAAGGAGAACCATCACATGCAACACGCCCCCAATCCGTCCGCATTGCAGCAACACGCTGCAGCCTGGCGTGCCCGCGCTATCGCTGCGCTGCACTCCAACTCAAGCCTCTCCGTCCGCCTGGCGCGCTACAACGCCGCGATGGCCCGTGCTCGCTCCCTGGAGGCTCAGGAGGTGGACCATGTCTGACCTCGACTCCCTGGCAATCGACGTCGCCGACGTGCGAGCAGTGGCCCGCGTCGAGCTACAGACCATCCGTACGCAGTTGCAGGCGATCGGCGCGGCCTGCAGCGACCCTGCCCTGATGCAACTGATCACCGCCGCGCAGCACCAGGTGGCCGAAGCAAATGACGTCATCGCCGGTCAAGTGGCCTTCCTCGCTCAAGGATTGGAGCAGTTCGCTGTCACCGCCCTGGGCCAGAAGATCAGCGTAAAGGAGGTTCGGCCATGAGCATTGCACTGGGACGAACCAAGTCGGATGCCGACCTGATGAGCCGTTCGGGGTATGCCATCGACGCCATCGCTAAGCTGCTGGCGGAAGAATCGCTGAAGCGCGCGGAGGGTAATAGTGAAGGGCTCATGGACGGTTATCAGGAAGGCGGTCTGCTGGAGGCGATCAAGCTGATCGGCCGCGGTCTCTGCGTTGCAGGAGAAGACCTCCAGGCGCTGATTGAGAAGGTGGAAAACGAAGCCCACGGAGGTGCCCAATGACCGACAAGCAGACACCACAGATCCGCTCTCGCGATGACCTGAGCTTCACCGCGCGCGATGAGCTCGGACGCTTGATCAACTGGCCGCGGAACAATCCAGGTGTTAACGGCGATTGGGAAAAGGGCAACGGCTTTCTCGAGGGAGAGATTGCTGCGCTGGCCGCATTTGACGAGACAGAGGCCTTCCATGCCATTGAGTTCGCCATCTGCGGCATGGCTCACCGAGTCACCTCCCTTGAGGGTGGCTTTGCTGAGTCGGTAGCGCGCGCCGCCGTGCTCGGTCTGCGCGCCATGCGCAACGGGGTGGCTCGCTTTGAGCCAGCGAGCGATGACGAGTTGGAGGAAGACGCATGAGAACCCTTGCCGAACTCCTAAGCGAGCTTGGCGAAAGCCATCTCGCCCTATTCGTCGACCGTGCTGACGATCTCCGCTTGACCAGAGCGGGGCGTGAGATAGCCGGCGATTGGGCTTTCGGATACCTGTGCGCCTTGCGTGATATCGGGCGCATCAGTGCCGAAGAATACGATGCTCTGGCGTCTGAACCGCGCCGGCTGGCTCTAGCCGAAAGCACCAGGGAGTAACTGCCATGACTCGAAACAACGGCGCCCATGCGCCGACGGGATCGGCTTGCCCATGGAAAGGCTCGAGGAGCGACCGTGGCGCGAAGCCTTAGGAAATCCAAAGGACGCAGCCCGGCCGGAACCTTCGCCGCCCTGCCCCATGCGGTCATGGACAGCGAGAGCTTCCGGGCACTGTCCGGCGGTGCACTGAAGGTACTGCTGGGTCTGCTGCGCCAGTACCGTGGCGGCAACAATGGCGACCTGTCGGCGACCTTCACCCAGGCCGAGGCCTGGGGCGTCGGTAGCAAGGCAACGCTGGCGAAGGCGCTACGAGAGCTGCAGGAGCAGCAGTTGATCACATGCACCCGCGAAGGTCGCTTCATCAAGCCTGGTGGCTGCTGCGCTCTGTACGCGCTGAGCTGGCAGCCCATCGACGAATGCGGCGGAAAACTGGAGGTGTCGCCTACCACTACACCACCCAGGAAATTCAGCCTCGAAAGATCAAATCACCCGGTACAGAAACTGTACCGACAGGGTACAGAAACTGTACCCATGGAGCCCTGAGCAGCCATGAAAAACACCCTCATCGGTACAGAAACTGTACGCATGGAGCGGTTTCACTTGGTACAGAAACTGTACTCCTTCTTAGATATACCAGGCGCAGCCTGGTCATCTACCCGTCTAAAGCCTGTGAAACAGGCTCACGAAGTGCGGGCGCCCCTGATCGGCGCGCTGCTGATCAGCGGAGTTTTCCGCCACGGCCAGCCCCACAGACGCACAGCAAGCCACACCAAGAGGTATCACCATGCCTGAGCAGCAAAACGACCAGCCTACCGGGAAAGGCTATGTAGGCTTCGAGTATCTTGCACTAGGGCCAGAGCTCACAGAGACCCTGGGCGCCAGACCTCTCACCGCGCGAGAGCTGGTGCAATGGCTATGCCGGTGCCAGGAACAGGCGGCGGATCTGCACCAGCTCCAGTTGATAGCTGATCACGCAACAGGCGTTCTGCACACGCTGTTTCTCTGCTGGCTTATCAGCGCCGCTGAGTCAGAAAGGATGGTTGCTGAGCTGAATGCGGTCTATGCCGTTCGACAGCGGGCGCTGTCCGGGGCGATCGTCCATTGAGCCCTCACGCGGCCAAGCGCCCCAGAAACCATTGGAACTGGTAGAGGAGGCGCCGCCTGACGCATTATCGCAGGAACCTACCCCTACAGCAGAAAGGAGACACGCGTATGAAATGGATTGCGCTGGGCATCATGGGCTTGGCACTACTGATAATTGCCGGGGCAACCTTCGCCTACCTTCTTCTGCCAAGTCATGTGGTGGGATTGAATCATGAGGGTCTGGTTAAATTCGGTAGCTATTTTGGAGGCGTCGTCGGGCCGCTGCTGGGGCTTCTGACCTTTGGAGGTGTCATCCTGACCCTGTGGCTGCAAAGAGAGCAATTGCAGCAAGTCGAAGATGCACAGATCGCTGACAGGCATGTGCGCGCTCTTAACGAGCTATTTAGCGATCTGCAGGCTATCGAGCAACAAACCTTCGGCACCACTCAGCGGCTTATTCAGATTCTCGATGGGCAAGAGCCACAGGCTGCCACCCCACAACTTCCTGGCCTGCTTAGGCAGTACATTGAAACACTTGGCTTGTATGCAGCCCAATGTAGTGGTCAACCCATCCCGGACAGTGGGTTAAGTTTTTCTTCGGCCACCGCAGGCGGTAGCCCATCGTTGAATTGATGTGGCCTGATCCAGTTGTAGCGGTGCATCAGGTAATGACTGATGTCCCGCTGAGCCTCCTGAGCTGTCAGGTAACCGGTCGGTGGAATCCACTCCGACTTCAAACTGCGGAACAACCGTTCCATCGGTGAGTTGTCCCAGCAGTTACCTCGACGGCTCATGCTCTGTTCCATCCGATATCGCCACAACCGCTGCCGAAACAGGCGGCTGGCGTACTGGCTGCCCTGATCGGAATGAAACAGTACCTGCTGCGGCTTGCTCCGCTGCTCGTAGGCCATATCCAGCGCCTTGATGACCAACTCCGCATCCGGTTTGGCGGAGAATGCCCAGCCAATTACTCGTCGTGCATGCAGATCCAGCACCACCGCTAAGTAATTCCAGTGGCCTTGCGCCCAGATGTAGGTGATGTCGCCGCACCACACCTGATTGGGGCGCTCAGTTGTGAACTCGCGGTTCAGCCGGTTCGGGATGTCTGGGCGTTCAACCGTAGCCTGCTTGTACGCGTGCGAGCCTGGTTGTTTGCTGACCAGGCCCAGCTCGCGCATTAACCGACGCACGCGAAAGCGGCCAATGCTTACGCCATCCTCACGCAGCATGCCCAGAATGCTTCGGCTACCAGCCGATCCTCGACTCTGGTTGAACAGCTGATTGACCTGACTGCGCAGTGCAATGCGGCGTGCATCAACACGGCATCGCCGTAGACGATGGGCGTAGTAGCAAGACCGCACCACATCGAAGGCTGAACAGACCACTTCCACCGACTCCCGCTCACTCAACTGGTCTATCAGCGCGTACGATTGAACTCGTCCGACATCAAGAGAGCGGTAGCCTTTTTTAGGATCGATTTCTCCCGCTCCAGTCGGTCGATCCTGGCTTCCAGCTCCTGGATTTTCTGCTGTTCGGGAGTCAATGCTTTGCTCTTCGGGGTAACGCCCTGGCGCTCCTCTTGGAGCTGTTTCACCCAGCGACGAAGCGCCGATTCAACCAGCCCCAGCGAGCGGGCTGCTTCGATATGGCTGTAGCCCTGATCGAGCACCAGGCCAGCGGCCTCTCGTTTGAACTCGGGCGTAAAGGAACGACGTTGCTTGGTCATCAGACACCTCTCTATGGCGAGCATTCTCGCCCTAAATGGGTGTCCGGGATCAGTAGACCACTACACAAGTCGACATGTACCGAGATAACGTTTCCCCATACTGGGACTGTCGGGCATTTGTCCACCGCGGCAAACGACTTCTAGAACGGGTGCGGCCTCTAGTCCGGTATGCAGACCAGATGGCTCCCCCCGCAATTGACTTTATCGAAATGCACCTGAACGGTGAGCGCGAGAGAAGCTGAGCCTTATCGTGTACTCCACGCTTCAAATGGACACAGCTACCGTACTCAGTTACCCAGATAGGACAGAATGACAAACGACACCACTACTCGTGATCTACTGGTCGCGGCAGCCGCTGGTGAGTTCGAACGGGTCAAGCAGTTGGCCCAGGCCGGCGCGGATCTGAATGCCCTGGATGACGGGGAGACTCTGCTTGATCGTGCCGTTGCCGTGCTTACCCTCCCCGACCCGGTACCGGCATTCGCCGCCGACATGCTGCGCCTTCTCCTGCAGCTTGGGGCTGATCCCAACCGGCCGGGTGATGAAGGCATGACCGCGCTGCACACCGCCATGCTGGCCCGGAACGTCGAGTTGATGCGCATCCTGCTGGAGAGCGGCGCGGAGCCAAACGGCATGCCCGGCTCGAGCCCTGGCGAAACCCTGTACGACTGGGCAGAGTTCGATTACCGCTACAGCACCTGGGATGAGCCCTTCGGGCTCCAGGGATCGCTGATGCCACCGGACGCGCCGAGCGCCGCCGACAAAGCCAGCGAAGATGCCTGGCTGCTCTACCTCGATCGCTGCGCGGTCAAGCATGGCGCGCGGCGCCCCGACTATCTGTTCCTGCTACGGGATTTCGGCGCCCGGAAAGCCATGGAGTTAGGCAAAACCGATAGCCGATTCCGCCTGAAATAGGCCAGGCGAACACTCAAATGGCATGCCGAAAGGTATGCCAGAAAATTAGAGGAATAAAAAAACCAATTAATAACAGTAGGTTGTGAAAGACGTTCTATTCCTGTCTCTCGACCAAATCAAAAACCCGCCTTAATCGGCGGGTTTTTTATTGCCTTCGATTCGTCGGTAGCGCCTTTCAGCTCAGAAAAGCCACCACCTGCTCGGCATCGAATGGCCAGTTCAGCTCGCTTCCACTGTCGCAGCGGCGCAGCACCGGAATGCGCAAACCGTACTGCTCGACCATCCCTTCGTGCTCGGCGATGTCGATCAACTCGACCAGCAGACCATTCTCTACGAATGGCATGAGCAGCGCCTCGGCCACCTCGCAAAGGTGGCAGCCCAGGGTTCCGAAAAGTTGGCATTCAGGCGTCATGAGCGCACCTCACTATCAGCAAGGTGCGCAGTTTAGCACCGGCTGTCGATCAGCTCGCGTCAACGCCCTTGCCCGCTTGGCCAGCGAGCAGCGACTGCAAACCGTCGAGCAGACTGCGGTTGAGGCTGTCGGCTTTTTCCAGGCGCGGCAGGTCGAAGCGCTCATCGAGCGAGAAGCCGCCCTTGAGCAACTCCTTGAGCATGCCGCCGGCGTCCTGCGCCAGATCACCGGCACTGCGCAGCGCATCGAGCAGGCCCTGGGCATATTCCTGCAGCCCGGTATTGACCGCACTGGCGCCCTGCCCAGCCACGGCGCCATAGGCATCGGTGGCCTGACGCACGCTGGTCTGCGTCAGGCGCAGCGACATCGAAGCCAGTTGCTCACCGTCCATATCCAGCGCCATGGCACGGTCGAAGGCACCTGCCAGATCACCAGCGTAGAACTTGTCGGAGAGATCCTGCACCTGACTGAAAAGCTTCTCCAACGCCTTGATCTCGTCATCGTCCAGCTCACCCTCGACATCCACCTGCCAGCCACCGATGCGCATGCTGCCAGACTGACTAGTGCCCACCACAGTGGTGGACTTACCGTCGCTGGAAGCGGCGAAACTGCTCTGCGACCAACTGGCCGAAGCCTGCGCCACGGAAATGCGCAGGCGATCACCATCGCGGGTCGTGACGGACAGGTCGAAGGTCTCCGCCAACGCACTGAAACGCTCGCTGTAACCGGCCACCGCAACCTTGTCCGAGGCGCCCGGGGCAGCGCTGCCGAAGCGTTTGTCGAGATCGCCGAAGCCATCCTGAATACGCTTGTAGGTATCGTCTATATCGCTGGCCACCTGCCCCTTGAGCACGCCCATGCCATCGAGAATCTTGCGCGCCTCGGCAAAGCCCTTCTCGACACCATCACGCGCCTGGGACAGCAGCTTGTCCAACTTGGCCGGATCAGCGCCAGCAGCGGCCTCGCTCTGCAGACGCTGCTCGATGAAGCCCAGAATCCGCCCCGCCACTTTCTCCGGGGTGTATTCATCACGCGACCCAGACAGCGAGCCCGACGGCACACCGAGCTTCTCGGCGAGGCGATTGGCCAAGGTGGCCTGGGCATCGGCGGCATTGCTGCGCGCCGCCAAAGCCTGGCTGGCTTGCGCAGTGCGGGAAGCGGCGGAATTCAGTGAGCTCAGAGGATTCATGACGGGGTACCCAAACAGGTTATCTGCCGAAATTAACGGCCGTTGAAAGGCAAGCTTTAACCTTTATCGACCAACGGTTATCGATTTTTCTCAGCTCGTTTGCGCTCGAACGAGATTTTCCCGCTCGATGGCCAAACCCAGAAAACCCCTGACAACCGCGATCTAGAGGCCGCCCTCACCTACACCCCAACCACGCTCAAAGCCCCGCGAGACTAAAGTCTTACAGTCGACTCGCTATCGAGATGCTTTATTTCATCGCGCCGTAACTGGCCGGTCACATCGTGGCCGACCTGCTAATAACAACGAGGAGACAACAATAATGAGTAAGACTCCCCTCGCCCGCGCCGTGGCCCTCGCCACGCTGGGCGCCAGCCTGACCCTGCCGAGCCTGGCACAGGCTGACTTCATCGGCGACAGCAAAGCGACGCTGGAACTCCGCAATTTCTATATGAATCGCGACCTGCGCGACACGACGGCTGCCCAGCAGTCCAAGCGCGAGGAGTGGGCACAGGGCTTCATCCTCAAGGCCGAGTCCGGCTTCACCGAGGGCACCGTTGGTTTTGGCCTGGACGCCTATGCGGGCCTGGGCCTGAAGCTCGACTCGTCTGATGAACGCGCCGCCACCGGCCTGCTGCCCAACGCTTTCGGCAACGAGGGGCCGGACGAATATTCCGAGCTCAGCGGCGCGGTCAAGGCACGCATTTCCAAGACCGTCGGCAAGGTCGGCGGGCTGATGCCCAAGCTGCCCATCGTTACCTCCGGCGACTCGCGCCTGCTGCCGCAGGTGTTCACCGGCGGCATGATCACCTCGCAGGAAATCGACGGCCTGACGCTCAATGGCGGCCAACTGCGTGACGTCAACCAACGCGCATCCACCGACAGGGTGGATATCACCGCCACCAACGTCGGTGGCGAAAGCGACCGCTACAACTTCGCCGGCGGCGACTACAAGTTCAATGGCGGCAACACCACGGTCGGTGTGTGGTACGGCGAACTGGAAGATATCTATGACCAGAAGCTGTACAACCTGATCCACGTGCAGCCGATCGGCGACTGGAAGCTGGGCGCCAACCTGGCCTACTTCGACTCCCAGGACAACGGCCGCAAACTCGGCGGCAAGCTGGATAACGACCTGACCTCGGTCAACCTCTGGGCCGGCATTGGTGCGCACACCTTCCGCGTGGGTTATCAGAAGGTCGGCGGCGACAACGCCTTCCCCTTCCTGACCGAGACCGATCCCTACATCGTCAACTACATCCAGATTCTCGACTTCACCCGCAAGGACGAGAAATCCTGGCAGGCACGTTATGACGTCAACTTCGCCAGCTATGGCATTCCGGGCCTGACGGCGTTCGTCCGCTACGTGACCGGCGACGGCTTCGACGGCGTGGGTGGCGCAAGCGGCAAGGAATGGGAACGCGACGTGGATATCAGCTACATCATCCAGCAAGGCCCACTGAAGAACCTCGGCGTACGCTGGCGTAACGCGATGGTGCGCTCCAATGCGAGCATCGGTGATCTGGACGAAAACCGCCTGATCGTCAGCTACACCATCCCCCTGATGTAAATACTCCAGCAACACGAAAACGCCGCAACGCCTGTACCGGGTTGCGGCGTTTTTTATCTGCCTGGAAAACAGTCGGAGCCATTTCTCGACTAGGCTCCAGCGATCTCGAAGGATAACTCGATGGACGACTACCAACCCTTGGCCTGCGACCTCTACGACTATCTGGAGATCGCCTGCATGCACCGCTATCAACTGGATATCGAACTGGTCGACGGCTCGACCCTACTAGGCCAGGCCCTGACCACGGAAACCACGGCGAGCAAGGAGGAGTTTCTGCTGGTGCGTACAGCCGATGGCGAGCAGCGCCTGCGCATGGACCGCCTGCTGGCAATCACCCCACAGGATGCAGGCGCCAGTTTTGGTCGAGTGCTGTTGAGCGGCAATCGCTGCTGAACGCGACGCCCTACGCGAGCATGCAGTAACGCGGCGTTACCACATCAGATCATCGGGAATCTGATAGGCCGCGTAGGGATCATCGGCATCCGGCTCTTCGACGTGGGTGTTGAGCAGGACGATGCGCGAGGCATCACGTTCCTGAATCTTCAGCGCAGCCTCGCGCGGAATGATCTCGTAACCACCACCGTGGCGGACAATGGCCAGCCAGCCGTTGGATAGCTTGTTGCGCACCATGGTGTTGACCGGCAGGCGCTTGACCTTCTTGTCGTCGACGAAGTTGTAGTAGTCCTCGCCGTCGAGCTTGGGCAGGCGTGAACGCTCGATCAGTTGCTTGACCTGCGCCGCGCGGGCTTTCTGCTCGGCTTTTTCCTGCTGCTGACGATTCAGTTCCTGGTCACGTGCGGCCTTTTCGGCTTGCGCCTGCAGTGCGGCCTGGCGTGTGCTGTCATCCAGTTCGGCCTGGCCTTTTTGCACCAGACGCTTCTGCTTTTGCTGTTGCTTGCCAGCCTGCTTGGCCTGTTTTTCATTGACCAGGCCGGCTTTGAGCAGCTGGTCGCGCAGGGAAAGACCCATGACTAAAGATCCCGAACATGATTCAGTTGCGGCAGCGACGAGATTCGCGCTGCCAGTCCAAGGCGCCCAGCATAAGGGCTAAGCCGCGGCGGCTCCAGCCTGTAGGAGCGACTTCAGTCGCGAAAGGCGGACAGCAAAGGCTGCGCGGATAAATCGGAACACCGCCGTGCCTATAGGGTTCAACAGCCAGGCGCCTGCTTCTCCAGCTTCTTGGCCTCGCCCCACAGGGCATCCAGTTCCTCCAGCGAGCAACCGTCCATGCTGCGCCCGGCTTCACGCACGCTTTGTTCGATAAAGCGAAAGCGCTGCTCGAACTTGCCGTTGGCCGCGCGCAATGCCGCTTCCGGGTCGACCTTCAAGTGGCGCGCCAGGTTGGTGACGACGAACAGCAGGTCGCCGATCTCCTCGGCAACCGCCTCGGCGTCGTTCTCGCTCATGGCTTCGAGCACTTCATCCAGCTCTTCGCGCACCTTGTCCACCACCGGCAGTGCCTCGGGCCAGTCGAAACCGACCTGCGCCGCACGCTTCTGCAGCTTGGCCGCACGCGACAGTGCCGGCAGCGCAGCCGGCACGTCATCGAGCAAAGAAAGCTGCTCGGGGGCAGCAGCCTTCTCTGCGCGCTCCTGCGCCTTGAGTTCTTCCCAGCGTTGCTTGACCGCAGCCTCCTCCAGCTTCGCCGCATCCGGCGCACCGTACAGATCGCCGTCGGGAAACACGTGCGGGTGGCGACGAATCAGCTTGCTGGTGATGCCATCGACCACCCGGGCGAAGTCGAAACGCCCCTCCTCCTGCGCCAGCTGGCTGTAATAGACCACCTGGAACAGCAGGTCGCCGAGCTCACCCGGCAGATGCTCGAAGTCGCCACGCTCGATGGCGTCGGCGACCTCGTAGGCTTCTTCCAGGGTGTAGGGCACGATGGTCGCGTAGCTTTGCTTGAGATCCCACGGGCAGCCGTGTTGCGGATCGCGCAGACGCGCCATCAGGTGCAGCAGGTCGTCGAGTCGATACATGAAAGCTCTCGCTAGGGTTTGTACGAAAAGTCGTCGAGCGAAGGTCAGGCAATACCGATGGCGGCCCCGCGAAATCGCTCGAAGAACGGACTGGGCTCGCATTCGAGTTTACGTGTTGTAAATGAGCATTCTGAGAGCGATTTCAACGCAGCATCACCGAGCGCAGGCACTTTCCGTACGAAGCCTAAGACACGCGGTGGCGACGCGCCTCGATGATATTGGGCAACTGACCGATACGCGCCAGCAGGCGGCCGAGGGCATCGAGCCCGGGAATCTCCACGGTGATCGACATGGAGGCGGTGTTGTCCTCCTTGTTCGAACGGGTGTTGACCGCCAGCACGTTGAGCTTCTCGTTGAGCAGCACCTGGGTGACGTCACGCAGCAGACCGGAACGGTCGTAGGCCTTGATGACGATCTCCACCGGGTAGGTCTGCACCGGCACCGGGCCCCAGCTCACCTGGATCATCCGCTCCGGCTCGCGCGCAGTTTGCTGCAAGGCCGTAGGACAGTCCTGACGGTGAATGGTGACGCCACGGCCGAGGGTGATGTAGCCGACGATCGGGTCGCCCGGCAGCGGCTGGCAACAGCCGGCCATCTGCGTCAGCAGGTTGCCGACGCCCTGGATCTGGATATCGCCACGTTTGCCCGGCTTGAAGCCCTGCGCCTTGCGCGGAATCAGCTCCAACTGCTCGTTACCACGCTCCGGCTCGAGCAGTTGCTGGGCCAGATTGACCGCATGGGCCAGGCGCACGTCGCCGGCGCCCAAGGCAGCGAACAGGTCCTCGGCGGTTTTCAGGTTGGCCTTCTCGGCCAGCTTGTCGAAGTCCGCACCGACCAGGGCCAGGCGCGCCAGCTCGCGTTCGAGCAACTGCTTGCCGGCGGCGACGTTCTGGTCGCGATCCTGCAGCTTGAACCAGTGGACGATCTTGGCCCGGGCGCGGCTGGTGGTGACATAACCCAGGTTGGGATTGAGCCAGTCGCGGCTGGGCGTGCCGTGCTTGCTGGTAATGATTTCCACCTGCTCACCGGTCTGCAGGCTGTAGGTCAGCGGCACGATACGGCCGTTGATCTTGGCACCCCGGCAGTTGTGACCGATCTCGGTGTGTACGCGGTAGGCGAAGTCCAGCGGCGTAGCGCCCTTGGGCAGGTCGATGGCGTGACCGTCGGGGGTGAAGACGTAAACCCGATCCGGTTCGATATCCACGCGCAGCTGTTCGGCCAGGCCGCCGATATCGCCCAGTTCCTCGTGCCACTCGATGACCTGACGCAGCCAGGAGATCTTCTCTTCGTAGTGGTTGGAGCCGGATTTGACGTCGGTGCCCTTGTAGCGCCAGTGCGCACAAACCCCCAACTCGGCCTCTTCGTGCATGGCGTGGGTGCGAATCTGCACCTCCAGCACCTTGCCCTCCGGCCCGAGCACGGCGGTGTGCAGCGAGCGGTAGCCGTTTTCCTTGGGGTTGGCGATGTAGTCGTCGAACTCCTTGGGAATGTGCCGCCACAGGGTGTGCACGATACCCAGGGTGGTGTAGCAGTCGCGCACCTCCGGCACCAGCACCCGTACTGCGCGCACGTCGTAGATCTGGCTGAACTGCAGGCCCTTGCGCTGCATCTTGCGCCAGATCGAATAGATGTGTTTCGCCCGGCCGCTGATGTCGGCCTTGATGCCGGTGGCTTCCAGCTCCTGACGCAGATGCGCCATGGCGTCGTTGATGTACTGCTCGCGATCGAGACGGCGCTCGTGCAGCAGCTTGGCGATCTGCTTGTACTGCTCAGGCTCCAGGTAGCGGAAGGACAGATCCTCCAGTTCCCACTTGATATGGCCGATACCGAGGCGGTGAGCCAGCGGCGCGTAGATGTCGAACACCTCGCGCGCCACGCGCTGACGCTTCTCTTCGTCGGCTTCCTTGACCGCGCGAATGGCGCAGGTACGCTCGGCCAGTTTGATCAGCGCCACGCGCACGTCATCGACCATGGCCACCAGCATCTTGCGCAGGTTCTCGACCTGCGTCTGCGAGCCGACCACCACCGATTCACGCGGATTGATACTGGCGCTGATCGCCGCCATGCGCAGCACGCCTTCGATCAGCTTGGCCACCACCGGACCGAAGCGCTGGTGCACCGCAGCCAGGGTGATCTTGCCTTCACGTACGCCGCGATAAATGATCGCCGCGACCAGCGAATCCTGATCGAGCTTGAGATCGGCGAGGATTTCCGCGATGTCGAGGCCGGCGCGGAATGTGGATGCGTCCTCACTCCAGTGATGCGGTGTGGTGTTGGCCTGCTGCTCCAGATCACGGGCGAACTCGCAGGCTTCTTGCAATGCCTGACGATCCAGCGCCGGATCGACGCGAGTGACATGCTCCAACCAGGCCTCGAGATTGATGCTGCCGTCATCGTTGACTGGCTGATGCGCTCTCACCTGAACCATCGTCTTACCTTCCCTACGGCGCGCATAGGTCGCACCGAGCAGTCGCCGGCCTTCTCTGAGCCGGTCGGATTAACTGAAAGAATGCGCATCCTGCACATCCCTGCGGTACCGAACGTACCGCTTTGGCCCAAGACCTAAATCTCGGGTTTCTCGAATAGAGCCATCGCCTCGACATGCGCCGTCTGCGCGAACATGTCGAGAATCCCGGCGCGGCGCAGGCGATAGCCCTGCTGCACCAACTCAGCCGCATCGCGCGCCAGGGTGGTCGGATTGCAGGAGACGTAGACCAGGCGCCGCGCACCCAACTCACTCATCCCACGCACCGCCTGCAACGCGCCATCGCGTGGCGGGTCGAGCAGCACCGCGGTAAAACCGCCACGCGCCCAGGCCTCGGAGACCAGCGGGTTGGACAGATCGGCACGGAAAAAGTGCGCATTGTCCAAGCCATTGTTGTGTGCGTTACCAGCGGCCCGCTGCACCATCGCCTCGACACCTTCCACAGCCACCACTTCAGCAGCCTGACGCGCCAGCGGCAGGGCGAAATTACCCAGGCCGCAGAACAGATCCAGCACCCGCTCACCAGGTTGCACTGCCAACCAGTCTAGCGCCTGAGCGACCATCGCCTCGTTGACCAGACCATTGACCTGCACAAAATCGCCAGGCCGATAAGCCAGTCGCAGGTGCCAGCGTTGCAACTCAAAGCCCAGCTCGGCGCTCTGCTCATCAGGCTGCGGTTGTCCTTCACCCTGTAGCCACAGCTGCGCACTATGCTCGCTGCAGAATGCGCGCAGGCGGTTCAGATCAGCCTCCGCCAGCGCTGCCGTGTGCCGCAGCAGCAACGCTTCGGCAGTACCACTGAACAGTTCCACGTGCCCGACTGCCTGCGGCTTTTCCAGGCTGCGCAGCAACGCCGGCAACGCGCTGAAAATAGGCTGCAAAGGCTGTACCAGCACCAGGCACTCGTCGATGGCGACAATGTCCTGGCTGGCCTCTGCGCGAAAGCCGACCTGCAGTTGACGCGCCTTGGCGTCCCAGCGCACGGCAACACGCGCGCGGCGGCGATAGCCGAACTCGGGACCGGCCAGCGGCGCTGCCCACTCATCCGGATGCACGCCGCCCAGGCGTGAAAGCTGCTCGGCCAGCGTGCGCTGTTTCAGGGCCAACTGATCGGCGTGGGGCATGTGCTGCAGGTTGCAGCCGCCGCAGCGGTCAGCATGAATGCAGGGCGCAGCACGGCGCTCGCTGCTGGCGGCGATGATGCGTTCAGCGCGCGCCTCGACGGTCTGGCTGCGGGCACTGAGTACCCGCGCCTCGACCTGCTCGCCGGCCAGGGCGCCACTGACGAACCAGGTGCGCCCGCCTTCGAAGGCGATGCCACGACCGTCACCGGCCAGGCGTTCGATGGCGAGCTTCTGCCTCTTGCCGACCGGGACCTGCGCCGCACGGCTGCCGCCGCTGGGCTGAAAGCGCAGGTTGGAGCTGCGTCTGGCCATCAGTGCGCCGGTTCTTCGTAAACGCCGGTGGACAGGTAACGGTCGCCACGGTCGCAGATGATTGCCACCAGCACCGCGTTCTCCACCTGTTGCGACAGGCGCAGCATGCCCGCCACCGAACCGCCGGACGAAACGCCGCAGAAGATGCCCTCTTCCCGCGCCAGGCGCCGCATGACGTGCTCGGCCTCGGCCTGGCCCATATCCATCACCTGGTCGACACGTTCGGCCTGATAGATCTTCGGCAGGTACTCCTGCGGCCAGCGACGGATGCCGGGGATGGCCGAGCCTTCCTGCGGCTGCAGACCGACGATCTGGATCGCCGGGTTCTGCTCCTTGAGGTAGCGCGAAGTGCCCATGATGGTGCCGGTGGTGCCCATGGAGCTGATGAAGTGGGTGATGGTTCCGCCGGTCTGGCGCCAGATTTCCGGGCCGGTACCGCTGTAGTGCGCCTCGGGGTTGTCACCGTTGGCGAACTGGTCGAGCACCTTGCCGCGCCCTTCGGCCTGCAGCCACTCGGCCAGATCACGCGCGCCCTCCATGCCCTCCTCCTTGCTGACCAGGATCAGCTCGGCACCATAGGCGGTCATCGCCCACTTGCGCTCGGCGGTGGAGTTGTCCGGCATGATCAGGATCATCTTGTAGCCCTTGATCGCCGCCGCCATTGCCAGGGCAATGCCGGTGTTGCCGCTGGTGGCTTCGATCAGGGTATCGCCAGGCTGGATATCGCCACGCAGCTCGGCGCGGTTGATCATCGACAGTGCCGGACGATCCTTGACCGAACCGGCCGGGTTGTTACCTTCCAGCTTGACCAGCAGGGTGTTGCTGGTTTCACCGCCCAGGCGTTGCAGGCGTACCAGGGGGGTATTACCGATGCAGTCGGCAATGGTGGGGAATTGCAGGGTCATGGGTCGCTCGAATCCAGACTGACGCGAAGGGGCATCATGATACGCCGAACCCGTCGCTTCATCACGCCATGATCGGTTGCAGGCCGTGATCGAGCCTTGCCCCGGATGCAATCCGGGATTGTCTGGCAGTGACCCGGACTGCATCCGGGCCATACGCCACTTCTTTATTGCGCGGCAGCGAAAGCCTTCAGAGTGCTCATCAGGCCCTGATAGCCACCAGTGGCGATATACCAGGTCGCCGGCTCGAGATAGAACACCTTGCCATCGGCCCAGGCCTTGCTGGCTGCTATACCGGCATGCTTGCCCAGCGTCTCGCCGGCCTTGCCTTCGCCGCCGGTTGCCGCACCACGGTCGAGGATCACCAACCACTGCGGCTGTTCTTTCAACGCCGCCTCCAGGCGCACCTTCTGCCGCTCGCGCAGTTGCCTGGCCTCGGGCGAATCAGGCGCCGGGCGCACCTGCGCCACGCTCGCCGGGTCCACCGGCTCGACCACCGAACGAGTACCCAGCACTTCGTTGAGCATGCCGAAACGCTCGCCCGACGCATGCAGCATCAGCGCGTCGTTGACGGTGAACAGCGTCAGCGAGCTTAGGCCGGCAGACGTTGCATGAACCGCAGCCAGCTCCTTGTTCAGTTGCACTTGCAGCTGCGCAGCCTGCTCCTGCTTGTCGAAGATTTCGCCCAACAGTTGCAGATTGTTCTGAACACCCGCCAGGAACTGCTCGGGAGCGATGCTCAGGTCGATGGTCGGCGCCAGTGCCGAGAGCGCCTCGAACTGATTGCTGGAACGACCGCCGATGATGATCAGGTCAGGCTTGAGGCGTTGCAATGCTGCCTGATCCGGCTCGAACAGGGTGCCGATGTTGACGCTCTCGCGTCCTGCGTATTGTGCTTTCAGGTAAGCCGGCCCGGCCATCTGCGGCACACCAGCGGCGGCGATGCCAAGGGCGTCGAGCGTGTCGAGTACGCCCAGGTCGAAAACCGCAATGCGCTTGGGCGCCTCGTTCAGGGTCAGCTTGCCCTGGCCATGTTCGATGGCCAGCGGGTAGGCGGCCTGGGCGGCTGACACGGCGCACATCAGCGCGCCAAGGTGCAACAGGTTGATCAGGGTACGCTTGAACAGCGTCATATCGCTTTCCTCGCTTTTTGAGTATTCGTGGATGCCGTAGCGGCGCGCCAGGAGCTGGCGGCAAATGCCACCCGGAGGGGCTCCAGGGCGGCCTGGTTAAGGCGCTGCAGATCAGAAGTTCTGCGTCAGACCGAACACGTACCGCCTGCCATCGAGGTTGTAGGCGTAGTCATCGTCGGTGGTGACTTCCTTGTTGGTGACGTTGTAGACGCCGAACTTCAGGCTGAGGTCCTTGGTCGGCCTGTACACCAGGCCGACATCGGCGAAGGTATAGGACGGGTAGGTCACGCCGTTGCTGGAAGCACCACTGGTGCCGGTCTGCCAGCGGCCGGATGTCTCGCCCCGGTAGTTGAGCTGGGTCCAGAGGTTCAATTTGTCCATGGCCTGCCAGTCCAACGACACGTTGAACATGTGCTTGGCCATGTCGTTGAGCGGCTCGCCCTTGTACTGACCGGTCTTCTGCTCCGTGCGGGTATAGGTGTAGCTGTGGCGGTACATCAGGTTGTCGAGAAGCTGGTAATCCAGAGTGAACTCGATGCCCCTCAGCTCCGCCTCGTCGACGTTCTCGTAGGCGGTGTAGCCGAACTGGTGCGCCGGGTAGGTGGTGCCGTTGTACACGCAGGGCACGTTCGGCTCGCAGACGCGACCGGTGCGGTTGATCTTGTCCTTGTAGTCGGTCTGATAGACAGTCAGGGTCGTGTTGAGGCCCAGATCGACGTTCTCGTAGCCGATGCCGATCTCGCGGTTGAGGCTGGTCTCCGGCGTCAGCTCGGGGTTGCCGATGATTACGCCGCCCCTTGAGCTGGAGCCAAAATCGGTTGCAGCCTGGCGTAGGCTGGGCGCCTTGTAACCGGAGGTCACGCCGCCCTTGAGGGTGAAGTTCTCGGTCAGGTGATAGACGGCGTAGACCTTGGGACTGACTTCGCTGCCGAACGCCTCGTTGTCGTCGTAGCGGGCACTCAGGGTCAGCGACAGGTCGTCGGTCAGGCTCCAGTTGTCTTCCAGGAAGATCGAGTTCTGGTAGCGATCCATCTCCACTACGGCATCGGCAACCGCAACGACCGGCGGACGCAGTCCGCTGCTGGCACCGTCCTTGAGCTCCTCGTACTTGTGGGTCAGGCCACCGGTCAGCGCATGGGAGCCAAGGAAATAGGTCGCCTGGGTGTTAGCCGTCAGCACGTTGTACTCGATGCCATTGCCGGTATTGGCGTTGACTCGCGTCGGGTTCTCCGAGGTGTCGTAGTTGACGTAGGTATCCAGCAGCAGGTTGTCGTAACGCCCTTCGTGGGTGATGGCGTAGGTCTTGAGGATCGACTCGTTGTAGCTGGGCTCGTCGGCCACGTCGATGCTCTTGCCCGGATTGGCCCAACGGCGTTGCAGTGCCTCGTTGTAGTTGAAGGTGACCAGGTTCTGCTCATTGATGTTCCAACCCAGCTTGCCGCCCAGGTTGCTTCTTCTGTACCTGGGGTCGGAGGCAGCGCTGTCGTCACCGCCGAGGAAATGGCTTTCGTCCTGGTGCAGGAATGAACCGTTGATCTGCAAGGCCAGCACATCCTCGATCAGCGGCGCATTCAGGTAGGCACTGGTCTGATAACCGTCCTCGTTCACCTTGTTGGCGCCATCGGCCAGGCTGTACTCGGTGGTGATGCTACCGGCGAACTCGTTGCGGATTTTCTTGGTGATGATGTTGATCACCCCGCCCATGGCATCGGAGCCATACAAAGACGAAGCCGGGCCACGAATGACTTCGATGCGCTCGATCGCCTCGATGGGTGGCAGGAAATTGATCGGCGTACCGTTCTGGGTACCGTTGAGGCCGAAGGAGTCGTTGCCCTGCATCGGCCGCCCATCGATCAGAAACAGCGTATAGCCCGAGGTCATGCCGCGGATCTGGATTGAGCGCTCCACGCCACCACCGGCAATCTGCACCCCAGCCACATTTTTCAGCGCGTCGGTGATATCGGTATAGGAGCGCTTCTTCAGTTCTTCTGCGGAGATGACCGTGATGGCGGCGGGAGCATCCTTGACGCTTTGCTCAAAGCCCGTAGCGGTGACCACTACCGCCCCAAGCTCCAGTCGCTCGGACTTTTCCTCGGCACCCGCCGAACAGGCCAGCGAGGCCAGCGTGACAGCCAGCAGGGTTTTCTTGAATCGAGGCCGAGACGATGCAGCGAGACGTCGCTGGTTGAGTGACATGTGGATTGCTCCCAGTGATCAAGGTAAATCGAGTTGTCGGCTTGTTGCCAGCGGCCGTCCTGCACAGGAACTCGAACCCTGCACTCCCCCGGACATAGGCTTCGCTGGCTGACCCAACTCGGAACATCGGCGGCAAGCTCCGCCGTGGTCAGCGGGAGCCAATGGCCGAAACCAATCGAAAGGGCCGTGGCAAAGCCTCGGATGGACAACACGCCATCGAGAGCGAGCACTAGGAAGAAAAACAAGCGCTACTACTTGCCGGCCCTGCCGGGTCAGGCGCAAATAGTAAGAATTTACATTTGATAGTAAATCTAATTTACGAACTATACACTTTGCAGCCGCAGCTTCAGTCGCAGACCGGGCCGTGCATTCTCTGCCCATAGGTGCCCGCCCTGGGTAGCGATCATGCTGCGCGCAATGGCCAGCCCCAGGCCGAAGCCGTCACCACCCGGACGGGCCGCGCTGAGCCGGGTGAAAGGACGAAAGATGGTCTCCAACTCGCCCTCGGCGACACCCGGCCCCTGGTCCTCGATGCACAACAGCCATTGGTCCCCTTCGCGCTGTCCGGCCAGGCGCACCACTGCGCCCTCCGGCGAGTGGCGAATGGCATTGCGCAGGATGTTCTCCAGCGCCTGCGCCAGGCCGTTGAGATTGCCCAGCACCCGGCAATCGGCCGGCAGCTCGCAGGGCATGCGCTCGATGGGCCAGCCGGTCTCGAAGCCGGCGTTTTCCCTCAGCACATCCCAGAGCCTGACGATATCCACCTCTTCCAGCGGCAAGCTGGGCCGTTCGGTGTCCAGCCAGACCAGCTCCAACGCATCGCCGACCAGCTTTTCCATTTCCTCGACTTCACGGGCCAGACGCTGACGCAGGGCCTCGACGTCCTGTTCGCTCTCCCCCGCCACGCGCAAGCGGGCCAACGGCGTGCGCAGCTCGTGCGACAGGTCGCGCAGCAACTGGCGCTGGAACGCCACGGTACCCTGCAGGCGCTCGGCCATATGATCGAAGGTTCGTGCCAGCTCACCCAGTTCATCCTTGCGCCGTGTCACCTGCGGGCCAAGCCGAGCAGACAGGTCGCCGGCACTGAGTGCCGCGGCCTGACGCCTGAGGATCGCCAGCGGAGCGATCAGCAGGCGATACAGCAGAACGGCCACGACCACAGCCAGCACGGCCGGCAGCACGCGCTGCAGCAGCAACTCCCACAGTTCGTTGTACTTGCGTGGGTTCAAACGCTGCGGCAACTCCATGACCAGCCGGGCATTGCCGTCGCTGAAAGGAATGTAAAAGGTCGGCGTGCTGCCTGGCCGCCCTACTGGGAACTCCAGCCTGCGCACGAAATCGAGGCGTTGCGCCTGTTCGGCCGTCAAGGTTTGCGAGGACAGCGAGTCCTTGTGCTGATCGACCACCACGGCCCAGATCTGCTCACGCTCCTGCAGCCGCTGCAGAAAGGCATCGACGCCTGCTGCGCCCTCCTCGCGCCACGTCGTTTCCGCGTCCCGGGCATAGCCTTTGAGCGTCTGCCGGGTGGATTCGGGCAGATAGGAGGTCGCATCGATCAGCTCACGGCCGACATCCACATGCAGACTGACCAGCAGCAGGCAGAACAGCGCCAATGCTCCGGCCAGCCGCCAGAGCAGCGAATGTCGCCCCGGCAGG
Organism: Pseudomonas alcaliphila JAB1; assembly: GCF_001941865.1. Lineage (NCBI taxonomy): Bacteria > Pseudomonadati > Pseudomonadota > Gammaproteobacteria > Pseudomonadales > Pseudomonadaceae > Ectopseudomonas > Ectopseudomonas alcaliphila. Next base: position 1,953,353 of record NZ_CP016162.1, on the reverse strand, counting down.
TTCATGCCCCGGCCTGCGTCAGGATGTAGCCCTTGCCCCAGACGGTGTCGACACGTGTGGCCTCGTAGCCGACGGCCTGCAATTTGCGACGGATATGACTGACGTGCATGTCCAGGCTGCGGTCGTGCTGAGCGTATGCGCGGCGCAGCGCCTGCTGATAAAGGAAGGGTTTGCTCAGCGCCTCGTCCTTGTGCCGCCAGAGCAGCTCCAGCACCCGGTATTCGCTGGGCGTCAGGCCGACCCAGGCGCCACGAAAAGCCACATCGCTACGGCCCTCGTCGAACTGCAAACCGTTGCCCTCTGTACTCGACTGCGGCTCGCGGCGCTCATAGGCGACACGCCGCAGGATCGCGTCCACGCGAACGCTCAGCTCGCCCAGGCTGAAAGGCTTGGGCAGATAGTCGTCGGCGCCCTGACTGAAACCGGCGATGCGGTTCTGCTCATCGCCCAACGCAGACATCAGCAGAACCGGCACACTGCGGCGCTGGCGCAATTGCTGCAGCGCCACCAGGCCATTGGTGCCGGGCAGCAGGATGTCCATCAGGATCAGATCGAAATCCTCGTTCTCAGCCAAGCGCAAGCCATCACTGCCGTCATGGCTGAGGGTCACGTCGAAACCACGGGCCATCAGGTGAGACTGCAGATGACTGGCAAGCAGAGGGTCGTCCTCGACAGCGAGGATCCGGGCTGGAGAAGTGGAGCTGGCGTTCATGGAGAGAAACCGAAGATGCAGAATGAGAACAATTCTACCTACTAAACGACAATCGCTCACCTACAGATTCCGCCGCGCTGAATCGCTACACTGCCCAGATGTCATTAAGGAGGAACGCCGTGTTCAAGGATCTAGGCATCAAAGGCCGCGTGCTGCTGCTCACCCTGTTCCCCACCAGCCTGCTGGCGCTGGTGCTGGGTGGCTATTTCACCTGGGTGCAACTGTCAGGTTTGCAGACGCAACTGCTGCAGCGCGGTGAGATGCTGGTCGAACACTTGGCGCCCCTGGCAGCCCCCGCGCTGGAACAGCAGGCCACGAAAAAACTCGAACGTATCGCTCGCCAGGCACTGGAGCACCCGGATGTGCGTGCGGTGGGTTTTCTCACCCCTGAGCGCACGTCACTGGCACATGCCGGGCCCAGCATGCTCAACCCGTCACCCAGCGGCCAGGCCGGCGTCAGCTTGCTCAGCGGCCAGGACGCCACGCGTTTTCTGCTACCGGTCTACGACCAGCATCTGGTGCTCAGCGACGACTTCACTGAGGACCGCCAGCCTGAGCTGCTCGGCTGGGTCGAACTGGAGCTTTCGCATCAGGGCACCTTGCTCAGCGGCTACCGCAGCCTGTTCGCCAGCCTGCTGCTGATCGCCGGCGGCCTTGCCGTCACCGCCCTGCTCGCTCTGCGCATGGGCCGCAGCATCAACGAGCCATTGCGCGAGATCAAGGCCGGTGTCGCCCAACTCAAGGATGGCCACCTGGAAACCCGCCTGCCGCCGCTGGGCAGCCATGAGATGGATGAGCTGGCCGCCGGCATCAACCGCATGGCAGAGGCCCTGCAGAACGCGCAGGAAGAACTGCAGCACAGCATCGAGCAGGCCACCGAGGACGTGCGGCAGAACCTGGAAACCATCGAGATCCAGAACATCGAGCTGGACTTCGCACGCAAGGAGGCTCTGGAAGCCAGCCGCATCAAGTCCGAGTTCCTGGCCAACATGAGCCACGAGATCCGCACCCCGCTCAACGGCATCCTCGGCTTCACCAACCTGCTGCAGAAGAGCGAGCTCAGCCCGCGCCAGCAGGATTACCTGTCAACCATCGAGAAGTCCGCCGACAGCCTGCTCGGCATCATCAATGAGGTGCTCGATTTCTCCAAGATCGAAGCGGGCAAGCTGATGCTCGAATCCATCCCCTTCAACCTGCGCGACCTGCTGCAGGACACCCTGACCATCCTCGCCCCCGCAGCCCATGAAAAGCAGCTGGAGCTGGTCAGCCTGATCTACCGCGACACCCCGTTGGCTCTGCGCGGTGATCCGCTGCGTCTGAAGCAGGTACTGACCAACCTGGTCAGCAATGCGATCAAGTTCACCCGCGAAGGCACCATCGTCATGCGCGCCATGGTCGAGGACGAAAGTGCCGACAGCGCGCAACTGCGCATCAGCGTGATGGACACCGGCATCGGCCTGTCGGATGAAGACCTGCGCGCGCTGTTCCAGGCCTTCAGCCAGGCCGACAACTCGCTCAGCCGCCAGGCCGGTGGCACCGGCCTCGGCCTGGTGATTTCCAAACGCCTGATCGAGCAGATGGGCGGCGAGATCGGCGTCGACAGCACCCCGGGCGAAGGCTCTGAGTTCTGGATCACCCTGACCCTGCCCAAGGCCCGCGACGACGCTGAAGACCTGCCACGTGCCGCCCTCCAGGGCCGCCGCGTGGCCGTGCTGGAAAGCCACGAGCTGGCGCGCCAGGCGCTGACCCACCAACTCGAAGACTGCGGCCTGGAGGTGGAAAGCTTCGCTGATCCCGGCCAACTCTTCGCTGCGGTGAACCAGCAGCAGAATCACGAACGACCGCTGAGCCTGGCTGTGCTTGGCATCACCGCCAGCCAGCTACCACCCGACAGCCTCGGCCAGCGTATCGAGGAGCTCGATCAGCTCGGCTGCAAGGCCCTGGTGCTGTGCCCGACCACCGAACTGGGGCAGTTTCACGACTCGCTGCCCGATGCCTACGCGCAACTCCAGGCCAAACCACCCTGCACACGCAAGCTGTACAAGGCGCTGGTGGAACTGGTCAGCCCACAACGCCCGGCCAGCGAGTCGCTCACCATCAGCAACACGCGCCGACCGCAAATCCTCTGCGCCGACGACAACCCGGCCAACCTGCTGCTGGTGCAAACCCTGCTCGATGACCTCGGTGCTCAGGTCACCGCCGTGGACAGCGGCTACGCGGCTATAGAAGCGGTACAGCACGGCAGCTTCGACCTGGTGTTCATGGACGTGCAGATGCCCGGCATGGATGGCCGCGAAGCCACCGAAGCGATTCGCCAGTGGGAAAGCGAGCAGGGTCGCAGCGCCACGCCAATCATCGCCCTCACCGCCCACGCGCTGGCCAACGAGAAGCGCGCCCTGCTGCAGAGCGGCATGGACGACTACCTGACCAAGCCGATCAACGAACGCCAACTGGCCCAGGTGGTGCTCAAGTGGACGGGGCTGAATCTGCGCAACCAGCCCAATCAGAGGATTGCACCGGCTGCTGCGCCGCAGTCGCAGCCCAAGGTACTCGACGCCGAAGAAGGCCTGCGCCTGGCGGCAGGCAAAGCCGATCTGGCGGCGGACATGCTGAGCATGCTGCTGGCCGGTCTGCCCGGCGACCGCCAGGCCATCCGCCAGGCACGCGATGCCGGCGAACGCACCGCCCTGATCGAGCGGGTGCATCGCCTGCACGGCGCCACGCGCTACTGCGGGGTGCCGCAACTGCGCATGGCCTGCCAACGCAGCGAGACGTTGCTCAAACAGGACGACCCCGAGGCCCAGCGTGCCCTGGACGAACTGGACGCCGCAATCGCGCGCCTGACCGAAGCGGCGGTACAAAGCGCCTGAGGAAGTGCCATGCGTATCTGCCTGTTCAGCAGCAAAACCTACGACCGCGAGTCCTTCCTGGCAGCAAACGGCTCGCCCGATTGGCACCTGCAGTTTCATGAAGCGCGCCTGACCCACGACAGCGTGGCCCTGGCCAAAGGCAGCGAAGTGGTCTGCGCCTTCATCAACGACGACCTGTCAGCGCCGGTACTGGAACAGTTGGCCGCCGGAGGCACGCGCCTGATCGCCTTACGCTCGGCCGGCTACAACCATGTCGACCTGACAGCCGCGCTGCGCCTCGGTCTGCCAGTGGTACGGGTACCGGCCTATTCGCCGCATGCCGTAGCCGAACACGCCGTGGCCCTGGTGCTGGCGCTGAACAGGCGCATCCACCGCGCGTTCAACCGCACCCGCGAGGGGGATTTTTCCCTGCATGGCCTGACCGGCTTCGACTTGTACGGCAAGACCGTCGGCGTGGTTGGCGGTGGCAAGATCGGCCAGGTATTCGCCCGCATCATGCATGGCTTCGGTTGCCAGGTACTGATCCACGATCCGTTCCCGTTGACCGGGCTCGGTGACCTCGGCGCACGCCAGGCACCACTGGACGAAGTGATCGCCAGCAGCGACATCCTCAGCCTGCACTGCCCGCTGACCGACGACAGCTACCACTTGATAGATGCTGCGCGTCTGGCCCAGATGAAACGTGGCGCGATGCTGATCAACACTGGCCGCGGCGCGCTGGTCGACGCGCCGGCACTGATCAAGGCGCTGAAAAGCGGCCAGCTCGGCTACCTGGGCCTGGACGTCTACGAGGAGGAATCGGAACTGTTCTTCGAGGATCACTCCGACCTGCCATTGCAGGACGACACCCTGGCCCGCCTGCTGAGCTTTCCCAACGTCATCGTCACCGCACACCAGGCCTTTCTCACCCACGAAGCGCTCGACGCCATCGCCCGCACCACCCTGAACAACATCGCCGCCTGGCTCGCCGGCCGGCCAAGCAATGAGGTCAAGGCCGGCGCGTGATAGCATGCCGGCTGATCTGGAGGACCCATGGCCGAACACGATTTCCGTTATTCCCTGCTCAACCCGCAACACACCCTCACCGAATGCCGCGCACTGGCGCCGGGCCGCTACCAGGTCACCGGCAACGGTGGCTCGATCCAGGCCAATGACGTGCTGCTGGTCACCCTCAAGGGCAGTCGCGACCTGCACATGCGCCTGGAAGTGGAGAAGGTTCGCCACCTGATCAACCCGCCCGGCCAATGGCTGGCCGTGTGCAAGGGCCCGCAGTTCAAGGAGCTGGCCATTCACAACTGGCAGGTGAACTGCGACAGCTGCGGCAAGCAGCTGGATTTCGAATTCGCCGTCGATGCCGCGCTCGGCAAAGCCGCGCAAGCGCCAGCCGCCGAAGCCCGTATCGCCGAGCTTGGCTGGCGCAACGACGCAGGCCGACACCTATGCCGTACCTGCCAGGAGGCCTGACACCATGTACCGCGCCCTGCCCCTTGCCCTGCTCACCGCCACCTTGGTCGGCTGCGCCAGCGACGCACCACAGCTGGAAACCGAACGCAGCTACCAGGTGGAATGGATCGGCGAACGCCCACTGATCGACCGCAGCCACCTGACCGTCACCTTTGCCGCTGACGGTCGCGCTCACGGGCATGCCGGCTGCAACCACTGGTTCGCCGGTTACACGCTGAAGGATGACGCCGTCCGTTTCGAAACCCCAGGCAGCACCCGCAAGATGTGCGCGCCCTCGTTGATGGAGCAGGAGCAGCGCTTCCTCGCCGCACTGACTGAAGTGCAGCGCTGGGACTTCAACGACATCGGCCAGTTGCAGCTGTGGCCGGCCACCGGCAAGCCGATTCGCCTCTGGCCGCAGTGATCGAGCCGCGTGAATACCCTGTGGGAGGCGCTTCAGCGGCGACGTCTTTATCGATGATCGCGGCTAACAGGCCGTTGAAAAACGTAGGCGAGGCAGCCAGTGCAAGGCAAAAACAGGCGAAAAAGCGGAGTTTACGAGCTGTAAATGAGCATTTTGAGCCTGTTTTTAACGCAGCAATGGCAACGCAGGTAGTTTTTCAACAGCCTGCTAAAGCCCCTCCCACAACAGCAACTACGCAAACAGCTCCAGTTGCTCCTGCCGCCCGCGCAGATCATGCAGCCTGACGCCCACCCCGAGCAGGCGCACCGGCTTGTCGCCACGGGCGAACGCGTTGCTCAGCAATAGCCGGTAGCTTTCCAGATCCCGACTGGCACCCGCCTGCTCCAGCGTGGTCTGGGTGAAATCATGAAACTTCACTTTGACGAAAGGCTTGTCCGGTCGATAGCTGGCGTCCAGACGCTGCAGGCGGCCGTTCATCTCCTCGAGCAGCGCCGGCAGTTTCTCCAGGCAGCTCTGCAGATCCGGTAGATCCTGATCGTAGGTGTGCTCCACGCTCAACGACTGGCGGCGGCTGTCAACCTGCACGGCACGTTCGTCTATGCCGTGGGCCAGGCGCCACAAGCGCTCACCGAAACTGCCGAACTCGCGCACCAGTGCCAGCTTGTTCCAGTCGCGCAGATCCAGACAGGTGCGAATCCCTAAGCGCGTCAGCTTGTCAGCCGTGACCTTGCCGACGCCATGCAGCTTGTTCACAGGCAACTCTGCGACGAAATCATCGACCTGATCCGGGGTAATCACGAACAACCCGTTGGGTTTGCGCCAGTCGCTGGCGATCTTGGCCAGGAACTTGTTCGGCGCGACACCAGCCGACACGGTGATGTGCAGCTCCTGCGCCACACGACGGCGAATTTCCTGGGCGATGCGCGTGGCGCTGCCGGCAAAATGCGCCGAGTCGCTGACATCCAGATAGGCCTCGTCCAACGACAGCGGCTCGATCAGGTCGGTGAACTGACGAAAGATGCCGTGAATGTCACGCGAGACCGAGCGGTACACCTCGAAGCGCGGCTTGACGATCAGAAGATCCGGGCACAACTTCAGCGCATGCCGCGACGACATCGCCGAACGCACACCATAGGCACGCGCCTCGTAGTTGCAGGTGGCAATCACCCCACGTCGGTCCGCCGAACCGCCGACGGCCAGCGGACGACTGGCCAGACTCGGGTCGTCACGCATCTCGATGGCGGCGTAGAAGCAGTCGCAGTCGACGTGGATTATCTTGCGCACAACACCCTCGTAAGCCTCGTCCAGCCTGGCCTGGAGCTAGGAAGTCTAACAGTTGTTTAACGCTAAGCATCTGAGTTGAAAACACTTTTCTTGCAATTAGCGGTTGACAGCCAAGCTTCTGGCTGTAGAATGCCGACCCACAGACGCGGGATGGAGCAGTCTGGTAGCTCGTCGGGCTCATAACCCGAAGGTCGTAGGTTCAAATCCTGCTCCCGCAACCAGCTTCACGAAAAGGCCACTCAATGAGTGGCCTTTTTGCTTTGACGAAAAATTAACTTTTTCGATCAAACGAAACAAATCGATTGACAGGGCATTAAGTAAGCGTAGAATTGTCGACGCGGGATGGAGCAGTCTGGTAGCTCGTCGGGCTCATAACCCGAAGGTCGTAGGTTCAAATCCTGCTCCCGCAACCACCTTCAGATAAAGGCCACTCAATCGAGTGGCCTTTTTCGTTTCCGGGCATTGATCTACCTCAGCGGTCCATAAGCCAAGCAGGCTTATGCTGGAAATGCCTGCTGCAGATGCAGGACATTGACCGAGGAACGCCTGAATGAACCGGAAGAACGCCTCACCACGCTATGGAAGCCTCTCCATCGGCCTGCACTGGCTGATCCTGATCGCAGTCGTCTATGCCTGCATCGAGCTCAAAGGAAATTTTCCCAAGGGTAGCGAAACCCGCGAACTGCTCAAGTAGTGGCACTTCATGCTCGGCCTGAGCGTCTTCGCACTGGTCTGGCTGCGTCTGCTGGCCCGCGCACTCAGCCCGACCCCAGCCATCGAGCCGCCGCTGCCGACCTGGCAAGCCCTGCCTGCCAAGCTGATGCACCTGGCGCTGTATGCACTGATGATTGGCGCGCCGCTGGCCGGCTGGCTGATCCTCAGCGCCGCTGACAAGCCCATCCCCTTCTTCGGCCTGGAGCTGCCCGCGCTGATCGGTCCGGACAAGGAACTGGCCGGACAGATCAAGGAACTGCACGAGCTGGCCGGCACCGCCGGTTACTGGCTGATCGGCCTGCACGCCATTGCCGGCCTGTACCACCATTACGTGGCGCGCGATAACACCCTGACGCGCATGCTGCCGGGACGTAATTGAGGTGAAGGCGCCTCTGGTCAAGCGCACGAAGCGCCGCTAGAATTGCGCACTTTTTGATCAGAGGCGCCACCCAGGCGCCCTTAGAGGTTAGCCCGCATGTCCACCGCCACACCGAAAGTAGGGTTTGTCTCCCTTGGCTGTCCAAAAGCGACGGTCGACTCCGAGCGAATCCTGACCCAGCTGCGCATGGAAGGTTACGAGATCGTACCGACCTACCAGGATGCCGACGTGGTGGTGGTCAATACCTGTGGCTTCATCGACAGTGCCAAGGCCGAGTCGCTGGACGCCATCGGTGAGGCGCTGGCGGAGAACGGCAAGGTGATTGTCACCGGTTGCATGGGCGTGGCCGAAGACAGCATCCGCGACGTGCACCCGAGCGTGCTGGCCGTCACCGGCCCGCAGCAATACGAGCAGGTGGTCAACGCCGTACACCAAGTCATCCCGCCGAAGACCGAGCACAACCCGCTGATCGACCTGGTGCCGCCGCAGGGCATCAAGCTGACCCCGCGCCACTACGCTTATTTGAAGATTTCCGAAGGCTGCAACCATACCTGCAGTTTCTGCATCATTCCGTCCATGCGCGGCAAGCTGGTCAGCCGTCCGGTGGGCGATGTGCTCAGCGAAGCCGAGCGCCTGGTCAAAGCTGGCGTGAAAGAGCTGCTGGTGATCAGCCAGGACACCAGCGCCTACGGCGTCGACCTGAAGTACAAGCTGGACTTCTGGAACGGCCAGCCGGTGAAGACGCGCATGCTCGAGCTGTGCGAAGCGCTGTCGTCGATGGGCGTGTGGGTGCGTCTGCACTACGTTTACCCCTACCCCAACGTCGACGATGTGATCCCGCTGATGGCCGCCGGCAAACTGCTGCCGTACCTGGACATTCCTTTCCAGCACGCCAGCCCGAAAGTCCTCAAGTCGATGAAGCGCCCGGCCTTCGAAGACAAGACCCTGGCGCGCATCAAGAAGTGGCGCGAGATCTGCCCGGAGCTGACCATCCGCTCCACCTTCATCGTCGGTTTCCCTGGCGAGACCGAGGAAGACTTCCAGTACCTGCTGGACTGGCTGACCGAAGCGCAGCTCGACCGCGTCGGCTGCTTCCAGTATTCGCCTGTAGAAGGCGCTCCCGCCAACGACCTGGGCCTGGAAGTGGTGCCTGACGACGTCAAGCAGGACCGTTGGGAGCGTTTCATGGCGCACCAGCAGGCGATCAGCAGCGCACGTCTGCAGGCCAAGATCGGCCTGGAGATGGACGTGCTGATCGACGAAGTGGACGGCGAAGGCGCCGTGGCCCGCTCCTGGGCCGACGCCCCGGAGATCGACGGCAGCGTGTTCATCGACTCCCCCAACGTCAAGCCGGGCGACAAGGTGCGTGTACGTATCGTCGACGCCGACGAGTACGACATGTGGGGCGAGTTGGTCTGACCGACCTCTCTCCTGAAAAGCCCCGCATGCTGCGGGGCTTTTTCTTTCCCGGCACCACAGCTTCTTGCCGGTACAATGACCTTCTTTTTGTCGAGCCCAGTCATGAGCGAAGCCACCCGTCTGTCCAAACGCGTCATCGAACTGTTCGGTTGCTCGCGCCGTGAAGCCGATCTTTACATCGCAGGGGGCTGGGTGACGGTGGACGGCCAAGTGGTCGAAGCGCCGCAGTTCAAGGTCGAGGATCAGCGCGTCGAATTGCACCCCGATGCCCGCCTTGACCCCGTGGAGCCCGTCACCCTGCTGGTGCATGGCTCGACTGGCTGCAACGCCGCACAGTTGCAGCACTTGCTGGTGCGCGAACGACACTGGGAAGAGGACCCGCACGCCCAACGCGTCCTGCATGGCCACTTCCTGCGCCAGGAGCAGAGCCTGCCACTGCAGACCGGTGCCAGCGGCCTGATAGTGCTCAGCCAGGACTGGCGAACGCAACGCAAGCTGCGCGAGGATGCCGCCAAGCTGGAGCAGGAATACCTGGTCGAAGTAGCCGGCGAAGTGCCCGCCAGCGCATTGGAGCGCCTGAAGAAAGGCTGGCTGCACAAGGGCACGCAGTTCCCGCCGTGCAAGGCCAGCTGGCAGAGCGAACAGCGCCTGCGCTTCGCGCTGAAGAATCCGGCCCCTGACCTGCTGCGGCAGATCTGTACGGCGCTGGGCCTGAAGGTGCTGGGCATGAAGCGCATCCGCATCGGCGGCGTACCCATGACCAAGTTGCCGGTCGGGCAATGGCGCTATCTGGGCGATAAGGAACGCTTCTGAGGTCGTGTTAGGCTGTGTCCGTCACGCCCTGGAGACCACCATCATGCGTACCCTACTGCTCACCGCACTGCTCGCCCTGAGCCTGCCCAGCTTCGCCGCGCCGGCACCATTCTTTCTCTGGCAGAGCAAGATCGATGGCCACCTGACCTGCGCTCAGGTCAGCCCTGGTGAAGGCTGGATTCGTTTCACCGGCCCATTCCGCGATGCCGGCTGCCGCGTGGCACACGACGCCCCCGTCAACAGACGCTAAGCAGGACGCCATGCAGCATCTGGTTTCTCCGGTCGGTATCGTTCGCTCCTGCTTCAAGGAAAAATTCGCCATTCCTCGCCAGCCGCACCTGGCGCCCGCCGCGCGCGGCGTGCTGGAACTGCTGCCGCCCTTCGATCAGGGCGAAGCCGTGCAGGGCCTGGAACAGGTCAGCCATGTCTGGTTGCTGTTTCTCTTTCACCAGGCGCTGGAAGACAAGCCGCGCCTGAAAGTGCGCCCGCCACGCCTGGGCGGTAACCAGGCGGTAGGCGTGTTCAGCACCCGCGCCACCCATCGCCCCAACGGCATCGGCCAGTCCGTGGTACGCCTGGAACGAGTGGAACCAGGCCGCCTGCACCTGTCCGGTATCGACCTGCTCGACGGTACGCCGGTACTGGATATCAAGCCTTACGTGCCGTACGCCGACGCCGTGGCCGATGCCCGCAACGACATGGCCGACGCGCCACCACCCCTGATCGCCGTGGATTGGCAGAATGACGCCCTACGCCTGGCGCACCAGCACGCGCAACGCCTGAACGAGCCGCTGGTGGAGCTGATCGAGCAGTGCCTGGCGCAGGATCCGCGCCCGGCCTACCAGCAGCCGCAGCCCGAGCGGCGCTACGGCGCGTGCTTCTGGGATCTGGACGTGCACTGGCACTACCCCGAGCCAGGCCGTATCCGGGTGCTGGATATGCAGATGGCACAGGGCACGGCCTGACCGAGCCAAGCCTTCGCAGCGGCCAGTGGTGCAACGGGCAGCCTCACTTCAGCGCGATGGATTGAGCGCCAGCATATCGGCTTCGATAGCCTCCTGACGCTCGATCAGTGGTTCCACCAGCGGCCGGCTGGCGAGGAAATGCGCGGTTCGCGTATGCGCCTCGAAAGCCGCCTCGTCGACGTATACCTCGTACAGCCACACCAGGTCGGGATCACTGCGGTCACGCATCACGTCGAAGGTCAGGCAGCCCGGCTCATCGCGCACCGAAGAGGCGGCATTGACACGCATGGCATCCATGAACGCCCCGAAACTGCCGGGCTTGAGTTGGGTCTTGAGCAATAGCACGTACACGGCAACCTCCATTATGTTTTATATTTGAAAAATAATTGTATACATATTGGAGTGTAAAAAGATGCTCGAACGCCCATCGCGCCTCAATGGCCTACGCCATCTGGCCCTGCTGGTACCCAACCTGGAAGAGTGCGAGCGTTTCTACGTGGACGTGCTAGGCATGCAGTTGCTGCACCGCGCCAACGAGGACCTGGTCTACCTGACCTGCGGCAACGACAACCTGTCGCTCGGCCGCGCTTATGCCGAGAGCCACGGCGTGGCGCTGGTGGATCACTACGGTTTCATCGTCGACAGCGTCGAGGAGCTGGACGCCTGGTACCAGTACCTCAAGGCACAAGGGGTGACGCTACTGGATCGGCCCTTCGACCATGGCGACGGTGCGCGCAGCTTTCACCTGCTGGACCCAGCCGGCAACAAGGTCCAGCCGCTCTATCATCCTGCGATCTCGGGCCAGCGCTTCAGTCCAGCCCGAACCTGAACATGTGGGAGCGAGCGCTGTAGGGCGTACTCGCGAAGCAGTACGCCGTTAGGACTTTTGCCGCACCGAAGACGGCGGACTGTTCGCTGACGCTCCTGAGTCCGCCCTACGCCCGCCCGCGGCCGGCGTCCCGGTTCGCCCGAGTCAGGTGCGGAACTGGCGCACCATCCCCTGCAGCGCTGTAGGGCGTACTCGCGAAGCAGTACGCCGTTAGGACTTTTGCCGCACCGAAGACGGCGGACTGTTCGCTGACGCTCCTGAGTCCGCCCTACGCCCGCCTGCGGCCGGCGTCCCGGCTCGCCCGAATCAGGTGCGGAACTGGCGCACCAACTCCTGCAGCTCGACACCCAAACGCGCCAGCGCTGTAGGGCGTACTCGCGAAGCAGTACGCCGTTAGGACTTTTGCCGCACCGAAGACAGCGGACTGTTCGCTGACGCTCCTGAGTCCGCCCTACGCCCGCCCGCGGCCGGCGTCCCGGCTCGCCCGAGTCAGGTGCGGAACTGGCGCACCAACTCCTGCAGCTCGACGCCCAAACGCGCCAGCTCGGCGCTGGAGGCCGCAGTCTGTTCCGTGGCGGTAGCGCTCTGCTCACCGATATCGCGCACGCGAGTGACGCTCTCGTTGATCGCCTCGGCCACGGCGCTCTGCTCCTCGGCAGCGGCGGCGATCTGCTGGTTCATCTGCTCGATGGTACTCACCGCCTGGGTGATGCGCCCCAGCGCGTCACCAGCCTCGCCCGCCAGTTCGACGGTGCGCCGGGTCAGGTCGCGGCTGCTGTCCATCTGCTGCACGGCGCCCTTGGCCATGCGCTGCAGGCCGGCGATCAGGCTCTCGATCTCTTCGGTGCTGTCCTGGGCACGCTTGGCCAGCGCGCGTACTTCATCGGCGACCACGGCAAAACCACGGCCCTGCTCACCTGCACGCGCCGCCTCGATGGCGGCGTTGAGCGCCAGCAGGTTGGTCTGCTCGGCGACGTTGCGAATCACTTCCAGCACACTGCCGATACGCGCGCTTTCCTGATTCAGGTCGGCGATGGCCTTGGCGGACTGCTCCACTTCGCTGGCCAGACTGTCGATCTGATCCACCGCCTGCTGCACCACGCGATTACCCTGCTGCGCTTCCAGATCCGCATCACGCGCCGCCAGCGAGGCCTGCTCGGCGTTCTGTGCCACTTCCTGCACGGTCGCAGCCATCTGGTGCATGGCGGTGGCGGTCTGCTCGGTTTCCAGTTTCTGCGCCTGCACCCCGGCGCTGGTCTGCGCGGTGACCGCCGACAATTGCTCGGCAGCCGCCGCGATCTGCCCGACACCCCCACCAATGCGTCCGACCAGGGTGCGCAGGCTGAGGGTCATGTCCTGCATGGCGGCCAGCAACTGGCCCACTTCGTCGCGGCGATCCTGCGGGATGTTCTGGCTGAGATCGCCTGCGGCGATGCGTTGGGCGAATGTCACGGTCTGGCGCAGCGGTACGACGATCAAGCGGGTGATCAGCAACGCCGCGCACAGGCCCAGCACCACTGCGGCCGCACCCATGATGCCGAGCATCACCAGCGAGCGCTGGCTGTCGTCGAGCATGCTCTGCTCGGCCGCCGCCTGGGCCGCTTCGGCCAGGTTCACCACCGAGCGCGCACGTTCGATCATGGCCTTCTCAGTGGCCAGATTCTGCTCGCGCAGTTGCTGGTAATAGTGGAAGGAACGCTGGTAGAAGGTCAGCGCCTGCAGCGCGGTGTCAATGGCGCCTTTCTGGTCGTCGTTGAGCCATACCATCAGGCTGCGAGCCACGGTTTGCAGGTCTTCGCTGACGTATTCCCATTCCTCCAGCGCCTCAGCCGAACCGTCGATGATGTACAGGCTTTCATGGTCACGCAGATCGAGCATGCGTTTGCTCAGACCGGATGCGGCCTCCGCCAGGGTCAGCGGATCACTGCCGCGCAGGAGGTCGCCCTGCAGACGCAGTTCACGTACCGCGTCGTACATGTCCAGCTCGATCACCTCGAACTGGTCGCGCGCCTCGTCAGCGGCCCTGCGCATGTCCTGCCGTGCTTCGCGCGCCTTGTTCTGCTGCTCGACATAGTTGTCGAACTGCTTGAGGTACTCGGCCACGGCCTGCTGCATGGTCTGATTGCGCGAGCTGGCGCCAGAACTGTTTTGGGCGAGCTTTTCCAGCAGTGTCTGCACCTTGAGCAAACTGGCCCGCACGAGCTCGGCACTCTGCGGGGTCTGCTCGATGGCGAAGCTGCGCTCCAGGCTACGCGCCTGAAGAATCTCCTGGTTGACCTGTGCCAACTGGCCGACCTGGGCATGTCCTTGCAGCACCGCCTGTACAGCGAGAAAGCCGCTGCCGGTCATGGCTGCAGTGAGCAGCAATACCAGACCGAAGCCGATGAATAACTTCTTGCCGACGGCAAGGTTGGCGAATAGGCGTGCGGCAGGTTCAAACATAGGGGACAACTCCAGGTTCTTCTTATAAAGCCACGTCTCATGAACGCAGCCTGGTCGGAAGGCAACGCAACTGCTGTGCCAAATCGAACCCCATATATCGGCAGCAAAGGCGCCCAGCTTGAGTACTGGCAATTCGCCAAGTGGTTTTGTTAAGCATAGCCCCTGAAAAGCAGGCATCTGGCCATGATCGGCAACTATCCGCTTATTGGCGCCGATTTACTGGCGATTTTTCGCCGACAAAAAAGGCGCAGCCCCTCACAGAGCTGCGCCTCGACCTGTGATCAACGACTCAGCGGCCAGTCAGTACCGGCATCACTCGTGGCCGCAGCAATTCGCCGGCCACAGCCAGCAGACCGATGGCTCCGGCAATCCAGTACCACTGCTGCACCGGGTCGAACATCAGCCAGCCCAGTGCATGCAGGAACACCACCATGATCAGCACCGGGCTGACGTAGCGCACCATGAACAACCAGAGCGCGTAGCCCGCAGGAGGCAGGCCCAGCTCGTCACGCATGATTTCGCCGCGCAGCGCGTAGCCTGCGAGCACTACCATGAAAATACCGCCCAGCGGCATCATCCAGCGCGAAGTGAGGTAGTCCAGCCAGTCGAAGAAGTTCTTGCCCAGCGGCGTCCAGCCCGCCAGCAGGTTGAACGACAGCATGGCCAGCAGGCTGATCACCAGCAGTACCGCGCCGGCCCCGATGGCAGCGCGCAGGCGGCTGATACCGCGCTTTTCGTTCAGGTAGGCCACGCTGGCCTCGATCATCGAGATCGCCGAGGTCAGCGCGGCGATCGATACCATGGCAAAGAACAAGACGCCGAACGCGGTGCCGAATGGCATCTGCTGGAAGGCCAGCGGCAGGCTCATGAAGATCAGCCCCGGCCCGGCGCTGGGGCTCATGCCGTTGGCGAAGATAATCGGAAAGATCGCCAGACCGGCCAGCAGCGCCACGCAGGTATCGCAGAGTGCGACGATGAAGGTGGTCCGCGCGATGGATTGACCGTCCGGAATGTAGGAGCCGTAGGTGAGAATGGCGCCCGAGGCCAGGCTGAGGGTGAAGAAGGCATGGCCCAATGCGGCCAGCAGCGCCTCGCCGGTGATTTTCGAGGCATCGAAATGGAACAGGAAGCCGAAGCCTGCGCTGAAACTGCCACTGGTGAAGGCGTAGCCGACCAGTACGATCAACATCAGGGCCAGGCCCGGCATCATCCAGCGCACCGCGTTTTCGATGCCTTTCTGCACGCCCCTGGCGACGATCCACAGGGTCAGCAGCGCCACCAGCACGCTCCAGCCGCCAAGCTGCCAGGGGTTGGCGTTGTGCGCTTCGAACACCCCACCCAGCGCCTCGACGCTAGTGGCGGCCAGGGAGCCGTCGAGCATCTTCCACGTATAGGCGAAGGCCCAGCCGGCGACGACCACGTAGAAGCACAGGATCATGAAACCGGCGAGCATGGCCATGCCGCCAACCGCCTTCCACAGCGGGTTGCCGCCGTTCTCGCGTACCACGCGGCCGATGGCGTCGATGGGGCTGCCGCGGCCACGGCGACCGATGGCGATCTCGGTCATCATCACCGGAATGCCGATGGCCAGGATGCACGCCAGGTACATCAGCACGAAGGCGCCGCCGCCATATTCGCCGGTGATGTAGGGGAATTTCCAGATATTGCCCAGGCCGACGGCCGAGCCGGTTGCTGCGAGGATGAAGCCCCAGCGCGAGAGCCAGAGGTTCTTCGGTTTTTCACGGGTCATGCGTCACCTGTTTGTTTTTATCTGTGACGGAATCGGACCCGCCACGCTTGTGGCGCAGCGGAATGCAAGGCTTGGTGAAGCCGGGGATGTCACTGGGCGTCGGCTTGTACCTCCGGTGCGGCCAGTTGGAAGGCCTCCAGGGGTTCACAGCGCGCCGCCATGGCGACAATGCGTGGGTACGCGGCAAGGTCACAGTTAAAACGCCGCGCATTATACAGCTGCGGAATCAGGCAGGCTTCCAGATATCCAGGCCGCTCGCCGAGCGACAGGCGCCCGTCGAACGCGGCCAGGCCCTCCTCCACGGCGGCCAGACCGAGCGCGACCCAGTGCCGGTACCAGGCGTTTTTCGCCTCATCGGCGACGCCCAGTTCGCTGGACAGGTACTGCAGCACGCGCAGGTTGTTCAGCGGATGCACGTCGCAGGCGATATGCAGCGCCAGCGCCCGCACCTGGGCACGCTCGGCCGGATCGGCCGGTAACAGCGCCGGCACCGGGAAGATTTCTTCGAGGTATTCGATGATCGCCAGCGACTGGGCGATGCGCACGCCGCCGTTCTCCTCGTCCACCAGCAGCGGCAGCAACTGCTGCGGGTTCAGCGCGCGGTAGTCGGCGCCGTGCTGCTGGCCGCCGTCCTTGACCAGGTGCACTGGCACCTGCTGGTAAGCCAGGCCCTTGAGGTTCAGGGCGATACGCACGCGGTAGGCGGCGCTGGAGCGCCAGTAGCCGTAGAGTTTCAGCATTGCAGATTCCTTTCGAAACGCGACCTGCGTAGGAGCGGCTTCAGCCGCGATGCTTTTAGCGACTTCAGACAAATCGCGACTGAAGCCGCTCCTACAGATCAGCGGGCGTCGTACTTTTCCACCACCTGATCGATGGCGCCGAAGATGCTCTGCCCGGCAACGTCGAACATCTCGATACGTACCCGGTCGCCGAACTTGAGGAACGGCGTCTTCGCCTCGCCCTGCTCGACGATCTCCAGCATGCGCTTTTCCGCCAGGCAGCTCGAGCCGGCGCTGCGGTCGTAATTCGACACCGTGCCCGAGCCGATGATGGTGCCCGCGCCCAGCGGCCGGGTCTTGGCGGCATGCGCTACCAGGGTTGGGAAGTTGAAGGTCATGTCGACGCCGGCGTTCGGCTGGCCGAACAGCGCGCCGTTGATATGCGACACCAGCGGCCGATGTACCTTGCCGTCCTTCCAGCTCTCGCCCAGCTCGTCCGGGGTGATGGCCACCGGCGAGAAGCTCGATGACGGCTTGCTCTGGTAGAAGCCAAAGCCCTTGGCTAGTTCGCCGGGGATCAGATTGCGCAGGGAGACGTCGTTGACCAGCATCAGCAGGCGGATATGGCCTGCCGCTTCGGCCGGCGTGGCGCCCATCGGCACGTCGTCGGTGATCACTGCCAGCTCGGCCTCCAGGTCGATGCCCCAGGCTTCGTCGGCCAGGCGGATCGGGCTGTGCGGCGGGATAAAGGCATCTGCGCCGCCCTGGTACATCAGCGGGTCGTGCCAGAACGACTCCGGCATCTCGGCGCCACGGGCCTTGCGCACCAGCTCGACGTGATTGACGTAGGCGCTGCCGTCGGCCCAGTGGTAGGCGCGCGGCAGCGGGCTGTGGCAGGCGGCCTGATCGAAGGCGAAGGCGCCCTCTTCCAAGCCGTCGTTGAGACGCTGATAGACCGCTTCGAGCTTGGGCCGGGCCACGGCCCAGTCGTCCAGCGCAGCCTGCAGGGTGAAAGCGATCTGCGGCGCGAGCACGGCGCGGGTGAGATCGCGGGAAACGACGATCAGCACGCCATCGCGGCCTTGGTTCAGTGATGCGAGTTTCATATGCGATTTCCGTTCTTGGCGTAGGAGCCGGCTTGCCGGCGATCCGGGGATCGCTGATCGCCGGCAAGCCGGCTCCTACAGGTTCAACCTTGGGTACCCGGCGCGCGCCAGGAGTTGACGTACTCGGCCACGTCCACCGCGCCGGTGGCATCGGCCACTTCCAGGGCACGACGGGTGTCGATCATCACTGCCACCTCGTCGATGAAGGTGGCCGGATCCTCCTGGCTCTTCTTCAGCGCCTTGGGGTGTGGCCCATGGGGGAAGCCGCACGGGTGCAGGGTGACCATGCCCTGCTCGATGTTGTCGCGGCTGAAGAAGTTGCCACGGTGGTAGAACAGCACTTCGTCGTAGTCGTCGTTGTTGTGGAAGAACGGCACCTTGAGCGCGCCGGGATCGGATTCCACCGGCCGTGGGGTGAAGGTGCAGATCACGAAACCACTGGCGACGAAGGTGGTGTGCACCGACGGCGGCAGGTGGTAGCGGTGGCTGACCAGCGGGCGAATGTCGCGCCAGTTCAGGCGCACCACGGTGTTGTCGCCATGCCAGCCGACCACATCCAGCGGGTTGTAGGGGTAGGTCACGGTGCTGATCTGGCCGCGTCGCTTGATGCGGATCTGCCAGGTGTTCTCGTCCTGCTGCGCCTTGAAGGCGTCGTCGATATGCGGGTGCTCCAGCACCGCCGCATCGAAGATCGCCTGAGGACCGAGCAGGCCCTTGTCCGGCAACTGATACGCGCCGTCGGTGTTCTCGATCAGCAGGAAGTAACTCGGCGTGCTGGCCTTGATGCGCCAGGCGGTGCCGCGCGGAATCAGCAGGTAGTCGCCGTCGCGATATTCCAGGTGGCCGAAGTCGCAGTAGAAATGCCCACTGCCTTCATGCACGAACAGCAACTCGTCACCATCGGCGTTGCGCACCAGGTGGCGCATGGCGCCGTGGGTGCGCCAGACGCGCAGCTTCACATCGGCGTTGTGCAGGGTCAGCGGCGCCGCCAGCGGACAGTCGCGCTCGCTGGGAATGTCGTTGAAGTTGAACGCGTGCGGGCGCAGCGGGCCTTCCCAGTCGATCCAGCCGGTCGGCGGATGCTTGTGGTGCAGGTGCGCGGTGGGGCCGAAGAAGCCCTCACGGCCCATCTCGCGCTCGTAGGTGCCCTGCGGCAGGTCGCAATGCGCCTGGCGCGAGCACTCGCCTTCACGCAGGGGGAAGCGGATCCATTGACGGCTCATGGCATCACTCCTCGGAGATCACACCGCGACGCAGCTGGTCTTCCTCGATGGATTCGAACAGCGCCTTGAAGTTGCCCTCGCCAAAACCCTGGTTACCCTTGCGCTGGATGATCTCGAAGAAGATCGGACCGATCACGGTGTTGGTGAAGATCTGCAGCAGGATGCCGTCATCGCCGGGCGCGCCATCGATCAGGATGTTCAGTTCACGCAGCGTATCAAGCGGCTCGCCATGGCCGGCGACGCGGCTGTCGACCTTCTCGTAGTAGGTGTCCGGGGTGGTCATGAAGTCGACGCCATTGGCGCGCAGCTGGCGCACGGTGGCGTAGATATCGTCGGTGCTCAGGGCGATATGCTGGATGCCCTCGCCGTGGTACTCGCGGATGAATTCCTCGATCTGCGACTTGTCATCGGCCGACTCGTTGATCGGGATGCGGATCTTGCCGCACGGCGCGGTCATGGCGCGGGAGAACAGGCCGGTGAGCTTGCCTTCGATATCGAAGTAGCGGATCTCGCGAAAATTGGCGATACGCTCGTAGAAGCCGGACCAGACGTCCATCTGTCCGCGACGCACGTTGTGGGTCAGGTGGTCGATGCACTGCAGGCCGACGGCGTTGTCATTCGGGCTGCGGCCTTCGATGTACTCGAAGTCGACGTCGTAGATGCTCTTGTCGCCGCTCTCGTTGGAATAACGGTCAACCAGATACAGCAGCGAGCCGCCGATACCCTCGACGCAGGGAATGTTCAGCTCGCCGAAGTTGGCGTGGCTGCCCACCAGCTTGGCGCCCTGCTGCTCGACGTAAGCAGCGGCCTGAGCGGCGTTCTTGACCCGGAAGGCCATGGCGCAGGCGCTGGGGCCATGCTTCTCACCGAAGGCGCGCACATGGCCGGTGGGGCTGCCGTTGAGCACGATGTTGATGTCGTTCTGCTGGAACAGCCAGACCTCTTTCGAGCGGTGCTTGGCGGTCTCGGTGAAACCCATGGCGGTAAACAACTGGCGCAGTTGCTCGATGCCTTCGGCATTCGGTGCGGTAAATTCGACGAACTCGAAACCGTCGGTTCCGATGGGGTTGTGCTGCTCGATCTTGGCCACGGCGGTCATTTCGCCTCCTGATTGTCATTGTTATGGCAGCCGCACGAATGCGTTGCGGACAACCTCATGACAACCGAGCGCAGGGCCGCTCTCAAGATGCTTTGCGACACGTCGACGCGGTGGCCGAGTGCGGCAGTGGCAAATTTTCCTTACGCCTTCCAGGCAAGGCACGCAAAGCCCTGACAACCGTAAAAAAATCCTTACAAAGCGGTCAGCCGGCTTGCCGCTATCACTCAGCTCGGGCGCGAGAATGTGTAGGCGCGCTCCACCTTGGCCACGCGAGTGGTGAAGGCGGCGTACCAATCGGCGCGTCCCTGCTCGCGAACGGCGCTGTGCTCGGCATGCTCACGCCAGGCGCGAATGGCCTCCTCGCTCTGCCAGTAGGACAGGGTGATGCCCAGGCCATCACTGCGTGCCGACTCCACACCGAGAAAGCCGGGCTGCTGCGCAGCCAGCTCAAGCATGCGCTGCGCCGCCTTGGCATAACCGGCGTCCACCTCCGTGCGTACCGAGGTGAAGATCACCACGTAGTAAGGGGGCTCGGGAGTGGTGGCGATCACGCGACCGCCTCTTGTTGCGCTTCATGCACCGACTGCACTGCGCAGGCGCCGACCAGGCCGGCAACCACCGGCGGCAGACGCCCCTCCAGCGCCGCACGCTCGGGCTGGAACAGGGTAGCGATGAAGAACGGATGATCTTCCAGTTCGATGGCACGCACCGCGCCCGCCTGGTCATGCCCGGAGGCCTTCAGCGCCTGGGCCATCAGCGGCTCGACGAAGGCATCGGCAAGGCCGTAGCGGCACAGGTACTGCTCGCTGATCTCACGTACACCGTAGAGCTCGGCAATGCGCGAGCCAGAGACCAGGTGCACGTGCTCGCTGACGTCCAGCAAGGCACAGCTCAGGGGCGCGATCAGAGGATTCTGCGCTTGCGGCGACAGCTCGGCGTGTTCGGCATCCGTCCAGCCCAGGCGGTTGCGCGCGTACTCCAGCAGCGCGTGCTGGAAGCCGCCACAGGTGCCCAGGAACGGCACGCCCTGCTCGCGCGCGAAACGAATGGCGCGCAACGCACCTTCGGTGGCGGCATAGGGACTGCCCGGTACGCACCAGATGCCGTCGTAAGCCATCAGGGTGGCGTCATCGACGAGACTGTCAGTGGCCAGCCAGTCATGTTCGACCGCCACACCCAGTACCTCGCTGGCCAGGCGCAGCGCCTCGGGAATGGCCCGGTGCGCGGCAATCGCCGCATTGTAGTCACCCACCAGAGCGACCTTGACTCGACACTTGCTGTACATACGCCTATCCCCCTCTTGCATGGCGGTCTCCCTGCCACTATAAGATGGCGCTCGCGCAATAATAATTGGCGAATAGACAAGCAGAGATTGCAGCCGTGCAATATCAAATCGACCATACCGACCTCTCCCTGGTGCTCGCCCTGGTGCGTGGCCGCTCCCTGGCGCGCGCGGCAGAACTGATGCAGGTCGACGTGTCCACGGTGTTCCGTGCCGTACGCCGCCTGGAGGCCGCCCTCGGGGTGGCGTTGTTCGAGAAGAGCCGACGCGGCTACGAACCCAGCGAAACCGCCCGCGCCCTGGCCGAACAGGCCGAGCGCGCCGAACAGGCGCTGGATGCTGCACGCGTGGCGCTGGAGCTGGGCAAGCAGGTAGTCAGCGGTACGGTGCGCCTGACCTGCACCGATGCGGTATTGAGCAGCCTGCTGCTACCGGCGATGGCGCGTTTCATGCCCAGTTACCCGGCGCTGGCGCTGGAGCTGGTGACCTCCAACGACTTCGCCAACCTCAGCCGGCGCGATGCCGACCTGGCCCTGCGCCTGACCAACGAGCCGCCGGAGCACCTGGTCGGCCGGCGCCTGGCCAGCGTGTCCTACCTCGTCTGCGCGCGCGATGATGGCCAGGATCGCAGCGACCTGGCACGGCAGAGCTGGATCGCCCCGGACGAGGCGATGCCGGATCACGCCACGGTACTGTGGCGCCTGCGCGAGTTGCCGGGCGTCACCCCCAACTACCGCTGCAGCAGCATGTACGCCGTGGCGCAGCTGGCCCGCGCCGGGCTGGGTGTCGCCGCCCTGCCCGACTTCGTGCTGCGCGCCCATCCCGAACTCAAGCCACTCGGCCCGCCGCTGGCCGGCTGCGACACCGAACTCTGGTTGCTGACCCGCCCGGATTGCCGGGCCTTGCGCTCGGTGCAGACGCTGTTCGAGGAGTTGAGCGAAGCCTTGATGAGCCATGACTGAGGTAGAGCGTCGCCGCTGAAGCGCCTCCCACAGAGCGGGGGCAGCCTGTCATTGCAGCAGCGAAACCTTGTGGGAGGGGCTTCAGCCGCGACAGCCCAGGAAGCTGTGTAGCCCGGATGCAATCCGGGGACATTGGTTGCGCAAAAGAGCATCGCGGCTGAAGCGGAATGCCGCGAAGAATAGATACGTCAGCCCTGCTGCAAATGCCCGTAGAGCTTGGCGTACAGGCCACCTTCGGCGATCAGCTGCTGGTGGTCGCCATCCTCGGCGACGCTGCCGCCATCGAACACCAGCACGCGGTCGGCCTGTTTCACCGCGCTGAGGCGGTGGGCGATGATCAGCGTGGTGCGACCTTCAAGGAACTGCGCCAGCGCTTCGTGCAAGGCGTACTCGGTGGCTGCATCCAGCGCCGAGGTGGCCTCGTCGAGAATCACCACCTTCGGCTCGGCCAGCACCATGCGCGCGATCGCCAGGCGCTGACGTTGCCCACCAGAGAGCCGAACACCACTGCACCCGACCACGCTGTCCAGCCCCTGCGGCAGTTGCGCGATGGTGTCGTGGAGTTGGGCGATGCGCAGCGCCTGCCAGCAAGCCTCGTCGCTGCGCTCACGACCCATGGTCAGGTTGGCACGCACCGTGTCGTTAAACAGTGCCGGGTGCTGCAACACCACCGCGACGTTGTCACGCACGCAGTCCAGGCCGATCTCCTCCAGCGCGCTGCCGCCGAAGCGGATGCTGCCGGCCTGTGGCGTATAAAGGCCCAGCAGCAGCTGCACCAGCGTGCTCTTGCCACCGCCGGACGCGCCGACGATGGCGACCTTCTCACCCGGGCCGATGGACAGATCGAGACGATCCAGCACTGGCTCCTCGCCATAGCCGAATGTCAACCCGCGCACCTCGATACCGACCGTATCGCGTCCCTTGAAAGGGTCGACGCGCCCGTCGTACTGCGGTTCATCCTTGCGTGCCAGCAGCTCGTTGATCCGCGTCAGCGCCCCGCCTGCGGCATAGAAGGCGTACTGCAGGCTGAGCAACTGCTCGACCGGGCCGATCATGAACCACAGGTAACTGAACACCGCGAGCATCTGGCCGATGGACAGGTCGGAGAACAGCACGGTGAGCATCGCCGCGGCGCGGAACACGTCGATACCGAACTGGAACAGCAGGCCGCTGGCACGGTTGGAGGCATCGCTCTTCCACTGCGAGGCCACGGCATAATCGCGCACCTCACGCGCCCGCCCGCCGAGGCGACCGAGGAAATAGCCCTGGCGGTTGCCGGCACGCACTTCCTGAATCGCCTCCAGGGTCTCGGTCAGTGCCTGGGTGAAGCGCGAAGTACTGTCGTTCTCCAGCTTCTTCAGGTGCTTGACCTTCTTGCCCAGCAGCACGGTGGCGTAGATCACCAGCGGGTTGAACAGCAGGATCAGCAAGGCCAGTTGCCAGTGCATCCAGATCAGGATGGCCGAGGTGCCGACCAGGGTCAGCACCGCCACCAGAAAACGGCTGAGGGTCTCGCCGACGAACTTGTCCAGGGTGTCCAGATCGGTGACCAGGTGGGTGGTCACGGTGCCGCTACCCAGGCTCTCGTACTCGCCGAGGGAGATGCGCTTGAGGCGCTCGATCAGACGCATGCGGATGCGATAGACAATGTCCTTCGACAACCTGGCGAACAGCCGCGCCTGCAACACGTTGAAGATCAGCCCCGAGCTGCGCAGCAGCAAGGTCAACAGCAGCATCAGGCCGATGTAGCCTGCTGCGGTCTGCCAGTCGGCAGGCAGGAAGTTGTCCATCACCTTGAGCGCCGCGTCTCCGTCATGCAGCAGCACTTCGTCCACCAGCAGCGGCAACAACAACGGAATCGGCACACTGCACAGGGTCGCCAGCACGGCGACCAGATTGGCCAGGATCAGCGCTTTCTTGTGATGCAGGGCCAGGCGACGGATTTCTGCCCAGCTCAACCGATCAGGCATTGGCAGCGCGCTCCAGCCAGCGGCCCAGCAGCGGCGCCAGTACCTCGAGCGGTTGATAGCCGTTGGTCAGCAGCGCCAGCTGGCCGTCGCGCTCCGCCAGCAAGGTGGGGAAGCCGGCGATGCCCAGATCCTGTACCCAGGTGAAGTCGGCAGCAGTCGCCTCCTGCATGGCCTGACTGTCGAAGGCCTCGGCGAACTCGATGCGCGGGATGCCCGCCTGCTCGGCCAGTTGCACCAGCACGCTGGCCTGGGTGACGTCGGCACCCTCGGTGTAGAAGGCTTGCTGAATCAGCTTGAGCAGCGTCCAGGCGCTGGCGGCATCGAGCTGGCGCGCGGTGACCAGCGCACGGCAAGCTGGCTCGGTGTCGTACACCAGCCCCTCGGGCAGCCCGCGTTCGAAGTCGAACAGCTGCCCGGTACTGGCGTTGACCGCCTGCCAGTAGCCCAGGTAACGCACCCGCGCTGCCGCATCGATCGCTACCTGATCGCGGCGCAGGCCACCCACCACGATCTGCAGCGACACGCCGGCGGCAGCCGCCTGCTCGGCCAGTGCTTCGACCACCGGGGCGAAACCCCAGCACCAGGAGCACATCGGGTCCATCACGTAGAGCAGGCGGCTAGCCATGGGTCAGGCCTCGTTCAGTTGGCGTGGGTCGCGGCCAATCGGGTGCGGCTGGTTGCGCGCACGCGCCAGTTCGATCTGCTTCTGCCGCTCGCGGGCGCTTTCACGGGTTTTCTCCGGCAGCGAATCCCAGCAATGCGGACAGCTGACGCCGGGGCTGTAGAACTCGGACTGGCGGTCTTCCACGGAGATCGGCGTGCGGCAGGCGTGACACTGATCGTAGTCGCCCTCGGAGAGGTCATGACGCACGGTCACACGATTATCGAAGACGAAGCAGTCGCCCTGCCACCTGGTCTCTTGCTGCGGTACTTCCTCGAGGTATTTGAGGATGCCGCCCTTGAGGTGATAGACCTCCTCGAAACCCTCGCCGAGCATGTAGCTGGAGGCTTTCTCGCAGCGGATACCACCAGTGCAGAACATCGCCACCTTCTTGTGTTTGCTCGGGTCGAAGTGGGCCTTGATGTACTCGGGGAACTCACGGAAAGACTTGGTCTTGGGGTCGATGGCACCCTCGAAGGTGCCGATGGCCACTTCATAGTCGTTGCGGGTATCGATCAGCAGCACTTCAGGGTCGCTGATCAGGGCGTTCCAGTCCTGCGGCTCGACGTAGGTACCGACGCGCTGGTTGGGGTCGACACCGGGCACGCCGAGGGTAACGATCTCTTTCTTCAGCTTGACCTTGGTGCGATAGAACGGCTGTTCATCGCAATAGGATTCCTTGTGGTCGATATCGGCCAGACGGGCATCCAGGCGGAACCAGGCGAGCAGCGCATTGATAGCGGTGCGGGTGCCGGAAACGGTGCCATTGATACCCTCTTCGGCGAGCAACAGGGTGCCCTTGATGTCGTTATCCATCAGGGTTTGCAGCAGGGGTTCGCGCAGCGCCTGATAATCCGGCAGGGAGACGAATTTATACAACGCCGCGACGACGATCTTGTCGGTCATGAACAGTTCTCTCAGTAGTCGCCCACGTAAAGGGCGGACTGGCGGGACATGAAAAACGCCGGCATAGGCCGGCGCGAAGGGCGATTGTAGCAAAGCGGACAATCGCCGGGGCAAGTTGGCGACAGGGCGCGACAGCCTGTCGCGTAGCCCGGATGCAATCCGGGAAAGGATCGCTGCCGCGGATTGGGCTACATCAATGACCGCCACGGCAGGTCGGCGAGGCCGGGGCCACACCCTGCGCCGCCCACTCCTCCGGGGTGTAGGTGTGCAGCGCCAGCGCGTGGATCTGCCCCATCAGCTCGCCGACCGTGGCATAGACCTTCTGATGTCGCTTGACCGCATTCAGGCCGGCAAAGGCCGGACTGACGATCACCGCCTTGTAGTGGGTCTCCAGACCGCGGCTGTGCATATGGCTCTCATCCAGCACATCGAGATACTCGGGCTGCAGCGCAGCCAGGGCGGTGACGATCAGGTCTTGCTTGGACATCTCGGGCTCCATCAGGGCTGTTTCGGCAGGCCGAGCTCGTTGCTCATGTCGGCCAGCAGCTTGTTCACCTCGGGCACAGCGGTTTCCAGCTTGCTCTGGGTGATCTGTGCGGATTGTGCGGTCAGGGTCGGCATCTTCTGCAGCACCTTCTGTCCCAGCGGCGACTCGTAGAAGGCGATCAGGTCCTTGAGCTCCTGCTCGTTGAAGTTGCTGGTGTAGAGCTTGACCATGTCCGGCTTCAGCTTGTCCCAGCCGACGGCCTTGTCCAGCGCGGTGTTGGCCTTGGCCTGATAACTCTCGAGCACCGCCTTCTTGCCGTTCGGGGCCTCGGCGAAACGCTGGGCGAACATCTGCTGCACCTGGCCGTACACCGGCACGGTCAGCTTGTCGGCGTGGGCCAGCTTGAGAAAACGCTCGGCATCGGCGGCGTGACTGGCAGCATCGGCCATGGCCAGGGATGCGCTCGCGCTGAGCAGAACGGCGGTGCAGAGTTTGGAAAAACGGAGCATGGAGAGCGTCCAGAGGTTGTGAATGAGTCTGGGTAGACTACGAAGGCGGCATTTTGTGCCCTGCGCGGAAATCCCTCAAGCGATGCGCGTTGTGCGCTGGCTCACACGCGTCATGTTGATCGGCGCACCCACTGGTCAGTTGCCAAAATGCCAGTACTTGCTCATGCTCAGGTGGGCTCGGCATTCTTTGCGACCTCCCCATTATTCAACAAGGCGTGCGCACCTCAAGAGCCGGCAATTGATCGCCAGCCCGCGCACACACACGGACGTGCCCGATGACCAGCCTCACCTCACACGCGCCCCTTCCGCTCCAGCCGCTTTGCGACAGCAAAGGTCGACTGCTGGACGAGGCCATTGGTTGGTCCAATCGACCGCAGGTGGACTGCACCCTGCATGGCCACGCCGGGCGGCGCAAGCGCTGGAATCACTGGTGCATCACCACTCCGCAGTGGATGCTCTCGCTGACTCTCGCCGATCTCGATTACCTGGGCTACGGCGCCGCCTACTTTCTCGATCTGGAATCCGGTCAGGCCGTTGCCCATGCCCAGTTCCGCCCCTTCGCTCTGGGCTGCCAACTGCCCGACCTGCCGCTGGAGAGCCACGCCTTCAGCCACTCTCGCCTGCAACTGCGCATCGACGAGCACCCCGGACGCCTGCGCCTCACCGCTGCCGCCCCGGATATCGGCGGCCAGCCCCTGCAGGTGGCCCTGGACATTCAGCGCCCTGCCCATCTGCAATCGGTCAACCTGGTCGCGCCGTTGCAACATGGCGGCTTTCATGCCACTTGTCGGCAACTCGGCCTGCCCACCGCCGGCAGTCTGCAGTTGGGTGGCAAGCATTACAGCTGCGTGCCGGGCCAGAGCTTCGCCGCACTGGACTTCGGTCGCGGCGTCTGGCCGCTGAACACTTACTGGCAGCGGGCAGCATTCGCTGCAGCGGGCGGCATCGCCGGCAACTTCGGTGCTGGCTGGCTCGATCACAGCGGCCTGTCGGAAAATTCCCTGTGGTTCGGCGGTGAAGTGCAACTGCTCGACAGCCCCCTGCATATCGAGCGCAGTTCACAGGCGCCACTGGCCCCCTGGCGCCTGGACAGCGAAGATGATTGCGTGGCGCTGCGCTTCACGCCCCGCCAACTGCACAAGGCCTGCCCCAAACTCGGCCCCTTCCACGCCAGCACCGTACAGCGCTTCGGTCATTACGATGGCGTGCTGCGCGGCCCCAAAGGCGAGCGCGTGCCGGTGGACGGAGCGCTGGGCTGGCTGGGTGAAACCCACGCCCGCTGGTAGACGCGCGCTCAAAGGCTCCAATCAAGCTTATAGATAAGTTGTGGAACCAGTCTTCGGCGGCACGACCTAAACTGCCAGCAACCTTGCAATTGCCCCGGAGAACGCCATGAGCCGCACCGAAACCGACAGCATCGGCCCCATCGAAGTCCCTAACGACGCTTACTGGGGCGCGCAGACTCAGCGCTCGCTGATCAACTTCGCCATCGGTCAGGAGCGCATGCCACTGGCCGTGTTGCACGCCCTGGCGCTGATCAAGAAAGCCGCGGCGCGGGTCAACAGCCGCAGCGGCGAGTTGCCGGCGGACATCGCCCGCCTGATCGAACAGGCCGCCGACGAAGTGCTCGACGGTCAGCACGACGCGCAGTTCCCCCTGGTGGTCTGGCAGACCGGCAGTGGCACGCAGAGCAATATGAACGTCAACGAGGTGATCGCCGGGCGCGCCAACGAACTGGCTGGCGGCAACCGTGGCGGCAAGACCCCGGTGCACCCCAACGACCACGTCAATCGCGCGCAGAGCTCCAACGACTGCTTCCCCACGGCCATGCACATCGCCGCCGTACAGGGCGTGCGCCATTGCCTGCTGCCAGCGCTGGCCGAGCTGCGTGACGGCCTGCAGGAGCAGGCGCAGCGTCACGCCAACCTGGTCAAGACTGGGCGCACACACATGATGGACGCCACGCCGATCACTTTCGGCCAGGAGCTGTCGGCCTTCGTCGCTCAACTCGGCCACGCCGAGGCCGCAATTCGCACTGCCCTGCCCGCCGTCTGCGAACTGGCCCAGGGGGGTACCGCCGTCGGCACAGGCCTCAATGCCCCGGCCGGTTTCGCCGAAGCCATCGCTGCCGAGCTGGCCGCGCTTACTGGCCTGCCACTGACCAGCGCGCCGAACAAATTCGCTGCGCTGTCCGGCCATGAACCTCTCGTACACCTGTCCGGTGCCCTGAAAACCCTGGCCGTGGCGCTGATGAAGCTGGCCAACGACCTGCGCCTGCTTGGTTCGGGGCCGCGCGCCGGCTTCGCCGAGGTGCGCCTGCCAGCCAACGAGCCGGGCAGCTCGATCATGCCCGGCAAGGTCAACCCGACCCAGTGCGAAGCGCTGTCGATGCTCGCCTGCCAGGTGCTGGGCAACGACGCCACCATCAGCTTCGCCGCCAGCCAGGGCCACCTGCAGCTGAACGTGTTCAAGCCGGTGATCATCCACAACCTGCTGCAATCGATCCGCCTGCTCGCCGACGGCTGCCGCAACTTCCAGCAGCACTGCGTCGCCGACCTGCAGCCGGATGCCGTGCAAATGGCCGCACATCTCGAGAATGGCCTGATGCTGGTGACCGCGCTCAACCCCCATATCGGCTACGACAAAGCCGCGGAGATCGCCAAGAAGGCCTACGCCGAAGGCAGCACCCTGCGCCAGGCCGCTCTGCAGCTTGGCTACCTGAACGAAGAGGAATTCGACCAATGGGTACGACCACAGGACATGCTCGGAGCCGGGCGGCATGACTGAAGGCAAGAGCGGCGCCACACCGCTGGAAGGCGATGGCAAACGAATCCTGCTGATTCTCGGCACCCCCAAGAAGGACAGCCTCTGCCACGCCCTGGCCGAGGCCTACAGCCTGGGAGCACGTAGCAAGGGGCACGTGGTGCGCCAGCTCAGACTGGGCGAGATGCAATTCGACCCGATCCTGCGTGAAGGTTACGAGCAGAGCCAGAATCTGGAGCCGGACCTGCTCGAAGCTCAGCGCCTGATCCACTGGGCCGAGCATCTGGTGTTCGTCTACCCGGTCTGGTGGGGCAGCATTCCTGCACTGCTCAAGGGTTTCTTCGACCGGGTGTTCCTGCCCGGCTTCGCCTTCAAGTACCGCAACCGCTCACAACTCTGGGACAAGCTGCTCACTGGGCGCAGCGCCGACCTGCTGGTGACCCTGGACACGCCGCGTTGGTACTTCCGCTGGATCTACGGAGCCCCGGCGCATCGGCAGATGGTGCGCACCATTCTCGGTTTCTGCGGCATCAAGACTCGCCGCCTGAGCGAATTCGCCCCGGTGCGCCCGTCCAATGAGGAACAGCGCCAGAGCTGGCTGCGCAAAGCTGAAGCGCTGGGGATGAAGGCATGACACACAGCAGGCATGCCTGATCTACAAACGAGCACTGCCCTCGCGTGCCTTGCCCGCCCACCATAGCGCCAGCGGCCCCAACGTCAGCAACAGGCCCATCAGCGCGAACGCTGCCCACCAGCCGAGCAACTGCTGATCGCCCAGGACATCGAGGGTCATGCCGAACAGCAGCGGGCCCAGAAAGGCACCAGTAAAACCAGTGCAGGAGTACAGCGCCATCGCCGCGCCACGATGGCTGGCCGGGGCGACACTGACCAGTCCAGCGGTCAGCGAAGCCGAGTCGGCAGTCACTGTCACCGCGTAAAGCAGCACCAACACCAGCATCACCCAGAACGGCAGTACCGCCCCCAGGCCGACCACGACTGCCAGCAGCGCGGAGGCGAACATCACGCCGATCAGCCAGCGCTGCCGCCCGAAACGCAGCGCCAACTCATTACCGAGAATGCTCGACGGCATGCCGATCAGCGTTGCCAACATCGCCACCCAGGTACCGGACAACCAGGGGTCGACGCCCTGAAAATGCCCGGAGAACACCACGAAGGCCACCAGCCAGGCGCGCAGGGCGAACAGCTCCAGGTTGTGCATCGCGTATGCCAGGCAGTAGGCCAACACCGCGCGACTTTTCAGCGGTGCCAGATCCAGCAGATTGCGCGGCGTATGCGCCACCACCGGTTTCGGCGCCAGCCCCCAGTACACCAACGCCCAGGCCAGCAGCGCGCAGGCGCCGCTGAGCAATGCCGGCACCTGCCAGCCGCCGAGCTTGGCCAGCTCGCCGGACAGGGTGAAGGACAGCGCCGTACCCAGGCCGAAACTGGCGGTATAGAAGGCGATGGCGCGCGACTGCGAAGCACCGTCGATGCGCTCTGATAACGCCTTGAGCCCCGGCATGTAAGTGCCCGCCAGACCGATGCCAGCCAGCACACGCCAAAGCAGCGCCGACCAGAAACCATCGGCGAAGACGAAGCCGGCGCTGGCCACGGCCGTCAGCAGCATGGCCCACAGGTAGATCAGCCGGGCATCGTGGCGGTCGGTCAGGCCGGTGAGCACCGGCACGGCCAGCATATAGCCGAGAAAGAAGCCGCCGCCGATCCAGCCCGCCTCGGTATTGCTCAGCCCCCAGAGCACCTGAAATTGCGGCAGCAACGCAGCGAACAAAGCAAAGCCGGCCATGCCCAGGGTTTCGGCCGTACACAGCAACAGGGTAATACGACGAGCGTTCATGCTGTTCTTAGCGCGAGAAATCGGAAGGCTTTGCACTGTAATGGCAAAGCCGCACGAATCGAAATATTTGGTTACACCAAGTTCAAAGCACCAGGCCATCGCTGGCCAGGCTCACGCCACTCGGTAACGCCTCGGGGTGCTCCAGCAACCAGGTATCGAAGGCGTGGCCGATATGGGTCAGCACCGCATGCGTCGGCTGCAACCGTTCGATGACTTCGAGCGCGCGTGTCAGGTCGTTGTGGTTGCGTGGTGCGACGGGTTGCGGCGCCGTGGAGCAATCAAGCACCAGCAGATCCAGCGGTGCACGCTGCAGTTCGGCGCAACTGGCCTCGGGCACGCCAACCGTGTCGGTGAGGTAGGCGATACGCCTGCCCTGCCCTTCGAACCCCTTCCCCTCGAACAAATACCCGAAGGTCGGTTTGGAATGCGTCAGCGGCAGCGCGGTGACCTGCAGTTCGCCCAATTGGCGACGCTCGAAAGCGGCGAATGGCTGGCTGAAGTCGAGGATGCCGGGGTGCTTGTACAGATCGGCCAGCCCTTCGGGATCATCCGGGCCATGCACCGGAATCACCAGGCCCTGGCCCCAGCGCAGGTGCAGCAGGCCCTGGGCGTGGTCAGCGTGGTAGTGGGTCTGCAGGATGCCGCTGAGGCTGTGCGGCGCGAAGCGCTCGGTAAGGTCGGTCAGGCCGCTGTCGATCAGCCAGCGCTGCGCGCCGCATTCGATCAGTGCGCAACAGGGGCCACGGCGGCGCGCCGGATAGACGCGCGCCGCATCGCAGGCCGGGCAGCTGCAGTTGTAGACCGGCACCTGACGGGCATCGCCGCTGCCGAGCAGGGTCAGGCGCATCGGCGGGCCTCGTCGAGCAGTTGCAGCAGGCGGCTGACGGTTTGTTGCAGGGGGCCGGAGTTGTCGAGGATTGCCAGGAACTTCCCTGTGGGAGGGGCTTTAGCCGCGACAGTCGCCGCTGCGACTGCATGGATGCAGGAGGTAGAGCGAAGCACGATGCCCGAGCCGAAAGCGCCTCCCACTGGGGCAAAGCTGCGGCTGCGCGCCAGGCGTTGCTCGATCTGCTCCGGCGTCTCGCGGCCACGGGCCAGCAAGCGCTGGCGCAGCACCGCCTCGTCGACCTGCAGAAGAATCGCCAGCAGATCCGGGTAGCGCTGGCGCGCAGCCTCAAGATGACCGCGCGAGCCATTGATCAGCACGTCCTGGCCGGCGCTGAGCCAGTCGTCGATCTCACGCGGAATGCCGTAGGCCAGGCCGTTGGCACGCCAGCTCAGGGCGAAGGCGCCCTCACCCTGCAGACGCTCGAACTCGTCCGGGGTGACACCCAGTGCGTCCTCACCTACCGACTCGGCGCTGCGGGTGATAACCCGCCGGGCGAAACGGCAGCCGTGGGCCTCCAGCGGCGCTCGCGCGGCTTGCAACAGGCTGTCCTTGCCCGAGCCCGAAGGCCCCATCAGATAGATCAACCTGCCCTGCATCAGAATACCCTTCGTGCTTGGCGCCACACCTGCTGGATCACCGGCTGCTCGCCATGGGCCCTGGCCTGCACCAGGTCGGCGCGCAGACCGACGCGGATCTCGCCGCGGTCATCCAGTCCGGCCGCCCTGGCCGGCGCGCGGCTCACGGTGGCGATGGCCGCAGGCAAATCATAGTCGTTGTTCTGCCCGGCGAGCAGCCAGGCCGCATGCAGCAGACTGGCCGGGTAGTAGTCGCTGGAAAGGATATCCAGCACGCCGTGGCGCGCCAGCTCGGCGGCGGCGATATTGCCGGAGTGCGAGCCGCCGCGCACCACATTCGGTGCCCCCATCAGCACCTTCAGCCCCAGCTCGTGGCTGGCCCTGGCCGCTTCCAGGGTGGTGGGAAACTCGGCGATGGCCATACCGAAGCCGGCCGACTCCTGCACGTGGGCCAGGGTCGCGTCATCATGGCTGGCCACCGAGATGCCGCGACTGTGGCAGTCCTCGACGATGGCGCGGCGCTGGCGATCGCTGTACTGGCGCGAGTTGGCGATCTGCTCCTGAAGGAAATCCTCCATCTCCGCCGGACTCAGGTGGTACTTGCCCATGTAGTACTCGCGGTACTTCTCCACCTTGGCGAACTGGCGCTGGCCGGGCGAGTGATCCATCACCGAGACCAGCGCCACCAGCGGGTGCTCCACCAGGTCGCGGTAGATGGTCAGGGCATCGGGGTGGCACAGCTCGCAGCGCAGGTGCAGACGGTGCTCGGCGCGGGTCTGCCCGGCTGCCTCGCTGGCGGCGATGGCCTCGATCATCGCCGGCAGCTGCTGCATGCGCCGGCCGCGCGGGTTGATGTCGCCGATGGCCAGCGCATCGAACACCGTGGTGATGCCGGCGGAGACGATCTGCGCATCGTGGGTCAGCACCGCCGAGGCCGAAGGCCAATCGACTCCCGGCCTGGGGCTCATATGCTTCTCCAGGTTGTCGGTGTGCAACTCCACCAGCCCCGGCAGCAGGTAATCGCCATCCAGGTTCTGGGCCTGCGGCAGACGACTGGCGCCCTCGTCCACCGCAACGATCAGCCCGTCACGCAGCAGCACCGACCCGAGAAACTCGCGCTCGGCAGTGACTATACGGGCGTTGCTGAGAATCTGTTCAGACGACATAGACGTACTCCGCTTGCGCCGCCTCGGCGCTCATGTCGAGGTAACGGTCGGCCACGGCCTCGCGGGCGATGCGGTCGTGGAAGATGCCGATCAGCGCGCTGCCGGCCGCCTTGGCCTCGAGAATCAGCTCCAGCACCACCTGGCGGTTGGCGTCGTCCAGCGAGGCGGTGGGTTCGTCGAGCAGCAGCACCGGCCACTCGACCATAAAGCCGCGGGCGATGTTGACGCGCTGCTGCTCGCCGCCGGAGAAGGTGCCCGGAGCCAGCTGCCACAACGCCTCAGGAATATTCAGCCGGCCTAGCAGCGCCTTGGCTCGCGCCTCGGCGTCGCTGCGCGTCCAGCCTCGCGACAGCGCCGGTTCCATCACCACGTCCAGGGTCGACACGCGCGGGATCACCCGCAGGAACTGACTGACATAACCCAGGCTTTGCCGGCGCACCGCCAGCACCTGGCGCGGCTCGGCGCCGACCAGCTCCACCGGCTCGCCCTGGTGACGGATGCGAATGCTGCCGCCAGCGGCCAGGTAGTTGCCGTACAAGGTGCGCAGCAGGGTCGACTTGCCAGCGCCGGACTGGCCGTGCAGCACCAGGCACTCGCCGCCGCGCACGCTGAAGTTCAGGTCACGCAGCACCTGCAGGACGACGCCATTCTGCTGGTGCAGGGTGAAGGTCTTGCTGAGGTCGCTGACCTCGATCAGGTTGTTCATATACACCTCGATTGCTGTCGTAGCCCGGATGCAATCCGGGGGTGGCGGGCACGGGCTTCCCGGATTCCATCCGGGCTACGGGTTGACGGTTGCAGGCCGTAGGGCGGTTGCAACCCGCCATTGCCGTGGCGGGTTACACCCGCCCTACATCCCGCGTCATGCGCAAGCGGGCAGCTGTAGCCCGGATGCAATCCGGGGATGGCTGGCACGGTTTTCCCGGATTGCAAGCGGGCTACGGGCTGGCGATTGCTGGGCGTCATCAGGGTTGCAAAACCGACGACACCAGCAACTGCGAATACGGATGCTGCGGATCGTCGAGGATCTGATCGGTCAGCCCCGCCTCCACCACCCTCGAACGGCGCATCACCATCAACCGATCGGCCAGCAGGCGCGCCACCGCCAGGTCATGGGTGACGATCACCACGGCCAGATCCAGCTCACGCACCAGGCCGCGCAGCAGATCGAGCAGGCGCGCCTGCACCGACACGTCCAGCCCGCCGGTCGGCTCGTCCATGAACACCAGGCGTGGCGAGGACACCAGGTTGCGGGCGATCTGCAGGCGTTGCTGCATGCCGCCGGAGAAGGTACGCGGCAGGTCGTCGATACGTGCCGGGTCGATCTCCACCTGGCTCAGCCAGTCGAGCCCGGCGGCGCGCAGCTCACCGTAGTGGCGCACGCCCTGAGCCATCAGCCGCTCGCCGATGTTGGCGCCGGCCGACACCGCCATGCGCAAGCCGTCACGCGGGTTCTGCTCGACGAAGCCCCATTCGGTACGCAACAGCGTGCGCCGCTCGGCCTCACTGGCGCTGTACAGGTCGAGCCACTGATCGTCGCGACCGCGATAACTGACCGCGCCGCGATCCGGCGGGCAGCGCCCGGAGAGCAAGCTGAGCAAGGTGGACTTGCCCGAGCCGGACTCGCCGACTATGCCCAGCACTTCGCCGGGATAGAGGTCGAAGCTGACGCCCTGGCAGCCCTTGTCCGGGCCGTACAGACGGGTCAGGTCACGCACCGAGAACAGCGGCTCGGTCGCTGCCACGGCAGGTTGCAGACGTTCGGCGGCGCTCATTGCTGGTTCTCCTCGAGGCGCTCGGTGCGCTGGCGGCAGTAGTCGGTGTCGGAGCAGACGTAGCGCTTGCTGCCGGCGTCATCGACGATCAGCTCATCGAGGAAGGACTCGGTGCTGCCACAGAAGGCGCAGCATTCGTCCCACTGCTGCACGGCGAAGGGGTGATCCTCGAAGTCCAGGCTGACCACCTGAGTAAAGGGCGGCACCGCGTACAGGCGCTTCTCGCGGCCGGCACCGAACAGCATCAGCGCCGGGCTCATGTCCAGCTTGGGGTTGTCGAACTTGGGAATCGGCGACGGATCCATCACGTAGCGCTTGTCCACCGTCACCGGGTAGGTATAGGCGGTGGCGATATGGCCGAAGGTGGCGATGTCCTCGTACAGCTTCACGTGCATCACGCCGTAGTCTTCCAGCGCATGCATGGTGCGCGTCTCGCTCTCGGACGGTTCGATGAAACGCAGCGGCTCAGGAATCGGCACCTGATAGACCATGATCTGTCCGGCCACCAGCGGCGTTTCCGGAATGCGGTGACGGGTCTGGATCACGCTGGCATCACGAGTACGCTCGGTGGTGGCGACGCCGGCAGTGCGGGCGAAAAAGCGGCGGATCGACACCGCATTGGTGGTGTCGTCGGCGCCCTGGTCGATCACCTTGAGCACATCATCACGGCCCAGGATGGCGGCAGTCACTTGCATGCCGCCGGTGCCCCAGCCGTAGGGCAGCGGCATCTCGCGGCCACCGAAAGGCACCTGGTAACCGGGGATCGCCACGGCCTTGAGCAGGCCACGGCGGATCATGCGCTTGGTCTGCTCGTCGAGGTAGGCGAAGTTGTAGGCCGACGCCTCGTGGGCGCCGCTTGCGTTAGACAGATTCATCAGCGGTTCTCCTCTGGCGGCGCAGCTTGCGGATCAGTTCCAGTTCGGCCTGGAAGTCGACGTAGTGCGGCAACTTGAGGTGCGAGACGAAGCCGGAGGCCTCGACGTTGTCGCAGTGCATCAGCACGAATTCCTCCTCCTGCGCCGGGCCCTGCACTTCCTCGCCGTACTCACGGGCACGCAGCGCGCGGTCGACCAGGGCCATGCCCATGGCCTTGCGTTCGGCGTAACCGAAGGCCAGACCGTAGCCGCGGGTGAACTGCGCCTGCTCGGCGCTTTCACCGACGAACTGGTTAACCATCTCGCACTCGGTGATTTCGATGTCGCCCAGTGGCACGGCGAAACCCAGTTCGGCGGGCGTCATCCACACCTCGACGGCGCCGATGCGGATCTCCCCGGCGAAGGGGTGGTTGCGTCCGTAGCCACGCTGGGTGGAATAACCCAGCGCCAGGAGGAAGCCCTCGTCGCCACGGGCCAGCGCCTGCAGGCGCTCGGCGCGGCTGGCGGGAAAGGCCAGCGGCTCGCGGGTGATGTCTGGCACCGGCGCGCCGTCGTCCGTCTCGCGGGCCATCAGGCCCTCGCCTGCAAGAAAGTCCAGAACCCGAGGGCAGGGCTTGGGCTCATCGGTCACCGCGGCCTCCGGCGCCGGATACTCACCCTCGGCCAGCAGGGCGAAGTCCAGCAGGCGATGGGTGTAGTCGAAGGTCGGGCCGAGCAATTGACCACCGGGCAGATCCTTGAAGGTGGCGGAGATGCGCCGTTCCAGCTGCATCTTCGTGGTATCCAGCGGCTCGCTGGCGCCGAAGCGCGGCAGCGTGGTGCGGTAGGCGCGCAAGAGGAAGATGGCTTCCATCAGATCGCCCGCGGCCTGCTTGATCGCCAGCGCAGCCAGTTCCTCGTCGTACAGCGAGCCTTCGCTCATGACGCGGGCCACGGCCAGCGGCAGTTGCTGACGCACCTGCTGCACGCTCAGTTCGGCGACGGCGGTATCGCCACGGCGACGGCTGGCCAGCAGTTGATGGGCATTGTCGATGGCGCGTTCGCCACCCTTGACGGCGACATACATCAGGCGGCCTCCTCGGTTTCGATCAGCACGTGGGTGCTGCGTGGCAGGCCGATGACCTCGCCGTCAGCGGCGAAGAAGCAGTCCAGACCACGGGGAAAAGCGTTGCGCGCCTGGCGCTGCTGCCAGAACGAGGCCGGCAACGGCAGGCTGACGCTGCGCACGTCCTTGATGCCCGGGCCGCGCCAGCGCAGGGCTGGGCCAGCGTGCAGATCACCCAACTGGATCAGCAGCGTGCAGGACTGATCCGGGTAGCGTTCGCTGCCGTTGTCGAAGTCCGACAGATCGCTCAACTCGCTTTCATCGAGCAGGGCGAACAGGGCAATCTCGCGCTCGGC
Organism: Pseudomonas alcaliphila JAB1; assembly: GCF_001941865.1. Lineage (NCBI taxonomy): Bacteria > Pseudomonadati > Pseudomonadota > Gammaproteobacteria > Pseudomonadales > Pseudomonadaceae > Ectopseudomonas > Ectopseudomonas alcaliphila. Next base: position 1,915,086 of record NZ_CP016162.1, on the reverse strand, counting down.
GACGATCGGGCAGCCGCAATGGAATGCCAGGTTGGCACGGATCAACGGCGTGTCGAAGCGCGGCGCCAGCCACAACGGCGTATCGCTGTCGAGGAAGGCCAGGCACAGGCCATAGGTGGCCGGTGCCAGCCCACCCAATGCATGGGCGCGATCCATGGCACGCGGCAGGCCCGGCTCCGCCAGGGCTCCGAGGGCCGCGCGGAAGCTGACCTGGGCGTCCAGCACCGGGTCGTCGAAAGCCGGTTGCAGCCAGTGCGAGCTGTGCAGCGTAGTCATCAGTCCTCTCCTCTGACCAGGGTGAAGAATTCCACCTGGGTGGTGGCGGTGCGGGCAGCCCGGGCCAGGCGCTGCTCGCGCTGCTGGCGGGCCAGGGGTTCGATCAGGTCGCTGAGCCAGCGCGCCTGGTCGCTGCCCTGCAGGTGGGCGTCGGCCAGCGCCGCTAGTTCGGCGCGGCGCTTGTCGCGACCGGCCAGGTAGCTGTAGCCGGTACGGCCGTCGGCCAGGCGCACCACGCAGCGGGTCACACTCATCTCGCCAAGGTTGAAGGCGCTGCCGGTGCCGCCCATGCGCCCACGCACCAGGGTCATGCCCACTTCGGGGGCGCGGATCAGTTGGTAGGCGCTGTCCTTGAGCGCCGCCTCGTGGGCATCGAGGGCGTCGCCGGCGCGGGCCAGTACCCCCATCCAGCGCTGGCGCGCGGCGATGTTCGGATCAAGGTCGTTCATGCGGGTCTCCATCAGGTCGCGACCTGGTACTGGAAGCGGTCGGCGCGGCTGCTGGATTGCGCCAGCTCCACGGCACGACCGGCGGGATCACGGGACAGCGTGAGCACACTGAGCAGCGGCGCATGGCGCGGCATCAGCAGGTGCGCCGCCTCCTCGCGGCTGGGCAGACGCGCACCGATCAGGCTGAAGGTGCGCGCCAGCGGCAGATCGCGCTCAGCCAGGTACTGGCGCAGCGAACCGCCCCGGTAGTCGGCCAGCAGCGGCGCCAGGCTGGCGCAGAAACGGTGACGGATCAGGCTCAGCGGCTGACCATCGAGCAGGCGCAGGGTGGCCAGTTCGACCAGCTCGCTGCCATCGGGCAATTGCAGATGGCGGCACTCCTCGCTGCTGCCGCTGCGGCGCAGGCGCTCGAGCAAGTGCGCCTCGACGCGGTGGCCGAGCGCCGACAGCGACTGGCTGAAGGCACTGCCCGCCTCCACCGGATACACCAGCGGCTTGGCCAACACCTGGGTGCCCTTGCCCTGGCGGCGCAGCAGGCGGCCTTCGAGCACCAGCTCGTCCACGGCGCGACGCAGGGTGTGGCGATTGACGGAAAAACGGGCGGCCAGTTGCATCTCGCCCGGCAGGTAGTCGCCCGGGCTCATGCGCTGCACGTCCTCGCGCAACACGGCGGCCAGTTCGCGGTACAGCGGTTCGCTTTGTCTAGACAAGTTCATCGTTTGAAAAGGGCGCACGCAGGCGCCCTCCTCCTCCTTCAGATAAAGAGCTTGCGCAGGCGCTGGGACAGGATGTCGATGGCGCTCACCACCAGGATGATCACGATCAGCAGGGCGCAGGTCTGGGCGAACTGGAAGCCGCGTATGGCCTCCCAGAGGATCACCCCGATACCACCAGCGCCGACCATGCCGACCACGGTTGCCGAGCGAACGTTGGACTCGAAGCGGTACAGCGAGTAGGAGATCCACAGCGGCAGCACCTGCGGGATGACGCCGAAGATCACTTCCTGCAGGGCGCTGGCACCAGTGGCGCGCACGCCTTCCACCGGGCCCGGATCGATGGCCTCGACCGCCTCGGCGAACAATTTGGCCAGCACCCCGGTGGTGCTAATGAACAGTGCCAGCACGCCAGCGAAGGGGCCGAGGCCGACCGCGACGACGAAGAGCATGGCGAAGACCATTTCGTTGATCGAACGGCAGGCATCCATCACCCGGCGTACCGGCTGATAGATCCACCAGGGCACGATGTTCTCGGAGCAGAGAATGCCCAGCGGAATGGCGCAGACGATGGCCAGCACCGTGCCCCAGAGGGCGATCTGCACGGTGACGACCATCTCCTTGAGGTAGTGCTGCCAGTTGCTGAAATCCGGCGGAAAGAAGTCGGCGGCGAAGGTGGCCATGTTGCCGGCATCGCGCACCAGCGCCAGCGGGTTCATTTCCGCGCCCTGCCAGGACCAGGCAAGTACGGCGAAGAACAGGCCCCAGCCGATAAGTTGCGGCCAGCTGCGCTTGCCGTCGGCGACCGGGGTGGCGGTGGTCAGTGTGGTCATGGGTAATTCTCGATCCTGTGGAAGGCGCTTCAGCGGCGAGCTTTTCGCGAGCCGCCCCACCAGCGCGGGGCGGCTCTCGGGGTCAGCCGGCGCTGGCGCCGCCCTGCTTCTCACGCTCGGCCATACGCTGCTCCAGCTTGGCCAACTCGTCGTCCAGCTCCTTGAGCTGAGCCTGCTTGTCGGCGTCCTTGAGCTTGTCGTTATTGGCCACTTCGGTACGTTTCTTGAACAGTTCGAGCTGACGAATCGGCAGCAACTGATCGTTGTCCGAAGCCTTGAACTGGCCCCACTGCAGGTCTTCGAGCACCTTCTTCTCCTCCGGCTTGGCGCCGTAGGTCATGAAGAAGTCACGCAGCTTGTCGCGGGTTTCCTGCGGCAGATTCTTGCGCCAGACGATGGGGTCGGAGGGGATCAGCGGCGAGGTCCAGATCACCTTGAGCTGCGCGGCCTTGTCCGGCGCGGTCACTTCCAGACGCTCCATGCCCTCGCTGTTGAAGGTGCCGACATCGACCTGCTTGTTGGCCACCGACAAGGCGTTGACCTCATGACTGCCGTTGAGCGAGCGCTTGAAGATCTTGCCGGCGTCGGCGTTGTTCTGGGCGAACACGTAGTAACCGGGCACCAGATAACCGGAAGTGGAGTTCGGGTCGCCGTTGGCGAAGGTCAGGCTCTTGGCGTTCTTGAGCATGTCCTCGACCGAATTGATCGGGCTGTCCTTGTGCGCCACCAGCAGGCTGTAGTAGCCCTGGGCGCCGTTGGCCGCTACGGTCTGGGCGAAGATCTCGCCGCCGGCGCGGTCCACCGCTTCCATCGCCGACTTGTTGCCGTACCAGGCCACGTCGACCTTGTCGAAGCGCATGCCCTGGATGATCCCGGCATAGTCCGGGGCGAAGAAGGCGTTGATCTTCACCCCGGTCTGCTTGCTCATGTCAGCCAGGAAGGGCTCCCACATGGCCTTGAGGTTCTGCGAGGACTCGGTGGAGATGATGCCGAAGTTGAGTTCCTCGGCGGCCTGGACCGAGCCCAGCAGGGAACCGGTGACGAGCGCAGAGGCAGCCAGCACCTGGCCGATGCGTTTGAACATGGAGCACACTCCTGTTGCGGGTTGGCGTTGTTGTTTCGAATGAGGGAGGCGACGTCAGGCCTTGGCCAGTGTCAGCGGACGCTCTACAGCCCGTGGGCGCTGCCCTTGCGGCAGCAGCAGGCTGATATCGAGATCGCCGCCGTAGAGATCGTTGAGAAAATCGGGATTGAAGCTTTCGGTGGGTCCGTCGAAATGAATGCGCCCGCCCTTGAGCGCCACGGCGCGCTGGCAATAGCGCACCGCGTAGTCGACCTGATGCAGGGTCACCACCACCGTCTTGCCGTCGCAGCGGTTGATGTCGGCGAGAATCTCCATCACCTTGCGTGCCGACTCCGGGTCGAGCGAGGCGATCGGCTCGTCGGCGAGAATCACCTCGGCCTGCTGGCACAGCGCACGGGCGATGGCTACGCGTTGCTGCTGCCCCCCGGAGAGGGTCGAAGCACGCTGCGCAGCGAACTCGGCCAGACCGACCCGCTCCAGCGCCTGCATGGCACGCTGCCTTTCCTCGGCATTGAACAGGCTGAGGCTGCCACGCCAGCGCGGCATGCGCCCCAGACCACCGAGCAGCACGTTCTGCATCACACTGAGGCGGCCGACCAGATTGAACTGCTGGAAGATGTAGCCGATATCGGCGCGCTGACGGCGCACGTCGCCGTTGAGGCGACCATCGGCCTGGACCTGGCGACCGAGCACTTCGATACTGCCGGCATCGCCGCGTGCCAAGCCGGCGAGATGGCGCAGCAGGGTCGACTTGCCCGACCCCGAAGCACCGATCAAGGCCACCATTTCACCTGGCTGTACCGACAGCGCCAGGTCGAACAACGCCTGTTTGCGGCCGAAGCTCTTGTTCAGACGGTCGACTCGAATCGCTGCGCGCATGGGCTGGCCCTCTACTATCATTGTCGATACGAAGGCAGCTAACTCGCGCCTTCTGGTGTAGACCAAGGTAGGCGCAAGCTGTGTCAGACCCGTGAACCACGGATGACGATTGAGTGACCGAAACTTGAAACTTTTATGCTCGAGCGACGCGACAAGATGAGTTCTGCCGAATACCACGCATTTCAGACAATCGGTGCTGGCATAAAGCCGCCACCTGAATCACAATCCGACACGTATTTGGCGTCAAGGAACTGTTCAGATGACTCTCGGGTCATAATGACGCAGAACGCGATACCGGTTGAACGGCTAGTGCGAAACACAGTCAAACCGGTGACAATCTCGACACTGACTACCAGTATCGCTCCCTGAACTAACCGGTAATGTATGCGCCCTATGAAACAGGCTATTTATTCCAGCCGCACGGCTGACAAATTTGTCGTTCGCTTGCCAGATGGCATGCGTGAGCGTATCGCTGACGTAGCACGCAACCATCACCGCAGCATGAATTCGGAAATCATCGCCCGCCTGGAGCAAAGCATGCTTCAGGAAGGTGCGCTGGATGACGATCTCAGCCTGCGTCTCGACAGCCCCGAACTGAGCCTCCATGAGCGTGAATTGCTGCAGCGTTTTCGTCAGTTGTCGCGCCGCCAGCAGAACGCGCTGGTCGCTCTGATTGCCCACGACGTGGAAATGGCCGCCGAAGAAGCCTGAGGCGAGCTAATAAAAAACCGGCCTTGAGCCGGTTTTTTTATGGGTAACGAAAAGACGCGGAGCGAACTCCGCATCTATCAGCCAACGAAACTGAGCAACACCCCCGCCGCCACGGCCGAGCCGATCACCCCGGCCACATTAGGCCCCATGGCATGCATCAGCAGGAAATTCTGCGGATTGGCCTCCAGGCCGACCTTGTTCGATACCCGAGCCGCCATCGGCACCGCCGAAACGCCAGCCGAGCCGATCAGCGGATTGACCTTGTGTGTGCTGAACACATTCATCAGCTTGGCCATCAGCACACCGGCCGCAGTGCCCGCGCAAAACGCCACCATGCCCAGCATCAGGATGCCCAGGGTCTTGAGCTGCAGGAAGGCCTCGGCCGACAGCTTGGAACCCACGGTCAGACCGAGGAAGATGGTGACGATATTGATCAGCGCATTGCGCGAGGTATCGGCCAGACGCTCGACCACACCGGCCTCGCGTAGCAGATTGCCGAGGGCGAACATGCCGATCAACGGCGCGGCGTCAGGCAGCAGCATACCGATCAGAACGCACAGCACGATGGGGAAGATGATCTTCTCGGTCTGCCCCACCGGGCGCAGTTGCTGCATGACGATGGCGCGCTCTTCCTTGGTGGTCAGCGCACGCATGATCGGCGGCTGAATCAAGGGCACCAGCGCCATATAGGCATAGGCCGCCACGGCAATAGGACCAAGTAGATGCGGCGCCAGCTTGGAGGTCACGAAGATCGAGGTCGGCCCGTCAGCACCGCCAATGATGGCGATGGAGGCAGCCTCCTTGAGGGTGAACTCCATACCGGGAATACCCAACGCAGTCAGCGCCAAGGCGCCGAGCAGCGTACCGAAAATACCGAACTGCGCAGCAGCACCCAACAGCAGCGTTTTGGGGTTGGCCAGCATCGGCCCGAAATCGGTCATAGCGCCGACACCCAAAAAAATCAGCAGCGGGAAGATACTGGTAGGCAGGCCTACCTCGTAGATCAGGTGCAGAAAGCCCGCCCCCTCTGCCATGTTGGCCACCGGAATGTTCGCCAACAGGCCACCAAAACCAATGGGCAGCAGCAACAGCGGCTCGAAGCCCTTTTTGATGGCCAGGTAGATCAGCAACAGGCACACCGCGATCATGAACGCCTGGCCGGGCTCCAGATGGTACAGACCGGTGCTCTGCCAGAGCTTGAGCAGCTTTTCCATGACGCGCCCCTCAGCCGATGGTCAGCAGGCTTGCGCCCACTGCCACTGCATCGCCGACCTTGACGTTGACGGCACCGACGGTGCCGGCCTTGAAGGCGCGGATCTCGGTTTCCATCTTCATTGCTTCGAGGATGATCACCAGTTGACCCTCCTCCACGACCTGGCCAGGTTGCACCAACACCTTGAAGATATTGCCAGCCAATGGCGCGGCTTGCGGCTCGCCGCCGCCGACTGCGGCCGGAGCCGCCGCCGGTGCGGCGCTCGCTGCGCCACCGACGGGCTTGATGCCTTCGATATCGCCACCTTCGCCCACCTGCACGACGAAGGATTTGCCATTGACCTCGACGGTGTAGACCTCGGGCTTGCCGGCCTCGCGAGCCGGGGTTTCCTTACCGGTCGGCGCCGGCTCGAAGGCCGCCGGATTGCCGCGATTTTCCAGGAACTTCAAACCGATCTGCGGGAACAGCGCGTAAGTCAGCACGTCGTCGATCTCGTCGGCGGCCAGCTTGATGCCTTTCTCCCGGGCAATGCCCTTGAGCTCGGCGCTCAGCTTGTCCATTTCGGCCTCGAGCAGGTCGGCCGGGCGGCAGGTGATGGCCTCGCCGCCATCCAGCACACGAGCCTGCAGCTCGGCGTTGAATGGCGCGGGCGCGGCGCCGTACTCACCCTTGAGCACGCCGGCGGTTTCCTTGGTGATGGACTTGTAGCGCTCGCCAGTGAGCACGTTGATCACCGCCTGAGTGCCGACGATCTGCGACGTGGGGGTTACCAGCGGGATGAAGCCCAGGTCTTCGCGCACGCGCGGGATTTCGGCCAGCACCTGGTCGAACTTGTCCTGGGCACCCTGCTCTTTGAGCTGGCTTTCCATGTTGGTGAGCATACCGCCCGGTACCTGGGCGACCAGGATGCGCGAATCGACGCCCTTGAGGTTGCCCTCGAACTTCGCGTACTTCTTGCGCACCTCGCGGAAGTACGCGGCGATTTCTTCCAGCAGCTCCAGGTTGAGCCCGGTGTCGCGCTCGGTGCCCTGGAACATGGCCACCACCGACTCGGTCGGCGAATGGCCATAGGTCATCGACAGCGAGGAAATCGCGGTGTCGACGTTGTCGATACCGGCTTCCACCGCCTTGAGAATGGCCACCGACGACAGCCCAGCGGTGGCATGGCATTGCATATGGATCGGGATGACCAGGCTGGCCTTCAGGCGCGAGACCAGTTCGAAGGCGGTGTACGGAGTGAGGATGCCCGCCATGTCCTTGATGGCCACCGAGTCGGCGCCCATGTCTTCGATCTGCTTGGCCAGATCGACCCACATGTCCAGGGTATGCACCGGGCTGGTGGTATAGGAGATGGTGCCCTGGGCATGCTTGCCCTGCTTCTTCACGGCCTTGAGCGCGGTTTCCAGGTTGCGCGGGTCGTTCATCGCATCGAACACGCGGAACACATCGACGCCGTTGACGGCGGCACGCTCGACGAACTTCTCCACCACATCGTCAGCGTAGTGGCGGTAGCCGAGCAGGTTCTGCCCACGCAGCAGCATCTGCTGACGGGTGTTGGGCATGGCCTTCTTCAGTTCGCGGATGCGCTCCCAGGGATCTTCGCCGAGGTAACGAATGCAGGCATCGAAGGTCGCGCCGCCCCAGGACTCCACCGACCAGAAGCCGACCTGATCGAGCTTGGGCGCAATCGGCAGCATGTCTTCGAGACGAACACGCGTCGCCAGGATCGACTGATGCGCATCACGCAGCACCACATCGGTGATTCCGAGTGCTTGTTTTCCGGCAGTCATACAGGTGCTCCCTCTGAACCTGATCAACCGCGGCGCGCGCGGTGCTGGGCAATAGCGGATTGGATGGCGGCCAGTGTCTCTGCATCCGGCCCATGGCTGGCCGACTCGACACTAGACGCTGGAGAAGAAATAGCCGGGGTCGGCGCGGACGGAGCGAAGGTCGCGATCAGACGTGACATCAGACTGACCACACCCACCAGCAACACCAGAAAGACAAATACGAAGCCCATGCCGAACAGCATGAGTTCGACACCCTCGAGCAGCAGTTCACTGGGGGTCATCTTGGCTCCTTTGGCCAGCAGCTAAGCGGCTGCATTCATTATTGATTAGGAGCGCCCAGGGTCAGTACCCGGGCAAAGCTGGCGAACCTTAGCGTGAAACGAGCGTTTGAAGCAAACGCCAAAAGGGCCGAACGGGCTATTTATGTAGTGGTTTATCAGCACCTACTACCAAAGAGGCAGAAAGGCCCGGCGAGCGCAGCCTCAGGATGCGGCGCGAGCCACGGTATCAACGGCAGGAGCAAGCCTCAGCAGCGTCTTGAAGTGACGTGTCTCATCACCAGGGGTACGCCCGAACAGACGCTTGAACTCCCGATTGAACTGCGACGGACTTTCATACCCGACGCGCTGCGCAGCGCTGAGCGCACTCATGTCGTTGCGGATCATCAGCAGGCGCGCCTGATGCAGGCGAATGGCCTTGAGGTACTGCAGCGGTGAGCGACTGGTCATCGCCTTGAAATGCACATGGAAGGTCGGCACGCTCATGCTGGCAACTTCGGCCAGCGAAGGCACATCAAGCGATTGCTGATAATCCCGGTGAATCCGCTGCAGGACGCGCGCGATACGACCGAAATGACTGTTCTGCGCCAGGGTCGCGCGCAGGCCATTGCCCTGCTCACCCTGTAGCACGCGAAAGACGACCTCACGCAGAATCGATGGGCCGAGCAGGCGCACCTCCTCAGGGTCAGCCAGGGCCTCCAGCAGGCGCAACGTGGCATCACTCAAGCGCGCATCCATCGGGCTGGAATAAAGCGTTGCCGGTTGAGTGGGCTGGGGCTCTTGCAGATCCATGACCAGTTCGGCCACCAACAGCGGGTCGACACGCAGCGCCACCCCCAGCATGGGCTCTTCGGCACTGGCCTCGGTTTCGATGGAGAACGGCAGGGGCAGCGCCAGCACCAGATAGTGCTGCGCATCGTAAACATACAGTTTGCCGTCGTGCAGCCCGCTCTTGCGCCCCTGGATCACGATCACGATGCTCGGCTCATACAGCGCCGGGGTCACCGGCAGCGAGCGATTGGAGCGCATGAAGGTAACCCCGTCGAGCTGCGCCGCGGTGTACCCCTCCTCGGGGGCCAGACGCAGCATCAGTTCGACCATACGTCGCTTGATGCTCTCAGGACTCATGCTCATGCGCCGCTTTCGACTCGTTATCAATACCCGGGCATTGTAGGAAGCATTCAATAGAAACAGGCAATATCGAAAGAGTAACGAGACTTAGCAGCCGGCCAGCCCCTGCCTAGCATGGACGCTCCATAACGCAATGGAGACCGACATGAGCAAAGTCATCCTCATCACCGGCGCCAGCAGCGGCATCGGCGAAGCCACCGCCAGACACCTGGCAAGCCTGGGTCATCAGGTAGCCCTCGGTGCACGGCGCATCGAGCGCCTGCAGGCATTGGTAGAAGAACTGCAGGCACAAGGTCAACATGCCTCCTGCCGCGCCCTCGACGTCAGCCAACTGCACGATATGCAGGCCTTCGTCGAGCATGCCGAAGCGCAGCACGGCCCCGTCGACGTGATCATCAACAACGCCGGGGTCATGCCACTGTCGCCGCTCAATGCCCTGAAGGTGGATGAGTGGAATCGCATGATCGACGTCAACATCAGGGGCGTGCTGCACGGTATTGCCGCCGTACTGCCAGGCATGGAAGAACGCGGACGCGGCCAGGTCATCAATATCGCCTCTATCGGCGCCCACGCCGTATCGCCGACAGCAGCGGTCTACTGCGCCACCAAATATGCCGTCTGGGCGATTTCCGACGGCCTGCGCCAGGAAAGCGAGCGCATCCGCGTCACCACCATCTGCCCTGGCGTGGTCGAGTCCGAACTGGCCGACAGCATCTCCGATGCCAGTGCGCGCGAGGCGATGCAAGCTTTCCGTCGCGTCGCCATCACCCCAGACGCCATCGCCCGCGCCGTGGCATATGCAATCGAACAGCCCGACGACGTCGACGTCAGCGAACTGATCGTGCGCCCAACCGCCAGCCCTCATTGATGGAGACCACCATGTCAGCGAAGACTACTGTCGCAGCGCTGCTGATTGGTGGCGCATTGCTACCTGGCGTGTCAATGGCGCAATCCGAGAACCCGCATCCTTACGTAGGCATGTGGGTAACGGACGACGGCCATGTCCGCCATGAGCTATTGGCCAACGGCCGTTATGACGAGGCACGCGGCAATCGCGAAAGCGCCTACCAGGGCAACTACCGCGTCACCGGCAACCACATCGACTACGTCGACGACACCGGGTTTACCGCCGATGGCGAATTCATCAACGACGTGCTCTACCACGGCGGCATGGTACTGCGCCGCAAAAGCACCCCAATAGACGAATAACGCTATTCATCAGCCAAGGAAAAATGCCCATGAACATGCACAAGATCATCGCCGCATTGCTACTGAGCGCATCCCTCTGCCTCCCGGCCTGGGCAAGTGACAACACCGCGGCCAATCAGGCCCTGATTCAGAAAGCCTTCGATGATTGGCGCGCAGGCCAAGGCGGCATCTTCCAGTTGCTGGCCGATGATGCCGTCTGGGTCGTGGCCGGCAGCAGCCCGTACTCCGGGACTTACCCCACGCGAGAGGCGTTCATGGAAGATGCAGTCAAACCCATCACTGACAAACTGGCCACGCCCATCGTGCCCACCGTCCGCCAGATCGTGGCGCAGGGACCTTACGTGGTCGTGCACTGGGATGGCCAGGCGACCGCCAAGGACGGCAGTCGCTACGAGAACAGTTACTCCTGGCACATGCAGCTGGAGAACGGCCGGATCACCCGGGTCACGGCCTTTCTCGATACCTGGCGGCTGGTCGAGCTGATGAACTGAAGCGACCTACATCAGGAAGATCGACGCCAACCCCAGGAAGATGAAGAAACCGCCGCTGTCGGTCATGGCAGTGATCATCACGCTGGCCCCCATGGCCGGGTCGCGCCCCAGGCGTGCCAGGGTCATGGGGATCAGCACCCCCATCAGCGCCGCAAGCAGCAGGTTGAGGGTCATGGCCGCCGTCATCACCACACCCAGCGACCAGCTGTCGTACAGGTAATAGGCCACCCCACCAATCACGCCGCCCCAGAGGATGCCGTTGATCAGGGAAACCCCCAGTTCCTTGCGCACCAGCCGCGCGGTGTTACCGGTGCTGACCTGATCCAGCGCCATGGCGCGTACGATCATGGTGATGGTCTGGTTGCCGGAGTTGCCGCCGATACCGGCGACGATGGGCATCAGCGCCGCCAGCGCCACCAGCTTCTCGATCGAGCCTTCGAACAGGCCGATCACCCGCGAAGCGAGGAATGCGGTGACCAGGTTGATCGCCAGCCAGGCCCAACGGTTGCGCACCGACTTCCACACCGAGGCGAAGATGTCTTCTTCCTCGCGCAGACCGGCCATGTTCAGCACTTCGCTTTCGCTTTCCTCACGGATCAGGTCGACCATCTCGTCGATGGTCAGACGGCCGATCAGCTTGCCGTTCTTGTCCACCACCGGGGCGGAAATCAGGTCGTAACGTTCGAAGGCCTGGGCGGCGTCATAACCGTCCTCATCCGGGTGAAAACTCACCGGATCGTCGGCCATGACTTCGCCGACCTGCTTGTCCGGGTCGTTGACCAGCAGGCGCTTGATCGGCAGCACGCCCTTGAGCACGCCGTCGTAATCGACCACGAACAGCTTGTCGGTATGGCCCGGCAGCTCTTTCAGGCGGCGCAGGTAACGCAGAACCACTTCCAGGCTGACGTCTTCGCGGATGGTGACCATCTCGAAGTCCATCAGCGCGCCGACCTGATCCTCTTCGTAGGACAGGGCCGAACGCACACGCTCGCGCTGCTGGGCGTCGAGCGATTCCATCAGCTCGTGAACGACGTCGCGCGGCAGTTCCGGCGCCAGGTCGGCGAGCTCGTCGGCGTCCAGGTCCTTGGCCGCGGCGAGAATCTCGTGATCGTCCATGTCGGCGATCAGGGTTTCCCGTACCGCGTCAGAGACTTCCAGCAAGATGTCGCCATCGCGCTCGGACTTGACCAGTTGCCAGACGGTCAGACGCTCGTCGAGCGGCAAGGCTTCGAGGATGTGGGCGATGTCCGCAGGGTGCAGATCTTCGAGCTTGCGCTGCAGCTCGACGAGATTCTGACGATGCACCAGGTTCTCGACCCGGTCGTGATGCTGGCCTTCCTGACGATGAGTCAGGTCTTCGACCAGCTTGTGCCGATGCAGCAGTTCGATCACCTGGGCCAGGCGATCCTGCAAGCTCTCTTGCGGCTTTTTGGCTTCTACTTCAGTCATAGCGCGCTCCACCCCCAGTTGGCGGGCACGCCAGAGGGGATCAATCAGGTCTTACACGATTGTGCGAGGGGAGTATTGAGTAACTACTGGGTAAGTCCATGGTGGTATTCCACAAGCCCCGGCGGGGCTGACGCGGCGAATGATAACACCGCAAAACAGCTTTGTACGTGACAAAAGCGCGGCAAGAACAACTGCTTGCATCACAAACTTCGATCTCGCATGAAAACCTGGCTATGTGACGCCAGCGCTCCCCGCCAGGACACCCTGGCGAGCGCGAAAAAACGGTCTAACCTGAAGCAGGCAAACGTCACGGAGGACGATTCATGCGAGGACAGCACGTCGCAGCGCTACTGGCCGCTGCGCTTCTCTACCCTATTGCAGACAGCTCGGCCGCCAGCGTGTTCCGCTGCGTCGACGCTGACGGCCATATCACCTTCACCCGCCATGGCTGCACCGACGATCAGCAGCAACATCTGCAGGATGCGCGCAACCACACGCCCAGTAGCGGCAAGCCAATCCCCCTGGCTGACCCAGGCCGACGCGCGACAACCGCCTCGGCAAGCAGTGGCGAGGTAGTCATCGTCGGCCAACAGGACGATGGCTGCGGCAACCTGCTAACCAGTAGCGAGAGGCGCCAGGCAATCATCCGCAAGGAAGTGCGCCGCGGCATGAGCCGCGCCGACGTGGAAAGCAGCCTGGGCAAGCCGGACAGAGTCACGAGCAGCAATGGGCAGCAGCGCTATCACTACAAAGAAAAACGCAAAGGCGGCAACAGCCGACAGGTCAGTTTCGACGAGGCCGGATGCGTGAAAGGCAGATGACGCGCAAAGAAAAAGGGCCTGCATTGCTGCAGGCCCTTTGGGTATGGCGGACTCAGGAGGATTCGAACCTCCGACCGCTCGGTTCGTAGCCGAGTACTCTATCCAGCTGAGCTATGAGTCCACACTTTGGCGCTTTTAGACCAGATCACCGCTGGTTGAAGCATGACGCTGCATCGCTGCACCGCCATTGAATATGGCGGACTCAGGAGGATTCGAACCTCCGACCGCTCGGTTCGTAGCCGAGTACTCTATCCAGCTGAGCTATGAGTCCACACTTTGGCGCTTTTAGACCAGATCACCACTGGTTGAAACAAAATGGCTTGCAGCGATGCAAGCCATTGAATATGGCGGACTCAGGAGGATTCGAACCTCCGACCGCTCGGTTCGTAGCCGAGTACTCTATCCAGCTGAGCTATGAGTCCACTTTTTGGTGCTTTTATACCAGATCACCTCTGGTTGATTCGCCAGCCCGGCTTACGCCTGACTCGCTGAATAATGGCGGAGAAGGGGGGATTCGAACCCCCGACACCCTTTTGAGGTGTACTCCCTTAGCAGGGGAGCGCCTTCGGCCACTCGGCCACCTCTCCGCAACACGGGGCGCATGATAAACATGTTTTCCCCGTTTGCAAACAAAAATTTGTAGAAAAATTAGTGGCTTGGTTCGTCACCCTTCTCTTTCTGGATGCGCTGGTAGATTTCTTCACGGTGTACGGCAACCTCTTTCGGCGCATTGACACCAATGCGCACCTGGTTACCTTTCACACCCAACACGGTGACAGTCACATCATCACCGACCATCAGGGTCTCTCCGACCCGGCGAGTCAGAATCAGCATTCCTTTCTCCTCAACGGATTACATTTCTCAGGACAACAGTCTGCAAAAAGAAAATGGTGCCGGCTTCCCGCTAAATCAAGCCTGAAAGCCTCCACCCAAGTATTGACCAGCGCGCGCAGAAAGAAAGTTCCCACATGCCAGTCAAAAAGACGAAAGGCGCGGAACCAGCCGCGCCTTTCAAATCAGTTGAATCACTCGCCCTGTCGGGCCGGGGCATCCAGCTCGAAAGCGGTATGCAGAGCGCGTACCGCCAGCTCCAGATACTTCTCCTCGATCACCACGGACACCTTGATCTCGGAGGTGGAGATCATCTGGATATTGATGGTCTCCTTGGCCAGGGCTTCGAACATACGGCTGGCAACACCGGCATGGGAGCGCATACCGACACCGACGATGGACACCTTGGCGATATTGGTGTCGCCGACCACTTCACGGGCGCCCAGCTCGTCTGCAGTCTTCTGCAGCACGCCAAGGGCGTTATTGTAGTCGTTGCGGTGCACGGTGAAGGTGAAATCGGTGGTGTTATCGTGCGAGACGTTCTGCACGATCATGTCCACTTCGATGTTGGCGGCGCTGATCGGGCCGAGAATCTTGAAGGCGATGCCGGGGATATCCGGTACCCCACGGATGGTCAGCTTGGCTTCGTCGCGGTTGAAAGCGATGCCGGAAATGATCGGCTGTTCCATGGATTCCTCTTCATCAAGGGTAATGAGGGTGCCCGGCCCCTCCTGGAAGCTGTGCAGGACGCGCAGCGGGACGTTGTACTTGCCGGCGAACTCCACCGAACGAATCTGCAACACCTTGGAGCCGAGACTGGCCATTTCCAGCATCTCTTCAAAGGTGATCTTTTCCAGACGCTGAGCCTTGGGCACCACACGCGGGTCGGTGGTGTAGACACCATCGACGTCGGTGTAGATCTGGCACTCGTCGGCTTTCAGCGCCGCAGCCAGAGCCACGCCGGTGGTGTCGGAACCGCCACGACCGAGGGTGGTGATATTGCCGTGCTCGTCGACACCTTGGAAGCCGGCGACGACGACGACGCGACCGGCCTTGAGATCAGTACGAATCTTCTGGTCATCGATCTGCAGAATGCGCGCCTTATTGTGCGCGCTGTCGGTGAGGATGCGCACCTGGTTGCCGGTGTAGGACACCGCAGGCACGCCGCGCTTGATCAGCGCCATGGCCAGCAGGGCAATGGTCACCTGCTCACCAGTGGACACCATGACATCCAGCTCACGCGCAACCGGCTCGCCATCGGTGATCTGTTTGGCCAGATCGATCAGGCGGTTGGTTTCGCCGCTCATGGCGGAAACCACGACGACGATGTCGTCACCGTTCTCGCGGAACTTCTTCACCTTTTCGGCCACCTGCGCGATACGCTCGATGGTGCCGACGGAGGTGCCCCCAAACTTCTGTACGATCAAAGCCATTTCAAAAAGCCGCCTGATTCCTCGAAGGGCGCCCATTAAACCCGCATCGGGTCATACTGCCAAGGCCCGCCGGACGCACTGCGGGCCCCGCTTTCTCGCTCGTTACGAAGCCTGCTCGACCAGAGTAGCGGCCAGAGCCAGGGCTTCATCCAGCTTGCCGGCATCAACGCCGCCGCCCTGAGCCATGTCCGGGCGACCGCCACCCTTGCCGCCCACGGCTGCCGCGGCCTGACGCATCAGGTCACCGGCCTTGACCTTGGCGGTCAGGTCCTGGGTCACACCAGCGACCAGCACCACCTTCTCGTCGAACACACCACCGAGCAGGATCACAGCGCTGCCCAGCTTGTTCTTCAACTGGTCGACCAGCGCCAGCAGCGCCTTGCCGTCCAGACCATCGAGACGCGCAGCCAGCACCTTGGTGCCCTTCACGTCCACGGCCGAACCGGCCAGGTCGTTACCGGCGGCGCTGGCGGCCTTGGCCTTGAGCTGCTCCAGCTCCTTTTCCAGCTGACGGTTGCGTTCGATCAGGGCCGAGAGCTTGTCCAGCACGTTGTCGCGGCTGCCCTTGACCAGCGAAGCGGCTTCCTTGAGCTGCTCCTCGGCGCCATTGAGCCAGGCCAGCGCTTGCGCGCCAGTGACCGCTTCGATACGACGCACGCCAGCGGCCACGCCGCCTTCGCTGGTGATCTTGAACAGACCGATGTCGCCAGTACGCGATACGTGAGTACCGCCGCACAGCTCGACGGAGAAGTCGCCGCCCATGCTCAGCACGCGCACCTGGTCGCCATACTTCTCGCCGAACAGCGCCATGGCGCCCTTGGCCTTGGCGGTTTCGATATCGGTTTCTTCGGTCTCGACCTCGGAGTTCTTGCGAATCTCGGCGTTGACGATGTCTTCCAGCTGCTTGATCTGCTCGGGCTTGATCGCCTCGAAGTGGCTGAAGTCGAAACGCAGGCGCTGACTGTCGACCAGCGAGCCCTTCTGCTGCACGTGATCGCCGAGCACCTGACGCAGCGCGGCATGCAGCAGGTGGGTCGCGGAGTGGTTCAGCGCGGTGGCCTGACGCGCGCCGGCTTCGGCTTCAGCCTTGACGCTGGTGCCGACACTCAGGCCGCCCTTGGCCACCACACCGTGGTGCAGGAAGGCGCCGCCGGCCTTGGTGGTGTCGCGCACGTCGAAGCGTACGCCGGCACTTTCCAGGTAACCGCAGTCGCCGATCTGGCCACCGGATTCGGCGTAGAACGGGGTCTGATCCAGCACCACCACGCCCTCCTCGCCTTCGGCGAGGCTGTCGACCGCGGCACCGGCCTTGAACAGGGCAATGATCTTGCCGCTGCCGCTGGTGCCTTCGTAGCCGAGGAAGCGGGTGTCGGCGTCGACCTTGACCAGGGCGTTGTAGTCCATACCGAAGGAGCTGGCGGAGCGGGCGCGCTCGCGCTGCGCCTCCATCTCACGCTCGAAGCCTTCCTCGTCCACCGACAGCTCGCGCTCGCGGGCGATGTCGGCGGTCAGGTCAACCGGGAAACCGTAGGTGTCGTACAGCTTGAACACCACATCGCCCGGGATGACCGAGCCCTGCAGGCCAGCCAGATCCTGCTCGAGGATCTTCAGGCCCTGCTCCAGGGTCTTGGCGAACTGCTCTTCTTCAGTCTTCAGCACGCGCTCGATGTGCGCCTGCTGCTGCTTGAGCTCGGGGAAGGCTTCGCCCATCTCGGCCACCAGGGCCGCGACGATCTGGTAGAAGAAGCTGCCCTTGGCGCCCAGCTTGTTACCGTGGCGGCAAGCGCGGCGCACGATGCGGCGCAGCACGTAGCCACGGCCTTCGTTGGACGGGGTGACACCGTCGGCGATCAGGAAGCTGCAGGAACGGATATGGTCGGCCACCACCTTCAGCGAAGCCTGGCCTTCATTGCTGCAGCCAATGGCCTTGGCCGAGGCGGCCAGCAGGTTCTGGAACAGGTCGATCTCGTAGTTCGAGTTGACGTGCTGCAGCACGGCGCTGATGCGCTCCAGGCCCATGCCGGTGTCCACGCTCGGCGCCGGCAGCGGGTGCAGGACGCCATCGGCCGTGCGGTTGAACTGCATGAACACGTTGTTCCAGATCTCGATGTAGCGATCACCATCTTCTTCCGGGCTGCCGGGTGGGCCGCCCCAGATGTGCTCGCCGTGGTCGAAGAAGATCTCGGTGCACGGGCCGCACGGGCCGGTATCGCCCATTGCCCAGAAGTTGTCGGAAGCGTAAGGCGCGCCCTTGTTGTCGCCGATGCGGATCATGCGCTCGGCCGGTACGCCAATTTCCTTGTTCCAGATCTCATAGGCTTCGTCATCGGTGGCGTAGACGGTGACCCAGAGCTTTTCCTTGGGCAGGTTCAGCCACTTGTCGGAGGTCAGGAATTCCCAGGCGTAATGAATGGCGTCACGCTTGAAATAGTCGCCGAAGCTGAAGTTGCCCAGCATCTCGAAGAAGGTGTGGTGACGCGCGGTGTAGCCGACGTTTTCCAGGTCGTTGTGCTTGCCGCCGGCACGCACGCACTTCTGGCTGGTGGTGGCGCGGGTATAGGCGCGCTTTTCCAGGCCCAGGAAGCAGTCCTTAAACTGGTTCATGCCCGCGTTGGTGAACAGCAGGGTCGGGTCGTTCGCCGGAATCAGCGAGCTGGAAGCGACACGGGTGTGCCCTTTTTCTTCGAAGAAGCTCAGGAAGGCTTCACGGATTTCTGCGCTTTTCATAGGGATATCCACGGAATCAGGCGGCCATGGCAAAGCCGGCGAAGCAGACAAAGTGAAAACGTAGCGAGCGAAGGTCAGGCAAGGCGCCACGACCAACGGGAGTAACAGCCAAAGGCTGGCCCGAAGGATGAGCGCCAGCGAATCAAACCGGCGAAGAACGCACTGGGCTCGCAAACGAGTTTACGAGTTGTAAATGAGCATTCTGAGCCGGTTTTTAACGCAGCATGACCGAGCGCAGTAGTTTTCACGCAGTCTGCAAAGGGCCGCATTATATCGGGCCCACCGCGCGCGGCTAGTACCTTATTGATAGCCGACAGCTATGAACTGTCGGCATATTGCTCAATGAGAGCGAAAAGCGGCGAACGCCTCGATCACTCGCTCGATCTGCTCAGCGCTGACATCCAGATGAGTGACCAGACGAAGGCGCGGCGCGGCACTGACGGCGGTGCCGCGTTCGGCCATGAAGGCCTTGATCTGCCCGGCGCGCTCACCAAGTTGCACATAGACCATATTGGTCTGCACCGGCTCGACGCTGTAGCCCAGTCCGGTCAGTGCAGCACCCAGGCGCGCCGCGTTGGCATGATCCTCAGCCAGGCGCTGAACCTGATGCTGCAGGGCATACAGCCCCGCCGCCGCCAACACCCCGGCCTGACGCATGCCACCGCCGACCATCTTGCGCAGACGCCGCGCCTTGGCAATCAGCGCAGTGCTGCCGCATAGCACCGAACCGACCGGCGCACCGAGGCCCTTGGACAGGCATACCGAGACCGAATCGAAGTGCTGGGTGATTTCGCGCGCTGGCACCCCGAGCTTGACCGCGGCGTTGTACAGGCGGGCACCATCGAGGTGCAGGCTCAAGCCACGGCGGCGAGTGAGTTCGTGGGCGGCAGCCAGGTAGTCGAGCGGCAGCACCTTGCCCTGCATGGTGTTTTCCAGGGCCAGCAAACGGGTACGGGCGAAATGGAAGTCGTCCTGCTTGATCGCCGCTTCGACCTTGGCCAGATCCAGCGAGCCGTCGGCTTCACCGTCGATCGGCTGCGGCTGGATGGAGCCAAGTACGGCGGCACCGCCGCCCTCGTACTTGTAGGTGTGGGCTTGCTGGCCGACGATGTACTCGTCGCCCCGCTCGCAATGAGCCATCAGGCCCAGCAGGTTGCTCATGGTGCCGGTGGGGACGAACAGCGCCGCCGCGAAGCCCAGCTCATTGGCCAGCCAGGCCTCCAGACGGTTTACCGTGGGGTCTTCGCCATACACGTCATCGCCCAGCTCGGCAGCCATCATGGCTTCGCGCATGGCAACAGTGGGTTGGGTGACGGTGTCGCTACGCAGGTCGATCAGGGGCATGACAGGCTTTCCCGGCAATTGGCGAAAGGCTCATGCTAAAGAGGTCGCCGGGACGGTGAAAGATACAGTTGCGCGATAAAGCAACTTGCCGACACCGTAGCCCGGATGCAATCCGGGGAAAATGTGCCGGTCATCCCCGGATTGCATCCGGGCTACAGCAAGCCGGCACCGTCATCCGGGACGATGAGAATGGCAGCGCGCAGGCCATTCTTGACCTTGGGATTGGGGAAAATGATCCGCGCGCCCTTCTCCTCCACCATCCAGCGACTGTCGGCGATGTCTTCGGCGAGCAGGTAACCGGGCTCCAGTTCGGTGAAGTTTTCGATATCCGCCGGCAGGTGCAACTGGAAGCTGTCGCTGTGCTTGATGACCTCACGTGATACCGAAAACAGCTGCAAGCCATCGAGCGTCGGCTCACCGCTGATCACTTCGCGCCCTTCGATCAGAGCGTGCAGCGCATTCTCCAGCAGGTCGAGGTTGACCAACTCGTTCTGACCGAAGGCGCGCGCCTTGCCCAACTCCAGGGTGAAAGCCTCGGCACCAAGCTGCGCATAGGTGTAGGCGCTGAAGGTGATCGAAGACTTGTTCTGCAGCAGCACCGCCTCGATGCCGGCAGCACGCAGGCGCTCCAGCTCACGCCGTGAGTGAGCGCGACCTTCCTGCCAGGGATAGAGGGCAAACTGCTCGATCTTCGAGCCGCGAATGGCGGTGTGCAGGTCGTAATGCAGGCGAGTGCGGCCTGTTTGCTTGCCGAAAAAGGTGGCGGCCAGATGCTCCAGGTCGCAGGCGCGAATAGCCTCGAAACCACTGGATTGCTCGTGACGACCACTGAACAGGCGATTGAGGTCCTGCTCGATATAGCGCTCACCGCGGCGCATGGCCTCGGGATTGCCGAACAGAAAGAGAATGCGCGCCGCCGGATGCAGTTCATTGCGCGCGATGCCGCGCAGCAGACGATCGAGCAGCTCGATTGGCGCGGTTTCGTTGCCGTGGACGCCGGCCGACAGCAGCAGGTCGAGGCCATTGTCGCGCACTGCAGGCGGAGTCACCTCCAGCGCACCTTCGTCGAGCCAACGCAGACGCGTACCATCGGGCGTCAGTTGAATCTTCGCCGACGGCTCGTGGCCGGCCAGGGTCAGTTCAAGCAGTTTGCCGAGGGCAAGCATGGGGACTCCTTGGTTCGCAGCATTTCCGTAGGGTGGGCTGAAGCGGAGCGCCGCCCGGCCCACCCTACCAGGTTCAATCAGTGGTTGCAGTCCGGGCCATGAACATGATCATCCTCGTCGGCAATCATCGGCTCCATCTCCAACTGCAGGCTGACCAGGTTGGTAGCCTGCGGACGCAACAACAGGTTGACGTACTCGGTATCACCCTCTTCCACATCGACCCCGATCAGCAACTGATCGCCAACGGCCTGGACCCACAGCTCCTTGCCCTGCCAGACCACGGCAAAGCGGCTGCAGGAGGTTTCCAGTTGGGTACCGTCGTTGTCTTCAAGAATCAGTTGCAGCGCGTCGCTCATAAAATCTCCGGGAATCGAGGTCAGGTTCAGGCTATCTGGAAAGGATAGACCGAGCCCAGTTTAAGGATCTGCGTCAGTTCATCCAATGCCGTGCGGCATTCGGTGAGCAATTGCGGGTCGGCCAGATCGGCTTCGCTGAGGCGGTCGCGGTAATGCTTGTCGACCCAGGCCACCAGGGTGTCGTGTAGCGCGTCGCTCATCAGCACGCCCGGATTGACCGCAGCCAGCTCCTGCTCATTGAGCGCCACACGCAGGCGCAGGCAAGCAGGACCACCACCGTTCTGCATGCTCTGCTTGAGGTCGAACACCCGCACCTCACGGATCGGCCCGCCGCTCGCGGTCAGTTGCTCCAGGTAGCGCCAGACGCTGGCGTTGCTCTTGCACTCCTCTGGCACCACCAACAGCATGCTGCCATCGGCGCGCGTCAGCAGTTGGCTGTTGAACAGGTAGGAACGCACCGCATCCTGCACGCTGACAGCAGAAGCTGGCACGCAGATGGCCTGGAAGTTGCCGCCGCGCCGGGCCAGTTTTTCACCCAGTTCAGCCAGTACCTTGTCGGTGCCCAAGAAGGCATCCTGGTGATAGAGCAGCACCTCGCCATTGCCAACGGCGATCACGTCGTTGTGAAACACGCCCTGATCGATCACCTCCGGATTCTGCTGGGCGAACACCACCCCGGCCTTGCCCAGGCCATGCAAGCGAGCCACCGCGTGAGAGGCTTCCAGAGTCTGCCGCGCCGGGTAGCGCTGCGGGGCCGGATAGCGGCTGTCGAAGGCGCTGCGGCCGTAGACGAAGAACTCTACACCGGCGTCGCCATAGCCCTTGCAGAAACGCGTGTGGTTGGCCGCACCTTCGTCACCGAACTGGCTGACCGCCGGCAGCGCCGGGTGATGGGCGAAGTGCTTCTCGCTGGCAAACATCGCCTGCAACACGCGGCTGGTGGTGGGGTGCTCGATGCTGCGGTGGAACTTGCTGTTGAGGTTGGCGGCGGTGAAGTGCACGCGGCCATCGGCCGTGTCGGCGCTGGGGCTGACGGTGCAGGCGTTGGCCGTCCACATGCTGGAGGCCGAGCTGCTTGCAACCAGCAGAGGCATGGCGCCCTTGGCGGCCTTCTGGATCACCTGCGCATCGCTGCCGGTAAAGCCCAGGTTGCGCAGCGTGGCGACGTCCGGACGCTCCTGCGGGGCCAGTACGCCCTGCTTGAAGCCCATGTCCATCAGCGCCTTCATTTTCGCCAGCCCCTGCTTGGCGGCCTCCTTGGGGCTCGACACGGCCTGACAGTTGCTCTGCGACGCGACGTTACCGTAGGACAACCCACCGTAGTTGTGAGTCGGCCCGACCAGGCCGTCGACATTCATTTCAAAAGCGGACATCTCATAAGCGGTCATTACAGAGTCACTCCCGGGGTCAGGGTCGCAGGTAAAGCCAGGCTTTCGCTCTCAAGCCCGGCCACCGGGTAGGCGCAGTAATCCGCTGCATAGTAGGCACTGGCGCGATGGTTGCCCGAAGCGCCGATGCCACCGAAAGGCGCAGTGCTGGCGGCGCCAGTGAGCTGTTTGTTCCAGTTGACGATACCGGCGCGGCTATGCAGCCAGAACTGCTCGAAGCGCGCCTTCGAGTCCGACAGCAGGCCCGCCGCCAGTCCGTAAACGGTGGCATTGGCCTCGGCGATGGCCGATTCGAAATTGTCGTAGCGGATCACCTGCAACAGCGGACCGAAGAATTCTTCGTCAGGACGGTCGTTCACGGCCGTGACATCGAGAATACCGGGCGTCAGCAGCGCGGCACCCGCCTGCGGCTGGGTCATCGCCAGCAATGCCGTGGCGCCGCCGGCCAGCAAGTCCTGCTGCGCCTGCATCAGCTGCGCGGCGGCCTGCAGGGAAATCACCGAGCCCATGAACGGCGCCGGCTGCTCGTCGAAGCGACCGACCTTGATCTGCCCGGCAACCTGCACCAGACGCGCCAGCAGGGTGTCGCCCCACTCCCCTTGCGGCACCAGCAGACGGCGCGCGCAGGTGCAGCGCTGGCCAGCCGAGATGAACGCGGACTGGACGATGGTGTACACCGCGGCATCGACATCCGCGACCTGATCGACGATCAGCGGGTTGTTACCACCCATCTCCAGCGCCAGGATCTTGTCCGGGCGCCCGGCGAATTGGGCGTGCAGCAGGTTGCCGGTGCGGCTGGAGCCAGTGAAGAACAGCCCGTCGATACCAGGATGGCCGGCCAGCGCAACGCCGGTTTCGCGACCGCCCTGCAGCAGGCTGAGCACGCCCTCGGGCAGCCCGGCCTCGATCCAGCATTTGACCGTCAGCTCGGCCACCTTCGGCGTCAGCTCGCTGGGCT
The DNA here is from genome assembly GCF_001941865.1 of Pseudomonas alcaliphila JAB1. NCBI lineage: Bacteria > Pseudomonadati > Pseudomonadota > Gammaproteobacteria > Pseudomonadales > Pseudomonadaceae > Ectopseudomonas > Ectopseudomonas alcaliphila. The sequence continues at coordinate 1,891,556 of NZ_CP016162.1, read as the reverse complement.
TGAACAGCACGCAGTTACCGGCCAGCAGCGCCGGCACGATATGGCCGTTAGGCAAGTGGCCGGGAAAGTTGTAGGGGCCGAACACCGCCACCACGCCGTGTGGTTTGTGGCGCAACACCGCGGTGGCGTCGCCCAGCGGGCCGCTCTTCTCACCGGTGCGCTCACGATAGCTCTGAATGGAAATGGCGACCTTGCCCACCATGCTGTTCACTTCGGTGGCAGCTTCCCACAATGGTTTGCCGGTCTCCTCACCAATCGCCCGGGCCACTTCGTCGGCATGCGACTTCAAACAGGCGGCGAAGCGTTCCAGCACGGCGATGCGGCCATCCAGCGAATGCGCGGCCCACAACGAGAAAGCGCCACGCGCAGCGGCAACGGCTGCATCGACCTGCGCAGCGGTGGCGCCCTGGCCCTGCCAGAGCACGGCCTGGCTGACCGGGTCGAGCGATTGCAGCGACTCGCCCTGACCGGGCTGCCACTGACCTGCGATGTAATGAGTGTTCATCTTGTTTTACCACTCCCAGCATTTTCCAGCGGCCGGCTTGGGCCGCCACGCAAAACCAATAACTCAGCGGTGCGCCGCCAACGGCACGGCGCGTACCTGATCACCCGCCGAAAGGCGCAGACGCTTGGCCGTCAATGGATCGACCACCAGGGTGCCGGCTGCCAGACGCGCAGGTGCAGCGGTGATGCGGCAGTCCTGGCGCTTGCGGTTGTGCACCAGGAACGGCTCGGCATCATCACCCGGCGTACCGATGGCCAGTACCAGGTTCTGGCTGCCCTGCACGGCGCGAATCTTCGCGGTTTCCGCCTCGATGGCCGGGCCCGCGTCGAAGATGTCGACATAGCCCTGGTAGCTGAAACCCTCGGCCTTGAGCATGGCCAGCGCCGGTTCGGTGTCCGGGTGCACCCGGCCGATCACGGCGCGTGCATCCTCGGACAGAAAGCAGGTATAGAGCGGAAACTTGGGCATCAACTCGGCGATGAAGGCCTTGTTGCCGACGCCGGTGAGGTAATCCGCCTGGGAGAACTCCATCTTGAAGAAATGCCGACCGAGGCTTTCCCAGAACGGCGAGCATCCACGCTCGTCGGACATACCGCGCATCTCAGCGATCACCTTGTCGCCGAACAGCTCGCGAAACTCGGCGATGAACAGAAAGCGCGCCTTCGACAGCAAACGGCCGTTGAGGCCAGTACGGTAATCGGCATGCAGGAACAGCGAGCACAGTTCGGAGTTGCCAGTCAGGTCGTTGGCCATGAACAGCGTCGGCACCTGGCGATGGATGTTCAACTCCTGAGAAGCGCTGACGGTCAGGCCGACCCGGTAGTTGTACCAGGGCTCACGCAGGCCGACGGCGCCGGCTACCGCAGAAATGCCCACCACCTTGCCGGCATCGTCTTCGAGGACGAACAGGTAGTCGGCATCGGCACGTTCGGCCTCGCCACGAAATGCCTTCTCCGCCCAGCCGACCCGGTGCGCCAGGCGCTCCTCGTTGGCCGGCAGCGTGGTCAGGCCAGCGCCGGTGCTGCGAGCCAGGTCGATCAGGGCCGGCAAGTCGGCACTGCGCACGGGACGAACGATCATAAAGCCTCCAGATTCCTCAAGAGCGCCGCCGGCACTCTCCTCTGCCCTTGAAGGGCGCCCACTCCAGCCGGAGCGAGCCTGTTAAACCGCTACCAACCTGACGCTGGCGCCCTCACCGACACCCAGGGCCTCGGCCGCCTGTGCGCTGAGCACCACAGGCTTACCCGGCACCCAGTCGAGATCGGCGACGATGGCGCGGAAATCCTGCAGTTGGCCGTTGCTCACCAGATACTGGCGCCCGCCCGCCTCGGCCTCGCCGATCTTCACCGGCACCAGGCGGCTCTGCGCGATGCTGCGGATGCCCGAGGTGCGCGCATGCAGGGTCGGGCCACCGTCGAAGATGTCGATGTAATGGTCGGTCTCGAAGCCTTCGCGCATGAGGATGTCGAAGGTGATCTGCGCGCGCGGATGCACCTGGCCCATGGCCTCCTGCGCCTCGTCCGAGAGCAGCGGCACGTAGATGGGGTAATGCGGCATCAGCTCGGCGAGGAAGGTGCGGCTCTTCAGACCGCACAGGCGCTCGGCCTCAGCGTAGGTCATGTCGAAGAAGTTGCGCCCCAGCGCGTCCCAGAACGGCGAATCACCGTTCTCGTCGCTGTGGCCGACGATCTCCACCACCACGGCATCGGCGAAACGCTCCGGGTGACCGGCCATGAACAGCAGGCGGCCGCGCGAATTGAGCTCGGCGAATACGCTGCTGACCAGCGGGCGCTCGACGTAGAAGCTGGTGAGCAGGCTGTTGCCGGTCAGGTCATGACACAGCGACAGCACGTGAATCTTGTTATGGATCTTCAGCTCACGCGAGTTGTGCACGAAGGTTTCGTTGCGAAAGCTGTAGAAGGGCTCGGAATATCCTGCCGAGGCGACGATGGCGGAACAACCGACCAGGCGGCCGCTCTCGGTGTCCTCGAGGACGAAGAAGTAGCTTTCCTCGCCATTGAAACTGACCTCGGCGGCGAATGAAGCATCCGAGGCGGCGATCTTGTCGCCCAGCCGGTCTGCATCGTCCGGCAATGAAGTGACACCTACCGGGCTGTCAGCAGCCAGTCGCTGCACTTCGGCCAGGTCCGCCATTTGCGCAGGGCGCATCACCAGCATGGGTCACTCCTTCTAAATACGGAAGCTGCAAGATTCGTAGCCAGCCTGGGAGGCGCTTAAGCGGCGATTGTCGCGGCTGAAGCGCCTCCCACAGCAAGTCAGCAAGGACTCAGGCGGCCGTCAGTTTGCTCAGCGCACGCTCGAAGCGCGCCAGGCCTTCGTCGATATCGGCATCTTCGACCACCAGGCTCGGGGCGAAACGCACCACGTCCGGGCCGGCCTGCAGAATCATCAGCCCCTCAGCCGTGGCAGCGTCGAGCACCTGCTTGGCCTTGCCCATCCACGCCTCGTTGAGTACGCAGCCGAGCAGCAGGCCCATGCCACGTACCTGCTCGAACAGACCGTACTGCTTGCCCAGCGCCAGCAGGCGCGTCTTGAACTGCTCGCTCTTGGTCTTCACACCGTCCAGGGTCTGGCGGGTGTTGACGATATCCAGCACCGCCTCACCGACCGCACAGGCCAGCGGGTTGCCGCCGTAGGTGGTGCCGTGGGTACCGGGCGAGAAGTGCTTGGCCAGATCGGTGGTGGTGAGCATCGCCGCGATGGGGAAACCACCGCCCAGGCTCTTGGCGCTGGAGAGAATGTCCGGCACCACGTCGTAATTCATATAAGCGAACAGCTCGCCGGTACGGCCCATGCCGCTTTGTACTTCATCGAACACCAGCAGCGCATTGTGCGCGTTGCACAGCTCGCGGGCGCCTTGCAGATAGGCCTTGTCGGCCGGCAGCACGCCGCCCTCGCCCTGCACGGGTTCCAGCACCACAGCGCAGGTCTTGTCGGAAATGGCAGCCTTCAGCGCCTCCAGATCGTTGTACGGCACATGGGTGATGCCCTGGATCTTCGGCCCGAAACCGTCGGAGTACTTCGGCTGACCGCCGACGCTGACGGTGAACAGAGTGCGGCCGTGGAAGCTGTTGGTGGCGGCGATGATTTCGTGCTTTTCCGGGCCGAAGCGGTCATGGGCGACGCGACGCGCCAGCTTGAACGCGGCCTCGTTGGCCTCGGCGCCGGAGTTGCAGAAGAACACGCGCTCGGCGAAGGTCGCTTCGACCAGCTTCTTGCCCAGACGCAGGGTCGGCTCGTTGGTGAATACGTTGGAGATGTGCCACAGGGTATTGGCCTGCTTGGTCAGCGCCGCGACCAGTGCCGGGTGGCAGTGGCCAAGCACGTTGACGGCGATGCCGCCAGCGAAGTCGATCAGCTCTCGACCACTCTGATCCCAGACTCGCGAACCCAGGCCGCGCACGGGGACGAAGGCAGCAGGGGCGTAGTTGGGGACCATGAACTGGTCGAAATCGGCGCGTTGCACCGCATCGTGCTGAACGGACATCAAAGCTCTCCTGGTGAGAAATACCGGCCGCAGAGAGGCGACGAAGCGCCCGAAACGACAGGGAATGCAAGGATTGTAGGGACTGAATCGGGGCCGGCATTGTCGCCATGCGACAACTTCTTACAGCGCCACCCCAGGTTTTCCGCGGGTTTTCGTCCAAGCGACAGAAAGCGTCGGAAAGGCGCAGTTTAATCGCAGATCGCCGCCTGGAGCACACCGCTGGAAAAATTCTCCGCAGGCTGACCGGTCAGTATCGAAAGTCCTGCCTGCGTAGCCCGGATGCAATCCGGGACTGACACCCGATCGCCCCGGATTTCATCCGGGCTTACTGCAGTGTAGGAGCGAGCTCTGCTCGCGAAGCTTTGGCGTTACCCCCCGGTTCGCGAGCAGAGCTCGCTCCTACAAGACGGATCAACCGCGCTCGACCGGCGTCGACGTCAGCTCGAAGGGGCTGTTGCTGCGGCGTTGGTTGCGATCGTCGCGCGGCGTGGCGCCGAAGAAGTTGCGGTAGGCGCTGGAGAAGTGCGGCCCCGAGGAGAAGCCGCAGGACAGGCCGATCTGGATGATCGACTTGCTGGTCTGCATCAGCAGCTGGCGTGCCTTGTTCAGGCGCAGTTCCAGGTAATACTGGCTGGGCACGCGGTTGAGGTACTGCTTGAAGATGCGTTCGAGCTGACGACGCGAGACGCACACGTGCTGGGCGATCTCGTCGGTGGTCAGCGGCTCCTCGATGTTGGCTTCCATCAGCAGCACGGCCTGGGTCAGCTTCGGATGGCTGGAGCCGAGGCGATTCTGCAGCGGAATGCGCTGACGCTCACCGCCCTCGCGAATGCGCTCGACTACCAACTCCTCGCTCACCGCACCGGCCAGCTCGGCGCCGTGATCGCGCGCCAGCACCGCCAGCAGCAGATCGAGCACGGCCAAGCCACCACAGGCAGTCAGCCGGTCGCGATCCCAATCGAACAGATGGCTGGTGGCAATGACCTTGGGGAAACGCTCGGCGAAATCGTCCTGCCAGCGCCAGTGCACTGCCGCGCGATAACCATCGAGCAAACCGAGCTGAGCCAGCGGATAGACCCCGGCAGACAGCCCGCCAATCACACAACCACTGCGCACCTGCTGCTTGAGCGCCGCCGCCAGCCCCGCAGAAACCTGCGCTGGCGGCGCATCGGCCAACAGGAACAGCTTGTCCAACCCTTCCAGATGCCCGGCCCAGGGCTCGCCCGGCAGACGCCAGTCACCCGCAGCCAGCGGCTCGGCCTGGAGGAACACCAGCTCGTACAGCACTTCCGGATGCACGCGCTGGGCGACACGCAGGGCCTCCTCCGCCAGGGACAGGGTCAGGGCCTTGGTGCCGGGCCAGTACAAAAAGCCGATTCGATGGGGAGTCATTAGTGTCTATTCAGTGGGTTCAACGCACCAGTTAAGTGCGAAGTCTAGCTTCTTATTATTTGAGACTGCCGGAAAGGAACTGCTGCAGCCGTTCGGATTGCGGATTGGCCAGCACTTCCTTCGGGCAACCGCGCTCCTCGACCAATCCCTTGTGCAGGAACACCAGCTGATTCGACACCTCGCGGGCAAAACCCATTTCGTGGGTCACCACCACCATGGTGCGACCTTCGGTGGCCAGGTCCTGCATTACCTTGAGCACTTCGCCGACCAATTCCGGGTCGAGCGCCGAAGTCGGTTCATCGAACAGCATCACCTCCGGCTCCATGGCCAGGGCGCGGGCGATGGCCACGCGCTGCTGCTCACCACCACTCATGTGCGCGGGGTAGGCGTCCTTGCGGTGCGCGACGCCGACCTTGGCCAGGTAATGTTCAGCCTTGTCGCGGGCTTCAGCCTTGCTCATGCCGAGCACGTGCACCGGCGCTTCCATCACGTTCTCCAGGGCGCTCATGTGCGACCACAGGTTGAAGTGCTGGAACACCATGGCCAGACGCGAGCGCATGCGCTGCAGCTGTTTGGCATCGGCGGCGCGCAGCGAACCATCCTTGGCCGGCACCAGCTTCAGCTCTTCGTTGTTGAGCAGGATCTTGCCGGCATGCGGCTGCTCGAGCAGGTTCAGGCAGCGCAGGAAGGTGCTCTTGCCCGAGCCGCTGGAGCCGATGATGCTGATCACATCGCCCGCCTTGGCCGCCATCGACACGCCCTTGATCACTTCATGGCTGCCGTAACGCTTGTGCAGGTCCTGAACTTCGAGTTTGTACATGTTCGGGTTCTCTTGAATCGTCATGGCATCAGCCCTTGCGCGGGGCCATGTAGGCCAGCCAGCGGCGCTCGGCCAGCTTGAACAGGCGTACCAGGATGAAGGTCAGCGCCAGGTAGAACAGGCCGGCAGTGATGAAGGCCTCGAACGGCATGTAGTACTGCGAACTGACGGTGCGCGCGGCACCGGTGATGTCGATCAGGGTCACGATCGAGGCCAGCGAGGTGGTGTGCAGCATCATGATCACTTCGTTGCTGTACTGCGGCAGCGCCCGGCGCAGCGCCGACGGCAGGAGGATGCGCCGATACAGCTTGCTGCGCGACATGCCCATGGCCTTGGCCGCCTCGATCTCGCCGGGCGGCGTGGCCTTGAGGCTGCCAGCGAGGATTTCTGCAGTGTAGGCGCTGGTGTTGATGGCAAACGCCAGGCAGGCGCAGAAGGTCGCGCTGGAGAAATACGGCCACATGAAGCTGTCACGAATGAACTCGAACTGGGCCAGCCCGTAATAGATCAGAAACAGCTGCACCAGCATCGGTGTGCCGCGAATCACGTAGGTGTAGAGCCAGGCCGGGAAGTTGACCCAGGGCGATTTCGACACCCGCATCAGTGCCAGTGGCAGCGCCAGGCTGAGGCCGAACGCCAGGGAGATCAGCAGGATTTTCAGGGTGACCAGCACGCCGCCCCAGTACAGCGGCAGGTTCTCCCAGATCATTTGATAGTCGAAGATCATAGGTCAGCCACCTTGGTACCCACCGAGTAGCGCTTCTCGAGGAAACGCAGCGCCAGCAAGGAAACGCTGGTCAGCACCAGATACAGCCCCGCCACCGCCAGGTAGAAGGTGAACGGCTCACGCGTCGCGTCGGCCGCGCTCTTGGCCTTGAACATCATGTCCTGCAGGCCGACCACGGAAATCAGCGCGGTGGCCTTGGTCAGCACCAGCCAGTTATTGGTGAAACCGGGAATGGCGAAACGGATCATCTGCGGCACGAGAATGCGGAAGAACACCTGCATCCCGCTCATGCCATAGGCTGCACCGGCTTCCGCCTGCCCCTTGGGGATCGCCATGAAGGCGCCACGGAAGGTTTCCGACAGATAGGCACCGAAGATGAAGCCCATGGTGAACACGCCAGCGACGAAGGGGTTGATGTCGATGTAATCGTCATAGCCGAGCATCGGTGCGATACGGTTCACCATATCCTGGCCGCCGTAAAAGATCAGCAGGATCAGCACCAGGTCGGGAATCCCGCGAATCACCGTGGCGTAGGTATCACCCAACGCCGCCAGCCAGCGGATCGGCGACAGACGAAAGGCCGCACCCAGCAGGCCGAGGAAGATCGCCACTGCCATGGACGTCAGCGCCAGAAGCAGGGTGAGCCAGGCACCATCGAGAATGGTCGAGCCGTAGCCTTGAAGCATGCGCTAATACCTCTCAGGCACCCCAGGCGCCGCCTAGCACAAAGAAAATTCACGTCGCTCACGCGACGGGTCGTACGGTTGGCATTCAGCCAAAGCCAACAAGAACCGACTCCGCAGAACCAAGAAAAAAGTGGCACCAACCTTTTCAGGTTGTGCCACTTTTTTGCCCGGGACGCTTACTCGCCGTAAACGTCGAAGTCGAAGTACTTGTCCTGCACTTCCTTGTATTTGCCGTTGGCGCGGATGGCCAGGATAGCGGCGCTGATCTTGTCGGCCAGTGCCTTGTCACCCTTGCGCACGGCGATGCCCTGACCTTCGCCAAAGTACTTCACGTCGGTGAAGTCCGGGCCGGCGAACGCGAAGCCCTTGCCTGCGTCGGTCTTGAGGAAACCGTCATCGATGTTCACCGAATCGGCCAGGGTGGCGTCCAGGCGGCCGGACTGCATGTCCAGGAACACTTCGTTCTGCGAGCTGTAGCGCACGACTTCGGCGCCAGCCGGGGCGAAGATGTCGGTGGCGTAGCGGTCATATACGGACGAGCGCTGCACGCCGATCTTCTTGCCTTTCAGGTCGACCAGCGGGTCCTTGATCTCGGTACCGGCCTTCATCGCCAGCTTGGCCGGCGTGGCGTAGTACTTGCCAGTGAAGTCCACGGACTTCTTGCGGTCTTCGGTGATCGACATGGAAGACAGCACGGCGTCGAACTTGCGCACTTTCAGGGCCGGAATCAGGCCATCGAACTCCTGTTCGATCCACTTGCACTCGACCTTCATCTCTTCGCACAGGGCGTTGCCGATGTCGTAGTCGAAGCCGGCAATCTGGCCATCAGGAGTCTTGAATGCGAAGGGCGGGTAGGCCGCCTCGATGCCAATGCGCAGCGGCTTCTCGGCCATGGCCAGGGGCGACATCAGGGACAGCGCCAGGGCGCCAAGCAGTGCGATCTTCTTCATTCTTTGCTCCTTCGAATTGGGTATGACATCGATGGCAGTGAGGGGCCCGGGCCTTTTAAGGATTGTAGAAGGCGGTGCTGCGCTGTCGTGGTGGACGAGCGACAAAGGGGCCTTGGCTGGGTGTGCGGCATTCTAGCGGCAGGCAATGAGGCGATATTTCCTCAATGCGACAACTAATTACAGAAGCACAGGAAGTGCCGGCGGCAGATATTGACAGCCCGTAAAAGGAGTGATCAAGCAGAAAAGGCTAAACAGATATCTATAGCAATACTCAGGCCATAAACCATATAACGCCCAAAACATGGGCGTTGGAGCCACTTCGTGGTTTTCCATGGCGCCACTGACGGCACCTTATCAGGGCAGCGACGTTCCCTAACCGCCCAATCGGGTGCGCGCTGTTACCGCGACGCCATGCAAATCGCAGGGTGCGCCGCGCGCACCGCGAGAACATTCCATGCAACAGCCGTCGTTACCCCGCGAAACAAGCGCCATTACTTCATGGAGCAACCGTCATTCCCGCGTAGCGGGAACCCAGGGGCCACCTAGACTCCCGCCTGCGTGGGAGTGACGGGAGTACTTGTCAATAAATGCACCAGATCAATCGCCCACACGCAAGCTGAGCCGCGCAGTCACGCGATTTTCCTCGGCGCGGTCCAGCCCGGCTTCCTCGATGCGCACGCCCTGCCCCTCCAACGTCTGAATCCAGCGCAGCAACTGGGCGAATGCCACTGGCTGCAGGTTGACCTGCACCGCGCCGAAGCCCTCGGTATCCAGACGCTCGATCACCAGGCCCTGCTCGGCGGCACTTGCCGTGACCACCCCCTGCAGGCGCGCCGGGTCGAGGCTGGCGCGTGGCTGCAGGTCGCGCCCCTGCACCTGTGGCGCACGGCTCTGCATATAGGCGTACAGGGCGCGCTGCTCTTCGAACGCGGCACGCGCGGCCTGAGCCTGACGCTGCACCGGCTGCCACAACGCCAGATAGAACAGCACCAACAGCAGGAAAACGCTCAGCGCCACGAGTGCCAGACGATCACGTGCCGGCAGCGTTTGCCAGCGTTGCGCCAGCGGTGAGCGCTGCCAGTGCAGTTGCAGACTTTCGCTCAACCCCGTCCTCGACATGCCCATCATCCTCCTATCACCACGCGTGCACTGACGCCCTCGGCTTCACGGCTGGCCGAGCCCATCTGCACCGACAGGCCGGATTCCTCCAGACGCTCACGCAAACGCTCCAGCTCGGCAAAACCCGGCGCCTGCAATTGCAACGACAGATCGCCACGAGTCGCGCTGTAATCGAGCTGATTGACCTGCACCAACGCTGCGCCATCGGCCTGCAGCGCCGCCGCTACTTCGGCCAGCAGGCCCAGCACCGGACTATCGCCGCCCGTGGACTGCGCCAGATGTTGATCGAACTGCGCACGCAGGTTGATCAGCTTGCTGTCCTGAGGAAACAACTCGCGGTACAGCGCCTCGCTGGACGCGGCATAAGCATCGGCTTCGCGCTGCAGGTACCAGCCCTGCGCGAAATTGAAGCCCCACTGCAGCACGAGGCACAGTGCCAACACCCCCGCCAGCGGGCGCCAACGCCGCCAACTGTCACCACTCTGGCGCAGGGCGAACTCCCCCTGAGCCAGATCGACGCCGTTGCCCTGATGCACCAGCCATTGATGCGCGTCCTCCAGCAGATGCACCTCATCCACCGGCTCGGGCAGCACCTGCCCAGCTGGCGCACTGGCGATGCATGGCGATGGGCAACGGCCTGCCAGCGCTGGCCAGTCCTCAGTCTGCAAAGCCAGGCGCCAGGGCGCCTCGCCACCGAGCAACCAGCGCGACTGCAACCAGAGCAGCTGACTGCCCTGGCGTGGCAGCAGATCGGCATCGACGCGAATCGCCTGCGGCGGTTGCGCCGCGCACAGGGCCAGGCACTCGCGCAGCCAACTGGCGCGCAGCGCATAGACGCGGTGACGGCCATCGGCCAGTTGCTCACCCAGCGCCAGGTGCATCAACTCGACCTCTTCGGCCAGCAGTTCCTCCACCGCGAACGGCAACGCCTGACGCATCCAGCGCGCCTTCTGCGTCGGCAGTTGCACGGCGCAGGCGGTGACCGCCTCTACCGGCAGCACCAGCTCCCAGTGTGCCGGCAAATCGGCCAATGCCTCGGCCAGGCTCAAGGCGCGACTGTCATCCGCCGTAACGCGCTGCACGGGTAGATCCGCTGAGAGTGCGTGGCACGTCTCAGGCGGCAGGAATATCCATGTCGGGTTCATTCTTGTTCTTCCTCGATGGGCCGTGGCGGCATACCGCCCTGCCCCAGATCACGCGCCAGGACACTGACCTGGCCATCATTGCTGCGCTGCAGCAGGCTACGCAATACCACCCGGCGTTCACCCAGGTTCACCTCGCTGAACACCTCGAAATACCGGCTGCCGACCGCCAACCCCTGCACCACCTGCTCGCCCAACCCGGCGAGTGCAGGCTGAGCGGCAAAAGCGGCCGGGCTGAGATACCCCTCGTCACCACGCCCGGCGATCAGGGCCAGGGCCGCATCCGGACTCAATCCGTCGGACAGGCTGGAGAGCACCATCGCGCTGGCGGTGTTGACGTTAAGCAACGCCTCGCTCGGCAGCGCACTGACGAAAGGCCGCAGGCGGCGATAGTCGGCCTCCTCCATCTCCAGCAGCAGGCGCAGCTCGGACACGTCGGTGATCTCGCGATTGGCCGTGCGATAAGGCGGTGTCGCCAGCAGGTACTGGCCGTCCTCGGCGCCATTGCCGCCCTGCAACTCACTGTCGCTATCGAGCCAGTCCAGCAAGCGCTCGGCATAGGGTTTATCGATGCCCAGACGCAACAGCAGGCGGCGCAGGCGCAGCACCGCCAGCTCGTTGGGCCGCCCCTGGCGCACCAGGCTGTTGAGGTTCAAGCGGCCGTTGGGGTCGACGATGCGTACCCGTAGCTCGCCGCCTTCATCCAGCGGGAACGTCAACGGCCTGGCCCAAGGTTCCAGCAGGTGATCAACCGGCTGACGTGGATCGCCACGGCGCAAGTCGCGCTCGAGCATCGCCTTGGCCAGCGTCTCGCCGCCCAGGGCGTAGTGCCAGGCCTGGGTCACGTGCAACTGGTTGGCGCTGCTGCGGATCGACAGCTGCTGACGGGCGATCAGCCCGGCACACACCACCGTGACCACGGCGACCACCAGCAGCACGGTGATCAACGCCACCCCATTCTGCCGCTTCATGACTGCGGCACCTCGTTAGAATCCTCTGGCGGCGCGCCGGCAGCGTTCTGCGCCGGCAGATCGGGCAGGCGCAGCAGACGGCGCAGTTCGCCATAGCGGCGATGCTGCAGGCGCAGTTCCACAGCGCGCGGCAGCTCGGTGAGCAAACCGTCGCCAGAGGCATTGGCTGGCGGCCAGTCAGGCTGCCACTGGCCGTCCTTGTCCAGATAACGCAGGCTCAACGACTCGACGCCATCGAGCGCCTGCTGGATCTGCGGCGTGCTGTCCTGCGCGCGATCCAGCACGCGCCAGTAACGCCGCTGCCACTGTTCACCACTGAGCTGCCAACGCACCCGCTGCACCTCGGCACGCGGTTGGCCGAGCGGGTTGCGCCAGCCGACGCGACTCAGCTCCAGCGCCGTGGCATCAGCCAGATCGCCGTGCAGCGCCGGCTGGGCATCACCGAAAGCATCGCGAATCGGCCGTACCGTCACCTGGCGCAGATCGCGCTCGAAGGCTGACAGGGCGCGGGTCAACTCGCGCAACTGGCGTTCGTGCTCGCGGGTGACGGCATCGGCGCTGAGCACGCTGTCGAGCATGCGGTAGGTGGCCAGGCCCAGCAGGGCGAAGATGGCAATGGCGATCAGCAGCTCGAGCAGGGTAAAGCCGCGCTGAGCGCTCCAACACATCATGGAGCCCCCAGAAAACCGCTGAGGGTCACCAGTTGGTAGGGTGGGCTTTAGCCCACCAAGGCTGGCCGCTGTTGGTGGGCTGAAGCGGAGCGCCGCCCGGCCCATCCTACGGGCTGGAGCGAGCGTCGCGAGCGAAATGGCGTCGCCACGGATTCGCGAGCAGAGCTCGCGCCTGCAGGGCAGACGAATCACTGCGGCGCCCCCAGGAAACCACTCAACGTGACCTGCGCCCGCTCGCGCAGATCGCCCGAAGCGCCGCGCTCCTCGGCGGCGACCCACAACGTCACACGACGCATGGCCGGCTCACTGGTGGCCTGGATTTCGCTCTGCCACGACCAGCGACGGCCGACGAACTCCACCTGGCCCTGGTCGCGACCATCAGCCGGTGGCGTGTCGGCCAGTTGCAGCTCGGTCAGTCGGTTGTCCGCCACCCACATGGCCAGGGTCTTGTTCTCAAGCTGGCTGGCCGTGCGCACGCTGCGTGCGCTGGCAGTCAGCACGCTGGCGGCAATCAGGGCGAAGATGGCCAGGGCCACCAGCACTTCGAGCAGGGTAAAGCCGCGCGCCGATCTCATCTGGCGCGCCCCGTGCCCAGCTCCTCAACACGCGGCAGACCGAAGCCATCGCTGGACAGTTGCAGACGCAGGCCGTCACGACGGCGTTCGGCGATACGCAGGCGAAACGGCGTCAGCTCGCCACTGGAAAGGATCAGCAACTGTGGCGTATCAGCACTGGCATCGGTTGTTAGGCTCAAGGCCTCGCCATCGACCTCGAATGCCAGCTCGGCCCATTCCGGCAGGCGATGGGCCTGACGATCCAGTGCCTGCCACTCGCCGCGCTGCGGATCGTAGCGCAGCACCCGGTAACCGTCGCGGGTAAAGCTCAAGCCGTATTCACGATTATCCAGCACCGCTTCATCGACCAGCACACCGATCAGCCCACTGAGGCGCTCGGCCTCGCTGCGCAGTTCGCGCGCCGGCCCGGCGATGCCGGTACTGAACACCGCCAGACCGATCAGGCTGCCGAGAATGACCAGCACCACCAGCAGCTCGATCAGGGTGAAGCCGCGCTGCGCCTTCAACGTAGGAGCGAGCTCTGCTCGCGGAGGTTTTCTACGACGCATGCTTCGCGAGCAGAGCTCGCTCCTACAGGCGAACGGCGACATGAGCAGATCAGAGATCCCAGTTGCCGATATCGGCGTTCAGGTCGCTGCCGCCCTGCTTGCCGTCGGCGCCAAGCGAATACAGATCGAATGCGCCCTTGGTGCCGGGAGCCAGGTATTGATAGGGGTTGCCCCAGGGATCGATGGGCAGGCGCTTGAGGTAGCCATCCTTGTTCCAATTCTTCGCTTGTGGGTTACCGCTCGGCTTGCTCACCAGCGCTTCCAGGCCCTGCTGGGTACTGGGGTAGTTGTGGTTGTCGAGCTTGTACATGTCGAGCGACGCGCCGATGGCGCGGATGTCGTTCTGCGCGGCGGTGACCTTGGCCTGATCGGGCCTGCTCATTACCTGCGGCACCACCAGTGCCGCCAGAATGCCCAGAATCACCACCACCACCATGATTTCGATGAGCGTGAAGCCCGCCTGAGATTTTCTCACCTGCTATCCCACCATTTGGTTCAAAGAAAGAATGGGCAGCAGGATGGCCAGTACGATCACCAGCACCACTGCCCCCATGAATACCAGCATGAACGGCTCGAACAAGCCGACCAGCAGAGCGATCTGTGCGCCGAGGTCGTTCTCCTGATTCTTCGCCGTACGCGCCAACATCTGATCCAGCTCGCCGGAACGCTCACCACTGGCGATCATGTGCAGCATCATCGGCGGAAACTGTCCGGTGGCCTCCAGCGAGCGGGTCAGGCTGCCACCTTCGCGCACCTTCTGCGCCGCCACCAGCACCTCGCCACGGATCACCCGGTTGCCGATCACCTCGCCAGCAATCGCCAGCGCCTCCACCAGCGGCACACCACTGCGGGTGAGGATCGCCAGGGTCGAGGCAAAACGCGCGCAATCGGTGGCACGCCCCAGCCGTCCGACCAGCGGTATGCGCAGCAGAAATCGATGCCAGCGCAACCTGAACGCCTCGTCACGCAGGGCTGCGCGCAAGGCGACGACCGCCAGGATCAGCGCCACCAGGGCAACCAGCCCCCAGGCCTTGACCCAGTCGCTCAGGGCGATCAGCCCGCGTGTCAGCGCCGGCAGGGTCTGCCCCGAGTCGACGAATACCTTGACCACGTCCGGCACCACGTAACCGAGCAGAAAGCCGACGATCAGCAAGGACGCGCACATCAGGATCACCGGGTAAAGCAACGCCAGTTGCACCTTCTGCCGCGACTGCTGGCGCTGTTCGGTGTAGTCGGCCAATTGCTCCAGCACCGGGCCGAGGTGCCCGGCATGTTCCCCCGCCGCCACCGTGGCGCGGTACAACTCGGGGAAGGCGGCCGGAAATTCCTTCAGACTGCCGGCCAGGCTATGGCCCTCCAGCACGCGGGCGCGCACCGCCAGGAGCATGCTTTGGATACGCGAACTGGTGGATTGCGCCGCGGCGGCGCGCAGCGCTTCTTCGATGGGCAGCGCCGCCTGGATCAGCGTCGCAAGTTGGCGAGTGACCAGCGCCAGGTCGCGCGCCGACAGGCCACGTACAAAACCCAGGCGTGCCTGCCCACTGTCCTGCTCGCGGCTGCGCGTGGCCTTGACCTCCAGCGGCGCCAGTTGGCGCTCGCGCAGCAGTTGGCGCACCTGGCGCGCGCTGTCGGCTTCCAGCACGCCTTTCTGCTGGCGGCCGCGCCCGTCGAGGGCGATATATTCAAAGGCAGCCATCGGCAAATCGCTCCGACTGTAAATGTAGGAGCGGCTTCAGCCGCGATTCACAATGACTCGCGGCTGCAACGGAATGCCGCCCAGCCGCGCATACAAGAGCCAATGCCAACATCCCACTCGCCATCATTCCTCTCGCGTCACGCGCAGCACTTCCTCGACCGTGGTCACTCCTTCCAGCACCTTGCGCCGGCCATCGTCACGGATGCTCGGGCCCAGGGTGCGGGCGTGGCGGGTCATGTCCTGCTCGGAAGCGCGGCTGTGCACCAGAGTGCGCATGGTTTCATCGAAGACCACCAGTTCGTAGATGCCGGTACGCCCACGATAGCCCTGTTGATGACAATGGGCGCAACCACGGGCGTGGTAAAGCGTCGGCGGCGAACTGGCCGGCACACCGAGCAGCGCGCATTCGGCCTCATCGGCCGCATAGGGTTCCTTGCACGACGGACACAGCACCCGCACCAGGCGCTGGGCCAGCACGCCAAGCAGCGATGACGACAGCAAAAAGGGCTCCACGCCCATGTCCACCAGACGGGTAATAGCGCCAATGGCGCTGTTGGTGTGCAGCGTCGACAGCACCAGGTGGCCGGTCAGCGAAGCCTGCACGGCGATCTCGGCAGTTTCCTTGTCGCGGATCTCGCCGACCATCACCACGTCTGGGTCCTGGCGCAGGATGGCGCGCAGACCGCGGGCGAAGGTCATGTCCACCTTGGTATTGACCTGGGTCTGGCCGATGCCTTCGAGGTGGTATTCGATGGGGTCCTCGACGGTGAGGATGTTGCGCGTATGGTCGTTGAGGCTGACCAGGCTGGCGTAAAGCGTGGTGGTCTTGCCCGAGCCGGTGGGGCCGGTGACCAGCAGGATGCCGTGCGGCTTGCGCACCGTCTCTTCCATGAGCTTGCGGTCCTCGGCGCGCATGCCCAGGTGCTGCAGAGACAGGCGCCCGGCCTGCTTGTCGAGCAGGCGCAGCACCACCCGCTCACCATTGGCCGAGGGCAATGTGGACACGCGAATGTCCACCTCGCGCCCGCCGACCTTGAGCGAGATGCGCCCGTCCTGCGGCACGCGCTTCTCGGCGATGTCCAGCCGCGCCATGACCTTCACCCGCGAGACCAGCAGCGCCGCCAGCTCGCGCTTGGGCTCGAGCACCTCACGGAGGATACCATCGACGCGAAAGCGCACCACCAGGCGCTTCTCGAAGGTTTCCAGGTGAATGTCGGAGGCGTTTTCCTTGATCGCTTCACCCAGGATGGCGTTGATCAGGCGGATGATCGGCGCATCGTCCTCCTGCTCCAGCAGGTCTTCGGTTTCCGGCACCTGATCGGCGAGCGAGGCCAGATCGAAACTGCCGCCGATGTCCTCGGCCAATTGCATGGAAGCGGAATCGTGTTGATAGGCCGCACCCAGCACCTGGGCGAACTCAGGCGCACTCAACACCTGCAGCGGCAGGCGGCGCCCGGCGAAGCGCTGCGCCTCGGCCAGCGCCACCGGGTCACAATCGGCGCGATGGGCCAGGCTGGCGCGCTCATCCTGCATGACCAACACCACACCATGACGCTTGGCAAAGCTGAAGGGCAGACGGCGCAGCGGAATTTCGAGCAACGAAGTGTTCATGCGTGGCCTTAGAACAGAACCTTATTCGGGTAGCACAGCCTAATCTGGCTATTTGACCCAATGGCTACCTCTAGGACGGTCTTTTTGTGCGTTTATTCAACTATCTTTAACACATCGTCTGTAACTGTACACCCACCCTATTTGGGGGATGCCAACCTCGCGCAGGCTGCTATGATCAGCGCGCGACGCCCAGCACATAAGAAGAACTAGACTGTCGTTTGCGGAGTAATGCTTTTGCCCACCTCGGCCCTTTCCCAGCGGATCAAGGACAATGCCCCGAGCCTGATCGGTATGCTCGTGCTGATCGCCCTGAGCGTGAGTCTGGCCTGGCAGAGTGCCGAATTGCTGCGCCTGGTGCGCGGCCCCGTACAGCAACCGCTCAGTCAGACTGCGCCAAATCTGCAACAGCGCGCGCAGGCCCCCATCGCCCAGCTGTTCGGCAGCCCGCGCGAGGCCGAGAGCGGCCCGCCACCGGCCACCAACCTGCAACTGACCCTGCTCGGCAGCTTCGTTCACAGTGACCCGCAACGCTCCAGCGCGGTGGTTCAGCGCCAGGGCCAGAGCGCCCAGCGTTACACCGTCGGCATGGAGGTGGACAGTGGCGTGCGCCTGGATGCCGTCTATGCCGACCGCGTCGAACTGCTGCGCAACGGCCGCCGCGAAAGCCTGGCCTTCCCTCGTCAGCAGAGTGGCCAGTACAGCGTCTATACGCCAGCGGAAGAAACGATCAACGACCCCGTCGAACAACTCGATCAACTCGACCAGAACAACCTCGAACAACTGCGCCAGCGCATGCAAGACCTGCGCGAACAGATGGAAGCCTCTGGCACCCTGCCAGAGGAAACGCCCGCCGATCAGCTCATGGAAAGCGACTGAACCGATGCATGTTCTCCGAAGCAGACTGACCCTCGCCCTCCTCGCCGCCGGCCTGGCCGCTGCCCCCTTGCCCTTGCTCGCGCAGATAGAGCAGGTGCCGGCCAGCGCCAATCAGCAGGAAGAAAGCTGGACCATCAACCTCAAGGGCGCCGACATCCGCGAGTTCATCGATCAGGTCGCCGGCATCACCGGGCAGACCTTCGTCGTCGACCCGCGAGTGAAGGGCCAGGTCAACGTGATCTCCAGCACGCCTTTGGGGCTGTCCGAGGTCTATCAACTGTTTCTCTCGGTGATGGCCACCCACGGTTTCAGCGTGCTGACCCAGGGCGATCAGGCGCGCATCGTGCCCAACGCCGAGGCCAAGGCCGAAGCCGATGCCGGCCGTCCGGCGCCGGATCGCCTGGAAACCCGCCTGATCCAGGTGCAGCACGCGCCAGTGGCCGAGCTGATCCCGCTGGTTCGTCCACTGGTACCGCAATACGGCCATCTGGCGGCCGTCACCTCGTCCAACGCGCTGATCATCAGCGACCGCAGCGCCAACATCGAACGCATCGAAGACCTGATGCGTCAGCTCGACCGCAGCGGCGCGCAGGACTTCAGCGTGGTGACCCTGCAGCACGCCTGGGTGATGGACGCCGCCGAAGTGCTCAATACCGCCATCGCCCGCGGCCAGGCCAAGGGCACCAGCGCCACCCAGGTGGTGGCCGACGCCCGCACCAACCGCCTGATTCTGCTCGGCCCGCCGGACGCCCGCGCCAAACTGGCCGACCTTGCCCGCTCGCTGGACAGCCCCACCAGCCGCTCGGCCAATACGCGAGTGATCCGCCTGCGCCACAACGACGCCAAGTCCCTGGCCGAAACCCTCGGCGAGATTTCCGAAGGTCTGAAGAATCAGGAAAACAGCGAAACCACTGGCCGACAGTCGAACATCCTCATCCGCGCCGACGAGAGCCTCAACGCCCTGGTGATGCTGGCCGAGCCTGATCTGGTCGCCACCCTCGAAGATATCGTGCGTCAGCTCGACGTACCGCGCGCCCAGGTGATGGTCGAAGCAGCCATCGTCGAGGTGTCCGGCGACATCACCGACGCCCTCGGTGTGCAGTGGGCCGTGGATGCCCGCAGCGGCAGCGGCGGCAGGGGCGGCCTGGGCGGGGTCAACTTCGCCGGCACCGGCCTGTCGGTGGGCAGCGTGCTGCAGATCCTGCAAAGTGAGGAAATACCGGAAGACCTCACTCTGCCCGACGGCGCCATCATCGGCATCGGCAGCGACCGCTTCGGCGCACTGATCACCGCACTCTCGGCCAACAGCAAGAGCAACCTGCTGTCCACGCCGAGCCTGCTGACCCTGGACAACCAGAAAGCGGAAATCCTCGTCGGGCAGAACGTGCCCTTCCAGACCGGCTCCTACACCACCGACGCCTCGGGTGCCGGCAACCCCTTCACCACCATCGAACGCCAGGACATCGGCGTGACCCTCAAGGTCACGCCAAGCATCAACGAAGGCGCCACCCTGCGCCTGGAAATCGAGCAGGAAATCTCCTCCATCGCCCCCAGCACCGGGCTCAACGCCCAGGCGGTCGATCTGGTGACCAACAAGCGCTCGATCAAGAGCACCATCCTCGCCGACGACGGTCAGGTGATCGTGCTTGGCGGGCTGATTCAGGACGACGTCACCCAGGCCATCTCCAAGGTGCCACTGCTGGGCGACATTCCTTTGCTCGGTGCGCTGTTCCGCTCCACCCGCGAATCTCATATCAAACGCAACCTGATGGTCTTCCTGCGGCCGACCATCGTCCGCGATGGCGCCGGCCTGGCTGCGCTGTCGGGCAAGAAGTACAGCGATATTCGCATCATCGGCAACGGCGGCCCGGACAACGGCCGCCCCAGCATCCTGCCCAGCACCCCAAGCCAGCTGTTCGACGGCCAAGGCGCACCGGCGGTGGATTTGCGGCAGTAACGATAGGGCGTCATCTCGTGGGCGGGTGTAATCCGCCGCAATGGCAATCGCGGGTTGCACCCGCCCTACGCGCTGAATTGTGGAGCACCACAAACCGTGGGAGGCGCTTTGGCGGCGACAGGCTCTACAGCAGTCGCGGCTGAAGCCCCTCCCATTGAGCCAGCGCGGCTTACCTCCCCTCTTCAATTCACAGGTGAACGATACATCGTAGGGCGGGTGAAACCCGCCAGAATGGCGATGGCGGGTTGCACCCGCCCTACGCGCTGAATTGTGGAGCACTGCAAACCGTGGGAGGCGCTTTAGCGGCGACAGGCTCTACAGCCGTCGTGGCTGAAGCCCCTCCCTCTGAGTCAGCGCGGCTTACCTCCCCTCTTCAACTCACAGGTGAACGATACATCGTAGGGCGGGTGAAACCCGCCAGAATGGCGATGGCGGGTTGCACCCGCCCTACGCGCTGAATTGTGGAGCACCGCAAACCGTGGAAGGCGCTTTAGCGGCGACAAGCTCTACAGCAGTCGCGGCTGAAGCCCTTCCTATTGAGCCGGCGCGGCTTGCCTCCCCTCTTCAATCACAGGTGAACGATACATCGTAGGGCGGGTGTAATCCGCCGCAATGGCAATGGCGGGTTGCTCCCGCCCTACGCGCTGAATTGTGGAGCACCACAAACCGTGGGAGGCGCTTTAGCGGCGACAAGCTCTACGGCAGTCGCGGCTGTGTTGTGGTCAACAAAAACTGGACACTGGTTTAGGTTTATCCGGCCAGTGTTTCGGTTTCCGCTGGCGTTCTGTATCCGTTGTAGCTGTGTGGTCGTTGATGGTTGTAGTAATCCGTCAGGTAGCGCAGCACATCAGCCTCAGCTTGCCCTTGGCTGGCATAGCCATGCTCCGGCATCCACTCCGTTTTCAGGCTTCTGAAAAAGCGCTCCATCGGTGCGTTGTCCCAACAGTTACCGCGGCGGCTCATGCTCTGCTTGATACGGTAGCGCCAGAGCATCTGGCAGAACTCAATGCTGGTGTAGTGGCAACCCTGGTCAGAGTGAAACATCAGCTGTTGCGGGCAACCTCGGGACTCGTAGGCCACGCGTAACGCGCGCGTCGTGAGCTGCGAGTCAGGTCGATTGGACAGTGCCCAACCGACGATGCGGCGCGCATACAAATCTATGACTGCTGCCAGGTAGATCCAGCGATTACCCGCCCAGATGTATGTCACATCACCGCACCACACTTGGTTGGGGCCGCTCACTGCGAATTGCCGATCCAGTGTGTTGGCCGCAATGGCGCTTTCGCCATCTGCTCTGCGGTAACGATGCTTGCGGCATTGCGTGCTGAACAGTCGAGCCTCTTTCATCAAGCGTCCGGCCAGAAAACGCCCCACCGCGACACCTTGTATCCGCAACGCCGCTGACAATGTTCTGGCCCCAGCTGAGCCTCGACTTTGTAGATGAAGCTCAGTGGCCAGCTGACATAGAGCAACCCGTCGATGATCTATCCGATGACGTCGCATGCAAGCGTCATAAACACTGCTGCGATTTACGCCAAACACGCGGCACAGTTCGGCTCGTGGATACCGCTCGCCCAATGCCTCAATCAGCGCTACTGATCGAGGGAGTCCGACATCAAGAGAGCGGTAGCCTTTTTTAGGATCTCTTTCTCCCGCTCCAGGCGCCGAACCTGGGCTTCCAGTTCCTGTATGCGCCTTTGCTCAGGAGTCAGGGCTTTGCTGCGTGGTGGTGTAGTGCCGCCACGCTCGCTGCGCAGTTGCTCTACCCAGCGACGCAATGCAGTCGGGCCTACGCCTATCGATTTGCAGGCTTCGGGAACAGAGTACCCCTGGTCCAAAACCAGGCCGGCTGCTTCGAGTTTGAAATCTGTACTGAATGATCTTCTGGTCACGCAAACACCTCATGGCTGGGCGAAGCTTAACGCCCTATCGGGGTGTCCAGAATCATTGAGCCACAACAGCTGAAGCCCTTCCTATTGAGCCGGCGCGGCTTGCCCCCCCCTCTCCCGTTTACGGGAGAGGGGCCGGGGGAGAGGGCTGGATCGATGTGCCTCTGTAGAGCGAGCTGTGCTCGCGAAAAGCAGTTAGCTAGCGACGCTCGCTCCTCCACGACTGTCGGCCAAGCCTTTTCGCAGCGAGGGCGCCGCTCCTACAGCCCTTGCAGGCACTCACCCCAACGCCGGTGTACGCGGCGGCACCAGGCGCTTGGAGCCAGTCGACTCATAGGCTGCCGCCAGCTGCAGCAACGCCGAATCATCATAAGCACGGCCGGCGAAAGTCAGGCCCACCGGCATGCCGATATCAGCCATCACGCCCATCGGCACGGTGACGGTCGGTACGCCCAGATGACGGATCGCCAGGTTGCCATTGGCCACCCACACACCGTTGCTCCAGGCGATATCGGCGGACGCCGGGTTCACGTCGGCATCGGCCGGGCCGACGTCGGCCACGGTGGGGAACAGCACCGCATCCAGGCCCAGTTGATCCATCCAGTCTTCCAGATCGATCTTGCGGGTGTGCTCCAGGCCGCGCAGGCCGTCAGGCAGCGTGGCGATCTGGTCCCAGGGTTTGATCCCACGCTTGGCCATGTTGACGTACTCGTCCATGCCCGCCGCCAGGTCGCCCTCACGGTTCGGCAGCGTGCCGGGGTCGTGGGGAAAGATCTGCGGGCCATCGACGTCGGCCAGACGGTTGAGCTTCGGATCACCATTGGCCTGCAGGAAATCGTCGAAGGCCCAGCCGCTCAGCTCCCACAGCTCGTCATGCAGGAACTCGGGCGTGACGATGCCACGATTGAACACGGTCGGCGCACCGGGGCGATCACCTTCGCAGTTGGACACCAGCGGGAAGTCCACTTCCACCACCTCGGCGCCGGCCGCTTCCAGTACCTGGCGCGCCGCTTCCCACAGGGCGATCACCGTCGGCCGGGTGTGAATGCGCTGGCCAGTCGGGCCGCCGATGCCCGGGTTCTCGCTGGTGCCAGCGGCTTCGTCCTTGTTGATGAACATCTTCGGCACGCCAAGGCGCTTACCCTTCAGCGCATCGGCCCTGGCCGCCAGCGCCAGGTAGGACTCGGGACGCACCTCGGAGGCTTTCGGGATCGGCACCCAGGGCTGCAAACGCCACAGGTCGCCGCGGCTGTCGGCATCGTCGGCCACCACCACATCGAGCACTTCCAGCAGGTCGGCCATGGTCCGGGCATAGGGCACGACCACGTCCATGGTCGGCGTCAGCGGCCAGTTACCGCGCACCGAGATCACCCCGCGCGACGGCGTGTAGGCGCACAGGCCGTTGTTGGAGGCCGGGCCACGCCCGCTGGACCAGGTTTCCTCGGCCAGACCAAAGGCGGAGAAGCTGGCAGCGGTCGCCGTGCCGGCACCGTTGGACGAGCCCGAGGCGAACGGCGCCGTCAGGTAATCGGCGTTATACGGGCTTTCGGCGCGGCCATAGAGACCGCGCTGCATGCCGCCATTGGCCATCGGCGGCATGTTGGTCTTGCCCAGGCAGATGGCGCCGGCCGCGCGCAGGCGCTCGACGGTGAAGGCATCACGCTGCGCCACCAGGTCCTTGAACGCCGGGCTGCCGGAGGCCGCCGTCAGGCCCTTGACCAGGTAGCTGTCCTTGGCGGTGTAGGGAATGCCATCGAGCGGGCTCAGCGTCTCGCCACGGGCGCGGCGTGCATCGGAGGCCTCGGCCTCCTTCAGCGCGTCGGGGTTGCGCACCACCACCGCGTTGAGCCGGGTCGGCGTATCCGCGCCGTCGTAGGCGTCGATACGCGCCAGATAGGCCTTGACCAGTTCGACCGCCGTGGTGCGGCCGGACTCCAGCGCGGCGCGCAACTCGGCAATGGAAACTTCGGTAACCTCGATCATGGTGTCATCACTCGCAAATGGCGGGCCGCGTCTACGGCCACGGATACGAAAACAGCGCTTGCACGACCGACGCTCACGGGCAGATTCAGTCATGCAAATATGTGCCCGATGATACATCCCACCAGGCCCTCGCAGCAGCCCGCGCCAATGGCCAGGACGCGCGCCAGCCATTACATTCTCGCCACTGATTACGCAGCATTGAGCAGACCTGGCTTATGACCCGCGAAGAACGCATCCATCTGTGGTCGGCGCTTTCGGACGTATTCGTCGACACCGAAGTCGACTACGGATACATCGCCCGTCAGGTGGCAGGTTTCGGCCGTGCCACAGTAAAAGCTGCCTTCTATGAGGACGTCGCTCCTGCGTGCTACTCCAACATGCTCGCGCCCATCCCACCAATCTGGACAGGCTTCGACAGCGCCTGGCTCAGCGAAACCATCGAGCAAGCCCAGGCCGCGCGACGGAGCTCCACCCTGCGCCGCCTGCGCGACCGACTCTTCATCGCCTACCTGCGCCGTGCACTGAAAGCGGAATGGGCGAAGATCGAGCAGGAACTGGATCTCGAACCGTAGGAGCCCGCTTGCGGGCGATGCTTTTATCAGGATCGCCCGCAAGCGGGCTCCTACAGAGTCATCGTCCTGCTCTTAACTGGCGAGCATCACGCCGTCCCCTGCTATGTTCTCAGTCCCTGCACACGAAACAGGATAATATCGCCATGACCCACCTCACCGGCGGCTGCCTCTGCGGCCAGGTGCGTTTCGAAACCAGCGGCCAGCCTTATCGGGTCGGCGTCTGCCACTGCATGGACTGCCGCAAGCACCACGGCGCCCTCTTCCACACCTCGGCAATCTTCCCGCAGGACGCGGTGAAGGTAGAGGGCGAAACCGGCCAGTACGCCGGCCGCCACTTCTGCCCGCGCTGCGGCTCGCCGGTGTTCGCACGCTCGGGGGATGAAGTCGAGGTGAACGTCGGCTCGCTGGACGAACCGAACCAGTTCACCCCCACCTACGAACTCTGGACCATCCGCCGCGAAGCCTGGTTACCTCCCCTGCCCTTCGACCGCCACTACCCACGCGACCGCGACCGCAGCACACGCCACGAGTAGAGCCGCTCAACCATCGGCTTCGCGCCGGCTTACCCAGCCGTGCATCAGCCCGGCCTGGAAAAACTGCACCGGCGCATCGAAACCGGCGGCCTGGATGATGCCAGCCACCTGCTGCGCCGGTACCACCGCCACATCACGGGCGTAGGCTGCCCGCGCACGCTCCAGCATTTGCGCATCGACCCCGGCCGCAGCCATCAGCGTCATCCAGCCAGGCAGCAATACCTCGTAGGCCGGCGACTGGATATCCGCCGCCAGGTCGACACTGGCCAGCAGCCCGCCGGGTTTCAGGCGCTGCGCGATCTGGCCGAAGAACGCAGTACGCACCGCCGGTTCGAGCAGAAACTGCGACACCAGAAAACAGGTAGCGCCGTCGTAGACCGCCCCAGGCGCCAGCGTATCCAGATAGCCCTCGTGAAAGTCGCAGCGCTGGGCAAAGCCGCCGTGCTCCGCGCGCTGACGGCACACCTCCAGCATCGCCCCGGACGGGTCGAGCGCGGTGAAACGCCAGCCCGGGAAACGCTCGGCCAGGTGCGCGATTTCCGCCCCCGTGCCGGTGCCCACGCACAGTATCCGCGCGTCAGCCGGCAGGTCGATGAACAGCGCATCGAGCAGCAAATACAGCGCCTCACGAATCGGCGCCATCCCCGCCCATTGCTTGTCGTAGCCCGCCGCCTGCTGGTCGAACAGCGCCTTGATTTCCTCGTCACGCATGGCCATGCCTCCGTCGAATGATCGCCCTCACGCCATCCAGTATCCCAGAGCCGTCAATCCCCCCGCCGCGCGGCTACAAGCCCAGTCCAACTTTGTCGGCACTTTGCCAGAACATCGGGGGACTAACTGACATGTCCCTTCCCAGCGATCCCGATATGCAGAGCCCGACCTTCGAACAGAAAGCCTTCATCCTCCTGCTCGTTCTGGTGACCATCGCCTTCTTCTGGATACTGCTGCCGTTCTACGGCGCGGTGTTCTGGGCCATGGTCCTGGCCGTGGTGTTCGCCCCGCTGCAGGAGCGCCTGCTACGGCGCACTGGCGGCAGAGTCAACCTGACTGCCCTGCTGACGCTGATCATCTGCCTGTTGGTGGCGATTCTGCCGGTGATCTTCATCACCTCAGCCGTGGTGGCCGAAGGCACCGCCCTGTACCAGAAGCTCGAGTCGGGCGAGCTGGATACCGGCGCCTATGTCACCAGCTTCATCCAGATGCTGCCGCCATCGATACAGGAACAGCTCGACCGTGTCGGCATGAACAACCTCGAAGGCCTGCGCGAACAGATCTCCAACAGTGCCATGGCCGGCAGCCAATACCTGGCCACCAAGGTATTCGCCATCGGCCAGGGCACCTTCGAGTTCTTCATCGGCTTCTTCGTGATGCTCTACCTGCTGTTCTTCCTGTTGCGCGACGGCAGGGATCTGGTGCATAGAATCCGCACCGCCATCCCGCTGGCCGACACCACCAAACGGCGTTTGCAGATCAAGTTCACCCGCGTGGTGCGCGCCACGGTGAAAGGCAATGTGGTAGTCGCCGCCGTACAGGGCGCACTTGGTGGCTTCATCTTCTGGGCGCTGGGCATCTACAGCCCGTTGCTCTGGGGCGTGCTGATGGCCTTTCTGTCACTGCTACCGGCCGCCGGCGCCGGCATCATCTGGGCGCCTGTGGCCATCTACCTGATGCTCAGCGGCAGCCTGGTGCAAGGCATCATCCTCACCGCCTTCGGCGTGCTGGTGATCGGCCTGGTGGACAACATCCTGCGCCCCATCCTGGTCGGCAAGGACACCCGCATGCCCGACTACCTGATCCTCATCTCCACCCTCGGCGGCCTGGCCCTGCTGGGCCTCAACGGCTTCGTAATCGGCCCGCTGGTGGCGGCACTGTTCGTGGCCAGCTGGAATCTGTTCGGGGCGAAGAAGAAGGTCAGGTTGCCGGATTGAGCCAAGCGAGGCAAATGTCTGCCTGTGGCATGGCACGGCGGACAATTGGTCGCCTTTCGGTATGTCGGCGTATCTGGCTGAGCGCCTCCCAAGCAACGCGCGCGTCGAGCGGATGGAGGGGCTTTCCCACTACTCCTGCCTGTATGCCGCAGCGCCGATGATTTGTGAGCGTCTCGCCAGCGAGTAATGTTGGGTGGCTTGGCGACTCAACTACTGCCATCACAAGCGATTTTTGACGCACCGAGACCGAGAGCAGCGAAGCCAAAGAGGACGCATCTGATATGGTTTTCCGCGGCTGATCTGAGCCTTTTTGGGATTGGATCAGTGCCCTTATAAGGAGGCTCCCGATGCGCTAGTCGAAAGTGCTCGATCGCTCACTATTTCAGGCTCTCTGAAGATCGGATGACATCGAGAGTCTTCAAGATCCCGCATGAATACTTGTTTCACGAGCGTTAACAGCAAGACACTTTCCGAGTCGCAGCGTGACATCCTCGACATGATCGCGACCGACCGTCATCTGGACGAAATACTCTGCGCCATTTGCCAGATGCTCGACGCACAGTCCCCCGAAATTTTCAGCTCGATCCTGCTCGCTGATGCCGAGGGCAAACGCTTGCTCAGCGCTGCGGCGCCCGGTTTGCCGATTGAATACAGCCAGGCGATTCATGGAATGGCCATTGGCCCACAGGAGGGAACCTGCGGTACCGCTGCGTTCCGGCGTGAGCTGGTGGTCACCGAAGACATCGCGCTTGACCCAAGCTGGGAGCGTTTCCGTAGTCTGGCCCTGGGGCATAACCTGCACTCGTGCTGGTCGATGCCCTTGCTCTCCCATCAAGGACGCGTGTTAGGTACGTTTGCCTTTTACCAGAACCGCACCCATAAGCCGGACGAGGCGCAGATTCAACGACTGGGTTGCGCGGCCCAACTGGCTGCCATTGCGATCCGCCATGAGTGTGACGGCCGAAGCCTGGAGGAAAGCGAACAACGTTTTCGTTCACTGTTCACCTACAACCCCAATCCGGTATTCGCCCTCGATCTGGCCGGCAGAATCCAGAATGCAAATCCCGCAAGTTTGAAGCTCAAGCCATACACCACTAGCGACTTGATCGGTCATCACTTTGTCAATCTGGTGATCGAGGAGGAGCAGCAACGGGTAGGTCGACATTTCTCTGCAGCCTGCACCGGAGAGCACCAACGTTTCGAAGCACGGTTTCGCGACGCGAGCGACATGTTGTTGACCATGGACATTTCCAACCTGCCGATCAGGGTCAATGGCGAGATCGTCGGGGTATTCGCAGTGGTCAGGGATATCAGCGAGCAGAAGCACTACGAGCGCGAGTTGAGCTTCAACGCCTGCCATGATCGCCTGACGGGTTTGCTTAACCGTGTAACTCTTGAAGATCGGCTTATTGAGTATTGTCACATCAGTCGCCGGCGCAAGCGTCGCCTGGCGGTAATGTGTATCGATCTGGATGGATTCAAATCCATCAACGATTCGCTTGGACACTATTTCGGCGATCAAGTGCTGATTGAGGTGGCGCAGCGCATGGCCCAGCACGTTCGTCCCGGCGATACCATCGTGCGCATGGGCGGCGACGAATTTATCGTTCTGCTGCCGAACCTGCTGCGTGATGACGACGTTGTATCGGTGGCCGAACGACTGATGGCGGGCATAGCCAGGCCCTACTGCATCCGGGGCATTGACCTGCACGTGAGCGCAAGTGTTGGCATCACCCTGAGCGATGGTTATATCGAGCCACCGATGCAGCTCATTCAGCAGGCTGACATGGCCATGTACAAAGCCAAGCAGCAAGGGCGCAATAATTTCCAGTGGTACACCAGCGATCTTAATGAGCGCGTTTGTGAACACGCGAGACTACGCAACGACCTACAGAAGGCTATCGATACTGAATCGCTCAAGTTGCATTATCAGCCGCAGATAGAAACGCGTACGGGGCGAGTGTCCGGGATCGAAGCGCTATTGCGCTGGGAGCATCCGCAAAGAGGATTTATCTCACCAGCGGTATTTGTGCCAGTGGCAGAGGACAGTGGCCAGATCATCCCGCTGAGCCTCTGGGTACTCGATACGGCTTGCGCTCAACTGCGCCAGTTAGGCGAACAAGGCATCACTGGCATCTCGATGGCTGTGAACATTTCGCCAATCCATTTCCAGCGTGGTCATTTCGTTCAATTTGTCCAAACCATCCTGGAGAAGCACGGACTCTGTGGTGAGCAGTTGGAACTGGAGATCACCGAATCGCTTTTGCTGCATAACGCTGAACAAGCGATCGACACATTGCACCGGCTCAAGGCTTTGGGAGTGCGCATTGCTCTCGATGATTTCGGCACCGGATTTTCCAGTCTCAGCTATCTCAAACGCTTGCCGATAGACAAGATCAAGATCGACCGCTCGTTTATCCAGGAGCTCGGCACGGATTGCCACGATGCCGCAATCATTCAGGGCATTATCGCTATGGCCCACCACCTGAGCCTGACAGTGGTCGCTGAAGGTGTTGAAACCGAATCTCAGGCGGCTTTTTTAAAGGGCAGCAGGTGCGATGTGTTGCAGGGGTATTACTTTGCCAAACCGATGAAGTACGAAGCACTCGAGGTTTTCTTGAGGGGGTAAAAGAATAGGCCTTCTTTGAAGGCAGGCCCCTCGCTGTGCTGCTACCACGAACTGTCAGCGAGTCTGCCGGAGTGGTCATACCGATAATCTACGGACCCGCTTTAGACCCGTTATCCGCCGCGGCCCAATTCAGCAAGGAAGCACGAACAACAATACACAGTTCCTCATTTCTATCCCATTTCAAACTGCCTGGCGTCCTGCTGATCGCGGTCTGATGACGGCCTGCTCCAACTATCAGGACAAGGATTACCAGGGGAACTGGGCGCCGGAGGCGATGACGCCTGATGACCTGTCCAACAACACGCCCGACGCACCCGTTGTGTACTTTGCAACCACGCGATACCGCGCTGGGCGTGCCTTTTCACCGTCTGCTGCTGGCCACGCATGTAGATGGCCAGCAACTGCCGGACGCCGGGCGCCACTCAACCCTCGATGTTTCCGGCAAGCAGGCTCTACGGCTGACGCCAGGCAAACACTCCCTGAGCTGGTGCTGGGTATCCATAAGTGCACTGGGTACGGGCGGAGCAAAGTGTGGCTTTGGTGCGAAGGATGTCGAGTTCCGCGCGGGACAGCGCTACGTGTTGGACTTTTCTACTCGCGAAGATATCAGCGGGCCGCCGGGACGTGAGGTCTCGACCATTACCATCAATTCCGAAATTCGTGATTTGAACACGCATGAAGTGATCTATCCGCTGCCAACCAATACCGTCGAAAAAACCAGCAACTGAATACTCGCCTGCCAATCAAGTCGAACTTCTGCTTCTTACACCTTTCAATCCTGATACATGCCGCGTTCGCCAACGCGACCATTCACTGCGCCCGTGCGGCGCATCAGCGGAGGTATCGATCATGAGTTCGAATCTGCAAGGCAAGAAGGTGCTGTTCATCACCGCCAACACGGGTATCGAGCGCGACGAGCTGCTCAAGCCGATGCAGGCGTTGAAGGATCAGGGCGCCAGCGTCACCCACGCAAGCGTCAAGGGCGGCGAGGCCGAAACCTGGCTGCAGGACAGCAAGAAGGACGTCAGCGTGCAGTCCGACACCCAGCTCAAGGGAGTGGGCGCGGCGGACTACGATCTGCTGGTGATCCCCGGCGGTACGGTGAACGCCGACAACCTGCGCCAGGATGAGGACGCGCAGCGTCTGGTGCAGGAGTTTCGTGACGCCGGCAAGACGGTCGCGGCGATCTGCCATGGCCCCTGGCTGCTGATCGATGCTGGCGTGGGGCCGGGCAAGGTGCTGACGTCGTATGCCAGCGTACGCCTGGATCTGGCCAATGCCGGTGCGAGCTGGGTAGACGCCGAGGTGCAAGTTTGCCCAGGGCAGAACTGGACGCTGATCACCTCGCGCAACCCCGACGATATTCCTGCGTTCAACGAGGCCATCAGCCAGGCGTTGCTGGCGGCCTGAGCCAGCCTCCCGTCAATGATGCTCGATGCGATTTCGCCCGCCGCGCTTGGCGCAGTACAGGGCGATATCGCTGCGCGACAGGGCGGCCTCGACGCTGGCATCGCTGGCATTGAGCGAGGAGATGCCGACGCTGACGGCGAGGAAGATCGGTTCCCCGGCATGCAGGATCGGCGCCCTGGCCAGTTCGCTCTGGATGCGCGTGGCGAAGTGCATGGCCTTGTCCAGATTCGCGTCGCTGAGCACCACGGCGAACTCTTCGCCACCGAGGCGCCCGGCGGTGTCGGTCTTGCGCAGCTGGCTGCTTAGAATTCCCGCGAAATGGCGCAGCGCCTGGTCGCCGACATCGTGGCCCCAGCGGTCGTTGATGGTCTTGAAGTAGTCCAGGTCGAACATCAGGATCGCCGCACTCTGTTCAGGGCTGCGTTGCAGGCGCGCCAGCTCTGCCTCGAGCTGACACATGAAGTGCCTGCGGTTGGCGAGCTGGGTGAGGAAGTCGGTGGTGGCGAAGGCCTGCAGCTCGGCCTCGATCTGCTTGCGTTCGGTCACGTCAGTCATGAAGCCATGCCAGATCACGCTGCCGTCTGCTTCGCGGCGCGGGCAGGCTTCACCCTGGCACCAGGCGACTTCACGCCCCGGCACCTGCACGCGAAACTCCAGATACCAGTCCGTCAACTCCTCGGCCGATAGCTGCAGGGAATCGATGAAGGCCATGCGGTCATCCGAGTGAACGATGGTGGTCAGCGCCTCAGCGTCCTGCATCAGTTGCATGGCGCTGAGGCCACAGATGGCTTGCGCGCCGGCGCTGGCGTAGGTAACGGCGTACTTGCCATCGCTCTGCCGGCGGACCTGGAAGACCATGCCGGGGATTTCATTGGTCAGGTCGGTCATCAGGGTAGCGGTCTGCTGTACCTGCTCGGACAGGCGGCGCATGGCGGTGATGTCGGTGGTGGTGCCGATCATTCGCAGCGGTTTGCCATGCTTGTCGCGCTCGACCACCTTGCCGCGGCTGCACACCCATTTGTACTGGCCGTTGCGGCAACGCAGGCGGTGCTCCACTTCATAGGCATCGGTACGCTGATCCAGGTGTGCCTGGATGGTCGCGCGCACGTAGTCGAGGTCGGCTGGATGTACGCGGGTATAGCTCTCTTCGATGCGATTGCCGATTTCGTGGTCGGCATAGCCGAGCAGCGCCTTCCAACTGCTGGAGTAGTAAATCTCGCCGCTGCTGATGTCGCGGTCCCAGATCCCGGTGCCACTACCGGCGATGGCCAGCGCCATGCGTCGTTCACTATCGCGCAGGGCGGCGATCTCATGACGCTGCCGGGCTTCGTCGGTCTCGCGTGCCAGTAGATCGAGGGCCAGGGCGGCGAAATCCAGCAGAGCTTCGCGCTGTTTGGCATCGAGTGTATGTGGCCGGTCGAAATGCAGGTACAGCGTGCCGAGCCGGGCGCCTGTTTGCGCCTGCAGTGGCCAGACGAGCGTGGTGGGCGTGGTTTCGCTGATGCCGATGATCTTCGCCACATCGCTCAGGCCAGGGCTGGCCCAGATATGGCGCGCAGAGCCGGCACCGGAAACCAGCACGGCGGCCGAATCGAAATACCGGCCAAGCAGGCGCACTAAGCCATCGAGCCGCTCATCATTGGCACTGCTGGGCGCATTGACCGAACACAGGGGCAGCATAGTGATTCTGTTTGGATAGAAACGCGGAAGACGTCTGATATTGATACGCCATTGGCGGGCTGGCGTCTAATCGTTCGTGCAGGTCAGGCCAATGCTCATCGGCCGTTGCGCCGATTGCTCAGCCTCAGACGGCCCTAGCCAGAGCCCTTACGGCCCCATAGCTTGATTTCGAACTGGTCGAGCGTATCAGAATTGTTATGATATAACGTCTTGAATTAGAGATAATTCGTCGATACGTTCCGGCCGACCGGACAACCCGCTGCCGCCTGGAGACGCGCCAGCCCGCGCAGCAAGCCAGCGCAACACCCTCCCCCCACTTAGAAAATGCAACGCTAGGAATACCCATGAAAGCCACTTCGGCCTCCCTCGCCGTCATGACCGCCCTGGTCACGCCTCAGATTCACGCCGCCTCCTCCGGCAACTCCACCGTTTCGCTCGGCTCGGTCTACGTCACCCCCGAGGCCAGCGGCACGCTACGCACCGACAGCATCCTGAGTTCGGTCGACATCATGGGCAGTGACAAGATCGAGGATAAGAACGTGATGAACAGCTGGGAGCTGGTAGGCCAGATGCCCGGCATCCAGCTGACCGAGACGCGTATGGGCGCCGAATCCGGCAAGGTGACCTTCCGCGCCTTCAACGGCGAGGGCTACATCAATGGCATCAAGACGCTGATCGACGGCGTGCCGAGCAACGTCAACAGCGGCAACCAGCGCTTCATCGACATGATCTTCCCGCTGGACATCGACTACATCGAGGTGGTGCGCGGCACCAATGACCCGCGCTACGGCCTGCACAACATCGGCGGCAACATCAATTTCGTCACCCGTCAGGGCGGCAACTACACCGACGGCCGCCTGACCTACGGCAGCTTCAACACCCGTGAATTGAAGCTGGCCATCGGCCACGAGGAAGGCAACTTCGCGCAAAACTACTTTCTGGCCAAGCAGGATTCCGACGGTTTCCGCGACCACAGCAACTCCAACAAGTATTCCCTGGGCGGCAAATGGTTCGTCACCGATGACGAGCAGACCATGAAGCTCGGCGTGATCGCCCGCCTCTACCACCACCAGGCCGAGGAGCCGGGTTTTCTCACCGCGCAGGAGCTGGCCGCGAGCCGCTCGCAGTCGCCGGAGAAGAACGCCAACGATGGCGACGACCGCGACATGAAGCACCTTAGCGCGCATGCCGACTTCCAGCTCAGCGACGACCTGAGCCTGAGCAACAAGCTGTACTACAACAGCTACGACGATGACCGCACCGTGACCTTCACCAGCTACCCGGTCGGCAATGCCCCGCGTCAGCGCCGCCAGTGGGAAGAGCGCCAGACCGGCGTGCTGAGCAACCTGACCTGGCGCGCCCACGAGATGCTGACCCTCGACGGCGGCATCAACTACGAGCAGCAGAACAACGAATACCGCCGCTATCGCTACAACTTCGGCATCCCCACTGATTTCGATGCGCCGCCGGCACGCACACAAAACGACGACAGCTACACGCTGTACAACACTGGCGCCTATGCCCAGGCGATCATCCAGCCCATCGAGCAGCTCAAGATCATTCCGGCGTACCGCGTCGACAAGTTCTCCGGTAATACCGAGCTGATGAACGGCGAGAAGGCCGAACTGCAGGACTACGGCTGGATCGAGCAGCCCAAGCTCAGCGTGGTGTACAGCATCACCCCGGATATCAACGTCTACGCCAACTGGGGGCGCACCTTCCAGATCCTCACCGGCTCCACCGCACCGGCCTACATGACAGCCGGCCAGGCCTCGTATAAACCGTCGATCAACACCGGCAAGGAAGTGGGGGTGAAGTTCAAACCCTTCGCCGGCTCGGAGGCGCGCATCGCCGTGTGGCAACAGGAAGCCACCGACGAAGTGGCCAACATGCCCAGCACCGGCACCACCGTCGGCCTGGGTGAAACCAAGCGTCGCGGCATCGACATGCAACTCACCGCACAACTGAATGACCAGTGGACGGTGTGGGGCTCGCACGCCATCCAGGAAGCCAAGGTGGTCAGCGCGTTCACCGCTGGCGGGCAGTCGCTGGCGGGCAAGGAGGTGTTCTCCACGCCTCGCTACATCAGCAATGCAGGCGTCGACTATCAGTTCAACGATGCCTGGCGCTTCGGCCTGTCGGCCCGCGCCCAGGGCGACTACTACATTGATGAGCTGAACCAGCAAGGCAAGTACGGCGGCTTCGCGGTGCTCGACGCCAACGTGCGCTATCAGGTTTCGGCCACCACCAGCCTTGACCTGCAGATGAAGAACCTGACCGACCGCGACTATGAATACGTGTGGTTCGACAACTTCTTCTGGGCCGCTGGCGACGAACAACCGATGTTCTCCCCTGCCCCAGGTCGCTCGGCCTATCTGTCGGTGAACATGAAGCTGTAAGCCGCAGCCGCGCGGAAAAGACTCCGCAACTCGACCTGTAGGAGCCGGCTTGCCGGCGATCGCGTCAGTCAGCCATCGCCCGCAAGCGGGCTCCTACAACGCACGACATCGTGCCAATGTCGAGCGCACTCTACGACGGCCGCTCTCAGAGGTACTTCAACCAGCGAATGTCGCGACGCCGCGCCTTGAGCCGCGCGAACCACTGCGTGGGCGCAAACAGCAGCAGCGTCAGCACCAGCGTCGCTACCCAGACCCAGCCCATCGAGTCGAAGCCGAAGTAATGCCCCTGGTTCGCGCCCCAGATGGCGAAGGCGGCGATGTAGAGCAGCTTCAGCACGTACAGGTGCAGCAGGTAGAAGAACATCGGCGCGCTGCCGAACACAGCCAGGGTGCGCACCATGCGTCCATCGTTGCGGCGCTCGAAGTAGGCCAGCAGCAACAGGCCGACGCCCAGCGTCAGCGCCAGGAACAGCAGCGACGGCGGATACTTGGTGATGTTGAACAGGCCCATCAGCGTTTGCAGTGCGGTTTCTTCCACGGCCCAGGGTTTTTCGCCATAGCCGTTGAGCAGGCGCAGTATCACGAACAGCGCCAGCGCAGAGAAACCGGCGCGACGCAACCATTGCAGGCGCTGCTCGGGCGCATTGGTCCAGCGGAACCACGGGCCGATCACATAGCCCAGGGCGATCACCCCGATCCACGGCAGCACCGGGTACGACGTGCGCAGGCGCAGCGTGTCGGAAAACTCGATCCAGCCGCGGTCATGCAGCACCGCCCAGGGGATGTGCATCGCCGACTCCGGGCCGAAGTGCAGCCCATCGAGCAGGTTGTGCCCGGCCACCAGCGCCAGGCCCAGCACGGCCAGCAGCGTTCGCGGCAGCCACAGCAGCACGGCGAGCGCCAGCATGCTCAGGCCGATGGCCCAGATCACCTGCAGGTAGATCACCGTGGGCGGGAACTGGAAGGTCCAGGCGAAGTTGACCAGGGTGAACTCCAGCACCACCAGAAACAGCCCGCGCTTGAACAGGAAGGCGCTGGTCGCTGCTCGGCTCATCTGCTTCTCGCCATAGAGAAACGCCGAAAGCCCGGTGAGCAGGATGAACACCGGCGCGCACAGATGTGCCAGGGTACGGCTGAAGAACAGCGCAGGATCAGTAGCGGTCACGTCCATTGGGTCGCCGACCTGCTGGTGCAGGTAGAAGGTTTCACGAACGTGATCGAGCAACATGAAGAGGATGACCAGGCCGCGCAGGGCGTCGATCGAGAGCAGACGATTGGAGGACATGAAAGGCTTCGAATTATGGGCGTGAATAAACGTAATAATATAACGATTTATCGACGAAGCGCTGTGACCGATGCGCACATTCTCACGCGACCGACACGGCATAACCCATCTGAACGAAGCGCGGCGGAGAAAGTCGGAAAAAGGCAGAACACTTGCCACGGAGGCCCTGCCCCATGCTGCTCAACCGCCCCCTTCTCGCTGCCCTGGTCATGGCCGTGCTGAGCCCTCTTGCCAGCGCGCAGGAACCGCTGCGCATCCAGAGCCTGCAACGCTGCGGCGACCTGCTCGCCAGTGAAAAGCAGGAATGGTGCATGCAGGTGCGTGGCCTTGGCGCGAAGCTGCCCAGGCTGCGGCTCGGCGATGACACCCTGCCCGCTTCGGCGGTCAAGCGCACTGGCGATGGCCTGCGCCTACAGTTGAACAGCAACGAACATCGCAGCGCACCGCTGTGGCTGGAGGACGGCTCGCGCGCCAGCAATCCGGTCTGGTTGTCGCTGCATCGCAGCCATGTGCTCGCTGCCGGCCCGGATGAAGTGGCGAAGAACATGGATGGCCTGACCACCTATGTCGATCTGGTCAGCCTGCTGATCGAGGAAAGCCACGATGGTCTCGACGAGGCCAGGCGTCTGGCGAAGAAATACAACGCCAAGGTGGTCGGCGCCATCCCACCGCTGAACGTCTACCAACTGCGCCTGCCGGTGAAGAACCTGACCGAACGTGACGCGCTGGTGCTGCGCATCGGCAACGAAGTCAGCGTCGATGCTGTGGTGGTGGAAGAAAGCGCACCGGAGCGTGGCGAAGAAAGCGAGGCCGCCCGCCAGCCGGCACATAAACCGGAAAAGAACTCCGAAGAGTGGGCGGCGAACCGCTTCATGGATGCGGTGAACTATTACCAGCGACGCATCCCGGCGGGTGAGACGCCCATCGAAGCCGAGCCGATTCGCGTCGGCGTGATCGAGCGCAACGTCGATTTCGATTCGCCCGACTTCGCCGACTACCTCGGCGCCTGCCCCGACGGTAAACCGCGTACCTGCGTCTATGCGCGTGATGCCGACGAGCCCGACAACCACGGCAGCACCGTGACCGGGATTCTCGCCGCGCACTGGGACAAGGGCGGCAACACCGGCTTCCTGCGCGGCCTGGACAAAGCCAGCCAGGGCTTCGAAATCATCGTCGAGCGCAACTCGGACGCCGGCATCACCGCCAACATCGCCGCGTCGGTGAACCTGGTGGAAGACGGCGTACGCGTACTCAACTGGAGCTGGGGCATCCACCGCGTTGGCACGCGCAACGTCGAAGGCGACGAGATCGATTCGCTGGTGCGCTCCGGCATCGCCATGAGCGGCTACGAAGAATTGCTGGAGGAGTTCTTCCTGTGGCTGCGCGAGGAACACCCGGACGTGCTGGTGATCAACTCCGCCGGCAACGGTTCGTCCTTCTCCGGTCGGGACGAGTACCGCCTGCCCTCCTCGTTCATTACCGAGCAGTTGCTGGTGGTCGGCGGGCATCAGCGCAGCAAGGAAAAAGAGGCCGAAATCGACGACCCGACTTACGTGGTCAAACGCGACTCATCGAACGTCGACATGCGCGTCGACATCACCGCCGCCGCCTGTGCCCGCGCTTCCACCCAAGAGGTCGATGCGACCGGCGAGGTGCATTGTGGCACCTCATACGCCACGCCCCTGGTCACCGGTGTGGTCGCCGCCATGCTGTCGATCAATCCGCGCCTGCAGCCGGAACAGGTACGCATGCTGCTACGGCGCAGCGCCATGACCATCGGCGGTGATTACGACTTCGAACCGATGGACGCCGAAGACCTGACCGCGCCGATCCTGCCATCGGAGCGCAACTACAAGATGAGTGACAAGGACGTGGGCCGCTCGGCGCGGCTGGATATGCAGAAGGCGCTGGACCTGGCGGTACAGAGTCGTGATCGGGTGCGTTGAGGGCCGTTCAGGTCACTCGCCGGAAACTCGCTCGTAGAGTTCGACTGGTTCGACCTTGCCCTGGCTGCCGCACTGGCTGTGGCCCAGGCCCAGATGGCGGAAGCCGGCCTTGAACAGCACTCGGCCGGATTGCGGATTGCGCGCCAGGTGGCTGGCGTGCAGGCGACGCAGACGCAGTTGCTGGAAGGCGAAATCCACCAGGGCATTGCAGGCTTCGCTGGCGTAGCCACGGCTCCAGTAAGGCACGCCGATCCAATAGCCCACCTCGGCCTCGCCGCGGCCGATGTCCTTCAGCGCCATGCTGCCGACCAGCTTGCCGCTGGCCGACTCGGTGATGATGAAGTTGGCCGCCGTGCCACTGGCCCAGTCCTGTGCGCAGCGCTCGATCCACTGCTGCGCCAGCTCGGGCGGATAAGGATGGGGAATGCTGCTGGTGACATCGGCAATGCGAAAATCACCAGCCAGACGTTGCACCTCGGCAGCATCCTGCGGCTGCGGTGGGCGCAGCGTCAGGCGTTCGGTTTCGATGCGATGCTCATCCATCTGCGTCTCCTGTCAAACCCGCAGGGTGCGCTGCGCGCACCGGCGCTTATCCCGAATTGCCCACTCAGACCGGGGACGGCCCGATGGGATAGAACTGCCCGGCACTCCACACCCCCAGCCAAGGCTTGCCGTCCACTTCGCGCTCCACCGCCAGTTCCACCAGTTGGTAGAACACGTTGCGATGAATCAGCGCTTCAAGGTTACGCCGCACCAGAATGTAGGGCGAGGGTTCGAGTGTCACAGGGTCGATCTCCACCCGAATCGGGTGCTCGGCGCCGGCCACGACCTCGTCCTCGACGTTGGTGGTAAAGCGCAGCACCTGCGCCTCACCCTCACCTTCCACCTGCAGGGTCACGGCAACGAAGGGCGCGTCGTCTACCTTGATGCCCACCTTCTCCACCGGCGTGATCAGGAAATAATCGTCGCCGTCACGGCGGATGATGGTTGAAAACAGCCGCACCATGGGTTTGCGGCCGATGGGCGTGCCCAGGTAATACCAGGTGCCATCGCGGGCGATACGCATGTCGATATCGCCACAGAAATCGGGGTTCCACAGGTGCACAGGGGGCAGGCCCTTGCCTTCGCCCTTGGGGATCTGCGCCAGCAGGTCGCCGGCCTTGCCTGGATCGCTCATGCTCTTTCCTCGTCCAGTTCTATTCGAACGGACGAGGATACACCCGATCCAGGCGCGGCGATCATCACTGAGGGATCGGCAGCTCTATGGCCTGCATATCGAGGCGCAAGCCGTTATCGGCTTCCTTCAGCGCCAGCGGCAAGGTGAAGTTGGGGAAGGCAAGCGCCAGCACCGCACCTTCATTCAGGCTTGCTCGAACAGATTCCGGCAACGGATCGGAGAGCGTGGCACAACCATCTCCATCGACAAGCCCTTCGATGGAAAGACGCTCGGGCTCTTCCAGCGAGCGGTGAACCTGCAATCGCCACGAGGTATTGATACCGAGATTGTAAATGCTGCCATACAGCTGGTTCAGATCCAGGCCACAGGCGTGCAGGTACAGCGGCTTATCCGACAAGGTTCTGGCCTGCTCGCGCTGGTTCTGCAGAAAGCGTCCCCACTCCAGGCGGGCTGCCACTGAGCGAGTCTGGGAGCTACTGTCTTCAGCAACCTGCAACACGGCCAACCTGTTTACGCCATCTTCGAGAATGGCCAGATCCGTCTCGGAACGAAGCAATTCCACGAGGCGATAGACTGCAGGCCGAGTGGCCTCCTCCAGCCCCAACAAAGCGGCCTGCTCGTAGTGATACGCCTCTGCCTGGCGGTCAGCTGCGGGCAGCCCTGAACCATTGGCGGCCATTCGCGCCAAGTGATAGTGCGCCGCAGCAATGTTGCGATCAGCCCCTTGCTGCAAAGCCTGGCGGGCGCCATCAAAATCCCACTCTTCCAGCAACATCACACCGTAGTTGGTCCATGCCTGCGCGCTATCGCGGGCCATGCCCTTCTCCAGCCAGGTCAGTGCCTTGGCGCGCAGCCGGGTGTGGTCATCTGTTGTCGACGGGCTGAAGTAGTGGTTGTGCAGCGCTAGATAAGCTTGCAGATAATTTCGCGCAGCATCCATCAGCGAGGCGATATGCGGATCCTGCTCATAAGCCTGGGCAAAGTAGTCACCCGCCTGCTCCGCTTTTTTAATCGAGCCATAATGCTCGTTCTGATAGTCAAGATCGGACGGGCTGTGAGCCTTGCCGAGATTGATCAGCGTCGGCATCAACAGACCGCGTTGCAGAGCCTCTTCAAACAGAGGAATTGCATCCTTGATCCGCTTTTCACTCATCAGCATGGAGCCAAGGTTGTGGCTGGCTCGAGCAGAACCGCTGGCGCGGGCCTTTTCGTAATAGCTCCTGGCAAGCGCCTCGTTCTCATCCACACCGCGCCCAAGGTGATAAGCCTTGCCGAGCAAGAACAAGGCTAGCGCATCGCCTGTTGCTGCTGCACGCTCGGCCTTTGGCAAAAACTCGCCGTAACGACTCTCATCGAACAGTTCCTCCAGATCGGCTGCATGGACAGCCTGCGTGAGAAACAAACTGAGGCATAGGGCAATGGGCAGTTTCGACATGGCGACAATCTCGGTGTGGATGAGGGACACAAACCGAATGTCAGATACGATCCATTGACCACAAAGAGGTGATGCGCGGGTTTGGCGAAGGAAAGCGTTCAGGCGGCAAAAAGGCAGCCCTTCCTTGGCACTTGTGGGTCGTCCCTGATATTACGCCGGGCATGATACCCGCGTTTCCCGCAGCGAAAGCCGCCATGGGGGAAATCTCTCGACGGTGTCTCAACTTTCCTGGCTGCACTCATGCACACCCGGGGACTGCCTGCTCCTCTCAGCTCAGCGCCCGACACCCAGCAGGCTGCGCGCATAGTCGTGCAGCGGCGGGCCGATCAGGTCCTGCGGCTGGGCGTCGTAAAACGTCAGGAATCCGCCACGGCTGCGAATGCGTGCAGTGTCCACCAGATAACGCGTGTTGGTTTCGATCAGCATCAGCTGGATCGAGGCCCGGTCAGTGCCGAGGCGATCCGCAGCCTCCTGATCCTCCCACTCCTCCAGGGTGCCGATGCGGTCATCGCTGTAGGCGAAACGGGTGTACAGCAGGTAGTGAGCGCCAGCGCTGCGCGCCTCGGCCATGGCTTCATCCAGGCCTGCCGGCTGACGTGCGCGGCGCACCAGCGGGAAGTATTCGACGAAGCCCTTGAACGCCTCCTCGGCCACCACATTGGGCCGCGGATAACCATGGCCTGGCGGTACGAAATGGCCCTGGGCGATATAGATGAAGGAGTCCTGCTGCAGACGCCGCGAGGCCATGCGCTCGGTACGGCCGTGGTCGAGAAACCCGGCATCGCTCAGGTGGTACTCGGCGCCGCTGGCCAGATCGCTGACCTTCATGCAGCCGGTCAGGCCCAGCAGCGCGACCAGTAGAAGCAGGTTACGCATGAATCCATCCTCCTCATGCCGGTGACGGAAAACCGGCGGATAAGGGATAGATGCAGATTTTGCGCCAGCCTCGTCAAAGTCCGCGCTGCCACTCCTGACGTAGATTGGCCTGTTGCGGCCGCTCAATGGCCTCACGCACCTGCGCCAGCAGACGCGCCTTGTCACGCCCCAGATTGCCCTTGAGCACCAGATAGTTGGAAGCGTGATCACTGCGAAACACCGTCTGCTGCAATTCGAGCCCCTGCAGCAGGCGCTCAACCTCCCCGAATAGCTGCAGTTGCGTCAGCGGCTGGTAATCGGCGAATTGCTCGCGAAAGCGCGCCTCACCCATGGGGAAACTGACCACCAGAGTGGAGAGGTACTCAGGTTGGGCCTCGTTCATCAGGCGCGCCGAGTTGTCCGCATGCTGATCGCTGAGCACCTGACCACCGAGCCCGTTGAGAATCATCACGGAACGAGTGATGCCGGCCTGGCCAAGCTTGTCCAGAGCGCTAAGGCTGGACTCGAAGGTTTCACCCTTGTTGACCCGCGCCAGCACCTCGTCATCGCCGGATTCGCAGCCGACATAGGCCATCTTCAACCCGGCATCGGCCAGTTCCTTGAGCTCATCCACCGACTTCTTGCGCAGGTTGCGCGGCAGGCAATAGCTCGAGACCCGACGCACCTCGGGCATGTATTCGCGAATGGCTTGCAGGATGGCCAGCAGACGCCGAGTCGGCAGCACCAGAGCATCACCGTCGGCGAGGAATACGCGGTTAACGATCAACTGCTCGCCCGCGCGACGAATCTCCTCCAGCACCTGCGTCTCATCACGGGCGCGGAATTTCTTCTGCGGCGCTGTGTACATCTCGCAGAAGGTGCACTGGTTCCAGGAGCAGCCGTTGGTAACCGGCAGAATCAGCGACTGCGCCTCGCTCGGCGGACGAAACACTGGTTCGATGTAGGCGATGGGAAAGGTGGCAGACATGCAGGCAGTCACTCGGTTGGTTGGCGCCCCGGCAGTTTATCCGGGCCTGGCGTGACTGCCGAGCCACTTAGGCCTTGGCCCCAAGCTGCTGCACATCGCTCAGTTTGCGCTGAGGTCGGGTGGCGCGGCGCTCTGTTTCAACCCATCGACAATGATGGCCGTGGGCTGAAGCCCACCCTACAGCCCTACTCTTCGGGGCCGGGCGGAGCTCAGCTCCAGCCCACCAACGATGCTAGACCTGGACCAAATCCCCCAGCAAAGCCGCGCGGGTCAGCCGCCGATGATCTTCATCACGGTGACGCCGCCGGAGAAGGCCAGATCCTGCTTGTCGCCGAGGGCCTTGACCAGCAGACGCTGCAGCGCCGGCAAGGCCTGGTGACGGGGCTTGTCCAGCAGGTCGCCAACGAAGTGGCGGTTGCTCGACGACAGGCAGCCGTGCAACCAACCGGTAGACGACAGGCGCAGGCGCGAGCAGGTACGGCAGAACGGCACGCTTTCGTTGGCGATCACGCCGAAATGACCGGCACCGGGAATGGCGTAGCGCATCGCCGTGGCATCCACCGGAGCGCTGGCCTGAACGTACTGGTAACGGCTGCCGATCAGCTCGAGCAGCTCCGGCAGGCCGACGAATTGCTGGTTAAAGGCATTGGGGTCGCGCGCCAGGTGGCCCATGCGCATCAGCTCGATGAAGCGCAGCTCGAAACCGCGTTCCAGGCAGTACTCGAGCAGCGGCAGCACCTGGTCGAGGTTCTGCCCGCGCAACGGCACCATGTTGACCTTGATCTTCATCCCAGCTTCGCGCGCCGCTTCCATGCCGGCCAGCACGGTGGCCAGGTCGCCGCCGCGGGCGATGCTGCGGAAGGCGTCGGCGTCGAGGGTATCGAGGGAAACATTGAGACGGCGGATACCGCATTCGACCAGCAGCGGTAGCTTGCGCTCGAGCAACTGGCCATTGGTGGTCAGGCTGATATCGTCGAGGCCGAGCTGGCTGACCTGGCGCAGGAAAGGCTCCAGACGCGTGCTGACCAGCGGTTCACCACCGGTGATGCGCAAGCGCTCGATGCCGGCTGCTTCGATCAGATAAGCCACGCCACGCGCCATGGCGTCGGCGGAGAGTTCGTCCTGAGCGGCGACCAGACGCTTGCCGTTCGGCACACAGTAGGTGCAGGCGTAGTTGCAGGCGGCGGTCAGGCTGACGCGGAGGTTGCGAAAGCGTCTGCCCTGGCGGTCGACGATCATTGAGAGCTCCAGTTCGTTAAGAACCGGAGTATATCGCTATGTCAGCCACGGCACAGTACCGTGGCCGACATGCCAGGCATCAGGCGTCGCGCTTGCGCTTGTTACCCATGCGTACGCCGATATCCATGAGGAACTGGAAGAAGCCTTCCTGATCCTCGAGCACGTTGCTCCAGAACGGCGAGTGATACAGCGCCACGGCACCGTGCACCAGGGCCCAGGCTGCGCAATAGTGGAAGTATGGCGGCACGTCTTCCAGCTTGCCTTCGGCGATGCGGCCCTTGATCAGCTGGGTCAGACGCTCGAAGTTGGAAGCACGGATCTTGTGCAGCTGCTCGACCATTTCCGGCACTTGATTACCCTTGACCACCTTCTCTTCCAGGCGGTCGAACAGGCGATAGCGCTGCGGATCGCGCATGCGGAATTCGAAGTACGCACGCGACAGTGCTTCCTTGTCACGATCCACGTCGGCCGAATGCAGCAGCTCGTTGAGATCGCGCTCGTAGTCGAGCATCAGGCGCAGGTAGATCTCCGCCTTGGACTTGAAGTGCTTGTAGATAGTGCCTTTGCCGATACCGACCGCATCAGCGATCATCTCGACAGTAACGCTGTCTTCTCCTTGTTCGAGGAAGAGTTTCAGCGCGGTATCGAGAATTTCTTGCTCGCGGCGACGGAATTCGCGGACCTTACGGGGTTCTTTCTGCATAAAGGGACTACGGGGTCAAAAATCGAAGCCGCTTATTATGCCCAAATGCGGCCAAATTGCACGGATCATCCGACCATGTACGTGTTTCATGATGAGTTCCCCCTGGAAAATGGACTGCGCTATCTGAACCATGCGGCGGTCGCCCCCTGGCCGAAACGCAGCGCTGAAGCGGTGCGGCGGTTCTCGGAAGCGAACGTGACCAGCGGCGCGCGTGACTATCCCGACTGGCTGAAACTGGAGCGTAGCCTACGCGAACGCCTTGTGCGCCTGATGAACGCACCAAGCACCGGTGATATTGCGCTGGTCAAGAATACCTCCGAGGCACTGTCCTTCGTGGCATTCGGCCTGGACTGGCGCGCTGGCGACCAGGTGATCATCAGCGACGAGGAATTCCCT
Organism: Pseudomonas alcaliphila JAB1; assembly: GCF_001941865.1. NCBI lineage: Bacteria > Pseudomonadati > Pseudomonadota > Gammaproteobacteria > Pseudomonadales > Pseudomonadaceae > Ectopseudomonas > Ectopseudomonas alcaliphila. The sequence goes on along the minus strand of NZ_CP016162.1, from coordinate 1,846,755 downwards.
TCCAACCGCATCGTCTGGCTGGCGTTGGCCGCCCAGGGCGTGGAAGTGATCGAAGTCAGTCTCAAGGGCGACGATCCAGAAGCAGCGCTGCTCGCCGCCTTCACGCCGCGTACGCGCCTGTTGTCGATCAGCGCCGTGCAGTTCGCCAGCGGCCTGCGCCTGGACCTGCCGCGCCTCGGCCGCGGTTGCCGTCAGCACGGCGTGCTGTTCTGCATCGATGCCATCCAGCAGCTGGGCGCCCTGCCCTTCGACGTCCAGGCCTACGACTGCGACTTCGCCATGGCCGACGGCCACAAATGGATGCTCGGCCCGGAGGGCCTGGGGGTGTTCTATTGCCGCAGTGCGGTACGCGACCAGCTGAAACTGCACGAGTACGGCTGGCACATGCTGGAGCACGCCGGCGATTACACCCGCCAGGACTGGCAACCGGCCCGCAGTGCGCGGCGCTTTGAATGCGGCAGCCCGAACATGCTCGGCGCCTTCGCCCTGGAGGCGAGTTTGTCGTTGCTCGAAGAAGTGGGTATGGAGCGGGTCGGCGCCTTACTGGAGGAACGGGTGCAGCGCCTCGACGACGGTATTCGCGCATTACCCGGTGCGGTGATTCATAGTCCGCTCGACCCGGCGCGCCGTGCCGGCATCCTCAACTTCAGCCTGGCAGGCTGGCATAACCCCGCGCTGTATCAACGTCTGCGCGAGGAACAGGTGATCTGCGTGCAGCGCGGGCCAGGCGTGCGCCTGTCGCCACATTTCTATACCAGCGAGCAGGTGATCGAAGAGACCTTGGGCCTGCTAACCCAGCTGGCAAAAGGATGAGAATCTGCGCACGGCCTGCTGCGCGTCGGCCCTGCCGCGTTAAAAACAAGCTCGGGCGGCTCATTTACAACTCGTAAACTCCCCGCCCCCGCTTTTTTTTGCCTTGCAGGACTCTAGCTCGCAACGCCGTGAACAGATTCGGCGGACTCAGCAGCGTCCGCGGTATTCCAAATCCGTTTAAAAAACTCAGGCTTTGGCCTGGACGCTCGCTGATCATGGCTAATACTGGAACTTACTGGTGTACGGCATCTCCCCCCAAGTGCCCCGCCAGCCAAGGTACCGTGGACCGCGTACCTTGATTTACTCCTAATGGTCTTAACCCGGATTCATCCCCCAGAGTCCGGGTTTTTTTTGCCTGGCCTGATGACAGAAGCGCGAACCGTAGCCCGGATGCAATCCGGGAAATATTTACCGACGCCCCCGGATTGCATCCGGGCTACGCCATAGTTTCAAGCCACACCAGCCAACGGGAACAAACGCTTGAAGTTACTCGAGGTCTGTTCGGCCAGGCTCTCGTAGCTGACGCCACGTAGTACGGCCAGGTACTCGGCCACTTCACGCACGTATTGCGGCAGGTTGGGCTTGCCACGATGCGGCACGGGCGCCAGGTAAGGCGAGTCGGTTTCCACCAGCAGACGGTCAGCCGGCACCTGGCGCGCCACATCGCGCAGCGCCTCGGCATTGCGGAAGGTGACGATGCCGGACAGGGAAATATAAAAACCGATGTCCAGCGCGGCCTTGGCCATCTCCCAGTCTTCGGTGAAGCAATGCAGCACACCAGCCTGCGGTAGCGCCGCTTCGCGCAACAACGTCAGGGTGTCGGCGCGGGCTTCGCGGGTGTGCACGATTACCGGCTTGCCCGTGATGCGCGCCGCCTCCAGATGCAGACGGAAGGAGGCCTGCTGCAGCGCAGCGGATTCCGGCTCGTAGTGGTAATCCAGACCGGTCTCACCGATGGCTACCACCTTTGGATGCGCCAGCTCGCCCAGTAGCCAGTCCAACGCCGGCTCGGTGCCCGGCTCGAGATCCAGTGGATGCACGCCCACCGAGCAATCGACATCGGCATAGCGCTCGGCCAGGCCCTTGACCGTGGCGGCGTTGTCGGCGCTGACGCCAATACACAGGAAATGCCCGACGCCGGCGGCGCGCGCCGCATCCAGGGCAGCATCCAGCGAGCCACCGTGGGCAGCGAGGTCGAGACGATCAAGGTGGCAATGGGAGTCAATCAGCACAGCGGGAGAACTCGGGCAAAGGGAAAGCCCGAATTGTAATCGAAAGTGGCAGGCGCCTGAACGCTCTGGAGGAGATGCTTCGGCCGCGAAGACAGTACGCGCGCGGCCAGCGGGTTACATGGTGTGAGTCGGGCGGTCGGACTTCAGCGCGCCAGCAAGGTAGGTTTCGATCTTGTTGCGAGCGGTGTTATCGCCGTCGTTGAACTGTACGCCGACACCGGCGGCGCGGTTGCCCTGAGCGCCTTTAGGGGTGATCCACACCACCTTGCCGGCCACCGGAATCTTCTCCGGCTCATCCATCAGGTTGAGCAGCATGAACACTTCGTCACCGAGCTTGTAGCTCTTGTTGGTGGGAATGAAGAGACCGCCATTCTTGATGAAAGGCATGTAGGCCGCGTACAGCACGGACTTGTCCTTGATGGTCAGGGACAGAATTCCGTTACGGGGCCCCAGATTGGGTGGCAGGCTCATCAGCGCATTCCTAGCGTTTATTGCTTAATGGCTGATTCTAGGGCTTGTTCATGCTCATGCGCAAACAACCGGGCGGCAGGCAGCCAGCAGAATGTGACGCCCTGCCGAATCCGGCTCTCGCGCCAGTCAGCCGCGATCCTGTCCTGGCAAGGCGGCCCACTGCACCAGCAAGGCTTCCAGTAGCAGCACACGATTGAGGTTGGCTTTACCCATCACCTTCTGCCTTTGCGCGAGCAGCCATTCCTGAATCGCCAATACCTTGGCCTGCGCGCTCTTGTCCGCCAGGTACTGCACCACCTTGCGCATATCGACCTGGCCCAGGCCTTGCTCGTCCTTGGTCAGTTGGTAGCGCAACATCAGTTGCGCCCAGTCGCAGAACCAGTCGAACAGCAGATTCAGCGGCAGTGAGTTCCAGCTTTCCGCCAGTTGGCTCGGGGAGACCTGCTGCTTGAGCAGTTTTTTCACCCCCTCCACGGCCTGAGCACGCTGCTCGCGCACACCTTGAGCCTGCAGGCGCACGGCCGCCAGCGGCGAACCCGCCGCGAGCGTGAGCAGGTCGGCACGCTCATCGTCACCCAGCTCGGGCAGTGCCTGGGCCAGCCAGGCCAGGCTCATCGCCTCACTCGGCAATGGACAGGCCTGCTGCACGCAGCGGCTCTTGATGGTCGGCAACAGGCGGCTGGGCTGGTGGCTGATAAGCAGCAGCACGGTATTGCCGGAGGGTTCTTCCAGGCTCTTGAGCAGCGCGTTGGCGGCGTTGAGGTTCATCGCCTCGGCCGGCTCCAGCAGCACGATCTTGCGCCCACCGAGCTGCGCGGTCTGCACCACGAAGTCGACCAGCTCACGCACCTGATCGACCTTGATCGGCTTGTCCGCCTCTTCGGGCTCCAGCACGTAGTTGTCCGGGTGAGTACCGGCAGCCAACAGATGACAGGATTTACAGTTGCCACAGGCATCCAGCCCATTCGGGTTCTGGCATAGCAGGCGCGCCATCAGGCGCTCGGCCAGCGCACGCTTGCCGATGCCGGCCGGACCATGCAGCAGGTAGGCATGGGCGTGCTGGCTACGCCCGGCGAGTTGCTGCCAGAGCGCTTGTTGCCAGGGATAGACATCAGCCACGGCAAGCCTCCAGCAGACTCGGCAGCAAGGCATCGATATCGGCCTGCACCTGAGCCAGGGTCTGCCCGGCGTCCAGCACGCGATAACGTTGTGGCGCCTGCTCGGCGCGCTGCAGGTAGGCCTGGCGTACCGCTTCGAAGAAGCCACGGCCTTCCTGCTCGAAACGATCCAGGCGACCGCGAGCCGCGGCGCGAGCCAGACCGATCTCCACCGGCAGATCGAAAATCAGCGTGAGATCAGGGCGCAGCTCGCCCTGAACGAACTGCTCAAGCTGCGCGATGCGTTTGATGGAAAGACCCCGACCACCACCCTGGTAGGCGTAGGTGGCATCAGTGAAACGGTCGCACAGCACCACGCTGCCCTTGGCCAGAGCCGGACGAATGACCTGCTGCAGATGCTGGGCACGGGCAGCGAATACCAGCAACAACTCGGCATCGGCGGCCATCGGCTCATCGCTCGGATCGAGCAGCAATTCACGGATCCGCTCGGCCAGCGGCGTACCACCTGGCTCACGGGTCAGCAGCACATCGATGCCCTGCTCGCGCAGGCGCTCGGCCAGATATTCGCGGTTGGTGCTTTTGCCGGCGCCTTCCGGGCCTTCCAGGGTAATAAACAGACCGGTCACGGGTTGCCCTTATTCGGTTTCGGCCGCCGCGCGTGGCGCGGGGCTGGAGCGGTAGTCGGCGCGACGCTTGAGCTGATATTCGCGCACCGCGCGGTTGTGCTCGGCCAGGGTGTTGGAGAACACATGGCTACCGTCGCCTCGCGCGACGAAATACAGGGTGGTGCCATCAAGCGGGTTGAGCGCCGCGTGAATCGCCTCGCGGCCAACCATGGCGATCGGCGTCGGCGGCATGCCGTCGATGGTATAGGTGTTGTAGGGCGTTGGCGTACGCAGGTCGGCGCGGGTGATGCGGCCGTTGTAGCGCTCGCCCATACCGTAGATGACGGTGGGGTCGGTCTGCAGGCGCATGCCCATGCGCAGCCGGCGCACGAACACGCCGGCAATCTCGCCGCGCTCTTCGGGTACACCGGTTTCCTTCTCGATCATCGAGGCCATGATCAGCGCGTCGTACGGCTCGCGATAGGGCAAACCCTCGGCGCGCTTCTGCCACTCCTCGGCCAATACGCTCTCAAGACGGACGTTGGCCTGCTTGAGCAGGTCCTCGTCGCTCATGCCACGCACGTAGCGATAGGTATCGGGGAAGAAACGCCCTTCCGGGTTCTGCCCGGCCAGGCCCAGGCGCTCCATCAGCTGGGCATCGCTGAGATCGGCCAGGCGCTGCTCCAGACGCTCCTGGCGAGCCAGAGCGGCGCGCACCTGGCGGAAGTTCCAGCCCTCGACCAGGGTCAGGCTGTACTGCACCACCTCACCGCGCTGCCACAGGCCGAGCATGTCGCGGGCGTTGTATTCGGGCAGCAAGCGGTATTCGCCGCTGTGCATGGCAGGCGCACGTAGATTGAAGCGCCAGTACAGACGCAACCAGAAGGCGTTGTCGATCACGCCCTCCGCCTCCAGGCGATTGAGCAGGCCGCTCGGCGTGGCGCCGGAAGGCACCTCCAGGAGCATTTCTTCAGTCAGATGCAGAGGCTGCTCCAGCGCTCTCTGCTGCTGCCAGGCGGCACCCACGACTAGCAGCGCAGCCAGTAGCACGCCGCACTCAAGCAGCACCAAGATCTTGCGTAGCACCAGTTATTTACTCAGTAGGTCGCAGACGATGTCCTGCAGTTTACGGGTGAGCGGCCCGACCGACCAGTGTCGCTCTTGCAGCGCCCGTACAGGCCATATGCCGTAAAGGCTGTTGCAGAGAAAGACTTCATCGGCATCCAGCAGTTCGTCGAAGGAAACATCGCGTAACTCGACAGACAGCCCGAGCAACTGCGCCTGCTGCAGGATCTCCGCACGCATCACCCCGGCCACACCACAACGTGACAACTGCGCACTGACCAACCCGCCGTCGACGACCAGGAACAGGTTGCTGTACACGCCCTCGATGACCCAGCCACTGCTGTCGCGCATCAGGCCTTCGGCGCACTCGGCATCCTGCCATTCGGCGCGCGCCAGTACCTGTTCCAGGCGATTGAGGTGCTTGAGCCCGGCCAGCAGCGGTTGCTCGGCCAGACGCGTCTCACAGGGAAACAGACGCACGCCCTGCTCGGCATGCGCAGCGGGATACTGCGGCAGCGGCGCCGCCTGCAGGATGCGCAGCGGCTGACAGGGTTGCGGCGGCGCGTAGCCGCGCTGTCCCTCACCGCGACTGACGATCAGCTTGGCCACACCCTCGCCCAGCTGCCCGGCGAACGCCTGCAGCTCGTGCTCAATGAGAACCAGATCGAGGGGAATGGACAGGCGCCGACAACCATCGGCCAGGCGCGCCATATGCCGCGCCAGCAGCGGGATGCGCCCGCCGCGCACGGCGATGGTCTCGAACAGACCATCGCCGTAAGCCAGGCCACGGTCGCGAACCGACAACTGCTCGCCGGGTGCGCCATTGACCCAGCTCAGCATCAGCCGTGATACCGACGGAACAGCAGCGAGCCGTTGGTGCCGCCGAAGCCGAAGGAGTTCGACAGGGCGATTTCGATCGGCATGGCCTTGGCCTGATGCGGCACGAAGTCCAGGTCGCAGCCTTCGTCCGGCTCGTCGAGGTTGATGGTCGGCGGCGCTACCTGGTCGCGCAGCGCCAGCACGCTGAAGATCGCCTCGACCGCACCGGCAGCACCGAGCAGGTGGCCAGTCATGGATTTGGTCGAGCTGACCGACAGCTTGTAGGCATGATCACCGAACACGCTTTTCACCGCGGCGACTTCAGCCTTGTCGCCCGCAGGCGTCGAGGTGCCGTGCGCGTTGATGTACTGCACCTGATCGGCATTGATACCGGCATCACGCAGGGCGGCGGCCATGCAGCGCGCTGCACCGGCGCCATCTTCGGGCGGCGAGGTCATGTGGAAGGCATCGCCACTCATGCCAAAGCCGATCAGCTCGGCGTAGATAGTGGCGCCACGCGCCTTGGCGTGTTCCAACTCTTCCAGCACCAGGGCGCCGGAACCGTCAGACAGCACGAAGCCGTCACGGCCCTTGTCCCACGGACGGCTGGCCTTGGTCGGCTCGTCGTTACGCGTCGACAGCGCACGCGCGGCACCGAAGCCGCCCATGCCCAGGCCGCAGGCTGCCATCTCGGCGCCGCCGGCGACCATCACATCGGCTTCGCCATAGGCGATGTTGCGCGCGGCCATGCCGATGCAGTGCGTGCCGGTAGTGCACGCCGTGGCGATGGCGTAGTTCGGCCCCTGCAGACCCAGGTGGATCGACAGGAAGCCGGAAATCATGTTGATGATCGAGCCAGGCACGAAGAACGGCGAAATGCGCCGCGGCCCTTGCTCGTGCAACGATTTGCAGTTGTTCTCGATATTGGTCAGGCCGCCGATACCAGAGCCCATGGCCACACCGATACGCTCACGATTGGCGTCAGTGATGTCCAGCCCGGAATCACGCACGGCCTGGAAGCAGGCAGCGAGACCGTACTGGATGAACAGGTCGAGCTTGCGCGCCTCCTTGGCGGAGAGATATTCCTCGACATTGAAGCCCTTGAGCGACCCGCCAAAACGGGTGGAGTAGGCGGACAGGTCCATATGCTCGATCAGACCGATGCCACTGCGCCCGGCCAAAATGCCCTGCCAGCTGCTCGGCACATCGTTACCCAGTGGCGACAGCATGCCCATACCGGTAACCACGACGCGTCTACGCGACACAGCAATCTCCTCTTGTTCTACTCAGGCGCCACATGCGCCCTGCACGTAAAGAAAAACCGCACGCCTGATTAGGGCAGTGCGGCTTTTCTCGATCAGAAAGCTGACGGTGACTTATTGCGCGTGGGCAGTCACGTAGTCGATAGCTTCTTGAACGGTGGTGATTTTCTCAGCTTGCTCGTCCGGGATCTCGGTCTCGAATTCTTCCTCGAGAGCCATCACCAGCTCAACGGTGTCAAGAGAGTCGGCACCCAGGTCTTCAACGAAGGAAGCGCTGTTGGTTACTTCCTCTTCCTTGACGCCAAGTTGCTCAGCAACGATTTTCTTGACGCGTTCTTCGATGGTGCTCATACCTTGTTTTCACTCCTATTGGACAAATCCAGGCAGCTGGTAGCGGCCAAGTGTATAGAAAGGGTTTTTAGCATTTCAAGCTGAATGCCGGGGAGCCCCCAGGAACACTTCAACGATCTGTCTATAAACCTGTTGCAGCTTTATAACGGATTTTAGACAGCCACTATGACAGTTTTCTGATGGCTCGCGTCACATTCGAGAGCCTCCGGGCATTCGGAGGCGCCCTTTTTAACTCATGTACATACCGCCGTTCACCGGAATAGTAGCCCCAGTGACGTAGCCTGCGCCATCGGAAGCCAGGAAACCGACTACCTTGGCGATCTCTTCGGCCTGCCCCAAACGGCCCAGCGGAATCTGCGTCAGCAGCGCGTCGCGCTGGCCTTCCGGCAGCTCACGGGTCATATCGGTGTCGATGAAACCTGGGGCCACCGAATTGACCGTGATACCGCGCGAACCGACTTCACGTGCCAGCGCGCGGCTGAAACCTTCCAGACCAGCCTTGGCTGCAGCGTAGTTGACCTGACCGGCATTGCCCATCGCACCGACCACGGAGCCGATGTTGATGATGCGCCCGAAACGTGCCTTGGTCATGCCACGCAGCACGGCCTTGGACAGACGGTAGAGGCTGTTCAGGTTGGTGTTGATGACGTCATGCCACTCGTCGTCCTTCATGCGCAGCATCAGATTGTCACGGGTGATACCGGCGTTATTGACCAGGATCAACGGCTGACCAAGATGTTGCTGGATGTGTTCGAGGGTGGTGGCAACCGATTCGTCGTTGCTGACGTCGAGCACCAGACCGGCGCCTTCGACGCCATTGGCCTTGAGGGTTTCGGCGATACGCTCGGCCCCCGAGGCACTGGTCGCGGTGCCGATGACGATGGCGCCCTGACGACCCAGTTCCAGAGCGATTGCCTGACCGATACCACGGCTGGCGCCGGTGACCAGTGCGACTTTACCTTGCAGACTCATGTTCGTTCTCCTTGCTCAAGCCAGGGCTGCGCGAGCGGCAGCAAAAGCATCCGGGGTATCCAGGTTGTGAGTATTGATGCCTTTGACGCAGCGCTTGTTCAGGCCGCTCAGCACCTTGCCAGGGCCGCATTCGATCAGATCGGTCACGCCCTGTTCGGACAGACGCACCATCGACTCGACCCAGCGTACCGGGCTGTACAGCTGCGCCAGCAGATCAGCCTTCAGGGTGGTCAGATCGGACACCACGGCGGCACTGACGTTCTGCACCAGCGGGATTTGTGGTGCCTGCCAGCTCAGCGCCTCGACCGACTCGGCGAAACGCTCGGCGGCCGGCTTCATCAGCGCGCAATGCGACGGTACGCTGACCGGCAGCGCCATGGCGCGCTTGGCGCCACGGGCCTTGCACGCCTCGATGGCGCGCTCGACGGCAGCGGCGCTACCGGCGATCACCACCTGGCCTGGGGCGTTGAAATTCACCGCACTGACCACATCACCCTGCGCCGCTTCGGCGCAGGCGGCCAGCACGTCGGCATCTTCCAGACCGAGGATGGCGGCCATGCCGCCCTGCCCGGCCGGCACGGCCTGTTGCATCAATTGACCACGACGCTCCACCAGTTTCACCGCATCGACAAAGGCGATGCTGCCAGCAGCGACCAGCGCGGAATATTCACCCAGGCTGTGACCAGCAACGAAAGCCGGCTTGGCACCACCCTCGGCCTGCCACAGACGCCACAGGGCGATGGACGCAGTGAGAATGGCCGGCTGGGTCTTGTCGGTCTGGTTCAGTTGCTCTTCCGGGCCTTGCTGGGTCAGTGCCCAAAGGTCATAGCCGAGCGCTTCGGAAGCTTCGCCGAAAGTATCGAGCACCAGCTTCTGCTGGGCACCGTGGTCGGCAAGCATGGTCAGGGCTTGCGAGCCTTGACCGGGGAAGACGAATGCGAGGGATGCAGACATGAATAAGTCCCTTGAGTCGAAAAACCAACGCCAGGCGAGCCTGGCGCAGCAAACTGACAGTTGGATGACAGGCTACGCGCAGCGGTCACATTCCGCCGCACGTCACGCCCCGAAAAACGTGACGAGTTTACAGTAACAAGTCCTCGAGGCGACCATGCAGTCGCTGCGGCAAATTCTCCTGCACCTCGCGCAGCGCACAGCGAATGGCGCTCTGAAAGCTTTCCTGGCCAGCCGCACCATGACTCTTGACCACGATGCCCTGCAGACCGAGAAAGCTCGCACCATTGTGCCGCGCCGGCGCCAGATCAGCCTTCAGGCGTCGCAACAACGGCATCGCCAGGGCACCTATCGCCTGGGCGAACAACCCATCGCTGAACAGCGTCTCGACCCGTCCGGTGATCATCTTGGCCAGGCCTTCGCTGGATTTGAGCAGGATATTGCCAACGAAACCGTCGCACACCACGACATCGGCTTCGCCGCGATACATGCCGTCGCCCTCTATGTAGCCGATGAAGTTCAGCCCATGCGCCTGCTGCAACATATTGGCCGCCAGCTTGACCTGCTGATTGCCCTTGATGTCTTCGGTACCGACATTGAGCAAGGCGACCCGCGGCCGAGAAACGCCCAGCGTCTCGGCCGCCACGGCGCCCATGATCGCGAACTGATAGAGGTGCTCGGCACTGCAATCGACGTTGGCGCCCAGATCCAGCAGGTAGCAGTGACCGCGCTCGGTGGGAATCGGACTGACCATGGCCGGCCGATCGATACCCGGTAGCGTCTTCAGCACGTAACGCGACAGCGCCATCAGCGCACCGGTATTGCCGGCACTGACGCAGGCATGCGCCTGGCGCTGACGCACCAGCTCCAGCGCCACGCGCATCGAGGCATCGGGCTTGCCGCGCAGGGCCTGAGCTGGACGTTCGTCCATGGCGATCACTTCACTGGCGTGATGAACCTGCAGGCGCGAGCGATCGACGCCGGACTGGCGAGCGAGCTGTTCTTCGATAAGGGGAGCTTGGCCGACGAGTGCCAGGTGCAGCGAGGGGAATTCGGCCAGCGCAGAAATGCAGGCCGGAACAATGCAGTGGGGACCGAAGTCCCCACCCATTGCATCAATCGCGATGATCGAGGCAGACAAGGATTACTCGTCAGCGCCCTTGTCGATCACTTTGCGACCGCGGTACACGCCTTCCGGAGAAACGTGGTGGCGCAGGTGAACTTCACCGGTGCTCTTCTCTACGGACAGGGTGCTGGCCTCGAGGGCGTCGTGCGAACGACGCATGTCGCGGGCGGAACGGGATTTTTTGTTCTGCTGAACAGCCATAATTGATTAACTCCTAAACGTTTGGGTCACGCTTTAACTGCGCCAATACACTGAACGGGTTGGACCGCGATACCTCGTCCTCGCCTGGCTCGGGCTCATCGAGACCGTCCGGCTGCTGGCAATCACCTGGGGCATGAGCAGGAACGATGGGCAAGGCGAGAAGCAACTCTTCCTCGACCAGACCAAGCAGCTCCAGCGGCTCTTCGCCCACTTCCAGCACGTCGTAGCCCTTAGGCAAGGACTGAGTGTTCGCTCCAACCCGAACCACGGCGTATTCACATTCGCTGCGGATGGGTAGCGCGACCAGCTCCAGACAACGCTGGCAGACCATTCTGACCTCAACCTCGAGCTCACTGCGGATAACCACAGTTTTCTGCTCGTCACGGGCGAAATGAAACTTCGCCTGCACCGCGCCAACCGTATCGGAAAGCGGGTCGCAGAGACGCGGCAGGCTGGCCAGTTCGAGCTGCCCTTCAAGGGTAGCTTCGCGGTCGGCGAGCTTGCGCGGATCAACGTGAGGTGGAATCGGCCCATTCAACATAGGCGCAGCATTCTAGGGATGCACCCTGCCCATGTCAAAGGAAATTCAGCCTGTCTTCAGGGGCACCTCTAAAAATTACCTGCGTTGCCATCGCGGCGTTAAAAACAGACTCACGGCCGAAGGCTGAACGCGCTTTAGCGCGGCCCCGAAGGGGTGAGCGAAGCGAATCAAGTGCTCATTTACAGCGCGTAAAGTCGGGCGCGACCCCGGTCGTTTTTCGCCTGCTTTTGTGGGGCCGCCATCGGTATTGCGCTGACTGCCTCGGCTCGGGCTTCCTGCTTCGCTCTACCTCCTGCATCCTTGCAGTCGTCGCCTACGTTTTTAGAGGCGCCCACAAGTAGCGGCGATCAGTAGAATTCCCCGCCCACCTATATAAAGGAAGAGAACATGCCCGCGCTGCTGCTCGCCTCCAGCTCACCCTACCGTCGCGAGCTGCTCGAACGCCTGCAACTGCCCTTTACCTGGCAATCGCCGAGCATCGACGAAACCCGCCTGCCCGGTGAAGCAGCCATCGACCTGGTCAAGCGCCTGGCCGAAGAAAAGGCCCGCGCCCTCGCCGCCAGCCATCCTGAGCATCTGATCATCGGCTCGGACCAGGTCGCCGTACTCGGCGATGGACAAATACTCGGCAAACCCCACGATCTGCCGAGAGCCCAACAACAGCTACGCGCCGCCAGCGGCAGCAGTGTCACCTTCCTGACTGGCCTGGCACTGCTCAACACCAGCAGTGGCAGGTGCCAGGTGGACTGCGTGCCTTTCACCGTGCACTTCCGCCAACTTAGCGACGAGCAAATCCTGCGCTACCTGCAGCGCGAACAGCCGTTCGACTGCGCCGGCAGCTTCAAATCGGAAGGCCTGGGCATCAGCCTGTTTCGCAGCACCGAAGGCGAGGACGCCACCAGCCTGATCGGCCTGCCGCTGATTCGCCTGGTGGACATGCTGCAGAACGAAGGCATCGAGATTCCTTGAGCCCTCAACGAAGAAGGCCCGCTCAGCGGGCCTTCCTTTTACCTGTCAGCGCAGCGTCGGCCCCTGAAAGCCCATCCACAACGCGATTCGATCCGCCACACTGGTACCCAGGCGTTTGGCGAAGCGATCAAATGGCGTATCACGCTGAGTGAAGTCGACCATCTCTTTCTGGCCAATCACCTCGCGCGCCACATAGCTGGCACTGCCCAGCGCATCGACCAAACCCAACTGCAGCGCCTGCTCACCAGACCAGACCAACCCCGAGAACAACTCGGGATACTCGTCCGCCTTGAGACGCTCACCGCGCCCCTGCTTCACGCTTTCGATGAACTGGCGATGCGTGGTGTCCAGCACCCCTTTCCAAAAGCGAGTTTCCTCTTCCTTCTGCGGCTGGAACGGATCGAGAAACGCCTTGTGCTCACCCGAGGTGTAGACGCGACGCTCGACACCGAGCTTCTGCATGACTTCGACAAAGCCAAAGCTGGCCGCCGTGACACCAATGGAGCCGACCAGACTGGCCTTGTCGGCATAGATCTCATCAGCCGCACTGGCAATGTAGTAGGCACCAGAGGCACCCAGATCACTGATTACCGCATAGACCTTGGTCTGCGGATATTCGCCGCGCAAACGACGGATCTCGTCATAGATGTAGCCGGACTGCACCGGGCTGCCGCCCGGGCTATTGATGCGCAGGATCACACCTTTGGTATTGGTGTCCTCGAAGGCGGCGCGCAGACTGCCCACCACCTTGTCAGCACTGGCCTCTTCACGATCAGCGATCATGCCGCGAATTTCGATCAGCGCGGTATGCGCCTCAGTGGTCGAGGCTTTTTTCAAATCAAGCACCGGCAACACCAGCGCCAGCGCACCGAACAGATAGATAAAGGTCAGCAGCTTGAAAAAGATGCCCCAGCGACGCGAGCGACGCTGCTCCTGAACACTGGAAAGCAGTGCCTTCTCCAGCAACTTCCAGCTTTTGGCATCCTCGCCCGACGAAGACGATGACTTCCACTCATCCGACATGCTCACTCACCTCTGCAGGACGCTGCGCCTGACGGCCTTCCAGCCATGCACGCAGCTCATTGAATTCATTGATCGCCAAACGCGGCGAGCACTCGCGCAGCACCGACAACGGCTGCGCACCGAAACCTACCGCCACGGCATCCATCCCGGCATTGCGCGCCATCAGCAGGTCGAAGGTCGAATCCCCCACCATCAGCGCGCGTTCGGGCTGCACCCGGCAATGCGCAAGAATCTCATGCAGCATCAGCGGATCGGGCTTGCTCGCCGTCTCGTCAGCGCAACGGGTGATATCGAAGTAATCCAGCCAACCCTTGTCAGCCAGCACCCGATGCAACCCCTTGCGCCCCTTGCCAGTGGCCACGGCAAGACGATAACCCTGATCACGAAACACCTCGAGCGACTCGCGCACACCCTCGAACAGTGGCGACGGCTCGGTTTCCAGCGCCAGATACTGCTCGCTGTAGGCACGCCGGATGGTTTCGATTCGCAGCGGCTCATCGAGTTCCGGGTAAAGCGTGCGAATCGCCACAAGCAGCTCCAGACCAATGATCCCGCGCACCGCGACATCAGTGCAGCGCGGCACGCACGCCACATCGGCAGCACGGTGCATGGCCTCGACGATACGGCCGATGGAATCCACCAGCGTGCCGTCCCAATCGAAAATCAGTAGCTGATAATCAGGCACTCAGACGCTCCAGCGTTCGCGCCCATACTTCGTCAACTGGCGCCTCGAGCTTCAGCACGCCACCATCGGGCAGCGGCACGTGCAACTCATAGGCATGCAGGAACAGGCGTTTACCGCCCAGCTCGCGAATCTCGCGGGAGAAGTCGTCGTCGCCGTATTTACTGTCGCCGGCGATACCATGGCCCGCATATTGGGCGTGCACACGAATCTGATGGGTACGACCAGTGATCGGCCTGGCTTCGACCAGCGTGGCGAATTCACCGAAACGGCGCAGCACGCGAAATACCGTGAGCGCCTCCTTGCCCTCGGGATTCACCTCGACCATACGCTCGCCGGAGCGCAGGTTGCTTTTCAGCAGCGGCGCGGCGATCTGCTTCTTGGCGGTCGCCCAGTGGCCACGCACCAACGCCATATAGCGCTTGTCCACGCCATCGCCGCGCAGCGCTTCGTGCAGGTGGCGCAGCATGCTGCGCTTCTTGGCGATCATCAGCAGGCCAGAGGTATCGCGATCGAGGCGGTGCACCAGTTCCAGATCCTTGGCATCGGGACGCAACTGGCGAAACGCCTCGATCACACCGTAATTCAAGCCGCTGCCACCATGCACGGCGATACCGGCCGGCTTGTTCAGCACGATCAGCGCCTTGTCCTCATAAACGATGGCGGCTTCGAGGCGCTGCAGCAGCCCCTGCGCCAGCGGCTCGGGCTCATCGCGCTCGGCCAGACGCAGCGGCGGCACGCGCACCACGTCACCAGCCTGGAGCTTGTACTCGGGCTTGATCCGCCCCTTGTTAACCCGCACTTCGCCCTTGCGCAGAATGCGGTAAATCAGGGTCTTGGGCACGCCTTTGAGCTGTGTCCTGAGGAAGTTGTCGATGCGTTGGCCGGCGAGTTCCGGTGCAACCTCGATCAGCTGAACGCCGGAGGTTGGAGAGGCAGGAGTAGTCATCGCGCAATCATAACAATTTTTTATGGAATTGAAGCACTTAATCATTGCTGCTATAGTCGCGAACGCCGCCAAAAGCGGCCTGGCTTGCGGATGAATGCCAAACTTGCCATCCCCTGCCCGTGCAAACGTATTTGGACGTGAGGCCGTCCGACGGATTCTTCAGGTTAGAAAGGCCGCAAAAGGCCACGAAGACTTCGGAAATAAAGCCTTGAGTATGATGCGCGATTCGCCCACCGGGCGGTCGCGGTAACTGACAACCGCTGCGGAATCCGCGCGCGGCACCCGATTTTCAGCGATACGTGTAGGGTGGAGATGTACAACTGTCGGACTGCGTAGCATATCGCTTGATCAAAGACGCCTCATCTCGTCCGCTACCGCCAGTTGATTCCTCTTCCTGACTGAGTGCTTTCTGTCACCACAGCAAGCAGGAGACGTCCGTCGCGACCGCGGCCTGATAATGGCTGACCGTCGCTAGACAGTGGAACGATTTACGACCGTTTCTGACGCGCCTGACACCGACCCTGAGAGTCGTGTGTGCCTAACGTGGCTTCCGCTAGCCCCGGAACCCATTGGTACCACATGAAAAGAATGCTAATTAACGCAACTCAGCCTGAAGAGTTGCGTGTTGCCCTGGTAGATGGCCAAAAACTCTACGACCTGGACATCGAGTCCGGCGCCCGTGAACAAAAAAAGGCCAACATCTACAAAGGCCGCATCACCCGCGTTGAACCCAGCCTCGAAGCCGCTTTCGTCGACTTCGGCTCCGAACGCCACGGCTTCCTCCCCCTCAAAGAAATCTCCCGCGAATATTTCTCCAAGTCTCCTGAAGGCGGCCGCGTCAACATCAAGGACGTGCTCAAGGAAGGCCAGGAAGTCATCGTCCAGGTCGAGAAAGAAGAACGCGGCAACAAGGGCGCAGCCCTGACCACCTTCATCAGCCTGGCTGGTCGTTACCTAGTGCTGATGCCGAACAACCCGCGTGCCGGCGGCATCAGCCGCCGTATCGAAGGCGAAGAGCGCAACGAATTGCGCGAGGCGCTGAATGGCCTCAACGCTCCGGCCGACATGGGCCTGATCGTGCGCACTGCCGGCCTCGGCCGCTCCAGCGAAGAAATGCAGTGGGACCTCGACTACCTGCTGCAACTGTGGAGCGCCATCAAGGAAGCCTCCACCAGCCGCCCTGCCCCGTTCCTGATCTACCAGGAATCCAACGTCATCATCCGCGCCATCCGCGACTACCTGCGCCAGGACATCGGCGAAGTGCTGGTCGACAGCGTCGAAGCCCAGGAAGAAGCGCTGAGCTTCATCCAGCAGGTGATGCCGCAGTACGCCAGTAAGATCAAGCTGTACGAAGACAGCGTGCCGCTGTTCAACCGCTTCCAGATCGAAAGCCAGATCGAAACCGCCTTCCAGCGTGAAGTGAAACTGCCGTCCGGTGGTTCCATCGTCATCGACCCGACCGAAGCCCTGGTTTCCATCGACATCAACTCGGCGCGCGCCACCAAGGGCAGCGACATCGAGGAAACTGCGCTGCAGACCAACCTGGAAGCGGCCGAGGAAATCGCCCGCCAGCTGCGCCTGCGCGACATCGGCGGCCTGATAGTCATCGACTTCATCGACATGACCCCGGCGAAGAACCAGCGCGCCGTCGAAGAGAAGGTGCGTGAAGCCCTGGAAGCCGACCGCGCCCGTGTACAGGTCGGCCGCATCTCGCGCTTCGGCCTGCTGGAAATGTCCCGTCAGCGCCTGCGTCCGTCCCTCGGCGAGACCAGCGGCATCGTCTGCCCGCGTTGCAACGGCCAGGGCATCATCCGCGACGTCGAATCCCTGTCGCTGGCCATCCTGCGCCTGATCGAAGAAGAAGCGCTGAAGGATCGCACCGCCGAAGTCCGCGCTCAGGTACCGATCCCGGTCGCCGCCTTCCTGCTCAACGAGAAGCGCAACTCGATCACCAAGATCGAACTGCGTACCCGTGCGCGTATCGTGATCCTGCCGAACGATCACCTGGAAACCCCGCATTTCGAAGTGCAACGCCTGCGTGACGATAGCCCGGAAGCCCTGAGCGGCCAGACCAGCTACGAAATCGCCGCCACTGCGGAAACCGAAGAAACCGCTGCCCAGCCGGCCGCTGCCACGCGCACTCTGGTTCGCCAGGAAGCTGCGATCAAGGCCGCACCGCGCAGCAGCGCCCCGGTCGCTGCCGAGCCTCAAGCACCGCTGGCTCCGACCAAGGCGCCTGAACCGAGCCTGTTCAAGGGCCTGGTGAAGTCTCTGGTCAGCCTGTTCGCCGGCAAGGAAGAAGAAGCCCAGCCCGCAGCAGTCGAGAAGAAGAGCAACGAGCGTCCGCCGCGCGAAGAGCGCCGCAACGGTCGTCAGCAGAGCCGTAACCGTGGCGGTCGCCGCGATGACGAGCGCAAACCTCGTGAAGAGCGCGCCCCGCGTGAAGAACGTCAGGCCCGTGAACCGCGTGAAGAACGCCAACCTCGCGAAGAGCGTCAACCGCGTGAAGAGCGTCAACCGCGTGAAGAGCGCGCCCCACGTGAGCCGCGCGAAGGTCAGGAAAATCGCCGTGAGCGCAAGCCGCGCGAAGAACGCGCCCCGCGTGAAGAGCGCGTGCGTGAACTGCGTGAACCTATCGCAGCCGATACCGATGCCGATGCTGGTAACGAGCAACGCGAAGAGCGTGCCGAGCGCCAGCCGCGTGGTGAACGTCAGGAGCGTCAGCGTCAACCGCGTGAAGAGCGTCAGCCGCGTGCCGAGCAAACCGAGGCCCTGCAGGACGAAGCACTGCCGAACGAAGAGCAGCTGCAGGACGACGAGCAGGACAGCAACGATGGCGAGCGTCCACGTCGCCGTTCCCGCGGTCAGCGTCGTCGCAGCAATCGTCGCGAACGTCAGCGTGATGCCGATGGCAACCTGATCGAGAGCGCCGAGAACAGCGAAGCTGCAGGCAACGAAGCTCAAGCCGCCGCTCCAGCTGCCGTAGCCACTGCTGCAGCCGTGGTTGCAGAAAGCGTTGATAGCAGCGAAGCCGTTGCCAGCGAGGCTCCGGTCAGCGAAGCCCCGGTCGTCGAAGCACCGGCTGCTCAGGTTGAAGAAGCCCCTGCTGCTCAACCGGTCGAGGCGCAAGCCGAGGCTGCTGTGAGTGAAGTGGTCGAAGCCGCTCCGGTCACAGAGAAAGCAGTTGAGGCAGAACCGGCCCCAGTCGAAACCCCTGCTGCCGTTGAAGCGCCAGTTGCCGAACCGGTCGCTCAAGCTGAGCCGACTGTCGACGTCGCCCAGGAGCCTGTTCCGGCACCGGTCGAGCAAGCACCTGCTGCCGCAGCGGTTCCGGCAAATGCCACTGGCCGTGCCCCGAACGACCCGCGCGAAGTGCGTCGTCGTCAGCGTGAAGCTGAGCGCCTGGCGCGCGAAGCTGCACAGGCCGCCGCTGCAGCCCCGGCTGTAGAGGCTGCCGCAGTAGTCGACGCTGCTCCGGTCGCTGAAGCAAGCGCCCCGGCAGAAGCCGAAGCCGCTGTAGTCGAAACAGCGCCTGTAGTCGAGCCGGTCGCTGAAGCCGAAGCCACCTCTGTCGTCAGCGAGCAAAGCGTGAGCGAAGCGGTAGAGCAAGCGCAGCCGGAAGAAGAAACGCCAGCCGACAAGGAGGAGGTCAAGCCTCAGGCTTGATCCTCCTGCGGTAAGTAAAAAGGGGATGCCTAGGCATCCCCTTTTTCATTTCCGTGTCTGGCGCTGCAGAAGCGTAGCCCGGATGCAATCCGGGAGCGGCAGGCAGCGGATCACGCCCTGCCTACAGATCAGAGCACGTTGGGCTCGATCTCCAGCTCAACACCGAAGCGTTCGAATACATCGCTCTGGATACGCTGCGCCAGCTGCAGCAGTTGCGCGCCCGTAGCGTTGCCATAGTTGACCAGTACCAGCGCCTGCAAACGATGCACGCCAGCATCGCCCTCACGCGCCCCCTTCCACCCTGCCCGCTCGATCAGCCAACCGGCGGCCAGCTTGGCCAGGCCAGCTCCAGCCGGATAGCTGACCAGATCGGCATGCTCGGCGCGAATGCGCTCGGCCAGTTCGAATGGCACCACCGGATTCTTGAAGAAGCTGCCGGCGTTACCCAGCTCGGCGGGATCTGGCAGCTTTTCGCTGCGAATGGCGCAGATTGCCCGGCTGACATCGCTTGCAGTCGGTGCCTCGATGCCCATCTCAGCCAGGCGCTGACGTACCGGACCGTAATCCAGACGCAGCGAAGCCAGACGGCTCAGACGAAAGCGCACGCGCAGGATCAACCAGCGCCCGGCTTCGCGCTTGAATAGGCTGTCGCGGTAGGCGAAGGCGCATTCTTCCAGCGTGAAGTCGCGCAGCTCGCCGGTGTGCCGATCCAGAGCGGTCAGGCCGGCGAACAGATCCTTGATCTCCACACCATAGGCGCCGATGTTCTGCATCGGCGCAGCGCCCACGGTACCGGGAATCAGGCTGAGGTTTTCCAGGCCATTGAGGCCCTGCGCCAGGCTCCACTGCACGAACGGATGCCAAGGCTCGCCGGCTTCGGCCTCCACCAGCACCTGCTCGCCGTCGTCCTCCAGAATGCGAATACCACGGCTGGCCATGCGTAGCACCAACGCTTCGACATCGCGGGTCAACAGCAGGTTGCTGCCACCGCCGATCACCAGCAGCGGCAAGCCCTGCTGATTTGCCAGGTTCAGCGCCTCGCGTACATCGTCATCATCGTGGGCTTCGGCGAAACGCCGCGCATGCACATCGACACCAAAGCTGTTGAAGGCCTTGAGCGAAACGTCGCTCTGCAGATTCAGACTCACAGGCGCCCCCTGATCTCGATCAGCAACGCGTCACTGGCCTGCTCGATCAGGTCCAGCACCTGCTCGAAGCCATCCTCGCCGCCGTAGTAAGGATCGGGCACCTCATCCAGCGCCAGCTCATACCGGCGCAAGTACAGATCCAGATCGGCACGCGCGTCGGCCGGGCGCAGCGCCTTGAGGTTGCTCAGGTTGCTCTGGTCCATGGCCAGGATCAGGTCGAAGCGCTGGAAATCGGCGGCCTCGACCTGGCGCGCACGCTGTGCGGACAGATCATAGCCACGGCGCAGCGCAGCCTGGCGCGTACGACTGTCCGGCGCCTTGCCGACATGCCAGTCGCCGGTGCCAGCGGAATCCACCTGTACCCGATCATCCAGACCAGCCGCGCGCAGCTTGTGGCGAAAAACGCCCTCGGCCGTGGGCGAACGGCAGATGTTGCCCAGGCAGACGAACAGAACCTTCATCAGGCCCCCAGCAGGTGGCGCACCCGCTCCAGGTCTTCGGCGGTATCGACACCCGCAGCCGGCGCTTCAAGGGCATCGGCGACGTGGATGCGCACACCGTGGTACAGCGCGCGCAGCTGTTCCAGGCACTCGGTGTCTTCCAGCCAGCACGGGCCCCAGGCAACGAAGTCATGCAGAAAACCCGCGCGGTAGGCGTAGATACCAATATGCCGGCGATACGGCACGCCCTGCGGCAGCACATCGCGGCTCTTGGCGAAGGCATCGCGCGCCCAAGCCAACGGCGCACGACTGAAGGTCAGGGCCAGGCCAGTCTTGTCGGCGACCACCTTGACCACATTGGGATTGAACAGCGCGGTGACGTCCTCAATGGGCTCAGCCAGGGTGGCGATACCGGCCTGCGGGTTGGCCGCCAGGTTGGCCGCCACCTGATCGATGATCACAGGCGGGATCAGCGGCTCGTCGCCCTGCACGTTGACCACGATGGCATCGGCCGGCAAACCGAGCTGCGTGGCGACTTCGGCCAGGCGGTCGGTGCCGGAGTTGTGATCCTCGCGGGTCAGCAGCACCTCGGCGCCGAAGGCCTGGCAGGCCTCGACGATACGTGCATCGTCAGTGGCGATGACCACGCGCTGGGCCGAACTCTTCTTCGCCTGCTCCCAGACATGCTGCACCATGGGCTTGCCGGCGATGTCCTGCAGCGGCTTGCCGGGCAGGCGGGTGGAGGCATAACGAGCAGGAATGACGACGGTGAAGGCTGCGCTCATTTACTTGTCCAGACGCTCGTCGGTGGTCAGGGTGCGCGCTTCGCTTTCCAGCATCACCGGAATGCCGTCGCGGATCGGGTAGGCCACGCCAGCGCCCTTGCTGATCAGTTCGGTCTTGTCTTCGGAGAGCTGCAGCGGGCCCTTGCAGATCGGGCAGGCGAGAATGTCGAGCAGTTTAAGGTCCATGGTGGAATCCTTGCTGGGGTCATCAGGACCCCGATATGAGGCGGGCCAGCTCTCCATCCAGCCAGTCGACGAATGCCGGCGTGGGCGCGGCATCGACGGCCAGGTACCACCAGTCGGCGGCGGCGAAGGCCCGGCATTTCACCGCATCCTTTTCCGTCATCAGCAGGGGCAGCGACGGCTCGAAACTGAGCTGCGCGGCATCGTACTGGGCATGGTCGGCGAAGGGGTGCGGAACCGGCCGCCAGTTTAGCGCTTCGAGGGTATTGAAGAAACGTTGCGGATTACCGATACCGGCCACCGCATGCACGGCCTGACCGGGCGGCAGATGATCGAGGCCGACGCGCTCACCGCTGGCCAGATTGACCAGTGCGCTCGGCTGCAAGCGAAAGGCGTAGCCATCGGCGCGGTCGGCTTCGGCGCCGTTGAACAGCACCGCATCCACCTCAGCCAGACGCTCGACCGGCTCACGCAGTGGTCCGGCCGGCAGGCAGCGGCGATTGCCCAGGCCGCGCGCGGCATCGATCAGCACCAGTTCCAGATCGCGCGCCAGGCGGTAGTGCTGCAGGCCGTCGTCGCAGAGGATCAGATCCAATGCTTCTTCGGCCAGCAGCGCACGCACGGCGCGACTGCGATCCGGGTCGATCATCAAGGGCACGCCCGTGCGCTGGACGATCAGCAGCGGCTCGTCGCCGGCCTGTGCGGCCGATTGATCGGCACGCACCCGCCACGGCAGGCTCGGCGGCGTGGCGCCATAGCCACGACTGACCACGCCGACCTTTAGGCCACGGGCGCGGCAATGTTCGATGAGAAAGAGGATCAGCGGCGTCTTGCCAGTGCCGCCCACGGTGATATTGCCCACCACCAGCACCGGTACCGGGGCGCGGTAGATATCACCCTCGCCGGCCAGGAAGCGCCTGCGCTTGCTCTGCACCACGCGACGGTACAGCCACTCCAGCGGGCGCAGCAGCGCCAGCGCCGGGTGGCCGCGGTACCAGGCCTCGAGCAAGCGATCGGCAGCGCTCACTTAAGGATTTTCCTGTGCTTCCACCGTGGTAATGCGCAGGTGCGAGAAGCCCAGCTTGCCGGCCGCATCCATGGCGGTGATCACCGCCTGGTGTGGGGTCTTGCCATCGGCGCTGAGGATCAACGGCAGGCTGTTGTCGCCGTCGGACTCCTTCTGCAGCGCCGCCATGAGATTGCTCAGGTTGCTTTCCAGCAGCGCCTTGCCATTGACCGAGTAGGCGCCATCGGCGCCGATCAGCACCTCGACCTGCTTCAGTTCGGTCTGCTCGGGCGGCGTGCCACTGGCTGCCTCGGGCAGGTCGACCTTGAGCTGGGTCTCGCGGGTGAAGGTGGTGGTGACCACGAAGAACAGCAGCAGGATGAATACCACGTCGATCAACGAGGCCAGGTTGATCTCGACGTTCTCCCGCGGTTTGCGCCGGAATTTCACGCCTTGCCCTCACCCAGGTCGACGTCGCGATCACCCTGCACCATTTCCACCAGCTTGATCGCTTCCTGCTCCATGCCAACCACCAGCTCGTCGACGCGACGCTGCAGGTAGCGGTGGAAGAACAGTGCCGGGATCGCCACCATCAGGCCGGCTGCTGTGGTGATCAGGGCCTTGGAGATACCGCCGGCGAGCATCGGCGCATTGGCCATGCCCGAGCCCATGAAGGAGCTGAAGATCTCGATCATGCCCAGCACGGTGCCGAGCAGGCCGAGCAGCGGCGCGATGCCGGCAATGGTGCCGAGGGCATTGAGGTAGCGTTCCAGCTCGTGGATGACACGAGCCGCGGCCTCCTCGATGCACTCTTTCATGATCTCGCGACCATGCTTGGAGTTGGCCAGGCCGGCGGCGAGAATCTGCCCCAGCGGCGAATCCTCGCGCAGCTCCTTGAGCTTCTGGTTGTTGAGTTTCTTGTCCTTGATCCAGCGCCATACCTGAGCCAGCAGATTGGCCGGGGTGACGCGGGCGGGCCGCAGGGTCCACAGGCGCTCGGCGACGATGCCGGCAGCAGCGATGGAACAGAGAATGATCGGCAGCATCATCCAGCCGCCAGCTTTGACCAGTTCCCACACGGTAGAGAATCCCCCTCGAAAAAGTCGCGCCACTCTAGCACAGGGTGTAACGCCCGCCGACCGCCGCCGTTCTCATTTTTCCCGCCAGAAACGTGGCTCGCTTCGCAACCCGCGAGGCGCGACCTGTTCGCCCAGACGTAAATGCAGAGCGCCGCGCAACGCCGTGTCATGCACCTCGACGCCTGCCGCCTGATAGCGCGCCAACACCTGCGGGTGAGGATGTCCAAAGGCATTGTGGCGGCTGCGGGTGATCAGCACATGCTGCGCACCGACCGCATCGATAAAAGCCTGGCTGGATGAGGTGCGACTGCCGTGATGGGGCGCCAGCAGCCACCGCGAGGCCAGGGGAAAGTCGGTCTGCATCAGCGCGCGTTCGGCGCGGACATCGATATCACCGGTCAGCAACAGGCGCTCACCCGCCGCCTCGATCTGCAATACACAAGAACGTTGATTGCCGGATACGGCCTGGTCCCACTGCCACAACCTGAACGTCACGTCGTTCCATTGCCAGCTTTGCCCCGATTCGCAATCCTCAGCGCCAAGCGTCCTAGCCAGACGCTGCGGCTCGCCACTGATGACCCGGGCCACCGGCATCCCGGCCCTGATCGCCGCTGCACCGCCAGCATGATCGTTATCCGCATGGCTGAGCAGCATCAGGTCGAGCCGCCTGAGGTTCATTGCCCGCAAGGAAGGCAGGACGATACGCTCCCCGGTATCGAAATCGCCGAAGCGCGGCCCCGCGTCGTACAGCAGGCTGTGCTCTCGGGTACGCACCAGCACCGCCAGCCCTTGCCCCACGTCCAGCACCCAAACATCGGCACGACCATCGTCCAGGTGCTGTGTGGGCAACAGCAATGCAGGCAACAACAGCGCGAGGCCAGGCAGACGCAACGGTACGCCAGCAGGCAGCAGGAGCAACAAGGCGCCTGCCGCTGCCAGTAGCCAGGCCCAGAGCGGCAGATTGCTGGGCAGCCAGGCAGGCAGCCAAGCCGCGATCACGCTGAGCAATTCGAATAACAGATACAGCGCACCGCCGGCCAGCCACAACAGGCCCTCCCCAACCACGGGAACGGGTAGCAGCAGAGTGCCCAGCAAGGCCAGGGGTACGACCACCAGCCCCACCCAGGGCACGGCAACCAGATTAGCCAGCGGCCCGCTACTGCTGACCGGCAAACCGAGAATCAGCATCATCGGCAACAGACCAATGGCCATGGTCCACTGCGCACGCGTCAACCCGCGCCACCAACCCCAGACGCCAAGCCGGCCACCGAACACCAACGCGAGAATCGCCACGGCCGAGAACGATAGCCAGAAGCCCGGTTGCAAGGACGCCAATGGCTCGAGTAGCAGCACCACGAGCAGGGCCAGCAACAATGGCCACCAGGCGCCCAGATGACGAAAGCGCATGCGCCAGAGCAGCACCAGCGCAACCATCACGCAGGCCCTGCGCACCGGCACCTCGAAACCAGCCAACATCCCGTAGACCAGAGCCCCACTCAGGGCCAGCGCACAGGCGCAGGGCAACCAGGGCCAGCGCCTTGGCCAGGCGCCGACTCTCGCCAGCAACGCCACCAGTCCGTAAAGAAAGCCGGCCAGCAGGGCGATATGCTGGCCGGAGATGACCATCAGATGCACCGTGCCCGTGTGCTGCAGCAGGCGCCAGTCGCTCGCACTCAGGCCGGAACCATCACCCAGGACCAGAGCGGCAATGGCGCCCTCTCGCTCAAAAGCCGGCACCGCCAGCAGATGCTGACGCAGGCCGTCGCGCCAACTCCCCAAGCCCGTCGCGGCGGATAACCGCTGGCCAGACTTGATCGTGCCCGTAGCGCCAATGCGCTGGGCCAGCAGCCAGGCCTCATAGTCGAAACTCTGTGGATTGACCAATCCGTGTGGACGCTTCAGGTTGACCGCCACCCGCCAGCGCTCGCCGCCCTGCACCGGCGGCCCGCCATACCAGGCCAGGCGTAACCTTTTCGGCAGCTCGGCACGTCGGGAGTGCGCCTCTTCGAACTGGAAGCGCACCACGCCATCGGACACCTCCGGCAGACCGACCACGCGGCCCTCCAACCACAGGGTGCGGCCATCGAGTTGCGGATCGAGGCGGTCATCCAGTGCCGATTGCGCCGAACTGCAGGCCCAGGCCAGCCCCAACAGAAAGAACCCCAACGGATAGAGGCGCGAGAACAGCAACCCCAGGCCGGCACCGACCGCCACCAGCAACAGCCAGCCCGGCGGCAAACTCGGCAGAAAGCGCAGCATCAATAGCCCCAGGGCCAGCGCCAACATCCCTGTTCGCAT